>NZ_RFFL01000050.1 GCF_003696285.1 Stutzerimonas nitrititolerans
GCGTAACGCTGAACGGCGCGACCATCAGGATGAATTCGGGTGGGGCGGCGGGTAAGGGGGTGGGTTTGAAGATAGTGGCGCCAGCCCTACCTAACGAGGCGGATAAGGACCAAGCAGGCGTCAAGCCAAAACTGGCCCTGGCCAACACTCAGCTACAGATGGCCCGTAAAGCGAGGCAGATCGGGGCCAGCCGCTGCCCGATCTGCGAAGCCTGCAGAGAGGGCGTTTGCGACGTTGGTGCGGCCACATGAATGATCAGTTGCGACAGTGGCTGGATGAACAGCAGGCGCAACACCGGCACCTGCTGCTCGTCATCGACAGCCTGGCCGAGCCCAATCCCATTCATGAGTTGTTTGCCAGCGACCTGATGCGGGATTACGTCAATCTCTACCAAGGAACCGAATTCGCCGATTTGGCGAATATTGGTCCCTGGCTGGTTGCCGTGGGTGTCTCCGAGATCGCGCGGATCCAGTCGTTGCTCGATGCGCCTGAGCGCAACTGGGGCTGGCTGGCCAGCACTGACAGTATCGATTTATCCGCCCTTGCTCATCACTGGCGAGAGCGCATGTACGTCGATGAGGAAGGGCAGCGCTCGCTCTATCGATTCCAGGACAACCGAGTCATCGCTCGTCACCTTGCCGAGCTCGCGCCGGCACAGCAACCGTTGCTGCTTGGTCCCCTGAGCAGCGCTCTTTGCTGGGATGGTGAGCGCTGGCGGTGCTTCGATAATTCACGACCGGCACAATACCCAGCTCCATTCGAAGCAGCCTGGTTGGCCTTGCCCGAGCCGAATACCGTGGTGCGGGAAATCCAGCGCCACAACCTGACGCTTTGGCTGTGGCAAAACCACTCGGCAGCCACCGCTCAACTGGTCGAAACTCGAATATTGAGCGACTGGCTGGACGAGCAACTCGATAAGGCCGAACGCTGGCATTGGCGCTCAGCGGAACGCATCCAGCTCCTGCTGCGTTATCAACTAGACCCCGCGCTCGCCAGCCATCCGGAATGGCCTCCTTACGATCATGAAGCACCCGACGTGCATTTCTCCAGAATCAGCCAGGTGCTATTTAACGCTTCCATTGCACGGGATCATCGGCAGTGAAATTTTTGAAGAATTCATATATCCGAGCCATTTTGTGGCCTGGCCTGTTGGGTATTTCCTTGAGTGCCTGCAGCGCACTTGGTTCGTTCGGAGGCGAAACTTTCACGCTGGAAGGCGAGTTGCCGGCCAAT
>NZ_RFFL01000051.1 GCF_003696285.1 Stutzerimonas nitrititolerans
ACGGTACGACCACCTTCGCGAATCGCGAAGCGCAGGCCGTCTTCCATGGCGATCGGAGCGATCAGAGTGACAACCATCTTGATGTTGTCGCCCGGCATGACCATTTCCACACCTTCCGGCAGTTCGCAGTTACCGGTCACGTCAGTGGTACGGAAGTAGAACTGCGGACGGTAGCCCTTGAAGAACGGAGTGTGACGACCGCCTTCTTCCTTGCTCAGGACGTAGACTTCGCCTTCGAACTTGGTGTGCGGCTTGATGGTGCCCGGCTTGGCCAGAACCTGGCCACGCTCGACGTCATCACGCTTGGTGCCGCGCAGCAGCACGCCAACGTTCTCACCGGCACGACCTTCGTCGAGCAGCTTGCGGAACATCTCGACGCCGGTGCAGGTGGTCTTGGTGGTGTCACGGATACCGACGATCTCGATTTCTTCCTGAACGCGAACGATACCGCGCTCGACACGACCGGTGACCACGGTGCCACGACCGGAGATCGAGAACACGTCTTCGATCGGCATCAGGAACGGCTTGTCGATAGCGCGCTCCGGCTCCGGAATGTAGCTGTCGAGGGTCTCGACCAGCTTCTTCACGGCGGAGGTGCCCAGGCCGTTCTCGTCTTCGCCGTTCAGCGCCATCAGCGCGGAGCCGATGATGATCGGGGTGTCGTCACCCGGGAAGTCGTAGGTCGACAGCAGGTCGCGAACTTCCATCTCGACCAGTTCCAGCAGCTCGGCGTCATCGACCATGTCGGCCTTGTTCAGGAACACGACAATGTAGGGAACGCCAACCTGACGGGACAGCAGGATGTGCTCGCGAGTCTGCGGCATGGGGCCGTCGGCAGCCGAGCAGACCAGGATCGCGCCGTCCATCTGGGCAGCACCGGTGATCATGTTCTTCACGTAGTCGGCGTGACCCGGGCAGTCGACGTGCGCGTAGTGACGGATCGGGGAATCATATTCAACGTGGGAGGTGTTGATGGTGATACCACGAGCCTTTTCTTCCGGCGCGTTATCGATCTGGTCGTAACCCTTGGAGACGCCGCCCGAGCCGAAGACTTCGGCGCAAACGCGGGTCAGGGCTGCAGTCAGCGTAGTCTTACCGTGGTCGACGTGACCAATGGTGCCGACGTTGACGTGCGGTTTGTTACGTTCGAATTTTTC
>NZ_RFFL01000052.1 GCF_003696285.1 Stutzerimonas nitrititolerans
AACGGCCTCCACAAAACCCGGGGCGATTCACCTTGAAGACATCTGGGTTTGATGAGTCGACTCGAGTCACACGGTAGTAGCTGTCCAGCCGTTTTTCCGCAGCCTTGCGCCGTGCATTAGTGACCAACTCCTGCGCGACGTCTTGGGAAACAGAAACTCCGCTTACGGTCGCCTCATCAGCAGCAGAAAAACCTCGGAGCATCTCTGTTCTTGCGTCGTAGGTTTGTCGGCTTACGCTTTCTAGCCGTGGCTGCGTGACAAGAAGCTTGGTCAGAATTTCGAGGCGAGCGGTTTCCTGCTTCGACATCGCCTCAACTGATGTAAGCACTTCGCGCTGCTCTTCAGTCTTAGCTTCCGCTGCGCGGATGTCCTTCCGGTAGTTCAGATACGCCGTATAGGATGTTTTGCCAGCCCAGAGCACCCCGAGCCCCAGGATCGTGGCAACCATCATTTCAGGTGGCATTGTCTCTCCCGCCTTCTCGGCGAACTTCAGCAGGACCTGCTGCAGGTCAACCTCAAAAATCGCCGAACCTTCGTCGACCCTGACCTCAATCTCCAGATCGTCTCGCTCTTCTTTCGATAGCTTACGAGTGTCTTCGGTATCGTACTGCGCTATCGCATACGATTTGTAGACTAGGTTCTGCAATTCTATGAAAGACCGCATCACCGTAGGTGTGATGCTAGAGTGAAATTTTTCCCCGACCAGGCGGACCTTTAGCTTTGGCCACCCTTCAAGCTCTACCCCTCCAGGGAACTTCTCGCCAGCAAGGAAGCGCTCAATAGCTTCAAACGCATCGCCTTCATTTTTGACTTTGAGTTTTTCTGTCACGACACGTCCTTACTGTGTTTTAAGAAAGCCGGGCGATCCTCGCCAGAGCGAAGTTTGCGAGCGATGCATCATCTCCGCCGCATGCCGATTCAAGCCCCAGCCTTGCCCAGCGCCACGATGGCGCAGCTCACATTCCGCCGCGTCAATCGCGCAGCAACCTCAAACCCGAGTGGCTTTCCACACCAGCAGGATTCTCGCTTGTATGTATGTGTCATCGATCCTGATTTTCTTGGGCGGGTATAGCGTTTCGTTTGCCGAGACCATCAGGAAATGG
>NZ_RFFL01000053.1 GCF_003696285.1 Stutzerimonas nitrititolerans
TTCAATTTCTACACGCCATAAGTGATCAGACATAACTTCGACATCTGCGTTATCTTTACGTTCTTGTTTTTTGTTATAAATTCTAATAAATCTATCACTATCACGAACGCCAAAATATTTTGTTTCTGGTTTCCCGTCACGACCATAAAATACAGTTTTCTTAACTGCTTTATCAGTCATTGCATAATAATTACTTAAATCATCTTCAAAATCAAAAGCTAAATCTATTCTTGTAAAACCGTCATCTTCCATGTAGTTGATAATGTTTTGTTTTAACCAAAGCATTTCTTCATGCGTAAGTTTATTCGGATTAAATTCAACACGCATATTACGTCTATCCCATGTATCTGCTTTTACTTTGTCGTATTCGATATAAACTTTTTCCTGCAGTGCTTTAGCTTTAAATTTCGTTTGTAGTATATCCCAAAGTCGAATTTGTGGTTCGATACTCATAAATGACGATAGCTTTTGNTGCTTTAGCTTTAAATTTCGTTTGTAGTATATCCCAAAGTCGAATTTGTGGTTCGATACTCATAAATGACGATAGCTTTTGAGCGTTGTCACGACTGAGATTTCCAACTATTGTCATAGCGTCAAAACTTAATTTAGGATTTTGTGGGTGCACAGAATGCACTCCTAACCGGCTATTAGAGTATCCGGTTGAGGTGTAATTTGTAACTTCTTGTAATGTGCTTTGCTTTGAATGAATTTCTTGCTCTTTTCTACTCATAAAAAATCGACTCCTTAATTTAATTTAAGAAGTCGCCCACCCGAATATTTATCTTGATGTATATTTAAATATCGTTTAGTATTTAAATATACAAATTCATAAAAAACAACTCATGTTTTCTTTTTGGATTGTCGTTCACAAACTTTGGTCGGTGGGTGAGCGACTTCTTTTTATTTGTTTATTAATATAACACTATCAAAAGGCTTGGTCTAATCAGATCAAGTCTTTTTT
>NZ_RFFL01000054.1 GCF_003696285.1 Stutzerimonas nitrititolerans
CAGGCCGAGAGGCCTCGGGTGATCCCGGAAGGCTCTTTAACAACTCGGAACCCTCGCGGCGGAATCCCCTGACGGGCACAGCGCGAGTAACAAGTTTTCCGCCCCATGCCAGCTCTGGAACTGGCCGTGGCTCCACATGCAGCCACGCGAAGTTGCGAAATGTCACCCGATGCGACGCCAGTAGCGGCAGCGGGAAAGAGACGACTCAGACAGGGAATCGCAGCGGAGAAAGCCGCAAGGCAGGCCAGCCCACCGTGCCAGATAACGGAGGACAGAAACAACGAATCGAATTAGCGCCCCGAGCCTCGGCTATGAGGGGTGCCGGACCTCCTGCTGCGTGCCTCACTCACCGGGCACCAGGGCTGTGCGCAGCAGGTTGTATAGACCCGATGACCGCTAGGCAATGCTGATCGAGCAAAGCGCGAGGGAAGCCCAAAGCCAACCAAGCGAAGCCTCACGACCTGCAATCAGCAGCGGGTACGGAGCGCGCGAGACGAGCGAAAGAGTTTCCTGATGAGCCTTGGCGACAGGGCTCATTGGGAAGCAGGCAGAAGCCCGGGAGCCGGGCATCACTCAAGAGGAAAGGACATGAAAAAAGAGGCCTTGAAAGAACTAGCGATTCACGTCCGCGAGGCCATCGCTATCGGGCAGGCGGCCGCTGACACCGTAGAGGATGGCGGCACCTGCAACATGGATACCCTGACCATCTACCTGCCAGGCACTCGCATGCCGTCCATGCAGGAGCTGGGCATCAGCCGATACAAGCTGCGCGACTCGTTCGCCATCAGCTGCAGCTTCGGCCAGGCCGACAAGAACACCAAGGGCGTGCGTGCCGCTGCCGACCACCTCAAGTCAAAGGGTTACGACGCCAGCGTCTGGTATCAGATCGACTAACCCGCCGCCCTGCCGGTAGCAGCACACACCCAACAAGGAACCCCTACATGGACACGATCCAGATA
>NZ_RFFL01000055.1 GCF_003696285.1 Stutzerimonas nitrititolerans
CCATCCCCGGATCGAGGATGAGCCGGTCGGCAGCGACCCCGCTCCGTCGCAAGGCGGAAACCCGCGCCTCGAAGAACCGCACAATCTCGTCGAGCGCGTCTTCGGGTCGAAGGTGACCGGTGCGGGTGGCGATGCCATCCCGCTGCGCTGAGTGCATAACCACCAGCCTGCAGTCCGCCTCAGCAATATCGGGATAGAGCGCAGGGTCAGGAAATCCTTGGATATCGTTCAGGTAGCCCACGCCGCGCTTGAGCGCATAGCGCTGGGTTTCCGGTTGGAAGCTGTCGATTGAAACACGGTGCATCTGATCGGACAGGGCGTCTAAGAGCGGCGCAATACGTCTGATCTCATCGGCCGGCGATACAGGCCTCGCGTCCGGATGGCTGGCGGCCGGTCCGACATCCACGACGTCTGATCCGACTCGCAGCATTTCGATCGCCGCGGTGACAGCGCCGGCGGGGTCTAGCCGCCGGCTCTCATCGAAGAAGGAGTCCTCGGTGAGATTCAGAATGCCGAACACCGTCACCCTGCTGCGTAACATCGTTGCTGCTCCATAACATCAAACATCGACCCACGGCGTAACGCGCTTGCTGCTTGGATGCCCGAGGCATAGACTGTACAAAAAAACAGTCATAACAAGCCATGAAAACCGCCACTGCGCCGTTACCACCGCTGCGTTCGGTCAAGGTTCTGGACCAGTTGCGTGAGCGCATACGCTACTTGCATTACAGCTTACCAACCGAACAGGCTTATGTCCACTGGGTTCGTGCCTTCATCCGTTTCCACGGTGTGCGTCACCCGGCAACCTTGGGCAGCAGCGAAGTCGAGGCATTTCTGTCCTGGCTGGCGAACGAGCGCAAGGTTTCGGTCTCCACGCATCGTCAGGCATTGGCGGCCTTGCTGTTCTTCTACGGCAAGGTGCTGTGCACGGATCTGCCCTGGC
>NZ_RFFL01000056.1 GCF_003696285.1 Stutzerimonas nitrititolerans
CAGGCCGAGAGGCCTCGGGTGATCCCGGAAGTTCTTTCACAACCCGAGCCATGAACGACTACCCGGCCCCGCCGGTTAGGTCAGCCCCGGCCAGATCCTGTGGGGCGACAGAAAGTCAGGATCAACATCATCAACAGCAGAACGCATTGCCTCTGCGGCTACCGGTGATCAGACAGATGCCGAGGAAAACATCTGCCAACGCGACGGCGACCCCTGTGTTTCGGGGCGACCTGAGACGGCTGATCAAGGGCTCTACCCGTCCGAGCGAATGACCCGCACGCAATGCGCACCGCCCGCCAGCGGAAATTAGGCCGTGACAAGGAAAGCATCACTGAAGCGCCTGCCGATGCGGGCGCTTTGGGATGACAACCGGAGAACGGACATGACCACGAAGTTCGGAAGCAAAGTTCAGGTCGGCGACATGATCTTTGTCGGGATCGGCCGCAGCAAGACGGGGCGGATCAACGCATTCCTGCCCCACCCGGAGTTTGCAGAGCGCAACCCAGGCTATACCGCACGAATTGCAGTAACTGATCGCGGCAAGATCACCGTCGTTGACCAGCAGCCAATTGAAGTGCCGGCGTAACACACAGCCCTGTTGGTAGCAGGGCATCACTCAAGAGGAAAGGACATGAGCAACGAGATCAAGCGTCTGCGTAAACGCAAGGTTGAGGAGTTGGCCCAGCTGGCGATGACCGGGCTAGTGATGTCTGGGAAGCACTCCATCTCGCAATACACAGCTGCCAACGCCTATGACTTGGCTGAAGCGATGATGGACGAGCATGAGAAACGCTTCGGGCCATTGAGCCAGGCCGACCTGTAAACCGCCACGCCAGCCCCAACACCCAAAGGAACCCCTACATGGACACGATCCAGATA
>NZ_RFFL01000057.1 GCF_003696285.1 Stutzerimonas nitrititolerans
AGGTTGGCGCGACGGTGCAGATGGCGATTTGTAAACCGAACGCCCCAGAATCGGACTGGATACCTATTGGCGAAGGCGTTGTCGCCTTCGATACCGCGGGCCAGTGATGTCGTGGCGCGGATCTAGCTTCGCCACCTGAACCGGTCCGGCGTCTCGCGCACGAACCCCAGGCCTTCGCATTCCGCACAGTCCTCTCGCTTGCTGAACGAGTCATCGCAGGCGTGGCATGGCATAAAGATGGACACGCTGGCTCGCGTTGAGAGTGCTGCATGCCGCTCCGTGTCGCCTTCTTCCTTGGCCAGCTGGATTGCATCGAGGGCGGCCCGGTACAGGTCCGGGTCGTCGATGGTGCGCAATTCTATGCCTCGAATCATCCGCGAAACCTCGACCAGCTCATACTCGCCGGTCGGTGTGATGCAACGTTTCCCATCTATGCGTCCGATCGATTCCTCGCTTCGATTGAGCAGCTCCAGGCCAATGTCCGTGTGCTTCACCCTCGCGTCTATGTGGGAGGCGTTCAAGCGCTCCCCGGGCGGTGCCCAGTTAAAGGCGGTGCCCGACAGGTACCCTAGCGCCGGGCCGTCGCGTACCAGCACATAGGAGCCAGAGCGCAGGAAGTAACGGTGACGGACTATCTGCTCTTCGATCTCATGCGAATACGCAGACTCCGCAAGCTCGAGCAGATCGAAATGTTCCAGGGGATCGATGATGCTCGCTCGAAGCATGTCGTCCGCGGCCTCGATAAGGTTTTCCCGATAGAGCCGGGGAAGGTCACGGCGTTCTGCTGCGTCGTCCAGCATGCGATGCCAGCGATCGACGGTCATGCTGGTACGGTGAGTGAAGGAAATATCGCGGCCCATA
>NZ_RFFL01000058.1 GCF_003696285.1 Stutzerimonas nitrititolerans
TGATGGCCAGGCCGCCGTTCTCGGTGGTCAGTTCCAGCAGCAGCGCACCGCCGATGCCGGCGCGGATCTGCATGCGGGCCGCCGCGCCGGTGAGGTCCACGGGCGGCTTGTAGATCAGCTGCCCGCCGCTGGGCGCCAGGCCGAACGCCGAAAGCGCGTTGATCTCCAGCGTCGATTCATCAATTACGGTGACGCGGTGCGGGCGCTCGCGGGTGGAGCGGTTGAGGCCCTGCAGGCCAGTCGAGCCCTCCACCCAGGCGAGCCAGTTGCCCGGCAGGCCATGGTCGACGGTAAGGCGCACCGGCGAGCCGCCGATGGCGGTGATGGGCCGGTATTCCAGGCGCGGCTGCATCAGCCGCAGGGTGTCGCGCAGGGTGGCGCCCTGCACGATGNACTGAGGCGTGATGATCAGAGGTAGAGGCTGATCGGTCGGGCTGTCAGATTGAGCCCGAAGTTCTCATAGTTTCCACCGGGCGGACCCGCCCAACCAGCAGCGTCGATCCACACCTGGGTTTCTGCTGGCAGCGTCACCACGGTAATTCGGTCGTCTATCCCCTCCTGGCTCACCGTAAGGCCGAGCCTGTCGAAGCCTTCGAGCAGCAATTCGTAGGCGAGCCCATCAACCCAGAACGCCGAGGGATCGAACCGGAGGGTCCATGTCTGCTGGCTCCAGTTTGTGAACACCAGCGGCAGCGGGCCGTGTGCGAAGGCGTCCTCGTAGACACCCTCCACCAGCGCCGGCAGGTTTACGGTTATCGAGCGTGGATTCTCCGCGCCACGGTCCGTGGTCGCGG
>NZ_RFFL01000006.1 GCF_003696285.1 Stutzerimonas nitrititolerans
CACGTCAACGGTATTTTGCAGTTTTGTTTCAACGCTAAGCCCTTCTTCCCCACCTTGTCCTGAAACCTGCCAAGCGGTGAGCTACCGTAGGCAGGCGCACCAGCAGCAACAACGCCGCGATAGAAGCGTAGAGCACCCAGCGTCCCGCATCGGCGCGCACAACCCACAGCATATGCAGCAAGACAATCAGAAGCATCGGATATATGAGCCGGTGCAGCTGTTTCCAACGCCTGCCCAGCTTGCGCATGCTCCAGCGGGTCGATGTTGCCGCAAGGGCAAGCAATCCCATCAGTGCCACCGCGCCGACGGTTATATAGGGGCGCTCGACCAACTCGGCGCCGAAACTGCTGAAATCGAGCCCCAGCAGGAAGTAAAGATATGCCGACAAGTGGAGCACCGCGTAGGCGAATGCCCACAAGCCCAGCTGCCGGCGAAAGGAGATCCAGCCCGCCCAGCCACTCAGTCTTTGCAACGGAGTCATTGCCAACGAACAAAGCAGGAAGACCAGCGCGCCCTCGCCAAGATTATCGACCAGCACCTTGCCCGGATCCGGCCCTAACGCGGCAATAGCCGCCAGGTACAACCAGTAGAAGGGCACGCTCGCGGCGACTAGAAAAATCAGCAACCGCCACCAGAAATGGCGCATCAGTAATCCCGGCTCAGATCCATTCCTGCATACAGGTGCGACACCTGGTCAGCATAGCCGTTAAATAGCAGCGTCTCGCGAATGTTCGGGTTGAAAAGGCTTCCTGGCAACCGACGCTCCCTAGCCTGAGACCAGCGCGGATGCGAGACCTGCGGATTGACGTTGGCGTAGAAACCGTACTCTTGGGGCGCCATCCTCTGCCAGGTAGTCGCCGGCTGTTCACGCACGAAACTGATGCGCACGATGGATTTGATGCTTTTGAAGCCGTACTTCCAAGGGACTACCAGGCGGAGCGGCGCACCGTTCTGATTCGGAAGCACCCGACCGTACATCCCGACCGCCAACAGCGTCAGCGGATGCATCGCCTCATCCATTCTAAGCGCTTCGACATAGGGCCAATCGATCAGCGAAAAGTCGCCACGCATGCCTGGCATCTGCTCCGGTCGGGCCAGGGTTTCGAATCGGACATACTTCGCAGCGGAGGTTGGCTCGAGACGCCGGATCAATTCGGCCAGAGGGAAGCCGAGCCAGGGAATGACCATCGACCAGGCTTCGACGCAACGCAGGCGATAGATACGCTCCTCGAGCTGGCTCGGAGCGAACAGTTCCTCCACCGAATACTTCCCCGGACGCTCGACTTCGCCATCCACCAAGACGGCCCAGGGCTCGATAACCATGCCCGCAGCATTTCGTGCCGGATCCCCCTTGCCAGGGCCGAACTCGTAAAAATTGTTGTAATGCGTGGCGTCACGGTAAGGCGTAAGGCTCTCGTCCTCTGGCAGCGCTTGCCAGCGCGTATGACGAAGCTTGTCAGCGAACCAGCCAGGTGCTGCTGCAGCGGGAACGTCGGCATAGCGCTCGGCGTCAGCCCAGGACAGACGGGGAATGACTGAGCACGCCGCTGAAGCCATCATCCCTTGCAACACCCGACGTCGGCCCAGATAGGCTTTCTCGGGAGTCACCTGCGATTCGCTGCAATCGCCAACACCGGGAATTTTGATCAACATGAGAACCTCCGCTGTCCGAGGACTGGCTCACACCAGACAGCGGATCAGGGCAGAAATCAACTTTCGGCGCGTTTACGTCTCCGCATCAGATATTGCACCGGGCCCGAAGCGGCATAGGCCAGGAATATCAGCAGCAGCACCCGTGGTGGATCGCTGAACACGACGGCGAAGACCAGTACCACCACCAGAATCGCCACGAAGGGCACTCGCCCCTTGAGGTCGAGATCCTTGAAGCTGTAGTACTTGATGTTGCTCACCATCAGCAACCCGGCCGCAGCCACCAGCAGCGCGAACAACATGACCAGCGCCAGAGGCAGGTCGGCACCGAGGATACCCGGATCATCCAGCGCCCAGACCGCCCATACGGAACCGGCCACCACACCTGCAGCCGCCGGACTGGCCAGGCCGATGAACCAACGCTTGTCCACCTTGCCGATCTGGGTATTGAAGCGAGCCAGACGTAGCGCTGCGCAGGCGACATAGATGAAAGCCACCGTCAGCCCGACGTTCCCCAGTTCCGACAGCGCCCATTCGTAAGCCAGGATAGCCGGCGCCAAACCGAATGCCACCATGTCGGAAAGCGAGTCATACTCCGCGCCAAAGGCGCTTTGAGTGTTGGTGAGACGAGCCACGCGACCATCGAGACTATCGAGCACCATCGCTACGAATACGGTGGCGCCAGCGACATAGAAATTGCCGTTTATGGCCGTGATTATGCAGAAGAAGCCGGCAAACAGATTGGCGGTCGTGAACAGGTTCGGGAGCAGGTAGATCCCCCGGTGACGCACCTTGCGCCCCTCGGCATCCTGGCTCTCCTCGACGTGTTCGTCGATAGGAAGCAGGCTTTCCGTCTCGACGGGCTTGTTTGGCTCTTCGGGGTGCTCACTCATGCACAATCCACCTTACAGCAGGTTTGAATAATTTCGACAGACCCGGACCAGGGCGGTTCAGCCCGCGGCCGGCATTGCCTTATACCAGATGGCCGCCGATCCCAACGAAAAAACGCGGCCTCGGCCGCGTTTTTTCTGAGCAGAACTCTTATCAGTTCTTGCTCTTGTCGACGATCTTGTTCGCCGCGATCCAAGGCATCATCGCGCGCAGCTTCTCGCCGACCACTTCGATGCCATGGGCAGCGTTGTTGCGACGGTAAGCCGTCATCGAAGGATAGTTGGCAGCACCTTCGGTGATGAACATCTTGGCGTACTCGCCATCCTGGATACGCTTGAGCGCGTTGCGCATGGCAGCACGGGATTCGGCGTTGATGACTTCCGGACCGGTCACGTACTCGCCGTACTCGGCGTTGTTGGAGATCGAGTAGTTCATGTTGGCGATGCCGCCTTCGAACATCAGGTCGACGATCAGCTTCAGCTCGTGCAGGCACTCGAAGTAGGCCATTTCCGGTGCATAACCGGCTTCGACCAGGGTTTCGAAACCGGCCTTGACCAACTCGACGCAACCGCCGCACAGAACGGCCTGCTCACCGAACAGGTCGGTTTCGGTTTCGTCCTTGAAGGTGGTTTCGATGATGCCGGTACGGCCGCCGCCCACGCCGGAGGCGTAGGACAGGGCGACGTTCTTGGCATTGCCGGATGCGTCCTGATAGATGGCGATCAGGTCAGGGATACCGCCGCCCTTGACGAACTCGGAGCGTACGGTGTGGCCTGGGGCTTTCGGCGCGATCATGATCACGTCGAGGTCAGCGCGCGGCACCACCTGGTTGTAGTGGATCGAGAAGCCGTGCGCGAAGGCCAGGGTGGCGCCCTTCTTCAGGTTCGGCTCGATTTCGTCTTTGTACAGACGACCCTGGAACTCGTCCGGGGTCAGGATCATCACCACATCGGCGGCGGCAACGGCAGAAGCGACGTTGTCGACTTTCAGGCCATGGGCTTCAGCCTTGGCGACCGAGGGCGAGCCGGCGCGCAGACCGACAGTCACGTCGACACCGGAGTCCTTCAGGTTGCAGGCGTGGGCATGACCCTGGGAGCCGTAGCCGATGATCGCGACCTTCTTGCCCTGGATGATGGAGAGATCGCAATCTTTATCGTAGAAAACTTTCATGGAATTACCCCTGTTGCAGGCCACGCGGCCTTTCTTGAAAAGGTGTTAGATGCTCAGCACTTTGTCGCCACGGGAAATCCCGGTGACACCGCTGCGCACGACTTCCAGAATCGAGGTGGTCCCGATGGCCTGGATGAAACTGTCCAACTTGTCGGTGGTACCTGCCAGCTGGATGGTGTAGACGCTGGGCGTCACGTCGACGATCTGCCCACGGAAGATGTCGGTGGTGCGCTTGACCTCGGCACGCTGTGCGCCGGAGGCCTTGACCTTGATCAGCATCAGCTCGCGCTCGATGTGCGCGCTTTCCGAAAGATCCACCAGCTTGACCACTTCGATCAGCTTGTTGAGGTTCTTGGTGATCTGCTCGATCACTTCCTCATGACCGACCGTTGTCAGGGTCAGGCGCGACAGCGTTGGATCTTCCGTCGGCGCCACGGTCAGGCTTTCGATGTTGTAGTTGCGCTGCGAGAACAGACCGACCACCCGGGACAAGGCGCCCGGCTCGTTTTCCATCAGCAGGGAAATGATATGTCTCATGATCAGGTCCGCTCCGTCTTGCTCAGCCACATGTCGCGCATGGCACCATCTTTGATCTGCATCGGATAGACGTGCTCGCTGGTGTCGACGGCGATATCGAGGAACACCAGGCGATCCTTCATGGCAAAGGCCTCTTCCATTTTCGGCTTGAGGTCCTTCAGGTCGGTGATGCGCATGCCGACATGGCCATAGGCCTCGGCCAGCTTGACGAAGTCAGGCAGCGACTCCATGTAGGAATGCGAGTAGCGGCTGTTGTAGACCATGTCCTGCCACTGGCGGACCATGCCCAACGCACCGTTGTTGAGGTTGATGATCTTCACCGGCAGGTCGTACTGCAGGCAGGTCGACAGCTCCTGGATGTTCATCTGGATACTGCCCTCGCCGGTAACGCAGGCGACATCGGCGTCGGGGAAGTTCAGCTTCACACCCATGGCCGCCGGCAGGCCGAAGCCCATGGTGCCGAGGCCACCCGAGTTGAGCCAGCGGTTGGGCTTGTTGAACCTGTAGTACTGGCAGGCGAACATCTGATGCTGACCAACGTCCGATGCCACATAGGCCTCGCCCTTGGTCACTTCGCAGAGCATTTCAATGGCGGCCTGCGGTTTGATGATGCTGCCGTCGCCCTTGTCGTAGGGGAACAGGCCACGGTTGCCGCGCCACTCGTCGATCTGCTTCCACCAGCTGGCGACCGTCTCGGCGTTCGGCGCCTGGCCGATTTCCTTGACGATGGCGACCATCTCGGTCAGCACGCTGTCCACCGGGCCGACGATCGGGATGTCGGCCTTGATCGTCTTGGAGATGGACGCTGGATCGATGTCGATGTGGATGATCTTGGCGTTCGGGCAGAACTTTGCCGCACCGTTGATCACGCGATCGTCGAAGCGCGCGCCTACGGCCAGGATCACATCGGAATGGTGCATGGCCAGGTTGGCGGTGTAGCTGCCGTGCATGCCGAGCATGCCGACGAACTGGCGGTCGCTGCCCGGATAGCAACCCAGGCCCATCAGGGTGTTGGTCACCGGCAGGTTGAGCATCTTCGCCAGCTCGGTCAGCTGTGCCGAAGCATTACCCATGACCACACCGCCACCGGCGTAGATGATCGGGCGCTTGGCAGCCAGCAGCAGCTCCGCCGCCTTGCGAATCTGGCCAGAATGCCCACGCACGGCCGGGCTGTACGAGCGCAGTTTGGCCTTCTTCGGGTAGACGTACTCGAATTTTTCGGCCGGGTTAGTCATATCCTTCGGGATATCGATGACAACTGGCCCAGGACGCCCGGACTCGGCGAGATGGAACGCCTTCTTCATCACGTCGGGGATTTCCGAAGGATGCTTGATCATGAAGCTGTGCTTCACGATGGGCCGGGAGATACCGATCATATCGGTTTCCTGGAAGGCATCGGTGCCAACCATGTTGCTCGGAACCTGACCGGAAATGACCACCATCGGGATCGAGTCCATGAAAGCGGTCGCAATGCCGGTGATGGCATTGGTCGCACCAGGACCGGAAGTCACCAGCACCACGCCGGCCTTGCCGGTTGCCCGCGCATAACCATCGGCCATGTGGGTGGCGGCCTGCTCGTGACGAACCAGGATGTGCTCGATGGACTTTTCTTTGAAAAGCGCATCGTAAATATGCAGAACGGCACCACCCGGGTACCCGTAGATGTACTTAACGCCTTCGTCGCGCAAGAAGCGGACGACCATTTCAGCGCCGGATAAAAGTTCCACGTTGTTCACCTCTGAAACGCCAGATAGCCGCCCCGCGTTCGGAACGGCCAGAAATAGGTTCGCTACCAAGCAGGGCATGAGCGACGGGTGGTCGCCGACTACGTCAGCTCTGACTCAGCAAGCATTAGGAAAGCCCCAAGTGTTGCGGGGCGCCCCTCCCAGCGCGAGGTAACGCGTTGCGGATATTGCAGATCGGCGCGGGTATGCGCCTCGTACCATTCTGAAAAGGTTCGCTTGCGGCGGCCTGCTCAGAACAGCAAGCATGGAATTGTTCGGATTAGGCCCCGGCAAGTCAAGTGCGCCGTTACCCCAGGACAGTTTTCAGCTGTGATCCAGCGCAGAATGGAGGCCAGCCCGATTGCGTATAGTACCGCTCTGGTACGCATCCACAGACAGAAGGGATAAGCATGCGATCGTTGATTGTAGCCGGCAGCCTGTTGTTCGCCTTGAGCGGCAGCGTCATGGCCGGCCAGATTTACAAATGGGTGGATGCTCAGGGCGTTACCCATTTCGGCGCGCAGCCCCCTGCCGGTCAGGCGGCCGAAACCCTGAACACGGTCGTAGCCCCACCGAAGCCTGCCATCCCGGCGAACACGCCCGAACAGGCGGCAACAGGCGACACCGAGCAGCGCGAGATCGATCGCAAGGTCAAAGAGCAGGTCGCGAACCAAGAGGCCGAGCGCAAGCGCTACTGCGAAACGCTGCGCACCAACCTCGCCCAACTGGAAAACAATCCGCGCGTGCGCGTCGAGGAAAACGGTGAAGTGCGAAGGATCACCGAGGAAGAACGTCAGTCGCGTATCGCCGAAGCCAAGCAGAAGATCAGCGAGAACTGCCAGTAAGGAAAACTTTCGCGGCGGCGATCACTCCCCGCCGCAAATCAGCTGATCGAATGCCCCCAGCGATTCGAGCAAGCCGCGCGCAGACGGCTGTCGGTCACGGTAGATCAGCTCCGCCATGACGAGAATGCCCGAGGCAGCCGGCAACGCCTCGTCATTCTCCAGGATCACCTTCATGCGCGGCAGAAATATCCACTGCAGCCATTCCTCGAAGGCCAGGGTATCCACGCAGAATGGCTCACAACTGGCCAAGGCCTCCTCTGTGGGTGGCGTGGCACTCCACATACCCAGCACCCGCAGCTCACGCTCGATCAGCAGCAACTGCTCGGCCAAGGCGTGGAAACGCTCATCCATCACAGACTGACCTTGGCCCGCTCGCGTGCCTGGGCAGCACCTGCGGCATTGCCCTGACGCTCGCGCGCCTGGGCGATCAGTTCCCACAAGCTGGCCTGCAACGCAGGCCGACCGCTGGCGTAGCTCAACCCTCGACGCGAAAGCTGTTCGGCCTGGACGGCATCACCCTGGGCCAGGCGGACCTGGGCCAGGCGATACAGCACCTGGGGCTCACGCGGCGCGATACGCTGCGCGCGCTCCAGGCTGGATGCCGCGCCATTGAGATCACCGCCACCCTGTTGCTGCTGGGCCGTGGTCAGCAGCGCCAGCACCGGGCCATCGAGTTGCTCGTCGGCCGACAACCCGCCGGCAGAGGGTATGCCGCTGGGCGCGCTGGGTGGCTGATTGGCAGAGGATGACGGGGCTGGCGACTCCCAGCGCGTCTGCGGAGCCGGCGGCGTCTCGGGCGTCCCCGAGAAAGCGGCGTCCGGCGCTGCAAAGGTCTGCAAAGGTGCGGAATTTCCTTGCGGCACGGCCACCACGACATCCGAGTCCTCGTAGCTCGGCTGAGCGGCGACGGGCGCAGGCGCTCGGTACGCCTGGCGCCCGGCAGTCTCCTCGGACACCGGCGCGCCGGCGTCGACCACCGGGATCGCGCCCCTGTCCACCGTCGCGCAACCCTGCACCAGCGTGGCGGCGATCAGGATGCCCATCCATTGCTTGTTCAATTGTTCAACCTCTCGCAAGCTGCTGCTTCGTCAATATGTTCAACGCGCGCCCGCCCTGTCACTGCAACCAGCCACGGACCCAGTCCATCACCGATTCGGCTGGCGCCTGAATGCCACAACCCGGCCCTGGCCCAGGTTCGCTGCCGCGAATATAGGGCATCTGCACGGCGCCAGGGCAGCGTTCATCCGTTCCGAGCCCCGTTTCCGCGTTCACCCAGGCATGCACGACATTGTCCGGAACCGGCATGTTCAAGGGCAACGGGTCCGCGCGGCGCATGAAGTCGGACCACACTTGCAGCGCACCGGTGGCACCGGTCAGCGAGGTCTTGCCGTTGTCATCGCGCCCCAGCCAGACCACCGCCAGCAGATCCTGACTGAAACCGGCGAACCAGCTGTCACGCGAATCGTTGGTGGTGCCGGTCTTGCCTGCCAGCGCAAGAGATTGCGGCACCCGGTTGTAAGCCGAACGACCGGTACCTTCGCGCATGGCGCGCTGCATGGCGTACTGGGTGAGGTAGATGGCGCCGGGATCGAAGCGCTGCTGAATCTGGAACGGATAACGCTTGAGCGGCTCTCCGCCGGCGGTCAGCACGCTGCGAATACCGCGCAGGGGGGTATTGAAGCCGCCGTTCGCCAAGGTCTGGTACATGTCGGCGACCTCGATCGGACGCAAGCCGCCGGCGCCCAGCAGCATCGAGGGATAGGCGGGCCAATCGGGCGAGGCGCCGAGGCGGCCGAGGGTCTTGAGCACCTGAGGCACGCCCAGATCCAGACCGAGACGAGCCGTGGAGAGGTTGTAGGAGTTGGCTAGCGCCTGGTACAGGTAGACGGTGCCGTGGGCGTTGCGTCCGTAGTTCTGCGGTTTCCAGACTTGCCCGTCGGCGCCCCTGACCGAAAAGGGTTCGTCCTCGAGCAGGCTGGTCAGGGTGTACTGGCTAGGCCTCTCGAGCGCGGTCAGATAGATGGCCGGTTTGATCAGCGAACCGATCGGGCGTACCGCATCCAGGGCCCGGTTGAATCCGGCATAGCCGGGCTGGCGACTGCCCAGCATCGCCTGGATTTCCCCGGTCTCGGGATTGGTGACCACCATCGCCCCCTCGATCTCGGCCGTCGCCTTGCCGCCCAGGCGCTTGAGCGTCTCGCTCATGGCCGCCTCGGCTTTCAGTTGCAGGATCGGATCGAAGCTGGTGAAGACACGCAAACCTTCTTCGGTCAGATCCTCCTCCCGATAGTCTTCACGCAACTGGCGTTTGACCAGGTCGAGGAAGGCCGGGTACGAGCTGTCGGCCAGGCTGCCGCGCTGAGTGATGCCGAGCGGTTTGCTTTTGGCCGCCGCGGCCTCTTCGGGCGTGATCACCTGCTGCTCGGCCAGCAGATCGATGATCAGATTGCGGCGATTCAACGCGCGCTCCGGATGACGGCGCGGATTGTAATAGGTCGGTCCCTTGACCATCCCGACCAGCAGCGCCACATGATGGAGCTTCAGCTCCGCCAGCGGCTGGCCGAAGAAGTACTGGCTCGCCAGACCGAAACCATGCACGGCGCGGCGCCCGTCCTGCCCGAGAAATACTTCGTTCAGGTAGGCCTCCAGTATCTCCTGCTTGTCGTAGTGCAGCTCCAGCAGAACCGCCATCATCGCTTCGGTGGCCTTGCGGCTGAGACTGCGCTCGTTGGTCAGGTAGAAGTTCTTGACCAGTTGCTGGGTCAGGGTACTGCCACCCTGGCGTACCTGGCCGGCCGTCAGGTTGACCCAGACGGCGCGGGCGATGGATTTCGGTGAAACACCAAAATGCTCGAAGAACTCACGGTCCTCCACGGCAACCAGCGTCTCGATCAGATAGGGCGGCGCCTGGTCGAGCTTGATCAGGATCCGGTCTTCGTTGTGCGCCGGATACAGCCCGCCGATGGTCACCGGTTCCAGTCGCGCCACCGGCAGCTCGCCACCGCCGACTGCCGACAGGCCGGCGACGAAGTCACCGGAGAAGCGCACCCGCAACCGCCTGGACTCCTCGGCCCCTTCGTAGAACTGGAAACCACGGGTATGCAGCTCGACATTGCTGCCTGCAACCGAAACGCCACCGGGCCCGCTCACCGCGTTCTCGCGGCGGTAGCCGAGGGCGCCGAGCTCGGCGAGAAAATCGTCCTTGTCCAGTTTCTGTCCGACGAACAATTCGAGCGGCCGGGCGTAGACCTTCGCCGGGATGGTCCAGCGCTTGCCGGAAAACTTCTCCTGCACCACGGCATCGAGATAAATGGCCATGCCAGCCAGCAGAACCAGCGCCACGATGGACAGTTTGAGCAGCCAGCCCAACCAGGGGCGAGCCGGGCCGGAGCGGCGTTTCGAGCGGGTACGAGGGGAGCGTGCTTTAGTCATGGCGGCGCATTATACGCACTTTGATTTCGCCGGCAGACGGCCTCTCGGCGGTTTGCACAACATCCATGTACGGCCATAATGGCGCATTTTCCGACTCTGTGAGCTGCGTCGCAGCGCATAGGCCCGTCCAACAATATCCACAAGGAATGACCGTGAGCCAAGCATTGATCGCCGCGCTGCAGAACCCAGCCCTATACCCGCATCCGGTGGATGGTTTCCAGGTCATCGAGACGCATATTTCCTGGATCATCCTGACCGGCACCTATGCCTACAAGCTCAAGAAGCCGGTCGATTTCGGCTTCCTCGACTTCACCGAGCTGAGCGCCCGCAAACACTTCTGCGAGGAAGAACTGCGCCTGAACCAGCGCCTGGCGGCCGACCTTTATCTGGAAGTGCTGCCGATTACCGGTAGCGTCGAGGCGCCCCAGCTGGATGGTGCCGGCGAGCCGATCGAGTACATGCTGAAGATGCGCGAATTCCCCCAGGCGCAACTGATGGCCCAGGTGCAGGCCCGCGGAGAACTGAGCGACGCTCACATCGATGCGCTGGCCAAGCGGATCGCCCAGTTCCATCTGGCCACCCCACGGGTGCCCGCCGACCATCCGCTCAGCACTCCCGAAGCCATAGTCGCGCCGATGCGGCAGAACTTCGAACAGATCCGCCCGCTGCTCAGCGAAGCGGCCGATCTGGAGCAACTGGACGCCCTGCTCGACTGGACCGAAACGACCATCAGCCGTCTGCAGCCACTGCTCGAACAGCGCTGTCAGCAAGGCTTCATTCGCGAATGCCATGGCGATCTTCACCTGGGCAACGCCACCATCATCGATGACGAGGTGGTGCTGTTCGACTGCATTGAGTTCAACGACCCCTTCCGCCTGATCGATATCGCCTCGGACGCCGCCTTCCTCGCCATGGATCTGGAAGACCGCGGCCTGAAGTGCCAGGCCCGCCGCTTCATCAACGGCTGGCTCGAGCACAGTGGCGACTATGCCGCGCTGGAGCTGCTCAACCTGTACAAGGCCTATCGCGCCATGGTGCGCGCCAAGGTCAATCTGTTCCGGCTGTTCCAGGAACAGGATGCCGTGCAGCGCAAGGTGATCCTGCGTCAATACCGCGGCTACGCGAACCTGGCCGAGAGCTACAGTGCGATTCCGTCGCGCTTCCTGGCCATCACCCATGGCGTATCGGCCGTCGGCAAGAGCCAGGTGGCGCTGCGCCTGGTGGAAGCGCTGGGTGTGGTGCGCCTGCGTTCGGATGTGGAACGCAAACGCCTGCATGGCGCGCAGACGGATGACGCCAAGGGGATGCTGCATGCGGGCATCTATAGCCCGCAGGCCAGCGAGGCGACCTACCGACGCCTGCATGAGCTGGCCGAAACCGCACTGAATGCCGGCTTCTCCGCGGTCATCGATGCCAGTTACCTGAAACAGGAGCAGCGCCAGGCGGCCTGGCAAGTGGCCGAATCCACCGGCGTGCCGTTCCTGATCATCGATTGCCAGGCGCCGGACGCGGTCATCGAGCAATGGCTGGCACAGCGTCAGGCGCAGGGAGCGGATGCCTCCGATGCGACCATGGAGGTCATTCGGGCGCAGCAGGCCGACCGCGAGGCGCTCAGCGAAGCCGAGCAACTGCTGAGTCGCCGAGTCGACACGCACGAGGCCGCCAGCCTCGACGACCTGGTCGCCGCCATCCGACAGCGTCTGCCCGGTCTCTGAGACCTCTCGCCGGCGTGATCGAGAGATCGCGCCGGCCGTAGCCAGAAGATCGGATCAATCTTCCCGACCAGCACAAATCCCAGCGCTACGGGCAGAAACCGACACGGCACCTATACTGTTCGAGGCACGCTCCTGGAGCCCGCCATATGCCTCGACACCTGCCGCCCCGCCCCAGACGGCTCGTTACCATGAGCGATAGCGTCCGGCCATGCCCTTTCCTGCCCCGGCGCCAAGGTGCCGTTTCGCCCAGCTGTCCGCCCGCCCTCTTCCGTTGGCTGACGAAACGCACCGTAACCTGGCAGGCGCTGCCCAACTGCCGCGACAGGGTGTTCGCAGGCGACGTCAGCCTCTCAGGCCATCCATGCCGATAGGAGATCCCGATGCACGACGAGCTGCTGACGTTGAAGAATATCGGCAAGACTTCCGCGCAATGGCTGCACGCCTCGGGCATTCATACCGCCGAGGATCTTCGCCGCCTGGGAGCGCTACAGGCCTACCTGGCGGTGAAGACACGAGGCTTCGGCGCTTCCCGGGTGTTGCTGTACGCCATCGAAGGCGCCCTGCATGACATTCCGTGGCAACACCTGTCCGAGACCAGAAAGGCGGAGCTCAACGAACAGCTGAACAAGGACGTACACGGCAACAAGAGCTAGCTCACAACCTCCGCGCAGTGAGATTTACTCAGCCCTATCCGCCACTTATCGTGGCGGGCACACGGCAACATGGCCGTCTGATCGTCTGTCCAAGGATTACCGACATGTATCTACTCGGGGAGCAACCGGCTTACGCCGATCGTCTGATCAACCGACTCCAGGGTATCCCCGCCCAGTTGCTCGATGGCCTGGCGCCTTCCGGCGATCCGATCGAACTCGGCAGCACCAGCGATATCGCGTCACAACTGCCGGAGCAGCAGGTGTTTCTGGTCCAGCGAGGACTGCTGCATGCCAGGGTGGACGAGCGTCCACTGTTCTATCTGCGCGAAGGCGATCTGCTGGGCCTGCGCCAGGGCATCGAACTACCGACCTGCCACTACTGCAGCGACGAGCCGATCACTCTGATCCCCTATACGCGCCGTGCGGTCTTCGAACACATCCATGCCGACGAACAGCGCCAGGAGCTGTTTACCCAGTACCTGATCGGCCATACGGCATTGCTGTCGGATGCATTGGCGCGCCTGAAGCAGCCGGAGATTCGCCCCACCACCGGCTTCCAGTATTTTGCCGAAGGAGAGGAACTGATCCGCCAGGGCGATGAAGCCGACAACGTCTTCATCATTATCGAGGGGCATGCCGAAGCCATCGTCGACGGGCAGAAAGTAGGCGATGTGCAACGCGACGAGATCTTTGGCGCCATGGCGGTATTCACCCAGGAGAAGCGCAGTGCCAGCGTCATCGCCAGCACCGCCTGCACCGTCATGGTGATCCCCAAGGACCAGTTTCTCGGCCTGATGCAGAACAACCCGAGGATCGCCCACAGCCTGATCGAGAGCATGGCTCGGCGCATCGATCTGCTGAACAAGGAAGTCACCCAGTTGCGGCTGCCGATGACCGCATGACCACCGAACTCGCAGGGCCGAAAAATAATTGAGTTTCCGCTGTTGACACGCAAACGAGAATTGTTATTATTCGCACAACTGGTCGCGAGATCAGCCGATAAGCTGAGAGCTCAGGCAGTCGAACTTTCAGGTTATCTCCTCATCAGGCTAATCACGGTTTTGACCCGGCTTCTTGCCGGGTCTTTTTTTGCCTGCAATATCCTCAGTCGCGGTGACGCAGCGTTGCGCAATAATCCTTTTCAGGCTGCTTCGGCGTGAACCAGACAAAATCGGCCTGAGCGGCCTCGACGCGCTCGCCCACCTCCGCCAGGATCAGTACTTTCGTCCGTTCCCGATCGCTACCACTATTCAGATGCAGCGGTACGCCGACATCACGCCGCACGTGGAAAACACCGGCCAGCAGCATCGCCGGCGCCGGCGCGGCCTGGAGGCGCTCCGCCATACGCCGATCACGCTGCTGCTGGACCGCCAGCATGGCGGGTAGCTGGGCCTCCGGAAGCATGTCGCAATGCGAGCGACGAATCTGCTCGAACAACGCTTGCTGCACCTCGGCCGCCGCTGGCGGGCCGGTAACCTTCGGGCGCTGACGGTAGATCGCGGATATCTCGTCACGATCCAGGTTCGCCTGCAGCAACGGATAAGGCTGCGCCAGCGCGTACTTCACCAACGGCCCGTAGAGCGACCAGTCCCAGCCCTTCTGCCAGCCCAGTTCCGCCGGCAGATCCTCGGGCCAATCCCCTTTGGCAATCGATGCCTTTACGGCCTCCACTCGGGGCTGCTGCATGGGATCGAGCATCTCCAGCAACAGGCTGCCCTGCTCGCGCTGCTGGGCCAGGGCCTGCAGCAACCAAAGCTGCAATGCATGGTGATCAGGGTTATCGTGGCGCTCGCCGACCAGAATCCGCTCCGCCGCAGCCAGTTCGGCCAGCAACTGCCTGGGCGTCAACTGCTGGCCTTCGCGCAGGTCGAGGATGCGATTGAGATCGGCATGTTCGAGCCCCTCGGGGCCCTGCCAGGAGGGCAGTGGCGGCAACGAATGACAGGCGGCCAACAGAGGCACCACGACCATCAGCAGAATACGCACTGGATTCATCTCACTTGCCTCGGCGGTATGAGCGACGCAGCATAAAAGGCCGCGAACGCTCGTCGCCAGCCCTCATCGCGCCAAAACGGCCGAACGACCGGTAATGACCATGCAACCGAATGCAAAAGACATCACGCCTCTGTGCGCTTCGAGCGCGCTTGCCGAAGGCCAGAGCCGCGGCTTTCAGGCCGGCGGCCTCAAGCTTGTGGCCGTCCGCAAGGATGACCGAGTGTATGTCTACGAGAATCGCTGTCCGCACCGCGGCGTGCCGCTGGAGTGGCTGCCCGATCAGTTCCTCGACACCAGCGGCAGCCTGATCCAGTGCGCCACCCACGGCGCACTGTTTCTGATCGACACCGGTGAATGCGTCACTGGCCCGTGCGCAGGCCAGGCCTTGCGAGCACTGCCGAGCCACGAAGCCGATGGCTTCGTCTGGTTGCACCGCGCCGAATCCGGCGATCACTGACGACCTTCGGTTCACCGCGCAGCGGCAGCGATCGAGAGTGCGACGCTGCGCCCAAGCGACAAGGCGTCGCGTTGGGTATCATGCGCCGATTGTTACTCGAGAGATGACCCATGCGCCGTTTGCTGAGTCTGCTGATCCTGCTGTTCGCCCTCCCCGCTGCCGCCGGCCTGTTCGACAGCCGTCCCAGCGCCTCCCTGGGAGGGATCAACAACAGTGCCGACTTCCTACCGGTGCGTGAAGCCTTCCGCCTGAGCCTGGTGGAAAGCACCCCGGAGCAGATCACCCTGCGCTTCGTGGCGACCGAAGGCTATTACCTCTACCGACACCGCTTCCAGTTCAAGACCGGCGATACCGAGGTGGCACTCGGCGAAGCCAGAATGCCCGCAGGCCAGCAGAAGACCGATGATTACTTCGGCGAAGTCGAGGTCTACTACGGCATATTGGATATCGAGTTGCCGGTCCGGAACCCGAAGAACCGGCCGTTCACTCTGCAGGTTGGCTACCAGGGCTGTGCAGACAAGGGCCTCTGCTATCCGCCCGAAACCGAGTCCTTCAGCATCGCCGGCGACGGCGCCGCCCCCGATAACGCCGCGACCTCGGACAACAACGACCGCAGCCTGTCCTGGCGCGCGGTGGCGTTGTTCTTTCTCGCCGGCCTGGGCCTGACCTTCACCCCCTGCGTATTGCCGATGCTGCCGATACTGTCCGGCGTAGTGTTGCGTGGCCAGACCGGTGGCATGCGCAGCTTCCTGCTGTCGCTTGCCTATGTACTGCCGATGGCCACCGGTTTCGCCGTGCTGGGCGCGTTGATGGGGGTTTTCGGTGCCGAGCTGAACCTGCAGGCGCGCCTGCAATCGCCCTGGGTGCTGGTGCCTTTCGCGCTGTTCTTCGTGGCCTTCGCGCTGGCCATGTTCGGCCTCTTCGAGCTGCGCCTGCCGCAGGTGCTGAGTGGCCGCCTCGACCGCCTGGCCGGTAATGTCAAGGGCGGCTCCTTCCTTGGCGCAGCGGTGCTGGGCACCGTTTCCAGCCTGCTGGTATCCCCCTGCGTCTCGGCGCCGCTGGCCGGCGCGCTGCTTTATATCAGCGCCAGTGGCGATGCTCTGGGCGGCGGGTTGAAACTCTTCGCGCTGGGCCTGGGCATGGGCACACCCCTGGTACTGTTCGCCACGGGCGGTGGTGCGCTGCTTCCCCGTAGCGGCCCCTGGATGGTGACGGTCCGCAATACCTTCGGCGTACTGCTGCTGGCCGTGGCCGTCTGGATGCTCGAGCGCGTACTGCCGGGCCCGGCAGCGCTGGCACTGTGGGGCCTGCTCGCCGCAGGGGCGGCGCTGTTCCTCGGCACACTGGAATTCAACAGCAAGACGCCACGGCAAAAGCTGGCCCAGTTGCTGGGTCTGGTACTGCTGGTGTACGCGCTGGCAGCCTGGGTCGGCGCACTGCAGGGCGGATCCGATCCGTTGCGTCCGCTGCCACGCGCCACGCTCAGCGCCACTGGCGGCAACGTCGAGATGGAGCGCTGGCAGACCATCTCCACTCCCACCGAACTCGAGGCACAACTGGCTGCCGCAGCGGCTGCGAACCAACCGCTGTTGCTCGACTGGTACGCCGACTGGTGCATCAGCTGCAAAGTCATCGAGCGCGAGGTCTTCGAAAATCCGCAGATCGCACCGCGCCTTGCCGACTACCGCCTGATCCGCTTCGACATCACCGACAGCAACCGCGAACAACGCGCCCTGCTGGATCGCTACAAACTGTTCGGGCCGCCGGCAGTGTTGTTCTTCGATCGCACCGGCAAGGAGCTCGCCCAGGTACGGGTGGTCGGCGAAATCGACGCAGAACTGTTCGGTACGCATCTGGACCGCGCCGAGCCGCTGCTCTAGGGTCAGCTGCCGCAAACTCCAGACATAATGACGGCATTTACGCCGATCGAGACATGACTGGACAGTCAGCCCAGGCTTCGTGCATAGTTTTTCTTTTCGCCGAGCCAGGCGACCCGCGAACGCAAAGTCCATAGAACAACAAGGAACATACATGGCGACCTTTCTGGTCCTTCATGGCCCGAACCTGAATCTGCTCGGCACCCGTGAACCGGGCGTCTACGGGGCGGTGACGCTGGCGCAGATCAACCAGGATCTCGAGCAGCGCGCCCGCGACGCCGGCCATCATCTGCTGCACCTGCAATCCAACGCCGAGTACGAACTGATCGAACGCATCCATGCCGCGCGCAGTGAGGGTGTCGATTTCATTCTCATCAATCCTGCAGCGTTCACGCATACAAGTGTCGCGTTACGTGACGCGTTGCTGGCAGTGAGCATCCCATTCATCGAAGTGCACCTGTCGAACGTGCACAAACGTGAACCTTTCCGCCATCACTCTTACTTTTCGGATGTTGCGGTAGGCGTGATCTGCGGCCTTGGCGCCAGCGGTTATCGGCTGGCATTGGAGGCTGCCCTGGAACACCTCGCTGCTTCCTGACGGGCCTGTGCACAAGCATGCCGGGTCTCGATAACGCGAGCAGCAATACCCTTCGAACTTACTTGGGAGTCAACGCTTCATGGATATTCGCAAAGTCAAGAAACTGATCGAGTTGCTGGAAGAGTCCGGGATCGACGAACTGGAGATTCACGAGGGCGAAGAGTCGGTGCGCATCAGCCGCCACAGCAAGCAAGTGGCCATGCAACAGCCGGTCTATGCCCAGGCCCCAGCAGCCGCGCCGGCACCGGCGCCAGTGGCTGCCGCTCCGGTCGCGGACGCCGCTCCGGCCGCTCCGAAGCTGAACGGCACCGTGGTCCGCTCGCCGATGGTCGGCACCTTCTACCGCGCTTCCTCGCCGGAATCCAAGCCGTTCGTCGACGTCGGTCAGAGCGTCAAGAAGGGCGACATCCTCTGCATCGTCGAAGCCATGAAGATGATGAACCACATCGAGGCCGAAACCAGCGGCACCATCGAATCCATCCTGGTGGAGAATGGTCAGCCGGTCGAATACGACCAGCCGCTGTTCACCATCGTTTGAACCGCGGAGAGCCAGCGATGTTGGAAAAAGTACTGATCGCAAACCGCGGTGAAATCGCCCTGCGGATCTTGCGAGCCTGCAAGGAGCTGGGCATCAAGACCGTCGCGGTGCATTCCACCGCCGACCGCGAATTGATGCACCTGGCCCTGGCGGACGAATCCGTCTGCATCGGCCCGGCCCTTGCCACCAATTCCTACCTGCACATTCCGGCGATCATCGCCGCGGCAGAGGTTACCGGTGCCACCGCCATTCACCCCGGCTACGGCTTTCTCGCCGAGAACGCCGATTTCGCCGAACAGGTCGAAAAGTCGGGCTTCGCCTTCGTTGGCCCCAAAGCCGACACCATCCGCCTGATGGGCGACAAGGTGTCCGCCAAGGACGCCATGATCAAGTCCGGCGTACCCGTGGTTCCCGGCTCCGACGGCCCGCTGCCGGAGAACGAGCAGGAAGCCCTGCGCATCGCCCGTGAAGTGGGTTACCCGGTGATCATCAAGGCCGCTGGCGGCGGCGGTGGTCGCGGCATGCGCGTGGTGCACAAGGAAGAGGACCTGATCAAGTCGGCCAAGCTGACCCGCACCGAGGCCGGTGCCGCCTTCGGCAATCCGATGGTCTACCTGGAGAAGTTCCTCGGCAATCCGCGTCACGTGGAAGTCCAGGTACTCTCCGACGGACAGGGCAACGCCATCCACCTCTACGACCGCGACTGCTCGCTGCAGCGTCGTCACCAGAAGGTTCTGGAAGAGGCGCCCGCCCCCTACATCGACGAGAAGGCTCGCGCCGAAGTGCTGCAGCGCTGCGTCGATGCCTGCATCGAGATCGGCTACCGGGGCGCCGGCACCTTCGAGTTCCTCTACGAAGACGGTCGCTTCTACTTCATCGAGATGAACACCCGGGTACAGGTCGAGCATCCGGTCACCGAGATGGTCACCGGCGTGGACATCGTCAAGGAGATGCTCAGCATCGCCGCGGGCAACAAGCTGTCGATCAAGCAGGAAGACGTGGTCATCCGCGGCCATTCGCTGGAATGCCGGATCAACGCCGAAGACCCGGAGAAGTTCCTCCCGAGCCCCGGCAAGGTCAAGCACTTCCATGCGCCGGGCGGCAATGGCGTTCGCGTCGATTCGCACCTGTACAGCGGCTATTCGGTTCCGCCGAACTACGACTCGCTGATCGGCAAGCTGATCACCTACGGGGCCACCCGCGAAGAAGCCATGGCGCGCATGCGCAATGCCCTGGACGAAATCGTGGTCGACGGCATCAAGACCAACATCCCGCTGCACCGGGATCTGGTTCGTGACGAAGGCTTCTGCAAGGGCGGCGTGAACATCCACTACCTAGAAAAGAAACTGGGTATGGACAAGCACTAAGCACCAGCCGAGAAAAGCGCTGAAGGCTGGAAGGCCGAACGAAAAAGCGGATAATCCCGCCACCTTTCGTTCAGCCTTCCAGCCTTCAGCCGTTTCTAGACGAGAATTTTATGCCCTGGCTACAACTTCGCCTCGCCATCGCCCCGGAACAGGCCTCCACCCTTGAGGATGCCCTGCTGGGCGTCGGCGCCGTATCGGTGACTTTCATGGATGCCGAGGACCAGCCCATCTTCGAGCCGGATCTGGGCACCACGCCCTTGTGGTCCAAGACCCACCTGCTCGCACTGTTCGAAGCCGACGTCGATGAAAGCAACCTGCTCGCCCATCTGCAGCTGCTGGCCGGCGGCGAACTGCCCGACTACCAGCTGGAGCGCATCGAGGATCAGGACTGGGAACGCAGCTGGATGGACAATTTCCAGCCCATGCGCTTCGGCCGCCGCCTGTGGATCGTGCCCAGCTGGCATGCCGCACCCGAGCCGGACGCGGTGAATCTGCTGCTCGATCCCGGCCTGGCGTTCGGCACCGGCACCCATCCGACGACCGCCCTGTGCCTGGAGTGGCTGGACGAACAGGATCTGCGCGGGCAGCAGGTGATCGATTTCGGCTGCGGCTCGGGCATTCTCGCCATCGCGGCGTTGCTGCTGGGCGCCGAGCAGGCCATCGGCACCGATATCGATCCCCAGGCACTCGAGGCGTCGCGCGACAACGCCGGGCGCAACGGCATCGAGCCGGCGCGCTTCCCGCTTTATCTGCCCGAGCAGCTACCCGTTGCCCAGGCCGACGTGGTGGTAGCGAATATCCTGGCCGGTCCACTGGTTGCGCTGGCACCGCAGATCACCGCACTGGTCAAGCCAGGCGGCCGACTTGCGCTGTCCGGCGTACTCGCCGAGCAGGCCGAAGAGGTCCGAGCCGCCTACTGCGACACCTTCGATCTCGACCCTACCGCGGAAAAGGATGGCTGGGTACGCATCAGCGGGATGCGTCACGCCTGATTTTCGGAGCCTGCCAAGGCGCGTGATGATCCCGATCGCCTTCTCACCTCTGCCGCTGTCGCCCAGGCATGCGCTAGACTAGCGGGCATTCTCCGCCGGACCTGCGCATGACCAGCTTCATCACCCAATGCCCACACTGCCGAACCAGTTTCCGCCTGAACCGCACCCAGCTCGGTGCGGCACGCGGGGTCGTGCGCTGTGGCGCCTGCCTAGAGGTATTCAATGCGTCCCAACGCCTCCAGCAGGAAGATGGCGAGCCGCTCGTCGTAGCACCGCCCTCCGTGACTGCCGCCGAACCGCCCTCGGTGCCGGTTGCGCCGCGCTCGGCGAAGCCGGTGACGGAAGAGGAACCGCTCTGGATTCATGACGACCTCGATCTCGACAACCTGGACCTCGACGAGGAACTGGCCAAGCTCGAGCGCGAGGAACGCGAACTGTCCCGCCAGTTGCAGGAACTGGAGCACCCGCCGCAAGCCCATACCGACGAAGCCTGGGCAGAACAGCTGTTACGCGCCGAAGGCCAGACGGACGAAAGCGACGACACGCCCGGTACTCCTGCTCCTCCGCAAGCGCCCGAGACGCTGAGCTTCACCCCGGTCTCGCCTGAAAAGCCTGCTCCACCGAGCCCCCTCACCGCATCCCGGGCATTCACCGATGCCCTGGAGCAGCAGCCACAACGCATCGAGCCGGCAATCGGCGATGTCGACCTGCCCACCCCTGGCGAGCCGGAAGACCTCGAGACAGTCACCCCGAAACACCTCGAGCGAAGCGACACGCCCCGCACCGTCGATGCTGCGGCCGAGCCGTTGTTCGACCTGGAAGACGAGCCGCTGCAACTGGACTGGCAAGCCCGGCGCAAGCCCTGGGGACGCTGGCTGGGCTGGGGAGTGTTGAACCTGATCGCGCTGCTGGCGCTGGCCGGCCAGTACGTCGCCTACAACTACGACGAGCTGGTACGGCAGGATCGCTATCGCCCGTGGTTCGAGCAGCTATGCCCCTCCATCGGCTGCACGCTGCCACCCAAGGTGGATATCGAGCAGATCAAGAGCAGCAACCTGGTGGTGCGCAGCCACCCCGACTTCAATTCGGCGCTGGTCGTCGACGCGATCATCTACAACCGTGCCTCGTTCGCCCAGCCCTTCCCGTTGCTGGAAGTACGCTTCGCCGACATCAACGGACAGCCACTGGCGAGCCGCGTGTTCAAGCCCGGCGAATACCTGTCCGGCGAGCTGGCCGGACGAACGGAAATGCCGCCTCAGGTGCCCATCCATATCGCGCTGGATATTCTCGACCCCGGCACCCGGGCTGTGAACTACAGCCTGAGTTTTCGCTCGCCCGAGTGATTCCGGCGCTCTGGCGCAGGGGCTCCCAAGCTCCTTCTAACGCTTGGCTATAAGCCTGCAACTGTTCAGATTTTGTTCAAAACAGCCTTTATCCCGTCATGCAGAGCGGGTATTATGCACACCCTTTTTTGCTGTCCCGATCGTCCTAACAAGCAGGCTCCAAGCAGGGAATCTTCATGTCCGCGGTGCGCATCGGCCCCTATACCCTTCCGAATCGATTGATCCTCGCGCCCATGGCCGGCGTGACGGATCAGCCGTTCCGCCAGCTGTGCCGCCGCATGGGCGCCGGACTGGTGGTTTCGGAAATGGTGACCAGCGACGTGCGCCTGTGGAACAGCCGTAAGTCACGCCTGCGCCTGCAGCATGACGGCGAGCCCGAGCCCCGCTCGGTACAGATCGCCGGCGGCGACCCCGAGATGCTGGCCGAAGCGGCCGTTCGCAACGTCGAACTGGGCGCGCAGATCATCGACATCAACATGGGCTGTCCGGCCAAGAAAGTCTGCAACAAGGCAGCCGGCTCCGCCCTGATGAAGGACGAGCAGTTGGTCGCGCAGATCCTCGAAGCCGTGGTCGGGGCCGTCGATGTGCCCGTCACGCTGAAGATCCGCACCGGCTGGGATTCGGAGAACAGAAACGGACTGACGGTGGCGAAGATCGCCGAGCATTCGGGCATCGCCGCATTGGCGGTGCATGGCCGAACCAGGGCCGACCTCTATACCGGCGAAGCCGAGTACGACACCATCGCCGCCATCAAGCAATCCGTCTCCATTCCCGTATTCGCCAATGGTGATATCGACTCGCCGCTCAAGGCCCGTCAGGTATTGCAGGCGACCGGTGCCGATGCCCTGCTGATCGGGCGGGCAGCCCAGGGAAGACCCTGGATCTTTCGTGAGATCAATCATTTTCTCGCGACCGGGCAACTGGCCCCGGCGCCTGAAGCGGCGGAGATCGAAAGCACTCTGCTCGATCACCTGGCCGCGCTGCATGCCTTCTATGGCGACGTGATGGGCGTGCGCATCGCACGCAAGCATGTGGGCTGGTACCTGGCGGCCGTTCCGGGAGCAGAGGAATTCCGTCGAGGTTTCAATCGTTTGCAAGACAGGGATGCGCAAAGCGCCAGTGTTCGGAGGTTCTTCAGCGAACACCGATCACGCCCTGACTCAGGGGATGGAAAGGGGGTGGCGGCATGACGCTGTTGAACGAAACACTGGCAACTGGAACATCATCCGTGAGCGACAACGTAAATCTCAAGCAGCATCTCAACACGCCGAGCGAAGCAGGCCAGACCTTGCGCGGCAGTGTGGAGAAGGCGCTTCACAACTATTTCGCGCACCTCGAAGGCGCAGACGTCACCGACGTATACAACCTGGTGCTTTCCGAAGTGGAAGCGCCGCTGCTGGAAACCGTGATGAATTACGTCAAGGGCAACCAGACCCGTGCCTCGGAACTGCTGGGGCTCAATCGCGGCACGCTGCGCAAGAAGCTCAAGCAATACGATCTCCTTTAAAAAGCCGCTGGAGGCTCAAGGCTGGCAGCTGGGCGAACAAGCGACACCCTCGCCCGGCTTCCAGCCTCCAGCGTTGTCTACCTTCCGATGGAAACCGTGATGACCGACCAAACTCTCCGCCTTCCCGTGCGCCGTGCGCTGATCAGCGTGTCCGACAAGACCGGCGTCGTCGAATTCGCCCGTGAACTCGTCCAGCTCGGTGTCGAGATCCTCTCCACCGGCGGCACCTTCAAGCTGCTGAGCGAGAACGGCATCGCCGCCGTGGAAGTCGCCGACTACACCGGTTTTCCGGAAATGATGGACGGCCGGGTGAAGACCCTGCATCCCAAGATCCACGGCGGCATCCTCGGCCGTCGTGATCTGGACGGCGCGGTGATGAGCGAACACGGCATCACCCCGATCGATCTGGTCGCGGTCAACCTCTATCCCTTCGCTGCCACCGTGGCCAAGCCCGGTTGCACCCTGCCTGACGCGATCGAGAACATCGACATCGGCGGCCCGACCATGGTTCGCAGCGCGGCGAAGAACCACAAGGATGTCGCCATCGTGGTCAATGCCGGTGATTACGCCAGCGTGATCGAGTCGCTGAAGGACGGCGGCCTGACCTACGCCCAGCGTTTCGATCTGGCCCTCAAGGCCTTCGAGCACACCGCGGCCTACGACGGCATGATCGCCAACTACCTGGGCGGTATCGACCAGAGCACCGAGCAGCTCGGCACCGAGAACCGCAGCCTCTTTCCACGCACCTACAGCATGCAGTTCATCAAGGCGCAGGACATGCGCTACGGCGAGAACCCGCACCAGCAGGCGGCTTTCTATGTCGAGAAGCCGGACGAGGCTTGCGTCGCCACGGCCAAGCAGCTGCAGGGCAAGGAGCTGTCGTTCAACAACGTCGCCGACACCGACGCCGCGCTGGAATGCGTGAAGAGCTTCACCAAGCCGGCCTGCGTCATCGTCAAGCACGCCAACCCGTGCGGCGTGGCTGTGGTGCCGGAAGACGAAGGCGGCATCCGCCAGGCCTACGAGCTGGCCTATGCCACCGACAGCGAATCCGCGTTCGGCGGCATCATCGCCTTCAACCGTGAACTCGACGGCGAAACCGCTCGCGCCATCGTCGAGCGTCAGTTCGTCGAAGTGATCATTGCCCCGAGCATTTCTGCCGAAGCCCGTGAAATCGTCGCCAGCAAAGCTAACGTGCGCCTGCTCGAATGCGGCCAGTGGCCGGCCGAACGCGCCGCCGGCTGGGACTACAAGCGCGTCAATGGCGGCCTGCTGATCCAGAGTCGCGACATCGGCATGATCACCGCCGACGATCTCAAGGTGGTGACCAAGCGCGCGCCCACCGAGCAGGAAATTCACGACCTGGTGTTCGCCTGGAAGGTGGCCAAGTTCGTCAAGTCCAATGCCATCGTCTACGCCAAGAACCGCCAGACAGTGGGCGTCGGTGCCGGTCAGATGAGCCGCGTCAACTCCGCGCGCATCGCCGCGATCAAGGCCGAACACGCCGGCCTGCCGGTTCCCGGCGCGGTCATGGCATCGGACGCCTTCTTCCCCTTCCGCGACGGCATCGACAACGCCGCCAAGGCCGGCATCACCGCAGTGATCCAGCCGGGCGGCTCGATGCGCGACCAGGAAGTGATCGACGCTGCCGACGAAGCGGGCATCGCCATGGTATTCACCGGTATGCGCCACTTCCGCCATTGATCCGGCGGTGGATGGCTTCGGCCATCCACCCTACACGGAACGCCAGACATCGTAGGGTGGATAACGCTTCGCTTATCCACCACGCGGGCCACCTGCCCGCCTCCAGGGGGAAAGAGTAATGAACGTACTGATCATCGGCAGCGGCGGTCGCGAGCACGCGCTGGCCTGGAAAGTCGCGCAGGATCCGCGCGTCGCGAAGGTATTCGTCGCACCGGGCAATGCCGGTACCGCACGCGAGGCCAAGTGCGAGAACGTCGCCATCGACGTGCTGGCCATCGAGCAGCTCGCGGACTTCGCCGAGCAGAATGTGCAGTTGACCATCGTCGGTCCGGAAGCGCCGCTGGTGAAGGGTGTGGTCGACCTGTTCCGCTCACGCAAGCTGGACATCTTCGGTCCGACCGCCGCGGCCGCCCAGCTGGAAGGCTCCAAGGCGTTCACCAAGGACTTCCTGGCCCGTCATGCGATTCCCACCGCCGATTACCAGAACTTCACTGAGGTGGAGCCGGCGCTGGCCTACCTGCGTGAGAAGGGTGCGCCGATCGTGATCAAGGCCGACGGCCTGGCCGCCGGCAAGGGCGTGATCGTCGCCATGACCCTGGCCGAAGCCGAAGACGCCGTGCGCGACATGCTCTCCGGCAATGCCTTCGGCGATGCCGGTGCCCGCGTCGTGATCGAAGAGTTCCTGGACGGTGAGGAAGCCAGCTTCATCGTCATGGTCGACGGCGAGAACGTGCTGCCGATGGCCACCAGCCAGGATCACAAGCGCGTCGGCGATGGCGACAGCGGCCCCAATACCGGCGGCATGGGCGCCTACTCGCCGGCCCCGGTGGTCACCGCCGAGGTACACCAGCGCGTAATGGATGAAGTCATCTACCCGACCGTGCGCGGCATGGCGGCCGAAGGCAACGTCTACACCGGCTTCCTCTATGCCGGTCTGATGATCGACAAGTCGGGCGCGCCCAAGGTCATCGAGTTCAACTGCCGCTTCGGTGACCCGGAAACCCAGCCGATCATGATGCGCCTGGAATCCTCGCTGGTGCTGCTGGTCGAGGCTGCGCTGGCGAAGGCCCTGGGCAAGGTCGAGGCAACCTGGGATCCGCGCCCGACCGTGGGCGTGGTACTGGCCGCCGGCGGCTACCCGGGCGACTACGCCAAGGGCGACGTGATCGAAGGTCTGGACGAGGCGGCGCAGCTCGACGGCAAGGTCTTTCACGCCGGCACCGCGCTGAATCCCGCAGGTCAGGTGGTCACCGCCGGCGGCCGTGTGCTCTGCGCCACCGCCATCGGTGCCAGTGTCTCCGATGCCCAGCAGCAGGCCTACCGCCTGGCAGAGAAAATCCGCTGGAGCGGCAGTTTCTACCGCAAGGACATCGGCTACCGCGCTATTGCCCGCGAGCAAGGTGAAGGCTGAAGCCGGCATGAGCTGGGGCTGTGCTGCCATCAACCCGACAGGAGCATATCCAACCAGCGTTAGTCACCGCCACTTCTCCCCCTCTCCCTTGATGGGAGAGGGGCCGGGGGAGAGGGTGAAGGGCGTAACCTGTAGCACGCTCTTGCCCCTCTCCCTAGCCCTCTCCCGCGAGGGGAGAGGGGATTTCATGTGCCAACCGATAGTCTGGATGGCATGCCTCACCAGCGGAACATCACCCTGGCTCAGTGCCAGTCGCGCAGATCCCTGTCCTTGGTTTCCGGCATCAGGAACAGGCCGATGACGAAGGTCATCACCGCCACGATGATCGGGTACCACAGCCCGTAGTAAATGTTGCCGGTGGCGGCCACCATGGCGAAGGCGGTGGTCGGCAGGAAGCCGCCGAACCAGCCGTTGCCGATATGGTAAGGCAGCGACATCGCCGTGTAGCGGATGCGCGTCGGGAACAATTCCACCAGCAACGCCGCGATCGGGCCATAGACCATGGTCACGAACAGCACCAGCACCGTCAGCAGCACCACCACCATCGTCTTGTTGATTTGAGTCGGATCGGCCTTGGCCGGATAGCCGGCTTCGCGAATCACCTCGGTCATGCTGGCGTTGAAAGCATCGGAGCGGGACTTGACCTCATTGGCTGGCAGGCCGGCACCCGCGAAGGAGGTGATCACCTGATCGCCGACCTTGATGCTCGCCACGGTTCCGGCAGCCGCCGCCTCGTTCGAATAGTTCACCGAGTTGCGCGCCAGGAAGCTCTTGGCGATATCGCAGGAGGTGACGAACTTCGAGGTGCCTACCGGGTTGAACTGGAACGAGCACTCACTCGGGTCCGCCACCACCGTCACCGGCGCCGAGGCCTGGGCCTGCTCGAGCGCGGGGTTGGCATAGTGGGTGATCAGGCTGAACAGCGGAAAGTAGGTCAGCGCCGCCACCAGGCAACCGCCGAGGATGATCGGCTTGCGCCCGATCTTGTCGGACAGCCAGCCGAAGACGACGAAGAACGGCGTGCCGATCAGCAGCGACAGCGCGATCAGGATGTTGGCCGTCGCGCCGTCCACTTTCAGCGTCTGGGTCAGGAAGAACAGCGCGTAGAACTGGCCCGTGTACCACACCACCGCCTGCCCCGCGGTACCGCCGAACAGGGCGATCAGCGCCACCTTGGCGTTCTCCCAGCGCCCGAAGGCCTCGGTAAGCGGTGCCTTGGAGGTCTTGCCCTCCTCTTTCATGCGTTTGAACACCGGGCTCTCGCTGAGGGTCAGGCGAATCCACACCGAAATGGCGAGCAGCAGGATGGACAGGAGAAACGGAATGCGCCAGCCCCACTCCGCGAAAGCTTCCTCACCCATCCAGGTGCGCGTGCCGAGAATCACCAACAGTGACAGAAACAGGCCCAGCGTCGCAGTGGTCTGGATCCAGGATGTGTAGAACCCGCGCCGGCCATGGGGCGCGTGCTCGGCGACATAGGTCGCCGCACCGCCGTACTCGCCGCCCAGTGCCAGCCCCTGGAACAGCCGGAGCAGGATGAGGATGATCGGCGCCGCGATCCCCCAGGTCGCATAGGACGGCAGAATCCCGACGATGAAGGTCGACAGGCCCATGATCATGATGGTGATCAGAAAGGTGTACTTGCGCCCCACCAGGTCGCCCAGCCGCCCGAAGACGATTGCGCCGAACGGTCTGACCGCGAAGCCGGCGGCGAAGGCCATCAGCGCGAAGATGAAAGCCGCCGTGGGGTTGACGCCCGAGAAGAACTGCGCCGCGATGATCGCGGACAGCGAACCGTATAGATAGAAGTCGTACCATTCGAAAACGGTACCCAGGGAAGAGGCGAAGATGACCTTGCGCTCCTCCGCCGTCATCGGCCGGACAGGGGGGTGTCCGGCATCTGCTGTTGCTACGCTCATGGCTGTCTCCGTGACATCCGCCAAGGAGCGCCAATCGCCCTGCAGTCGGACGTCTTTGTTGTTCTTTCGAGAAGAGGCTAGACACGGCCAAAAGCGTCGTTATTAGACATTGGTATTATTTCTGCTAAATCTCTGAAACACCCGCCGTACGGGGCTTTGCGCAGATACTGGAAGCCAAGCGGCAGATCGTTACATCCTCCGAAACAATCGCATAAGCCTCTGCGAAGCCGGCTGATTTTTTGCTCCCAGTTCTTTAAGGTTCCGACTTCTTCGTTTTCGAAGAGAATTCATCGCGACGACTCGACAAACGGAGTCTCGACGGCGGACAGCGACAAAACCGGAGAAGGCAGTGTTCGGAATGCGCGCGGCGACAAGTTTTATCGCTGTCATGCGCATTCCAGCCAGGATTGGCCAAGGCTATAATCCGCCGTCATAACGATGAAAGGTTTTCAATAGTGCGCCGGCTTCGGATCGCCATCGCGATGACCTTCAGTCTGTTGCTGATAGCGCTCGGCGCGTCACCGGCATGGACGGCCGAGGCGCAACCCAGTGATCAAGCGGACTCCCTCGCAGCACAACCCATAACGCCTAACTGGCGGATGCTGATCGACCAGTCGGGTCGCCTCACGCTCGACGAAGTGCTGACACAGCGTGCGCTGTTTCAGCGACTCGAGAAGCGCTCCTATACCGCCCCCGCCAGTACCAGTGCCGTCTGGCTGCAGGTAAGCCTGCCGGCCTATGCGCAACCCAACTGGCTGTGGGTGTTCGCCCCCCGCGTCCAGTACCTGGACTACTATCAGCTGCGCGACGGCAAGCTGGAACGACATGTCGAAACCGGTGAACTGCGACCGCTGGAGTCGCGGCCATTGCCGGCGCGCGCCTATCTTTTTTCCCTGCCCAATGACGGCCAGCCCCGCGAAGCCTACATCCGCCTGCAATCCTCCCACCCGATCATGGCCTGGTTCGAGACCATCGATGAAACCGGCCTGGTTCAGCAGTCGAAACCGGCCTACCTGTTCGGGGCGCTGTTCGGTGCGCTGGCGTTGCTGATGGTCTACAACCTGCTGCGTTTCGCCTATACCTTCAGCTACAACCACGTCTGGCTGGCGCTGCTGCACGGGGCCTTGTTGGCCTGCGTGGTGGCGAACCTCGGTTTGCTGGCGGTCTGGTCGCCCCAGCTCATCTATAGCCAGCCGTTGATCGCGGATCTCGCCGCGCTGGTCGCCTGCCTCTCGCTGCTCGCCTTGACCCTGGGTTTCTTCCGCCATCACGCGAAAACCTGGGTCACCTGGCTGCTGGGAACGCAATTCAATCTGGTGGCCGCACTGGCGGCGATCATCCTGCTGACGCAGCAGCTGTGGTACAGCTGGCTGATCTACCTGCTGGTGCTGCTGGCCTCGATCAGCGTGACCGCCGTGGCGCTCTATCACTGGCGCCGCGGTTATCAGCCGGCGCGCCTGCTGGTCGCGGGCATGCTGCTGTTCGATTCGGGATTCCTGTTCATCTTCCCGATCCTGCTGGGCTTCAACCAGCTCGACCCCGACTGGCTGACCGGGGTGATCTTCAGCATCGCCACCTGCTCGGGGCTGATCCTCAGTTTTGCCCTGCTCGAACGACAGCGCCGAATCCAGGCGGATAACCGCAACCTGTACACCGCAGCAGCGGTCAACAGCGCCGAGCTGAGAACCAAGGCGGACTTCCTCGCCAAGATCAGCCATGAGATCCGCACGCCGATGAACGGCGTACTGGGCATGAGCGAGCTGCTGCTGGGCACGTCGCTTTCCGCCAAGCAACGCGACTATGTCCAGACCATCCATAGCTCCGGCAACGAACTGCTCAACCTGATCAACGAGATTCTCGACCTCTCGAAACTGGAGTCGGGACAGATCGAACTCGATGACGTGCAGTTCGACCTCAACGCCCTGATCGAAGACTGCCTGGGCATCTTCCGCGCAAAAGCCGAGCAGCAGAAGGTCGAGCTGATCAGCTTCATCCAGCCGCACATGCCCCAGGTGATCGCCGGAGACCCCACCCGTCTGCGCCAGGCACTGCTCAACCTGCTGGACAACGCCTTCAAGCAGACCGAAGAAGGCGAAGTGCTGCTGATCGCGGCCATGGACGAAGACGAACAGGAACCGCAGCTGCGTATCACCGTTCAGGACAGTGGCCGGCCGCTCGAGGACGAGGAGCGTAACGACCTGCTCAACGCCGAGCTGGACAGCCGCGACTTCCTTTCCGCCACCCGCCACAGCGGGCGCCTCGGTCTCATCATCGCCCGACAGCTGGCGCACATGATGGGTGGCGATTTCGGCATCGAAACCGGCGGCGCGCAAGGCAACACCTTGTGGATGAGCCTGCCATTGAGCAACTCCGCGCCGGCGCAGGCCAGCCCCGACCTGGACGCCACGCTGCGGGATGCCCGTTTGCTGGTGGTGGATGACAACGATACCTGCCGCAAGGTGATCAGCCAGCAGTGCAGCAGTTGGGGCATGGAGGTCAGCGCCGTGGCCTCCGGCAAGGAAGCCCTCGCGCTGCTGCGAACCAAGGCGCACCTCAACGAAGTCTTCGATGTGGTCCTGCTGGACCAGGACATGCCAGGCATGACCGGCATGCAGCTGGCCAGCAAGATCAAGGAAGACTACAACCTGGACCAGGACATACTGCTGATCATGCTCACCGGGATGAGCAGCGCGCCGAGCCGGATCATCGCGCGCAACGCCGGCATCAGGCGCATTCTCGCCAAGCCGGTCGCCGGTTACACGCTGAAGACGACGCTGGCCGACGAACTCTCCCGTCACCGAGCCAGCGCTCCCGCCCGCTCCATCACTCCGCCAGGCAGCATGCCGGATGATTTCCGCGTCCTGGTAGCAGAGGACAACAGCATTTCCACCAAAGTCATCCGCGGCATGCTGCGCAAGCTCGACCTGCAACCGGACACCGCGGGTAATGGCGAGGAAGCACTGGAAGCCATTAAAGCCCGCCCCTACGACCTGGTCCTCATGGATTGCGAGATGCCGGTGCTCGACGGCTTCGAGGCCACCCGGCAGCTACGCAAGTGGGAAATCAGCGCAGGCCGCCCCCGCACGCCGGTGGTCGCGCTGACCGCACACATCTTCAGCGAACACCGCGAGCGTGCCCGGGAAGCTGGCATGGACGGACACATGGCCAAGCCGGTGGAAATGTCGCAACTGCGCGAGGTGATCGCGCACTGGATCGCCGTCAAGAACGCCGCCGACGGTCATTGAGCCACCCGCCGCACATCGCTGATCACCAGCTGGCTCTCCGGTTGTGCTGGCATGCGCGAGGGATCGATACGCAGGTCCTGAGCCGGCACCGCATATTCCATGTGTCGGGTCAGCATGCATAGCGAGGCCTTCAGCAGCTCGATGGCCAAGCGCTCGCCGGGGCAACGATGGCCGCTGGCCGGATCACCACCGCCCTGGGTGATGAAGTTGAAGGCACTGCCGTTCCAGTGGGCGAACCGTTCGGGGTCGAACCGCTGTGGCTCATGCCAGGAGCGGGGGTCGCGATTGGTACCGTACAGGTCGAGCAGCACCCGGGTTCCCTGCGTGAAGCGATAGCCGTTCCACTCGAAATCCTGCTTCACGCGCGCCGCAACAAAGGGGAAGAATGCATAGAGGCGCCGGACTTCCTGGGCAAACGGCTCGAGCAGCGCATCGCTTTCCTGCAGCCGCTTGCGCCACTGCGGATGGGTCAGCAGCTCCTCTACGGCATACACCACGAAACGCGACACCGCGACGATGGGGCGCAGCAGATTGAGCAGCTCCACGGCCGCGATCTTCAGCTCCATCGGGCGTCCATTCAGCTCGGCATGACGAGCCACCACCGCCAGTGGCTGGTCCGCGGCGACATTCAGTGTTCCGTCGCGCACCTGCTGAATCAGCCCGGCCGCCCAATCTTCCGCCGCCTTGCGCGCGCGACGCGCCTGCCAATGTCGCGCCGCTACGCCACCCGCGCCATCGATCATCGCCGCCAGCTGCTCGCAGCGCTGCTGCGCCTCGTCCGGTGCCAGAGGTACGGCCGCCCACCGACAGGCCGCACGGGTCAGAAGCAGTTGCATTTCCTGCAGCAGCACTATTCGCTCGCGGTTCTGCCAATCGTCGATGGCGGCGCTCCATTCGGCATTGCCGAGCCGCACCATCTCGGCCACGCCCTGCTCGTCGAGCAGCGCCAGGAACAACCCCTTGCGCTGTCTGTGTGCCGCTCCGTCCAGGCCTTGCACACCGCCCTGCCCGAAAAGGGTCTTCTGCAGCATCCGCGGAGCGGCATGGGCACGCTGCAGACGACGATCATCGTAAAAGAGCCGAGCGGCGTCCTCGCCAGTCATGCAGATGGTGTCCTGCATCAGCAGGCGCACCCGGAACACATCGCTTCCGAGTCGCTCGCACCGGTTGCGGATGAAGTCGTAACCTTCGCGCAGCAGCGAAACGGAACCATCGAAGCTCGCATCGCGCGGTATCGTCGGCATATCCACCTCATTCATAATCCAGCCCTTCGGTCGACAGCCTTCACCCAGCAGGGTTGCTGCACTGCCCAGCCAGCCGAAGCATTGAACAAAAAACCTTTGTTGCTGCCGATGTAACAGGCCTAGCGATCTTCAACGGCACGGGTCGCCGGCATCGAGTAGCCAGCCAACCGTCTCCAGGAGTCGCCCATGATGAAAAAGAGCGATGTGGCCTGGACAGCCATCGGCATCACCGCCGTCCTGCTGTCCGGTTATCTGCTCTATCACGAGATTCGCAACCTCTCCCTCGAGGACCTGACCGATAGCCTCGCAGCCATCGGCAGCCGCGACTGGCTATTCGCCGTGCTGGCAACCCTGGGCGCCTATACGGCGCTGGCCTGGTATGACCGTATCGCGATAGCGCATCTGGGCAAGAGCATCTCCTGGTGGTTCATCACACTGTGCTCGTTCACCACCTATGCCTTGGCCCACAACATCGGCGCGTCGGTATTCTCCGGCGCCCTGGTGCGCTACCGGGCCTATCGCAGCAAGGGCCTGACCCCTCAGGAAATCGGCATCCTGATCGTGTTCTGTTCCTTGACCTTCGTGCTGGGTACGCTGCTGGCGGCCGGCATCGTGCTGATACTGCGTCCGGAACTGCTCGAACGGCTGGTGGACGGTGGGCCCGGGCTGGCACGTCTGATCGGAACCGCACTGCTGGTCACCATAGGCCTGTATATCATCGGTGCCTGGCGACAGTTGCGGCCCTGGCAGCTGGGAAAATGGCGAATCGAATATCCACGCCTGCCCATTGTCAGGCGTCAGCTGATAGCCGCCCCGCTGGAGCTGGCATGCGCAGCGGCGATCATCTATTTCGCCCTGCCAGCCGAAGGCAATCCCGGCTATCTGGTGATACTCGGCATTTTCCTCGCGTCCTTTTCCCTGGCGCTGCTGTCCCATGCGCCGGGCGGCCTCGGTGTGCTCGAGCTGACCTTCCTGGCCGCGCTCCCCGAGCTGTCGACGGCCGATGTGCTGGCGGCGCTGATCGTGTTCCGCGGGCTCTATCTGCTGCTGCCCTTCACCCTGGCGATCATCGTGGTGCTGACCTTCGAAGCCGGCCAATGGTCGCGCCGGCATCATCCATCCCGAAACCAGTGATAACCTGCGCCCACCCACAGCTGCACCGCGCTATGGCGAAGCCGACGCGGACAGGCGATGATTGCGTTCTTTTCCAGGCATCCAAGCGAAGACATGACCGATAACCGCTCCAGCGCTCCTCCGCAACACAAGCCCCGCCCGCTGATGGACCTAGCCATCAGCATCCTGATTCCCTCGCTGATTCTCATGAAACTCAGCGGCGAACAACGCCTCGGCCCCGATGGCGCCCTGTTGCTGGCGCTGGCGTTTCCGCTGGGCTGGGGTCTGCTGGAGCTGGTCAAGTACCGTAAGTTCAACTGGATCGCCCTGCTCGGCCTCATCAGCGTGCTGCTGACCGGCGGCATCGGATTGCTGCAGCTGGACTCCGGCTGGCTGGCGATCAAGGAAGCCGCCATCCCGGGCATCATCGGTATCGCGGTGTTGGCCTCGACACGCACGCGCTACCCGCTGATCCGCACCCTGCTCTACAACCCTAAGGTGCTCAACGTCGCCATGATCCAGCAGCAACTGGAACGCAACGGCCAGGTCGCGCACTTCGAAACGCGCCTGCTTCGCGCCACCTACTGGCTCAGCGGCACCTTCTTCTTTTCCTCGTTCATGAACTTCGTGCTGGCCAAATGGCTGGTCAAGAGCCCGGCCGGCAGCGAAGCGTTCAACGCCGAGCTGGGCCGCATGACGCTGATGAGCTACCCGATGATCGCCATTCCCAGCATGCTGATGATGATGGCCATCTTCTATTTCCTCTGGCGCACCATCCACGGCCTGACCGGTCTGCGCCTGGAGGATATCGTCGCTACCTCGACCCAGAGCGAACCGCCGCAGCAATGATGGCGGCGTCGCTCACGCAGCCATCAGCAGCATCCACAGCGGCAAACTGATCGCTGCCAGGACGGTGGACAGGAAAACCGTCGAGCTCACCGCCCGGGTGTCCTCGGGCTGCTTCACGAAAGCCAGCACGTTCACGCCCGTCGGACAGGCCGCCAGCAGCACCAGTACGCTGCGCGCCGCTTGATCGAGCCCCGGTAGCCAGGCACTGAACCACCACACCAGCAGCGGAAAAAGCCCCAGCTTGACCAGGGTCAGCGCCAGCGAGCCGGTGCTCGGCCGCAGCCGATAACGCGACAGACTGATGCCCAGCACGATCAGCGCACAGGGCAACGCCGCCTGGGCCAGCCAGTCCACGATGCGCCATATCGCTCCCGGCAGGCCCAGCCCCGAAACGTTCAGCAAGGCGCCGAGCAACAACCCGATGATCAGCGGGTTGGCCAGATTCTTCAGCAGTGCGACAGGACGCACCCGCTCACCCGAGCCGAAGGCGGTGTAGAAGCTCTGCAGGGAAAACAGGATCAGGCTGTGGAACACCAGGATGGCGAACACGTAGACGAGACTTTCCGTGCCCAGCAGGGTGGTCACCAGCGGAATCCCGACCAGCACGTTGTTCGAATAGGCCGCCGCGAGCCCCAGGGGCGCGGCGCGGCCGAGCCTGTGGTGGGCCAGCAAGCTCACCAAGGCGAAGACGGCCAGCACAGGGCCGAAGTAGGCCAGCAGAAGCATTGGCGACATGCCGACACTCAACTCGGCACGGGCGATCCCCGCGAACAGAATCGCCGGCATGAAGAGCTTGAAGGTAATGCTGGCCAGCCCCGCTGCCGCCTCATCGGCCAGCCAGCGACGCCAACCCAGCAGATAACCGAGCATGATCAGACCGAAGATCGGCACGATCGCCTGAAGCACTACCATGCAGCCGCTCCCCGCAACAGAGGCGGAGGCAGATGCGTCCGCGCAAAGGGGCGCAAGAATACACCGTTATCGCAGAATTCCGCCAAGCCCGGCGGGCCCGTGATACGAATGCCACGCTCGCGAACAATGAACTTCGATCAAGACAGCGAATTCGCGCTGCGCGGGACGGCCAGAGCGGCAAGCACCGAGGCCAGGTCGCGATGCCAATCCGGCGCCGCGAGCCCGAACGTCCCCTCGAAGCGTCGACAATCGAGCACCGACCACGCAGGGCGGCGCGCCGGCGTGGGATATTGAGCGCTGCAGATCGGCGTCACCTGCGGTCGCCGGGACAGCAATCCGCCGGCCTCGGCCTGCCGAAAGATCTCGACCGCGAAGTCGTACCAGGAACAGGCGGGCTGGCCACCGAAGTGATACAGGCCCCAGGCGAGCTCTTCCCGACGGGCATGTCTGGCGGCCAACGCCAGCAGCACCTCGGCGATACTTCCCGCATAAGTCGGGCAACCGACCTGGTCGTTGACCACCGACAAGGCATCGCGCTGGCGCGCCAGGCGAAGCATGGTTTTGACGAAGTTGTGCCCGTGCGCACCGAACACCCAGCTGGTACGCAGAATCAGATGCTGCTCGAGGCGGGATCGAACGGCCTCTTCGCCGGCCTGCTTGCTGGCACCGTAGACACCTGTCGGGGATACGCTGTCGGTTTCCCGGTACGGAGCATTGGCCGCACCGGAAAAAACATAGTCGGTGGAGATGTGCAGCAGCGGAATGCCGGCTTCCCGGGCCGCCTCGGCAAGGTAGCCGACACCATCGCGATTGACCGCATAGGCCTGCTCGGCATGTGTTTCGGCATTGTCGACGTGGGTATAGGCCGCGGCATTGATGATCAAGCCGGGCTGCAACTGCCGAACGGCCCGGGCAACCTCCTCGCCCTGGCTGATGTCCAGCATGGCCCGGTTCATGCCAAGCGCCTCGAGGCCAAAGCCAGCCGCACGTTTCACCACTTCGTGACCGACCTGGCCATTCGCCCCGCAAACAAGAATCCGCATCTACTCTGCCTCGTCGTGCGCTCGCCCCGATGGCGAACAATGCGCGTTTAGCATCCTGGCCCGATATCCCTGCGACGCGCCAAGAATACCGAACTAGCGCGGTTCGTGCCTCGTTCAGGCCGAATAAAAGGCCTTTTGTTCCCGCCATCCGAGGCAGAGAAATAACCGGTTACATGAAGCAAATCGCCACCCTTCGAGGCATTGCCGCCCGGATGAATTTCAACTGCCTGGCACCCTGCAAGCACTCGCTCCCTCGAAGGCCGTGAAACTCACGCGCCTCCTTGCGGCCCAATCTTCTACCAACCCGCTCAGAGGACACCCGAATGCTCAAGCACGCCTTCATCGCCATCGGTCTGGTAACCGCTGTTTCAGGTTGCGCCTCCAACTCCCAGAACCCGCTGGACCGCGTGACCTATCGCGGCGAGCCCCTGGTAAAGGACGTCAAGCACGGCATGTCCCAGGAACGTGTCCTGGCCCTGGGCGGCGAGCCGTCCAGCGTTACGCCTCGCACGGCACGCCCCGGCCTCTGCCAGGAGTACGTGCTCTACCACGACGGACACGAAACGCCGTACTACGTCACCTTCGATTCATCGGGGCATGTCGACGGGAAAGGCTTCCTGACCTGCGCCCAGATGGAAGAGAACCAGCGCTGAACCGCTGAGCGACAACCTCTAATCCGCCATGGGAGCACCGACATGCCACGTGGAGATAAATCCAAGTACACCGCCAAGCAGCAGCGCAAGGCCGAGCACATCGAGGAGAGCTACGAAGAGCGTGGCGTCTCCGAGAAGGAGGCCGAAGCCCGTGCCTGGGCCACGGTCAACAAGCAATCCGGTGGCGGCGAACGCAGTGGTGGTTCCGGCAAGAAGAAGAGCGCCACCGCCAAGCGCGCCGATCGCAAGGATTCGGCCCATCGTGCGGCGCAGTCGCGCAAGGGCGACTCGCCGAACAAGGGCTCGGCCAGTTCCAGCGCGTCGAAATCCGGAAGTACTTCCCTGGCCGACATGACGCGCGACGAGCTGATGCAGAAGGCCCGCGAGCGGGACATCCGCGGACGCTCGAAGATGCGCAAGGACGAACTCCTGCGCGCGCTCAGCTAACTGCGCTGGAGGCTGTCGCAATGCAAGAACCCGACTCGCCGGACGATCGCAGAGCGCCCTTTCCGGGCGGCAATCCGAAGCGCAAGGACCCTGGCGAACCAGTACCCATCGAAGAGCCGGAGCAACCGGCCAACCCTGAAGAAGACGGACGCGCCTGACTGCCCATCACGGCGCGCCAGTAGCGACGAAGAGGAACCCCTGATGAGTTACGTTCAGTTGAGTGACAAACAAACCTTGCGCGAGCGCGCGCGCCAGCACGTCGAGAATGGCGCGGTAACCGAGAGCTATTCGGCCGACCGCGAAACCGTGATTCAGCTGCTCAACGATGCGCTGGCCACGGAGCTGGTGTGCTACCTGCGCTACAAGCGCCACTACTACATGGCTACCGGCCTTAAATCCAGCCTGGCGGCCGATGAGTTCCTCGAACATGCCAATCAGGAGCAGGAACATGCCGATCGGCTGGCCGAACGCATCGTTCAGCTGGGAGGCGAGCCTGATTACAACCCCGACAGCCTGACTGAACGCTCGCATGCCCAGTACGCCGAGGGCAACGGCCTGCGCGACATGGTCTTCGAGAACCTGGTGGCCGAACGCATCGCCATCGACAGTTATCGCGAGATCATCCAGTACCTGGGCGACAAGGACCCCACCACCCGCCGCATCTTCGAAGACATCCTCGCCCAGGAAGAAGAGCATGCCGATGATCTGGCGAGCCTGATGGACGGGATGAACTAGTCGAGCGGGAAGGCAATGAGCCGTTTCGCATGTACTCATTGCCGCAACAGTTTCTGCAGCTGAAAAAAAGGCCACCCGAGGGTGGCCTGAAAACTAGGAAAGAGAGTGTCGCTTAATGTGCGGCAGCGGGCCGCATATAGGAGATCGGAGCCGTCTGCGCGTCGTCGAAAGTGACCATTTCCCACGCATCCTTCTGAGCCATCAGGGCGCGTAGCAGGCGGTTGTTCAACGCATGTCCGGATTTGAAACCGCGGAATTCGCCGATCAGGCTGGTGCCCAGCAGATACAGGTCGCCAATCGCATCGAGGATCTTGTGCTTGACGAACTCGTCTTCATAACGCAAGCCATCTTCGTTGAGCACATGATCTTCGTCGACCACGATCGCGTTCTCCACACTGCCCCCAAGCGCCAGATTGTGCGAGCGGAGAAACTCGATGTCGCGCATGAACCCGAAGGTCCGCGCACGGCTGACTTCCTTGACGAAGGAAGTGCTGGAGAAATCCACGGTGGCAGTCTGAGTGCGTCCGCGGAAGACCGGATGGTCGAAATCGATCTCGAAACTCACCTTGAAGCCGTCGAACGGAAGGAAGGTAGCCCGCTTGTCCCCATCCTCCACCGTGACCTCGCGGATGATGCGGATGAATTTCTTGTGGGCGTCCTGCTCTTCCAGCCCCGCTGACTGAATCAGGAAAACGAAAGGACCCGCGCTGCCATCCATGATCGGCACTTCCGAGGCGGAAAGCTCGACGTAGGCATTGTCGATGCCCAGCCCGGCCATCGCCGACAGCAGATGCTCGACCGTGTCGACCTTGACATCACCGCTGACCAGCGTCGTCGACATGGTGGTTTCGCCGACGTTTTCGGCCCGCGCTGCAATGTACACAGGCGGGTCGAGGTCCTTGCGGCAGAACACGATTCCCGTGTCCACAGGCGCCGGTTTCAGGGTCAGGTAGACCTTTTCCCCCGAGTGCAAACCGACGCCGGTGGCGCGAATGATGTTCTTGAGTGTGCGTTGTCTGATCATGGCCTGATTTCGCTAGTGCGCTGTTGCGAATGGTTTCCAACAAAGGCGGCGATCATAGCAGAAGCCCACTTTGCTGAACACCAATCACACCGATACTCCTGATGCATATCTTCAATCGGCCTGGCGACGCAGGAACGCCGGGATGTCGAGATAGTCCAGATCCTCCTGAGGGTTCATCTTCGCCGCCGTCGCGGCAGCATGGGCCTGGTTGCGCATTACCGTCGGGCGTTCCAGGTCACGGTAGTTCACCGCTGCCTGCTCCTGACGAGGTGCGGCGGGCGCAGCCACGGCTGCGGTCTGGATGGTGTTGTCGACGACCTTGACCGGCTTGTCGTTGCGCGAACCCAGGCCGGTGGCGACCACGGTGACGTGCAATTCGTCGAGCATGTCCGGATCGATCACGGCACCGACCTTGACGGTGGCTTCATCGGAAGCGAAAGCCTCGATGATCTCGCCCACGGCCGCGTACTCGCCGAGAGACAGATCCAGACCAGCGGTAATGTTGACCAAGATGCCACGTGCACCCTGCAGATTGACGTCTTCCAGCAGCGGGTTGCGAATGGCCGCTTCGGTGGCTTCGCGGGCGCGGTTCGGCCCCGTGGAGCAACCGGTGCCCATCATTGCCATACCCATCTCGCCCATGACAGTCTTGACGTCGGCGAAGTCGACGTTCATCAGACCCGGACGCTGCATGATGTCGGAAATCCCGCGCACGGCACCGGTCAGCACGTCATCGGCCTTGGCGAAGGCGGACAGCAGGCTGGCATCCTTGCCCAGGATGGTCAGCAGCTTCTCGTTGGGAATGGTGATCAGCGAGTCGACGCATTCGGACAGCGCACGGATGCCTTCGTCGGCCACCTGCATACGGCGACGGCCTTCGAACGGGAACGGCCGGGTCACCACGGCAACGGTGAGAATGCCCATTTCCTTGGCCACCGACGCGATGATCGGCGCCGCACCGGTACCGGTACCACCGCCCATGCCGGTGGTGATGAACACCATGTCGGCGCCCTGCAGCACTTCGGCGATGCGCTCGCGATCTTCCATGGCCGCCTGACGGCCGATGTCCGGGTTGGTCCCGGCGCCCAGGCCCTTGGTGATGGCCGAGCCGAGTTGCAGCACGGTGCGCGCTTCGATCTTCTTCAGCGCCTGTGCATCGGTGTTGGCACAGATGAATTCCACGCCTTCGACGTTGTTGCGCACCATGTGATTGACCGCGTTGCCGCCGCCACCACCGACGCCGATGACCTTGATGACTGCACTTTGCGGGGTATGATCTACGAGTTCGAACATGTCCCTCTCTCCTTCCAGCTTTCTAGTTGTGGTACCGCACTGCTCAGAAATTGCCCTGGATCCAGCTCTTCAGCCGGTCCAGGACAGACGGTTTGGTTTCATCGGCGAAATGGCCGAGACCGGACATGGAAGTGCCGTCGGCCTGCTTCTGCAGTCCGTACAGCAACAGGCCCACGCCCGTTGAATAGATGGGGTTGCGTACGACGTCGGTCAGTCCCTTGAACCGGTGCGGCACGCCCAGGCGTACCGGCATGTGAAAGATTTCCTCGGCCAGCTCGACGGCTCCTTCCATCTTCGCTGTACCGCCTGTGAGGACGATTCCTGCCGGAACCAGATCCTCGTAGCCACTGCGACGCAGCTCGGCCTGAATCAGGGTGAAAAGCTCGTCATAGCGCGGCTCCACCACTTCGGCCAGTGCCTGACGGGAGAGTTCCCGCGGCGGACGATCTCCGACGCTCGGGACCTTGATAGTCTCGCCCGCGCCCGCCAGCTTGGCCAGCGCGCAAGCATAGCGAATCTTGATCTCCTCGGCATACTGGGTCGGCGTGCGCAGTGCCATGGCGATGTCGTTGGTGACCTGATCGCCGGCGATCGGAATCACTGCGGTGTGGCGAATCGCGCCCTCGGTGAAGATGCAGATATCGGTGGTGCCGCCGCCAATATCCACCAGGCAGACGCCCAGCTCCTTCTCATCCTCGGTAAGCACCGCATGCGCAGAAGCCAGCTGCTCGAGGATGATGTCGTCGACTTCCAGGCCGCAGCGGCGCACGCATTTCTCGATGTTCTGCGCGGCATTCACCGCACAGGTGACCACATGCACCTTGGCCTCCAGGCGCACGCCGGACATGCCCAGGGGTTCACGCACGCCTTCCTGGTTGTCGATCACGTAGTCCTGCGGCAGCGTGTGCAGCACGCGCTGATCCGCCGGAATTGCCACGGCCTGGGCGGCATCCAGCACGCGATCCAGATCGGCGTTGCTCACTTCACGGTCGCGAATGGCGACGATGCCGTGGGAGTTCAGGCTGCGGATGTGGTTGCCGGCCAGGCCGACGAAGGCGGAGTGGATACGGCAGCCCGCCATCAGCTGGGCTTCCTCGACGGCACGCTGGATCGACTGCACGGTGGATTCAATATTGACCACTACGCCTTTCTTCAACCCACGCGACGGATGCGTGCCGATCCCGACGATCTCCAGGTCGCCATCGGGCGTCACTTCGCCCACCAGGGCGACTACCTTGGAGGTGCCGATATCGAGTCCGACGATCATCTTGCCGCTTTGCACGCTTGACATGTTCATCCTTTCCTCAATTCTTCGCGGCGACGGTCATGTCCGTCGCCGCCGGATTCGGTTCGTGCCACGCAACGGCCAGACCGTTGGCGTAGCGCAGATCGATCCGCGCAATGTTCTCGCTCTCCTGCACCAGCGCTTGCTGGTAGATGGCAGTGAAGCGCCGCATTTTTTCGATTACCTGGTCGCGCCCCAGCAGCAGCTCGATACCCTGGCTGGTGGTCAGGAACCAGCTGCCGCGGGCGCGCAATTCCAGTCGCGCGATGGAGAAACCCAAGGGCCGCAACATCTGGCTGAGCAACTGGTATTGCTGCATGACCCGCAACTGGGCCCGCTTCGGACCGTACAACTGCGGCAAGTGTTCATATTCGGCCAGGTCATTCGGCGCAAAGGCCTGGCCGCTGTTGTTCAGCAACGCCTCGTCACCCCAGCGGGCGATGGGCAGCTGTTCGTCTAGACGCACCATGACCTGGTCCGGCCAGATCCGCCGCGCCTCCACATGGGCGATCCACGGCATCTGTTCAAGGTCGTGACGCAGCGCCTCCAGATCAACCTCGAAGAAGCTCGCTTCGACGAACGGCGCCATACGCGCCTGCACGGCCTGCTGGCTCACGTAACTCAACTCGCCCTGCACACTGACTTTGGCGATCGGCCGGTCGGCATAGGGCAGCAGACGCTGCCCCAGCTCATAGAGCCCGACCACCAGCCCCACCAGCAGCAGCGGCCAGAGAAACCGCTTCAAACCGTTCCAGCTGGGACGCGGCAAGCGGGCCCGGAGCGGCTCGCGCTGCACCAGGCGACTCGCACCCCGTGCCCCCGGCTTGCGCGTGGCGCGGCCGGTAGCGGGTTGCGAATGGCGCAGTGTGGCGATCATCGACTAGCTCCTCGCCGCCAGGCTGTCATCGAGAATCGCCAGCACCAGCTGCTGGAAATCCAATCCGGCCGCATTGGCCGCCATCGGCACCAGGCTGTGGTCGGTCATGCCCGGCACCGTGTTGACCTCGAGCAGCCAGAAGGCGCCGTCGGCGTCCTGCATCACGTCGACGCGCGCCCAGCCCTGGATACCCACGGCCTCACAGGCGCGCGCAGAAAGCGTCTTGAGCTCGGCTTCCTTCGCGCCATCCAGCCCACAGGGAATCCGGTACTGGGTATCGTCGGCCAGGTACTTGGCGTCGTAGTCGTAGAAGGTGTGGGGCGTGCCCAGTCCGATCGGCGGCAATACCTGCCCGCGCAAGGTGGCGATAGTGAACTCGGGGCCCTGAATCCATTGCTCCACCAGAACTTGCGCGTCGTAGGCGCTCGCGTCGCGCCAGGCGGCGATCAGCTCGCCCAGCCCGCTCACCTTGGCCATGCCGATGCTGGAGCCTTCATGTGCCGGCTTGACGATAAGCGGGAACCCCAGCGTCTTCGCGGCCGCTTCGCAATCCTCTTCGCTGGCCAATACGGCATGGCGCGGCGTCGGCAGCCCGAGGCTCAGCCAGACCTGCTTGGTGCGCAGCTTGTCCATGGCCAGCGCCGAAGCGAGGATGCCGCTGCCGGTGTAGGGAATGCCGGCGCACTCGAGCAGCCCCTGCATGCTGCCGTCTTCGCCGCCACGACCATGCAGGACGATGAAGGCGCGATCGATGCGCTCCGTGCTCAGGCGCTGCAGGAAATCGTCACCGACGTCGATCCCGAATGCATCGACGCCCGCCGCCTGCAATGCGCCCAGCACCGCTGCGCCGGATTTGAGGGACACCTCCCGTTCGGCGCTCTTGCCACCGAACAGCACCGCCACACGGCCGAAGTCCCGTGGATCACGGGTGGATTGCAGCGCATTCATTGCTTGTTCTCCCCGGCGGTCTCGGCGCCGGCAAAAAGCGGACTCTTGAGCAGTTGCGGCGCCAGGCCGCCGATATCGCCGGCGCCCTGGCAAAGCAGGATGTCGCCGGCGCGCAGCAGCGGCTTGACCAACGGCGCCAGGTCGACGCCGCGCTCGATATAGATCGGATCCAGCTGGCCGCGCTGGCGAATGCTGTGGCACAGCTGACGGCTGTCGGCGCCGGGAATCGGCTCTTCGCCGGCCGGATAGACCTCCATCAACAGCAGCACATTGGCCTCGGCGAGCACCTGCACGAAATCGTCGTAGAGATCGCGGGTACGGCTGAAGCGATGGGGCTGATAGACCATCACCAACCGGCGCTCCGGCCAGCCGTCGCGAACGGCCTGGATCACGGCCGCAACTTCACGTGGGTGATGGCCATAGTCGTCCACCAGCATCACGTTGCCGCCTTCGACCGGCAGCTCGCCATAGACCTGGAAACGTCGCCCCACGCCGCCGAATTCCGACAGGCCGTGAACGATGGCGGCATCGTCGATACCTTCATCGGTGGCAATGGCGATGGTTGCCAGCGCATTGAGCACGTTGTGCTTGCCCGGCATCCTCACCGAAACGTCGAGTGGCTCGAAGCCCGCTCGCAACACGGTGAAGTAGGTGCGCATGCCTTCCTGACGGATGTTGATGGCGCGCACGTCGGCATCGTCGCTGACGCCATAGGTCGTGGTCGGCCGGCCGATCTGCGGAAGGATCTCGCGTACCACCGGGTCGTCGACGCAGAGCACCGCCAGCCCGTAGAACGGCAGGTTGTGCAGGAACTCGACGAAGGTCTTCTTCAGCTTGCCGAAGTCGCCGCCGTAAGTGCTCATATGGTCGGCGTCGATATTGGTCACCACCGCGACCATCGGCTGCAGGTGCAGGAAACTGGCGTCGCTTTCGTCCGCCTCGGCGATTAGATAACGGCTGCTGCCCAGCTGCGCGTTGGTGCCGGCGGCGGTCAGGCGTCCACCGATGACGAATGTGGGGTCCAGGCCACCGGCAGCGAACACCGAAGCCAGCAGGCTGGTGGTGGTGGTCTTGCCGTGGGTGCCGGCCACGGCGATACCGTGGCGGTAACGCATCAGTTCGGCGAGCATCTCGGCACGCGGCACCACCGGAATACGCTGTTCGAGCGCCAGCGCCACTTCCGGATTGGCCGAGTTGATTGCGCTGGACACCACCAGCACATCGGCGCCCGCGACGTTGCCGGCCTGGTGACCGATGAATATCTGCGCACCGAACTTCTGCAGGCGCTCGGTGCTGGCCGATTCCTTGAGATCGGAGCCGGACACCTCGTAACCGAGGTTGAGCAGTACTTCGGCGATGCCGCACATGCCGACGCCGCCGATGCCGACGAAATGGATGCGCCGAATGCGCCGCATGCGGCGCACTTCGGCCTTCACGGCTGCGGGAGACTTAGCCATGCGCCACCTCCAGGCAGATATCGACGACGGTACGGGTGGCATCGGGTCGGGACAGCCGACGCGCAGTCGCCCCCATGGCCTTGAGTTTTTCCGGTTGCATCAGGACCTCGGTCAGCTGCGCGGCCAGCGCGGCAGCATCTGTTGTGGCTTGCGGCAGAAGAAGGGCGGCACCTTCCTTCGCCAGATATTCGGCGTTGTGGGTCTGGTGGTCGTCGATGGCATGGGGCAGCGGCACCAGAAAGGATGGAAGCCCGGCCGCTGCAAGTTCGCAGACGGTCAACGCGCCGGCCCGGCAGATCACCAGGTCGGCCCAGGCGTAGGCACTGGCCATGTCCTTGATGAACAGCGCGACTTGCGCGGCAACGCCTGCAGCCTCGTAGCGCTCGCGGGTGACATCGGCGTGCTGCTTGCCGGCCTGGTGGAACACCTCGGGGCGCAACTCGCTCGTTACCTGCGCGAGTGCATCAGGCAGCAGTTTGTTCAGTGGCTCGGCGCCCAGGCTGCCACCCAGCACCAACAGGCGCGGGCGACGATCGCCCAGGGAGTCGCGCGGGGTCTCCAGGAACAGCTCGGTACGTACCGGATTGCCGGTGGTGCGCCGCTTGTCACTGGCAGCGAAGGTCCCCGGAAACGCCTCGCACACCCGCGCAGCAAATGGAGCCAGACTGCGATTGGCGGTGCCGGCGACGGCGTTCTGCTCATGAATCACCAAAGGCACGCCGGCCAACTTGGCGGCCAGCCCACCCGGACCGGTCACATAGCCGCCCAGGCCCAGCACGCACACCGGCTGCAACTGGCGCATGACACGGCGTGCCTGCCAGAGCGAACGCAGCAACTGCCAGGGCGCCTTCAGCAACGAGGCCACGTTCTTGCCGCGCAGGCCGCTGACATCTATCAGGTGCAACGGCAGACCGGCTGCCGGTACCACTTCGTTCTCGATGCCACGCGGGGTTCCCAGCCAGTGGACCTTGTAGCCACGGCTCTGGAATTCATGGGCGCAGGCCAGGGCCGGGAACACGTGTCCGCCGGTGCCACCAGCCATGATCAGCACGTTAGCGGCCACGGGCGCCCTCCTTGGCCAAGGGTGCCTCGGCAAAATCGTCTTCGTTGAACTCGACATCCTCGCTGCCCAGCACCGTGCGGCTCTCCCACTCGATGCGCAGCAGCAGGGCCATGCTGGCGCACGTGACCACCAGCGAACTGCCGCCATAGCTGAGGAATGGCAGCGTCAGCCCCTTGGTCGGCAGCAGCCCGACGTTCACCCCGACATTGATCAGGAACTGGCCGAGCCAGAGAAACGCGATGCCCCAGGCCACATAGGCCGCGAAGAACTGCCGCGCACGCTCGGCCGCCAGGCCGATATACAGCGCACGAATACCGACGAAAGCGAACAGGGCGATGGTCAGCAGCGCCCCCACCATGCCCAGCTCTTCGGCGAGCACGGAAAACACGAAGTCGGTGTGGGCTTCGGGCAGGTAGAACTGCTTCTGCACGCTGTTGCCCAGTCCCACGCCGAACCACTCGCCACGACCGAAGGCGATCAGCGCCTGGGTCAGCTGGTAGCCGGCACCGTACTGGTCAGCCCAAGGATCGGTGAAGGTGATCAGACGCTGCAGACGGTATTCCTGGGTCTGTACCAGGATCACCACCGCACCGACCGCCGCCACCACCAGCAACGAGAAGCGGATCATGCCCACGCCGCCGAGGAACAGCATCGCCACGGCAGCGCCCATCATCACCACGGTGGCACCGAAGTCCGGCTCCAGCAGCAACAGGAAGGCCATCGGCAGCAGCACCAGGAAAGGCTTGGCAAAGCCCCAGAGGCTTTCACGCACTTCCTCCTGGCGGCGCACCAGATAGCCGGCCAGATAAATCACGACGAACACCTTGGCCAGTTCGGAAGGCTGGATGTTGAAAGCACCGAAGCCGATCCAGCGCATCGAGCCGTTCACTTCGCGACCGACCCCGGGAATCAGCACCAGGATCAGCAGGACGAACGCCGCCAGCAGCGCCATCCAGTCCAGCCGCTGCCAGGTCGACAGCGGGACCAGCAAGACGGCCGCGGCAGCACCTATCCCGAGCAGCAGGTAAACGAGGTGACGAATCATGTGATACATCGCGTTACCGGAGTTCACCGCCGCGACCTCCGAAGAAGCCGAGGTGATCATCACCAGCCCCAGCCCTAGCAACGCCAGGCAACCGGCGAGCATAGGGAAGTCGAGGTCCACGCCCCGGCGGCCGAACAGCGGCGAAGGAGCACTGCGCAGGAAGGCGAGCATCATTTCAGCGCCTCCACCGCGGCGGCGAACAGACGGCCGCGCTCTTCGAAATTCTTGAACATGTCCAGGCTCGCGCAGGCCGGAGACAGCAGCACGGCATCGCCCGGCAACGCGCATTCCGCTGCTCGCTGCACCGCCTCCTCGAGACCTTGCACCTGCTTCAAGGCAACGGCGCCTTGCAGCGTGCAAGCCAGCCGCCCGGCATCGCGGCCGAGCAGGATCACCTCACGGCAGTGGCGCCCGATCGGCTCGCGCAACGCGGAGAAATCTGCGCCCTTGCCATCACCGCCGGCGATCAGCACCAGCTTGCCGTCGATATCCGCACCGAGCCCGCCGATCGCTGCCAGCGCGGCGCCGACATTGGTGGCCTTGGAGTCGTCGTAGTAGCTCACGCCCGCACGCTCACCCACCCACTGGCAGCGATGGGGCAGACCGGCGAAGGTCCGCAGAGTCTGCAACATCGCCGCGAACGGCAGGCCGACGGCATGGCCGAGCGCCAGCGCCGCGAGGGCGTTGGACTGGTTGTGCGCACCGCGCATTTTCAATTCGCGCGCGGGCATCAGGGCCTCGAACTGGAAAGCCAGGTGCTTCTCGCCGTTCTCCTCGATCAGCCCGAAGCCCTTGAAGTCCGGTTTGCCGAGGCCGAACGACCAGACCGGAACCTCTTCGCCCACCAGCGGCCGGCTGAGACGGTCGTCACGGTTGACCACCACCTGGCGCGCGCCACGGAAGATCCGGTGCTTGGCCTGGTGATAGGCCGGCAGGCCGGCGTAGCGATCCATGTGGTCTTCGCTGACGTTCAGGCAGGTCGCGACTTCGGCGTTCAGCTGCTCGGTGGTTTCCAGCTGGAAGCTGGACAGTTCTAGCACATAGAGCTCAACGTCATCGTTCAGCAGATCCAGCGCCGGCGTGCCCAGGTTGCCGCCCACCGCCACCTTGCGACCGGACGCCTGAGCCATTTCGCCGACCAGGGTGGTCACGGTGCTTTTCGCGTTGGAGCCGGTGATGGCGACGATCGGCGCCCGGGCCTCGCGCGCGAACAGTTCGATATCGCCGGACAGCTTGACGCCGCGCGCGACCGCAGCCTGCAATGCCGGTGTGCTCACCGCCAGCCCTGGGCTGACCAGCAACTCGCTGGCCCGGCAGAGGAAGTCGACGTTCAGTTCGCCGCAACGCACCTCGACTTCTGGGTACTGTGCCTGGAGAGTGGCCAGCTCCGGCGGGTTCGCGCGCGTATCGACGACGGCGAACGGCTGCCCACGGCGCGCCAGGTGGCGTACCACGGACATGCCGCTCTTGCCGAGGCCGACAACGATGCGGAACTGGTCGGAAGCGATCAGCACTCTCTATTACCTCAACTTCAACGTGGCAAGGCCGATCAGCACCAGAATCACGGTGATGATCCAGAAACGGACGATAACCCGTGGTTCGGGCCAGCCCTTGAGTTCGAAATGGTGATGAATGGGCGCCATGCGGAACACGCGCTTGCCGGTCAGCTTGAACGAGGCGACCTGGATCATCACCGACAGGGTTTCCATCACGAACACGCCGCCCATGATGAACAGCACCACTTCCTGGCGAACGATCACCGCGATGGTGCCCAGCGCCGCACCCAGCGCCAGCGCACCGACGTCGCCCATGAAGACCTGCGCCGGATAGGTGTTGAACCAGAGAAAGCCCAGGCCGGCACCGATCAGCGCGCCGCAGAACACGATCAGCTCACCTGCGCCCGGCACATAGGGAATCAGCAGGTACTCGGCGAAATTCGTATTGCCCGACAGGTAGCAGAAGATGCCCAGGCCTCCGCCGACCATCACCGTCGGCATGATCGCCAGGCCATCGAGGCCGTCGGTGAGGTTGACCGCATTGCTCGAGCCGACGATGACGAAATAGGTCAGCACCACGAAACCGATGCCCAGCGGAATCTCGATGTTCTTCAGCAACGGCAGGATCAGCGTGGTCTCCACCGGCGTCTGCGCGGTCATATAAAGGAAGAGCGCCGCTCCGAGGCCGAACACCGACTGCCAGAAGTACTTCCAGCGGCTCGGCAGACCACGCGAGTTCTTCTCGATCACCTTGCGGTAGTCGTCGACCCAGCCGATCGCGCCGAACAGCAGCGTGACGGCCAGCACCACCCAGACGTAGCGGTTGGACAGGTCGGCCCAGAGCAGCGTGCTAATGGCGATGGCACTGAGAATCAGCGCGCCGCCCATGGTCGGCGTACCGGACTTGGACAGGTGCGACTGCGGACCATCGGTACGCACCGCCTGGCCGATCTGGCGCAGCTGCAGGGTGCGGATCAGCCACGGCCCCATCCACAGCGACAGGATCAATGCGGTGAGCACGCCGAGAATTCCACGCAGGGTCAGGTACTGGAAGACCGCGAAGCCCTTGTGGAACTGTTGCAAGTACTCGGCGAGTAGCAGCAGCATCAATGTTTCTCCATGCTAGGCGCGGTCAATGCCGCGACGACGTTATCCATTGCCGCGCTGCGCGACCCTTTGATCAGGAGGGTGGTGAGGTTGCCCTGCTCACGCCCCAGTGCCGCGATCAGGCTCTGCTGATCGGCGAAATGCTGGCCGCCGGCGCCAAAGGCATTCACGGCGTGCGCCATCAGCGACCCTACCGCATAAAGCGCATCGACCTTGCCAACCGCGTATTCGCCCACTTCGCGGTGGCCTTGCTCGGCCCACTCGCCCAGCTCCCCCATGTCACCGAGCACCAGCACCGTGCGCCCGGCAAAGCCGGTCAGCACATCCACGGCGGCACACATCGAAGCGGGGTTGGCATTGTAGGTGTCGTCTATCAGGCGCATGCCGTTGGGCAGGATCTGGGCGACACCGCGTCCCTTCACCGGTTGCAGTGCCTGCAGGCCGGCAACGATATGCTCATGGGCGATCCCCAGGGCATGTGCCGCCGCCGCCGCCGCCAGCGCATTGGCTACGCTATGGCGGCCGAGCAGGTTGAGTTGGACTCGCGCGCTTCCCGATGGCCCGGTCAGCACGAAATTCGGGCACCCGCGGGTGTCGTAGGCGATCGATCCTGGAGAGAAGTCAGCCAGAGGGCTGTTCATGGCGAAACTCAGCACACGGCGTCCGACAACGCGCTGCTCCCAGACCGGATAGGCCCTGTCGTCGCGATTGAGCACCGCCACGCCATCGACGGCCAGGCCATCGAGAATCTCACCCTTGGCCTCGACTATCTTCTCCACACCGCCGAACTCGCCGACGTGAGCCGTTCCGGCGTTGGTGATCAGACTGACATGCGGCTGCACCAGGCTTACGGTGTAGGCGATCTCGCCACAACGCGAAGCACCCAGTTCGATCACCGCGCTGCGGTGCTGCGCACCCAGCTCCAGCAAGGTGAGCGGCACGCCCAGTTCGTTGTTCAGATTGCCGCGCGTGGCCAGGACCGCATCGTCGCCATGGGCGGCACGCAGGATGCTGGCCAGCATTTCCTTGACGCTGGTCTTGCCGCTCGAGCCGGTGATGGCGGCGACGGGGCCGGTGAACGCAGCGCGGTTCAAGCCACCCAGCTGGCCCAGCGCCAGACGTGTGTCACGCACCACCAGTTGCGGCAATGCGGCACCTTCGACGTGCCGCTCCACCAGAGCGGCAACCGCGCCCTGGGCAGCGACTTCCTCCAGGTAGGCATGGCCGTCGAAGCGCGGACCGGCCAGCGCCACGAACAATTGCCCCGGCTGGATGGCACGGCTGTCCGTACTCACCGACGTAAAGCTGGCATCGGTACCGATCAGTTGTCCCGACAGGGGAACGCTCAGCTCGCTCAGGCGCATGGCGTCAAGCATCGGTGGCCTCCCAATCGTCCAGCGCGCTGGCGGCTTGATGAAGATCGGAGAAGGGCTGGCGCTCACCCTTGATCTCCTGGTAATCCTCGTGCCCCTTGCCTGCCAGCAGCAGCACGTCATCAAGGCGACTGCCGGCAATGCAGGCGGCGATGGCCTGGCCACGACCGGGGATGAAACGCACCCGCTCCGGTGCAGTGAGGCCGCCCCGAATCTCGTCGCGTATCTGCGAGGGATCCTCGTTGCGCGGATTATCGTCGGTAACCACTACCTCATCGGCCAGTCGCTCAGCCACGGCGGCCATCAACGGCCGCTTGCCGCGGTCCCGGTCGCCACCACAGCCGAACAGGCACAGCAGCTTGCCGCGGGTATGCGGACGCAGGGCTTCGAGGACCTTTTCCAGCGCATCGGGGGTATGCGCGTAGTCGACCACCACCAGCGGCCGCTCCCCACCACCCAGGCGCTGCATGCGGCCGATCGGCCCCTGCAATTCGGGCAGCACCGCCAGGATCTCGTCCAGCGGGTAATTCATGCCCAGCAGCGCGCCGATCGCGGCCAGCACGTTGCTCACGTTGAAACGCCCCAGCAAAGGACTGCGCCATGAGCGCTCGCCCTGGGGCGTGATCAGCCGGGCGCGAATGCCTTCGTCGTCCAGGTGCGCTTCCGGGCAGTACAGATAGGCCGAGGCATCTTCCAGGCTATAGGTGATCAGCCGCGACTCGGCTTCGACCGCCGCCAGAGTACGCCCGAACGCGTCGTCCAGATTGATAACCCGGCAGCTCAGCCCCGGCATGGCGAACAGGCTGGCCTTGACCGCGCCGTAGGCCTCCATGGAGCTGTGATAATCGAGGTGGTCGCGCGACAGGTTGGTGAACACCGCCACATCGAACGCCAACGCTGCGACACGCCCTTGCGCCAAACCGTGGGACGACACTTCCATCGCCACGGCGCGAGCGCCCTCCTTGCGCAGGCTGGCAAGATTGGCTTGCACGCCGATCGCATCGGGTGTGGTGTGGCGACCCAGTACCAACTCGCCATGGAAACCGGTACCCAGCGTGCCGATGATGCCGCAGCGCTCACCGAGCCGATCGAGCGCCTGGGCGATCAGATAGCTGACGCTGGTCTTGCCGTTGGTGCCGGTCACGCCGGCCAGATGCAGGCTGCGGCTCGGCTCGCCGTAGAAGCGCCCGGCGATCGCCGAGAGCTGGCCGGCGAGCTGGCGCACCGGCACCAGCACGGCACTCGCGGCGCTGATGTCGGCAGCTCCTTCAGCCTCGTACGCCACCGCCGCAGCACCACGGGCGATCGCATCGGCGATATGCACGCGGCCATCCTGCTGCAATCCGGGTACTGCCAGGAAAAGATCACCCGGGCGCACCATGCGACTGTCCAGGGTCAGCTCGCGAATCAGCACCGAACTGTCGGCCTGCGGCAACAATTGATTCAACGGCATCGGCATCAGATGCGCCCTCCCTTGCCCGTTGCGGCCTCGGCGGTTTGCAGCGGTGCCGGAGGCGGCAGGTTATCCGGCGCGACGTTCAGCAGGCGTAAAGCGCGAGCCGTGACCTTGCCGAACACGGGCGCCGCGACCAGCCCGCCGTAGTAGCCGCCCTCGCTCGGCTCGTCGACCACTACCACCACCGCGATACGCGGATTGGAAAGCGGCGCGACGCCGGCAAAGAACGAGCGGTAGGCATCCTTGGTGTAGCCGCCGGTACCGGAGACCTTCTTCGCAGTGCCGCTCTTGCCGCCGACGTGATAGCCCGGCACTCGGGCGCGCGAACCGCCGCCGCCGTCTTCCTCGACAACCGCACGCAGCATCTGCAACACGGTGGCGGATATATCCTTGTCGATGATCTGCACGCCCTCGGGGCGCTGATCCAGGCGCAGCAACGAGAGCGGCACGTTGCGGCCTTCGTTGCCCAGTACCGAATAGGCATGCGCCAGTTGCACTGCCGTGACCGACAGGCCGTAGCCATAGGCGAGGGATGCCGTCTCGGCATCCCTCCACTTGCGATGGTTGGGCAGATTGCCCACGCGTTCACCCGGAAAGCCAAGGCCGGTGCTCTGCCCGAAGCCGGCCTGCTGCATCGCCGCGTAAACCGGCTCGGCACCGATATCCAGGGCGATCTTGCTGATCCCAACGTTGCTGGATTTCATCAGGATTTCGGTGAGGTTCAGCTGGCCACCACGCGACACGTCGCGAATGGTGTAGCGGCCGATGCGCATCCAGCCCGGCAGGGTATTGATCACCGACTCGGGATGATATTTGCCTGTGCCCAGGGCGGCGGCGATGCTGAACGGCTTGACCGTCGAACCCGGCTCGAACACGTCGATCAGGGCACGATTGCGCATCGCCGCCGGCTGCAGGTTGCGACGATTGTTGGGGTTGTAGGTCGGCTGGTTGGCCATGGCGAGGACTTCGCCGGTCTCCACATCGACCATCACCAGGCTGGCACTCTTGGCCCCGTATTGCTGGACAACGTCGCGCAGTTCGCTATGGGCCAGGTACTGCAGGCGCAGGTCGATCGAAAGCGCCAACGCCTTGCCGGCCTTGGCGTTCTTGACCACCTGGACATCCTTGATCAGCCGGCCGCGGCGATCCTTGAGCACCTGCCGCTTGCCCGGCACGCCCGCCAACCATTCTTCGTAGGCCAGTTCCATCCCTTCACGGCCACGGTCGTCGATATCGGTAAAGCCGACCACGTGGGCAGCCACTTCGCCAGCCGGATAGAAGCGGCGAAACTCTTCCTGCTCGTAGACACCCGGAATCTTCAGGTCGAGCACCCGTTGCCCCTGTTGCGGCGTCAGGCCCCGTACCAGATAAATGAACTCGCGCTCGGCCTGTTCCTGCAGGCGCTTGGTCAGGGTCGCGCTGTCCTGGCCCAGCGCCTCGGCCAGTTCGGGCCAGCGGGCGCGTGCAGCCTGCAGCTCGCGAGGGTTGCCCCACAGCGTGGTCACCGGCGTGCTCACCGCCAGGGGCTCACCATGTCGATCGGTGATCAGTCCGCGATGCGCCGGAATGGGAATATGCCGCACACTGCGTGCGTCGCCCTGACCTTTGAGGAATTCCTGGTCGAGCACCTGCAGGTCGACAATGCGCCAGGCGATGGCACCCACCATCAGCGCCAGCAGTGCCAGCACGATGCGGAAACGCCACGGATACAGCGCGCCCTGCAGTTTCATGGTGCCACCAGCCTGACGTCCGCTGCTGCCGGGACGTGCATCTTCAATTGCTCGCTGGCCAGCGTTTCGATCCGGCTGTGTGCAGTCCAGGTACTCTGCTCGAGAATCAGGCGCCCCCACTCCGCTTGCGCACGATCCCGCACGCTCAGCTCTGCATACAGCTCGTTGAGCAGCTGACGGTTCCAGTGCGCGCTGTAGGCGACGGCAATCGCCGAAACCAGCACGGCAAGGAACAGCATCAGCATCGTCAGGCTGCCGTTGGGCATGGCGCGGCGCAGCGTGCTCATCGCAGTTTCTCCGCGACACGCATGACCGCGCTGCGCGAACGCGGGTTGGCCTTGAGCTCTTCGGCCGAGGCGTATTGCGGCTTGCCGAGCAGCTTGAGGCGCGGCACAAAAGCCTTGGGGATGATCGGCAGATCGCGCGGCAGGGTATCCGCCTCGCCCTTGGCATGGCGGCGCATGAACTGCTTGACGATGCGGTCTTCCAGCGAATGGAAGCTGATCACCACCAGCCGGCCGCCCACTTCCAGCGCCTCCAGTGCGGCCTCGAGGCCGGTCTCGAGATCGCCAAGCTCGTTGTTGATGAAGATGCGCAGCCCCTGGAAGGCACGAGTCGCCGGGTTCTTGCCCTTCTCCCAGGCGGGATTGGCGGCCGTCAGCACCTGTGCCAGATCGGCAGTGCGTTCGAAAGGCTTGTCGTTGCGTCGCTGCACCACCGCCCGGGCCATGCGCTTGGCGAAACGTTCTTCGCCGTACTCCTTGAATACGCGCGCAATCTCCTCTTCGGCGGCTGTCGCGATCCACTGCGCCGCGCTGATGCCCCGATCAGGATTCATACGCATGTCCAGAGGGCCATCGTTGAGGAAGCTGAAGCCGCGCTCAGGGTCGTCCAGTTGTGGCGATGACACGCCCAGATCCAGCAGGATGCCGCTCAGCGTCCCGCTCCAGCCACGCTGCGCGACCTCCTCGCCAAGCTCGGCGAAGCTTCTCTGTACAACGACAAAGCGGCCATCCTCGGCCGCCAATGCTTGCCCCGTAGCGATTGCCTGCGGGTCCTTGTCGAATCCCAGCAGGCACCCTTCCGGCCCGAGCTGCCGCAACAGCAGACGGCTGTGCCCACCGCGCCCGAAAGTGCCGTCCAGGTAACGACCGTCCGGCCGCACGGCCAGGGCCGCGACGGCTTCGTCGAGCAAGACGGTGATATGGCGCAAGCTGCTGATCGGGTTCAAAGGATTAGGTCACGCAGTTCGTCCGGCAGGCCGCCGGGTTGTTTGATGGCCGCCAGGTCCGCATCGGCTTGTGCGTTCCAGTCGTCCTCGTTCCACAGGATGAATTTGTTCAGTTGCCCCACCAGCATGGCTCGCTTGTCCAGGCCGGCGTATTCACGCAGACGCGGCGGCACCAGCACGCGACCGCTGCCATCCATTTCCAGATCCACGGCGTTACCAATCAGCAAACGCTGCAGACGGCGCGTTTCCTCGCGCAACGACGGCAGCTCGCGCAACTTGGCTTCGATCTGTTCCCACTCGGACAGGGGGTAAATACAGAGGCAGCGGTCGACGGCATCGATGGTGATGATCAATTGCCCATCGCAACGCGAAATCAGCTCGTCACGATACCGGCTGGGCATGGCAAGCCGGCCTTTGGCGTCGAGACTGATGGCGTTTGCTCCGCGAAACACGGTTGCACTTCCTCTGAATTAGCTATCCCAGCCCATTTTTTTCCACTTCCTGCCACTTTTTACCACTTGTGCGCACTATAGAAATGCATCAGCCCCACCGTCAAGGCGAGCCTGACGGGAAGAGCCTCTATATGTGGCGAATTTATCGATCAGGAGGGGGCTAAAAGCAGGCAAGGGAAGCGAAGGAAAGGAAGAAAGCCTTATCGCACGCACAGATGCGCCACAAAGTTAAAGTACTTTGTAAGCACAAATATCTTTTTGGACTTAGAGCGAAGGAAAGCGGAAGGAAAAGTCGGAGAGTCGATCTGTAAGCCGGGTTCTGTCGAGGACAGCCATTCCTCTACGACAGCCATCACTGACTGCCTCTAGCAACCTACCCGGATCCAGCGCGGGCCACGCCAATGGATCCCTATTTGGTCTTGCTCCAAGTGGGGTTTACCTAGCCACGGACTGTTGCCAGCCGTGCGGTGCGCTCTTACCGCACCTTTTCACCCTTACCGGCGCCGAAGCGCTTAGGCGGTTGTTTTCTGTGGCACTTTCCGTAGGCTCACGCCTCCCAGGCGTTACCTGGCACTTCGCCCTATGGAGCCCGGACTTTCCTCCCTCCCACTCTGAAACAGAGCGGAACAGCGACTGTCCGATCGACTCTCCGGGCGCAAGAGTATCGTTGCCGGTGGGCGACCGCAACCTGATATCACGCGATGGCGACAGGAGCATCCACGGCATAAACCGTGATGCTCGAGGCTCAATCGTTTTTCTTCGTTTCCAGCGCGATCTGGTAAAGCAGGTTCTTGCGCACACCGGTGATTTCCGCCGCCAGCGCAGCGGCGCGCTTGACCGGCAGTTCACCCAATAGCAACTCGAGTACCCGCCGCGCCTGGCCATCCACCGCTTCGTCACCTTGCGGCGCCTGCCAGCCGCCAACCACCAGCACGCACTCGCCCCGCCGCTGGTTGCCGTCAGCCTCGACCCAGGCACGCAACTGCGCCAACGGCAGCCCTTTGAGGGTCTCGAAGGTCTTGGTCAGCTCTCGCCCCAGCACCGCCGGACGCTCGGCGCCGAAAACGGCTTCGAGATCCATCAGGCATTCCAGGATACGGTGGGGCGCCTCATAGAAGATCAGCGTTCGCGGTTCTTCCTTGAGCTGCTCGAGACGCGTGCGCCGCCCTGCCGCCTTCGCCGGCAGAAAGCCCTCGAAAACGAAACGATCCGAGGGCAGCCCCGCTGCCGACAGTGCAGCGATCAAGGCACAGGCACCGGGCAGCGGTACCACTCGAACACCCGCCGCACGCGCCTGCCGGACCAGGTGGTAGCCAGGATCGGAAATCAGCGGCGTGCCGGCATCGGAGATCAGTGCCACATCCTCACCCGCCTGCAAGCGGCTGAGGAAGCGGCCGCCCTGATCCCGCTCGTTGTGCTCATGGCAGGCCGCCAGGGGCGTAGTGATACCGAAATGCTGCAACAGGCGCGCCGAATGCCGGGTATCTTCCGCGGCGATCAGACTCACCTCCGCCAATACCCTCAGCGCCCGCGCGCTGATGTCTTCCAGATTGCCGATTGGCGTGGCGACCACGAAGAGGGTGCCGGTGACGGAATTCACGACATCTTGCACAGTCACATCGGCTACCTCGAACACGGAAAGTGCGCATTGTAGCCCGTTTGGCCGCCGCAACATCGCCGCCCCGGTATCGCTTGGGTACAATCGCCCCTCGCTCGCGTTTTCAGGAATGACCTCATGCCGGCTCGTTTATGCCCGATCATCCTCATCTGCCTTGCCGCCTTACTGGCAGCTTGCGCCAGTTCGCCGACATCCACTCTTGGCGAATTGCCACGCACGCCCCAGGCGACAACGCAACAGCTGCTGGAGCAGGCCGACAGCAGCGATCCGCAGAAAGCCGCGCTGTTGCGCCTTTCGGCATCCGACCAGAGCTTCCAGCAAGGCGACCTGGCCAAGTCTCGGGAAATTCTCGCCCTGGTGCCGCTCGAGCAACTGCCACCGGCGCAGCAGATTTTCGCCAGCACCCTGCGGGCCGAACTGGCTCTCGCCGCGAACGATCCTCAACAGGCCTTGCAAGCGCTACAGCACGTCGCCTTCGAGCGGCTTGGCGAATTGCCCGTCGAGCAGCAGGTACGCAGCCAGCTCGTCAGCGCCAAGGCGCTGGAAGCCAGTGATCAGCCCCTCGCCGCCGCCCGCGAACGTATCTTCATCGCGCCACTGCTGAGTGGCGAAGAGGCGCAGAGCAACCACGAAACCATCTGGCGACTGGTCTCCGGGCTGCCGGTAACCACCCCTCAGGACTCCACCGATCCCGATCTCTCCGGCTGGCTGGCATTGGCTCGCTCGGTAAAACAGGCCGGCACCCTTGGCCAGCAACAACGGGCCATCGATAATTGGGTCCAGCAGAATCCACAGCACCCGGCCGCACAGCAGCTGCCAGAACCGCTGGTCATGCTCCGCGAACTGGCAGACCGCCCACTGACACATGTCGCCTTGCTGCTGCCGATGGACGGCCCGCTGGCCGGCGTGGCACGCGCGCTGCGCGACGGCTTCCTGGCTGCCCATCTGCAGGCACACCCCGAGGGCTCCGAGCTGCAGATCGAGTTGTACGACAGCACGCGCCTCGGCTCGCTAGACACCTTCTACCGACAGGCACAGGCCGCGGGCGTGCAACTGGTAGTCGGCCCCCTGGAAAAGAACCTGGTGCGCCAGCTCAGCGAGAAGGACGAACTGCCCATCACCACCCTTGCGCTGAACTACAGCGACGCGGGCCAGACTACCCCTCCTCAGCTGTTCCAGTTCGGCCTGGCCGCCGAGGATGAAGCACGCGAGGTTGCACGCCGTGCCTGGGCCGACGGTCATCGCCGCGCCATCGCCCTGACGCCTCGCGGCGAATGGGGTGCACGCGTGCTCGACGCCTTCCGGCGCAGCTGGGAAGAAGCCGGCGGCACGCTGGTGGCCGCGCAGGCGCTGGCGGAACCGGTGGAAATGGCCAACCAGATCGCCAGCATCCTGCAGATTCGAAACGGCGAAAGCCGCAGCCAGAGCACCGACGGATCGGCAACCCAGCCCACACGCCGCCAGGACGTGGACTTCCTGTTCCTTGCCGCCACGCCGCAGCAGGCCCAGCAGGTCAAACCCACATTGATCTTCCAGTACGCAGGCGACCTGCCGGTTTACGCCACCTCTCATCTGCACGCGGCCAACGAGAACCGCAGCCAGTACCTGGACCTGGAAGGCATCCGCTTTGCCGAGACCCCCTGGCTGCTCGACCCTCAGCTACCGCTACGCCAGCAGGTGGAGCGCCAGTGGCCTCAGGCCGGCGGCAGCCTTGGCCGCCTCTACGCGATGGGTGCCGATGCTTATCTGCTGGCTCCGCGCCTGAACCAGCTGCTGGCGCTGCCAGACACCCAGCTCGAAGGCATGTCCGGCGTGCTCACCCTCAACCCGGCACAGCGTATCGAACGACAGCTGCCATGGGCCGAGTTCCAGGACGGCGAAGTCCACAGCCTCACGGATTATCCCGTTGAGTAAAGACAGCCGGGACAGCGGCCGGACTGCCGAGGAGTTCGCCGAGGGTTATTTGCAGCGTCAGGGCCTACGCCTGCTCCAGCGTAACTGGACATGTCGCTGCGGAGAGCTCGATCTGGTCATGCTCGATGGCGATACAGTAGTATTCGTCGAGGTTCGTTACCGCCGCTACCGCGCCTGGGGTGGCGCCCTGGAAAGCGTCGACCTGCGCAAACGGCAGAAGCTGATCAAGGCCGCCCAGCTGTTTCTTCAGCAGGAAAGCCGCCTGGCGAAGCATCCATGCCGCTTCGATGTCATAGCCATTGGCCAGGCCGGAAAAGAGCAGGAGCCGAACTGGATCCGCAACGCTTTCGACAGCTGACAGGCAATCGCGTCCAACGTCGTTTTTGCCCACATCAACCTCAACCGTTCGCTTACGGCACGCCCCGCGAGGCCTGCCCGTCACCTTGAAGGTCAGATACCGATGGACATGCAAACCCGTATTCGCCAGCTTTTCCAGGCCAGCATCGAAACTAAGCAACAGGCGATGGAAACGCTCGCCCCAAGTATCGAACAGGCCGGACAGGCCATGGTCAATGCCCTGCTCAGCGAAGGCAAGATTCTGACCTGCGGCAACGGCGGCTCCGCGGGCGATGCGCAGCATTTCTCATCCGAGCTGCTCAACCGCTTCGAACGCGAGCGCCCCAGCCTGCCCGCCATCGCACTGACCACCGACAGCTCCACGCTGACCTCGATAGCCAACGACTACAGCTACAACGAGGTCTTCTCCAAGCAGATTCGCGCCCTGGGCCAGCCCGGCGACGTGTTGCTGGCGATCTCCACCAGCGGCAATTCCGCGAATGTCATCCAGGCGATCCAGGCCGCGCATGACCGGGAGATGCTGGTGGTGGCGCTGACTGGTCGTGATGGCGGTGGCATGGCTTCGCTGCTACTGCCCGAAGACGTCGAGATTCGCGTGCCGGTCAAGGTCACGGCGCGCATCCAGGAAGTCCACCTGCTCGCCATTCACTGCCTTTGCGACCTGATCGACAATCAACTGTTCGGGAGTGAAGAATGATACCGGCCCGCTTTTCCATCGTCGCGCTGGCGCTGTGCCTGGCAACCACCGGTTGCAGCTCGGTTTTGACTGCAGCCCGGGACGAGCCCATCAACGACAACCGTGGCACCCGCACCATCGGCAGCAAAATCGACGACTCGCTGATCGAAACCAAGGCCGCCGTGAACATCGCCAAGGCCCACCCGGATCTGGACAAGGCATCGCATATCGTGGTGGCCAGCTACAACGGCGTTGTGCTGCTGGCGGGTCAGACACCGCGGGAAGAGCTCAAGCAGCTCGCCGAGCAGACCGCGAGCGCGGTGCAGCGGGTCAAGCGGGTGCATAACGAGCTGCAGGTCCTGCAGCCCTCTTCCGCCCTGGCCCGCAGCAACGACTCCTGGCTGACCACCAAGATCAAGACGCAGATGCTGACGGACCAGAACGTCCCCGGCTCGCGAATCAAGGTCATCACCGAGAACGGAATCGTCTATCTGCTGGGCCTGGTTACACGCCAGGAAGGAAACCGGGCGACCAGCCTGGTTCAGGGCGTATCGGGCGTCCAGCGCATCGTCAAACTGTTCGAATACATCGATTGACACCGTCGACTGGAGCGTCGCGACAGGCTCATGCCTTGTCGCACCTCCAGCGCCGCCACGCCACGTTACTTGACGACCTTGAGACTTGGGCGGCCGGCCGGGCGATTGCCTTCACCTTCCGGAACAGGGCCATCTCCGTCGGGCGTGTCTTCGGGCGGTGTTGGCTCGATCTCGAATACCATTCCCTGGCCATTCTCACGCGCGTAAATCGCCATCACCGCCGCACAAGGCACATGCAGATTGTGCGGCACGCCGCCGAAACGCCCATCGAAACTGACGGCATCGTTACCCAGCTGCAGGTTACGCACCGCACCGGGCGCCACGTTGAGCACGATCTGGCCGTCGCTGACGAAACCCGGCGGCACCTGCACACCGGGATACTCGGCATTTACCAGCATGTGCGGCGTGCATTCGCTGTCGACGATCCACTCATACAGCGCGCGAATCAGATAAGGGCGACTTGACGTCATGAGGGCCTCTCTTGGCGCATATCGCGCTCAACGGCGGAAAGACTGGCCTGGAAGGCCGCACGCGCGAAATTGCGTTCCATGTAGTCGAGCATCGGCTTGGCCGCACCCGGCAACTCGATGCCGAGTCTGGGCAAACGCCAGAGGATAGGCAACAGGCAGCAGTCGACCAGACTGATTTCTTCGCTCATGAAATAGGCCATCTCGGCGAATATCGGCGACACCCCGGTCAGGCTCTCCCGCAGCTCCTTGCGCAACTGCAGCCGAATCGAGTCGCTGGTGCGGCTGTCGCCGATGCGATCGACCAGGGCGCACCAGTCGCGCTGGACGCGGTGCATCAGCAGGCGCGTATTGGCACGCGCCACCGGATAGACCGGCAATAACGGCGGGTGCGGATAACGCTCCTCAAGATACTCGGTAATCACGTTGGGCTCGTAGAGCGCCAAGTCACGATCCACCAGGGTAGGCACGCTGGAATACGGGTTCACCTCAGCCAGCTTGATCGGGCAGTGACCAGGCTCCACGTCGATGATATCGACACTGACGCCTTTCTCGGCGAGCACGAAACGCACGCGATGGGAATAGTGGTCGGCGGGATCGGAATAACAGGCCAACCTGTTGGTTGCGGCCATGGCCCCTCCTCACTTGAATTATCGAATAGCAGAAAAAAGCGCGCGCCCATGAGGGCGCGCGCGATGTACCACGAAACAGCGGTCTGTCAGTGCACGTCTTTCCAGTACTCGCGCTTGAGCAAGTAGGCAAACACGAAGAAGACGGCAAGGAACAGCAGCACGTAAGTGCCGATACGCTGGCTTTCCAGTTTCACCGGGTTGGCGGAGTAGGCCAGGAAGGTCACCAGATTCTTGATCTTCTCGTCGTACTCGGCCTCGCTCAGCGTACCGGTACCCGGCTCGATGATTTTCTGATCACAAGCTTCCTGAGTGATCGGCGTACCGGTCAACGGATCGAACTGCTTGCGACCATTCTCCACCACCTGAACCTGGGTGCACCCAACGATGCGGTTACCTTGCAACGGAGCGAGCACATGCGGCATGCCCACGTTCGGGAACACTTCGTTGTTGACGCCGTAGGGACGCGCCGGGTCGACATAGAAGCTGCGCATGTAGGAGTACAGCCAGTCGTTGCCGCGCACGCGCGCAACCAGAGTCAGATCCGGCGGAGCAGCGCCGAACCAGCCCTTGGCGTCCTGGGGCTCCATGCCGATGCGCATGTGGTCGCCGATCTTGGCATCGCTGAAGACGACATTATCCATCATCACTTCAGGCGGAATGCCCAGGTCGGTGGCGACGCGCTCGTAACGCTGGAACTTGGCGCTATGGCAGCCCATGCAGTAGTTGGCGAATGTCTTCAGGCCATCCTGCATGGCAGCCTTGTCGGTCAGGTCGATATCGACCTTGTCGAGCTCTACTGCCGGGCCTGCTGCAAAGGAGAAGGCCGGCAGAATTGCAAGAATCAATGCAGCAAATTGCTTTTTCATCAGCCATCCACCCTTTGCGGAACCACTTTGGTCTTCTCGATCTTGGTGTAGAACGGCATCAGGATGAAGTAGCCGAAGTAGATAGCTGTACAGATCCGCGATACCAGTGTGCGCTCAGGCGTCGGAGACAACACGCCAAGCACGCCGAGAATGATGAAAGAGATGCAGAACACCACCAGCGCGACCTTGCTCATCCAGCCCTTGTAGCGCATGGACTTAACCGGGCTGCGATCCAGCCACGGCAGGACGAACAGCACCGCGATGGCACCACCCATGGCGATGACGCCGAGCAGCTTGTCCGGGACGGCACGCAGAATCGCGTAGTACGGGGTGAAGTACCAGACCGGCGCGATGTGCTCTGGTGTCTTCAGCGCGTTGGCTTCTTCAAAGTTCGGCTTCTCGAGGAAGTAACCACCCATTTCCGGGAAGAAGAACACCACGGCACAGAACACGAACAGGAACACCACCACACCGACGATGTCTTTCACCGTGTAGTAGGGATGGAACGGAATACCGTCGAGCGGCACGCCGGCTTCATCCTTGGTTTTCTTGATGTCCACACCCAGCGGGTTGTTCGAGCCGACCTCATGCAGCGCCAGGATATGCAGCACCACCAGACCGAGAATCACTATCGGCAGGGCAATCACGTGCAGAGCGAAGAAGCGGTTCAGGGTGATGCCGGAGATCAGGTAGTCACCGCGAATCCACTGCGTCAGGTCACCGCCGATTACCGGAATGGCACCGAACAGCGAGATGATTACCTGGGCACCCCAGTAGGACATCTGACCCCAGGGCAGCAGATAGCCCATGAACGCCTCGGCCATCAGCGCGAGATAGATCATCATGCCGAAGATCCACACTAGCTCGCGCGGCTTCTGATAGGAGCCGTAGAGGATGCCGCGGAACATGTGCAGATACACCACCACGAAGAACGCCGAGGCTCCGGTGGAGTGCAGATAACGCAGGATCCAGCCGTACTCCACGTCGCGCATGATGTACTCGACGGAGGCGAAGGCGCCTTCGGCCGAAGGTTCGAAGCTCATCGTCAGCCAGATACCGGTCAGGATCTGGTTGACCAGCACCAGCAGTGCCAGGGAGCCGAAGAAGTACAGAACGTTGAAGTTCTTGGGCGCGTAATACTTGGACAGATGGTCTTCCCACATCTTGGTGGCGGGGAAGCGGGCATCAACCCATTCCATGAACTTGCTCATCAGGCGCTCTCCTGGTCCACACCGATGATGATCACATCATCCGTCTCGTACGAGTGCGGGGGTACTGGCAGGTTCAAGGGAGCCGGCTGCCCCTTGTAGACACGGCCAGCCATGTCGTATTTCGAGCCATGGCAGGGGCAGAAGTAACCACCCAGCCAGTCTGCGCCCAGATCGGCGGCGGCCACTTCCGGACGATAAGAAGGTGCACAGCCCAGGTGCGTGCAGAGCCCGACCAGGATCAGCAACTCAGGCTTGATCGAGCGGAACTTGGGATCGACATAAGCCGGCTGCTCCGATGCCTCGGACTGCGGATCGGCCACTGCGCCCTGGAGCTTGTCCAGGCCAGCCAGCGTCTCCTCGGTACGACGCACGACAAACACCGGCTGCCCGCGCCATTCGGCGACCATCTGCTGCCCCGGTTCAATCTTGCTGATATTTACCTTCACCGGTGCACCGGCCGCCTTGGCCTTGGCACTTGGGAACCACGATCCCACGAACGGGACCGCGGCACCCACCGCTCCTGCAGCACCCACCACCGAGGTGGCAGCCACAAGGAAGCGACGCCGGCCAGCATTCACGCCGTCATTGCTCATTCAGTCGTCTCCCATCAGTTTCTTATGACCCACCGAAGGCAGGCCTGTACTACGTAAAATTGGGCCGCGAAAAATTCGCCAAATGGTAAAGAAAACCCCCTTTAAAGACAAGGCAATAAGCCGATACAAACCCGCCCAAAGCCGCGTAATGCGGGCTTCAGGCGGCGCGACAAGCTGTCGCAGGAATAAATCCAACGCATAAAAAAACGCCCAGTCTCGTTGCAGAACTGGGCGTTTTTTTGTGAAGCGGAATTAGCGCTTCGAGTACTGCGGACGCTTACGCGCTTTGCGCAGACCAACCTTCTTACGCTCGACTTCGCGGGCATCGCGAGTAACGAAACCGGCCTTGCGCAGTGCAGGACGCAGCGTTTCGTCGTATTCCATCAGCGCGCGAGTGATGCCGTGGCGGATTGCGCCAGCCTGACCACTCACACCACCACCGAGAACGGTGACGTAGACGTCGAACTTCTCACCGGTTTCAGTCAGCTCAAGCGGCTGACGAACAACCATCCGAGCAGTTTCACGACCGAAAAAGTTATCCAGCTCGCGGTTGTTGATGGAGATCTTGCCAGTACCCGGGCGCAGGAAAACGCGCGCGGTTGCAGTCTTGCGACGGCCAGTGCCGTAATTTTGAGTCGCCGACATAATGAACTATTCCGTTAAATCTTCAGTTCTTGGGGCTGCTGAGCGGCGTGCGGGTGAACAGCACCCTTGTACACCTTCAGCTTACGATACATGTCGCGACCCAGCGGGTTCTTCGGCAGCATGCCTTTTACCGCGGTCTCGATCACACGCTCGGGCGCCTTGGCGATCAACTTTTCAAAGCTGATCGACTTGATGCCACCCGGGAAACCGGAGTGGGAGTAATAAATCTTGTCGGTGGTCTTGGCACCGGTAACACGCACTTGCTCGGCATTGATCACGACGATGTAGTCGCCGGTATCAACGTGAGGAGTGTATTCCGCCTTGTGCTTGCCACGCAGGCGGCTAGCGATTTCGGTTGCCAGACGACCCAGGGTCTGGCCGGCAGCGTCGACGACAAACCAGTCGCGCTTGACGGTTTCCGGTTTAGCAGTAAAAGTCTTCATTCGATATAGCCTCAGGGGCCGCCCTGAAAATAAGACGGCGAATCTTACTGAATGGTGCTCGCCCTGGCAAGCCGGGGCAGCCGGAAACAGACGCTATCGGGGGCTCGGGTCAGCGCGTCCGCCACGGCAGTGGTTTGGTAGGCTAGGCATCCCCTACCGATGTTGTTGCGTCGACAGGCTAGGCATCCCTGGCGACAGGCTGCGGAATTATCCCGATTGAGAGAAAAATAGCAAGCGACTTCGGGCTGCGAAGCGGCGTAATGCCGCCGCATGGCTGTATATTCCTCGGCCCCGTGAACCATATTGGCGGTTTACAGTCGAGCGACTACGCACAAATCGCACCAACAGCCTCAGCCCAGCCCCGCCATCACCTCATCGGCACAAGGATCTTCCATGGAACAGCGTCAACTCGGCCGTACCGACCTGCGCGTCAGCGCGCTCTGCCTGGGCACCATGACCTGGGGCGAACAGAACGATGAAACCCAAGCCTTCGCCCAGCTCGATCGGGCCAAGGCTGCGGGCGTGAACTTCATCGACACCGCCGAAATGTATCCTGTGCCGCCCCGCCCTGAAACCTACGCGACCACCGAACGCTACATCGGCAACTATCTCAAGGCCCGCGGCGGCCGCGCGGACTGGATCATCGCCAGCAAGATCGCCGGCCCCGGAAACGGGATCACTCATATCCGCGACGGCCAGCTGAAAATGGACCGTCGGCACATCACCGCTGCCCTGGATGCCAGCTTGCAGCGATTGCAGACGGACTGGATCGACCTCTACCAGCTGCATTGGCCCGAGCGAAACACCAACTTCTTCGGCCAGCTAGGCTACCGTCATCGGGATGAGGAGTTCACCCCTCTCGAGGAAACCCTGGAGGCGCTCGACGAACAGATCAAGGCCGGCAAGATTCGCCACGTCGGCCTTTCCAACGAAACCCCCTGGGGCGCCATGAAGTTTCTACAGCTGGCGGAATCGCGCTGCTGGCCTCGAGCGGTCTCCATCCAGAACCCTTACAACCTGCTGAACCGAAGCTTCGAGGTAGGGCTGGCCGAAATCGCCATGCGCGAACAATGTGGATTGCTTGCCTATTCGCCACTGGCGTTCGGCATGTTGAGTGGCAAATACGAAGGAGACGCACGCCCTGCCAACGGACGGATCACGCTATTCAGCCGGTTTGCCCGCTACAGCAACCCACAGGCTCGGACAGCATGCTCGCGCTACGTTGCACTGGCACGCGAGCATGGTCTCGACCCGGCCCAGATGGCCCTGGCCTATGTGACGCAACAACCCTTCGTGACCAGTAACATCATCGGCGCAACCAACCTCGAACAACTGGAGAACAACCTCGCGAGCCTGCAGGTACAGCTGTCCGAGGGCGTGCTGGAAGCCATAGAAGCCATCCATGTCGAACAACCCAACCCGGCACCCTGATAGCGCCTTCCGATTGGGAATGAGTAATACGCATCATCACAAGGCCCGGGCCAGTCGCAACATGATTACGACCTGGCCACCGATGAAAATGAAAAAGGAGCAGCAGTGATTTCTGCCGAACTACTGGCCCCGTCCAGCATTTACACGGGCTGGTTCATTTATGGCCTCGCGCTGATCTGGGCGACCCTGCGCGCCCCATGGGTCGAACTATTCAGCGACAGCCGTCGCCAGCACATCCTGTTCGCCACCATTCTGGCCATATTCATTCTATGGCTGGTACGGCGCGACTTCGAGTCAGGCCTGTCCTTTCACTTCATCGGACTGACCGCCGTCACGCTACTGCTGGACTGGCCGCTGGCGATTCTCGCCGCCTTCCTGGCGCAGCTGGGGCTGACCGTGACCGGGCACCAGCACCTGCTGGCGCTAGGTATGAATGGTGTACTGCTGGTATTGATTCCGGTCGCGGTAACGGAAGCCTGCGCACAGCTGGTCGAGCGCAAACAGCCACGCAACCTGTTCGTGTTCATCTTCTTTTCCGGCTTCTTCCCGGCCGCGCTCGCCACCCTTCTTTGTGTGCTGGCCTCGCTGGTCGTGCTGTTGGTCGACGGTCGCTACCCGATGCCACCCTGGCTGGACGACTTCGCAGGCTACATATGGCTGATCATGTTCCCCGAAGCCTTCATCAACGGAACCGCCATCAGCGCATTGGTGGTCTATAAACCGGAGTGGCTGGAAACCTTCAACCGTAGCCGTTATCTGCAGGCGCCGTGGAAGGATGAGGAGTGGTGAGAAAACAGGATGACTTACTACTCCTCAACGTCTCATCTGCCCTCATACGCATCTGCACCTAAAGCCTGCTTTTTTCAAGCTGAACAAAGCACTTCGCTTCCAGCTTCAACTGCATAAAGGTTCGACGCCTCGGGCTTTTAAATCATCCATCCTGAAGGGCCAAGTATTTTTTTATATTATCAGCATTCTTGTAAGCACAGGTGACTACTCTACCCTCTTCCAAGTAAACCCCCTCGTAGCAGTTCTGCAGCGCGGCACTCGGATGATCTCCTGGAAAAAAATTCAACGATAACGTATCCCCTTCCAAAATAATGGGGAGCTCCATTACCGAGTATGAATACCCCTCAAAAAGCCGATTTGAAACCACGGTCTTCGTCAGCACGAACATGGACCTTCCAGCTCTGCCGGCGGATTTCCACTTGAAAAAAAACACTGAAGAAATCTGATCGCCCTCCACCTTCCAAACATACTTGAGGTCAGGAGCCAGCGGCCGCACTTGGATATAGTAAATCTCACCAGACGCCACGTGGTCATTTTTTATGCTCTCTTTGAAGTTATTCTTCAAAAATACAACAACTATCTTTTTATCCCGCTCAGAAACCACCACTGAAGGATGGAACTCTTCGACATAACGCGAATCACTACCAACTGCTATAGCATCTACCATTACAAAAAAACCGATTAGAAGAGCAAGAACCTGCTTATACATCCTTGAAAACCTCCTCAACCTCAAAAATCCTCTTAAAATTTTCTCTACGCTTCCCATAGCTATCAGTAGCCTCGTTTATTATTCTAGTTATTGCATCTACAACCGACCCATCAGATCCCTTATCAGCCTCGACGAACAAACTATTAGACATCCAGAAGTAGATACCAGAGCGAACCACATACTTATAGTCCTCATGCAACAGATCAGGATTCTGGACAAAATCCACATCCTCACCCCAAAAACTTTTATGGTAATTTTTAAAATCAGAATAATTGCTTTTAAAAGTTAGATGCTTCAGGCCTCGCCCCCTGTAGCGCCAGCCATCGCCAGATGCAATATCGCCATTATCGTACCTACTAGCATATGCTCTGTTCGCGATAGCCATTTGATTCTCTACCGATACAAATCTACCCCTTCCCGCATATCCATAAGTGCTTGCTTCTTCTGGGTTTAACCTGAAATACCTGAAAGTACTTTTCAAACCCTCCGGGCTATATGTGAAATCTTCAACCACTCTGCATTTAGACCCGATTTCTTGTCGTACCTGCGAAAAGAAGTGGCTCAACCTCAAGGCTGTATCTAGCTTGTATTTTTCACAATCCGCATTGATCTGGCTAGCTATTTCACCCAGCAACTCGTCCGCCTCATCGGTATCTTGCAAGCCTTCAAAAACCTTTTTAAGCATTTCAATAGTTATATTTATTCTACCAACCTTAATAAAACTCCCAACTAATGATACTGCCTGAAAATGCCACGCCTTACCTTCTTCATCCACTCCGTGCTTCCCCGCTAACTCCCCCCACCAGCTCAGCTTCTCAATCCGATTCTTTTCCACTTCCCAAACAGCGTTCTCTTGTCCGCCCTCATCTGCCAAAAGTCGATCAAGCTCATCCCATTTGGCCTTGTTCCAGAACCATTCGCTTTCATAACGAGTAATCAGTTGTCCAAGTACCTGCGCCTGCCAAGGTTTCTTCAAGGCAGCGCGCATTTCGTTGCCGGTCAACACGCTATCCTTGTCGTTATCGACGATTTCGTAGAGCCTAGCGAGCGACATGATGGGACCGCCATCGGCCTTGCTGATCTGGGCGCGGTAGTTGTGCTGCTCATCTGTATCCAGCAAGCCTCTGGCATTAAGGGTATAAGCCAGCTTTTCTAGAGGAGTACCGGTGTCTTCGATCCACTGAAAATCCAGCCATTCCCAAGGGCTATGCCGGGTAGTGATCAGGTCTTGCTCAGCGAGCCAGCCGTCGATGGGATTGCCATTTTCGTCAGCGAACAATCCATCCAATCGCCACCAGTAGGTTGTGCTAGGCGTGGAGCTACTTTCCACGGGTGTTTTGACTTGGATCTTGTTCGCTGCCGGCAAGCCATCCAGAAGGGCCTGGGGGATTATCAGGTCGACGCCGATCTGGCTGCCGCTGTCGCTCAGCTTGGGTGGGTTGTCCGCCTTGATGTCGTCGCGGTGAGCAATCAGTTTGCTGGCGCCTTTATGGACTTTAAGCAAGGTTTTCTGACTGTCCGGCAATCTGCTGGCCCAGGCTCGGCTTCGGCCGATGAAGCCGGGCACGTCGTCGCAACTGAACACCTCAAGGTGAACCAGGGATTGGGCTGCACTGTTGTGGTTCTGGTAAATCCCAGGGTGGCCGATCAGTTCACCGGCCTTGATGGGAATCCCTTGTTCAAGCATGACCACTTGATCCGTGGCCTCAGGTTCTTTTTGCGCCTTGAGATATTTGGAGGCGAGATAACCCGGAAGCTCCCCATCTTCCCCTGCGACAAGTGCAGGATTCGTCGTGCCACTCGGCACTGCTACCAGCTTGCAGTATTCGCCATCCCGGATACCGATTCTGACCTGGGTGCCGTTGGCCAGCCTGGTAACTTCCGCTCCGCTTCGACTGGGTTGACTGCGGACGATCAAATCATCGCCTTGCGTGTCGACGACATAGGTATCGCCTCCCCAGAATACCGGCCGAGGCAAATGCGGCTTGGCTCGGTAACCCGCCCAATCCTGCAAATGCATATAGAGGCTGTAAAGCGTCAGTACAGGCGGCGTTTGTTCGCTGGAAGAAGCCCCCGCTGCATTGGCCGGCAGCGGCGGATGCAGGCTGTGCTTGACCAATACGAACCCCGTCGAGAATGCGGCTCGATTGATGCGAGGAACCTCATCGACAAACTCACTAAGCGGATAGCTCTCATCGATACGGTAAGCAATCACCTCGCCATCGGCGATACAGCGTACGCTCGATTGATCGAAAGCACCGGCGGTGCCCTGGTCGAAATGTACACCACCGTGCCATAGGCCATTCTCGCCGGTCGGATAGTAGCCACCCTTGGCCTTCGCCATATGGGTCAAGTATTGCAGTGGGTCGACTTCCGTCCCCTTGCCGGGAAACGGATAAGCCCAGTTGATTGGTCTGTCTTCGGCCATGTGATACGTCCTGATCCTCTGCCTGCAAGCGGCAGTTCGCGCTTGTCCCTGCTTAACCGGAGAAGTTGAGCATCCGTTTACGCTTCGCCAGCGTACTGGCCGACTCATTCGGTTGCGCCTGCTCCAGCACTTCCCCCGCCCTGTCGCTATCGGCGATGCCCGGCGGCAGCGGCGACTTGATGCCGATACCCGAGCCTCTACCCGGTGCGCCGCCAGCGTTGATCCTGGCCAGCGGGCCGCTGATGGTGATGCCGCCCGGATCGAGCTTGACGAAGCTGCCGCCGGCCTTGAGGGTCAGTTCGATACCGGCTTCGATGACTATTTTCTGCCCGGCCTTGAGGTGGATCTCACGACCGGCCCTGGTCAGTTGTGCACTGCCCAACTGGACGTGCTGATCGATGGCTACGGTCAGGTGGTCCTGCGGCTTGATTTCCACCTTGCGCTCGCCAGTCACGGTCAGGTGTTCCTCTGCACGAAACTCGCTGTAGCTGTTGGCCTCGACGGTGTCATGACGCTCGTGGCCGACGCGGATCTTCTGATCGTGCTGGATGTTCTGGTCCCAGTCTCGCTGGGCATGAACATAAATCTGCTCGGCGCCCTTCCTGTCCTCGACGCGCAGCTCGTTGTAGCCCTCGCCGCCGGGGCTGCTGAGGGTCTTGAAGACGCTGCGGGTCTTGTTCGCCGGCAGTTCGTAGGGCGGAACATGTTCGGCGTGATACAGGCAGCCGGTGACCAGCGGCTGGTCGGGATCGCCTTCGAGAAAGGTGACCAGCACTTCCATACCGACGCGTGGAATGGCGATGCCGCCATAACGGTCGCCGGCCCAGCTGCTCGATACGCGCAGCCAGCAACTGCTCTTGTCATCCGTCTGGCCTTGGCGGTCCCAATGAAACAGGACCTTCACGCGGCCGTACGCATCGCAGTGGATTTCCTCCCCGGCAGGGCCCGTGACGATCGCGGTCTGGCTGCCTAGCACCTTGGGTTTCGGATAATCGAATGGCGGGCGATAAGGTAGCTCCCAGGGGGTGGCAGTGAAGTGGTTGCGGTAGCCTTGGGTGAATGCTGCCCCCTCTCCCACAAGGGGAGAGGGAGCTTGAATGTGCGAGCCTGGAGAAAGAGTGATCGACTCTTCCAGCACCTGCGGCTGTTTGCCTTCATGGATGACTTCATTGAGCAACCAGAGGTCGTTCCATTCCCGGCGGGGGTGTTCGGAGATTTCCAGGAGATGACCAGCGACCAGGTTGGGCTGGTCACTGCGGCCATCGGCGAGTCGGTAGTCGCTGCGATGGCGTTCGAGATTGCGCTGTGAGAGGTACTTGCCGCGAGTACGGTCGGTAAAACGGCCGGGATAGTCGTAGTCCTCCAGATCGGGCTGAGCAGCTTGGGGATTCTGTTCGCCCTGGCTGGCAGCCTTCATCAGCAGGCGGGGTTTCTCGAAATCGTAATCGCGGCGCGACACCCGAGTGGGACGGGTCTCCACGCGCACGCCGAAACTTTTGATCACCGGCTCGTCGGCAACCAGGCCACTGTCCTGAACATAGGCTGTCGGTTGACCGAGGCGCGGGAAACTGGTCTGGTCATCACCGAACACCAGCACATGCCCTTCGGCGCTGTGCTCGAAGTGGTAATGGATGCCCTCTTCCGCGCATAGACGCTGGATGAAGTGCAGATCGGTTTCGCCGTACTGCACGCAGTATTGGCGCTCAGGGTATTGGGTCGGCCCCAGCTGAAAGCGATAACCATCGGCCTGGATGCCATTCGCCTCGAGCACCTGGGCGACGATCTGCGGCACGCTGAGGTGCTGGTGGATCTGCTGGTTGGTTCGATGGGCGAGATAGGCCAGCCGCGGCACAAGCACCAATCGGTAGCGGGTCAGACGCTTGCCGGATTGCCCCTGCGCGACACTATGGAGCTGGCCGTGAACACCTGCACCATCGGTTGTGAAGGCGAGAAAGGCCGACTGATGCAGAAGACTTTGCAGATCGATATCGTGGCGTTCGCTGACGACCTCCAACTCGAAGCGATAAGGCTGGCTGATCGCCTCGCGGCCACGGAACTGGAGCACCTTGAAGTCGTGCTCGACGCCCTCGATGCTCAAGTTGAAATGGCTTTCATTGGCCGGATCGAACATGGTGACCTTCCTTGTCATGCACGGCGGCCGAACCAGCGGCCGAAACGGGGAGATGCGGGATTGGCGCGAAACGCAGCCAGCAATGGCTCAAGGCTGTCACTGCGCTTGGCAACATCGAACGCCAGTCCCCTCTTGAGAACCTTCCAGACGGGAGCCGGCATACCGGCCGGCGCCGCCAAAGCCAGGCCCATGCCCTGCGCCTGCTTGGCGCTCAATCGCCGATAGGGATGCTGACCGTGGCACAACTCGTAGATAACGCACGCGACCGCATAGATATCCGTGGCCATGCTCAGCGCGCCACCATCGATCAGTTCCGGCGCGGCATAACGTGGCGTCCAGGCGCAGAAGCGGCTTCGCGCCAGTATCGGCACGCTCGCCTCGTCATCCCCGACGATTCGACCCAGGCCGAAATCGAACAGTCGGATGTTCCCATCGTCGAGCATCAGGTTGCCGGGCTTGATATCGCCATGCAGCACACCCTGCGTGTGGGCATAGGCCAGCGCTTCCAGCAGTGCCAGGGAGATTTCTCGCGCCTCGGCCCAAGGCAACCCCTGTGGATAGCGCAACAGCAGATGGTCCAGCGTGCAGCCCCTGAGCTGCTCCATGACGATGAAGGCACGCTCGCTGCCCCGATCGAGCTCGAAACTGTGGCAACGCACGATGTGTCGATGATGCAGGCGGACCGTCATGGCGAATTCACCATGCAGCAGCGCATTGCCGTCGGCGTACTCGGCGAACTCATCGCTCAAGGCTTTCAGCGCCACGAAGGGAGCGGGATCCCCCAGCTGCTCGCGGAGCAGATCGCACCCTCGATAGACCGCGCCCATGCCGCCGACGCCCAGCAGGCGTTCGATCTTGTAGCGTCCACACAGCACATCGGGCAGCGCCTTGAGCGGTTGGCGCGCTTGCGCTGGGCTCAACACTGAAGCCGATTCGGCAAAGGCGAAATAGGTCTGATCCGAAGCCAGCGCTTGCTCGCTCATCTCAGCTCCTCACCGACGAATCACTATCGCGCTGAGGTTGTCCCGCGCGGCGCCCTGCAGCGCCTGGTCGAATAGCCGCCGCAGGGCCAGCGGTGCCGAACCGAGGTTCAGCGCCGCGCCCAACTGATCGGGTGACAGGCTCTGGTAGAGACCGTCGCTGCAGAGCAGCAAGGCGTCACCGGGCAGAACGTCGAACTCGACGATATCCAGTTGCAGCGCTTCGCAGGCTCCCACTGCGCGGGTCAAGGCGTGCGCGCGGGGATGGCGGGCCGCCTCCTCGGCGCTCATTTGCTGCTCCTCGATCAGCAACTGGGCCAGCGAATGATCCCGGCTGAGTTGATACAGGCAACTGCTGCGCCAGAGGTAACAGCGACTGTCGCCAGCCCAGATGCAGGCAGCGCGATCATCCTCGGCCAGAAACACCACGACGGTGCTGCCCATCAGGCTGTCGGCCTGGCCGCAAGCCAGGGTCAGATCCTGGCCGAGTCTGCGGTTGAGCTCGTGCAGGCAACCACGTACCTGGGCCACGCGCTGCTCCAGCCCCCCCCCGTGAGGCAGCTCGGCCAGTGCTTCGACGATCAGCCGGCTGGCCAATGCACCATTCTGGTGGCCACCCATGCCATCGGCGACCACCCATAGCCCACGCTCGGGCAGATCGAGGAAGGCGTCCTCGTTGCGCGCCCGAACCTTGCCGGTGTCGGTGCGTGCGGCACTGCGCCAGGCGCTCGCGACTTCGCTCATGCCGGCTGCCTTCACAGTGTCGTCGGCAGTTTGAAGCCGCGCAGCAGGTCGATATCGAAGGGGTTCGGCGAACGCTGGCTGTGCAGCAGATAGTTGGCGCGCAGCCCACCGAGGTTGGCCTTGAGCATCAGCACATCGCGACCGCTGTGGTAGTCCACCTCCATCAGATCGAGCAGACGGAACAGCGACCAGGGGCCGGTGTTCTTCTCGATGCCGACACGCCGGCCACCCAGCTCTTCGACCACCAGGCTGGTGCGTCCTTCGTCGCCCTCGGCCGGCCAGCGGAATGCAGTCTGCACGATCGGCCCGTGACGGTATTCCATCTGCTGCTTGCCGAAGCGGAAGTCTGCCCGACCAAGGCTGGAATCCAGCGAATACGGTTCCAGCTTGAACAGGATCAGCGGCTCGTTGGGATTCTCCGTGAAGAAGCTGCGCCTAATGGTCTGCGCCCTGCCCATCTGCGCCAGGAATTCCTCGGACAGCGGCAGACCACGGCCATCGACACGACGCAGACGATACTGGCCCGCACTGCCGGTGACGAAAGGCTTCAGGTAACGGTCGAAGAAGCTGTCGGCGGTGCCCTGCGCCTTGAAGAATTCGCGGAAGTCGGCGAGCGCAACGTCGCTTTCGCTGTGCGCATTGAATGGATAGCGCTGGCGCAGCGAGCCACCGTAGGCGGCGTACAGCTCGCTGCGATAACGCTGGTTGAGGTAGTGGTAGGCATCGCTGAGCACCAGCATCCAGCTGTCTTCAGCGAGCAGCCCGAGCCACTTTCCAACCGGCTGCGGCAGGCGTCCGGCGCTGCTGCGCACCTGGTTGATCGCATCAGGCTGGCCAGCCATACGGGCACGGGCCATCTCGAACGCAGCCTGTTCCGGCGCACTGGCATGCGCCAAGCCGGTCAGTTGCCGATGCAGCGCATCCAGTGCCTGAAGCGCGCTGGCCAGCTCGGGGCCGGCGCCGCCCGCTTCATCGAGCAAGCGATGCAAGGGTTCGAAGCGTCGCTCCAGGGCCTTGCGTGCAGTATCAGGCAGGTTCCTGAGCAATGCGGCCTGCGCCTGTTCCGCGGCGACGGCAGCCAGCTTGCCGGCCTTCCCAAGTTTGCCGCCTGCGGCCTGGGCCGCTTCAGCTGCCTCTCCAGCCTGATCGGCCGCTTCAGCAAGGCCGCTGAAGCGCGTGTTCTCGCGTATTTCCACCAGCAACTGCAGCAATGGCGAGTTGGCAGCCGTCAGATCGGCCAGTTGCAGCGCGCCTTCAGCAGCCGTGTTGGCCGGCTGCAGGTTGAGCTGCGCCAGTGCTTCGCTCCAATGGTTGGCATAGTCGCGGAAATAGAGCTGCTCCATCTCCACCATCAATCGGCTCAGGTCCTTGGCGCTGAGACTCTCGCCCTCGCCCAGTACCCAGTTGTCGCGCAGGATCTCCCGCACCAGATCCGCCCCCTGGGCGACGAACATCCGTTGATAGCCGCGCTGGGTATAGAAGCCGGGAACCGGATAATCACTGCCGATGAACTGCGACGCCTGCGAGCCGAGGCGCTGGCTCAGACGGTAATCCGGCAGGCTGCGAGCCTGCTCGCGAAGCATGCGATAGACGACGTTGGCCAGCGATTCGCTGCGCAGCTGCGTACGTGCCTGCGCGACCAGTTGCTCGTTCAGCGGATAGGGTGCGAACGACTCCTCCAGCAGGCGAGCGAAATGGCTGTTCAACCCGTTCTGGGCGACGCCGTTACCGGCATAACGCAGTGACCAGTCGGCAGCGACCCAATCCTTGAGATAGTCGGCGTCACGGCGTTGCTCCAACTGCAGCATCAGGTAGGCTCGCAGGCTGCCGAGCAGACGCTCGCGGTCATCCAGGTTGGCCCGTATCTGCGCTTCCAGCTGGCGTCCGACACGTGGCAACAGCAGCGCTTCCAGTTCACGGCGGTAGGCCTGATGCAGCGTCGGCTCGACCTGCTCGCCCTGGTACAGGCCACCGCGACGCAGCCAGGAAACCTCATTCCTGGGCGGAAAGACCTGGGTGGCAGCATAGCTGCTGTCGAGCGTCTTGAGGGTCTGCAGCGCATCGTCCTGCGGTTCGATGGCCTGGCGCTGCTGGCCGAGCGCCTGGGCAATCTCGCGCAACTGTTCGAGCCGATCATGGTTACCGGAGAAATTCAGCGCCCAGCCCAGGCCGAACACCGCCATGCAAGCGAAAGCCGCGGCGTACAGCGAACGCTGGCGCCAGTCGATACGCCGTACTTCGCGCTGGTCGAGCCCGGCCAGTTCGGCCTCGGGAAAGATCACGCGACTCAGCAGCTGGTTGATAAACCGAGCGCGGCCGCTGCGGAAGGTGGGCAGAGCGCTGCCGGCCAGGCCGATGCTGCGTCCGATACCGGCGGTCAGCGGATCGAGGCTGTCCTGCAGTTGCGGTGCGCTGGTCAGGTAGAAGCCGCGTAGCTGGCTGGCGCGCTGGTAGCGATTACCGGCGAAGGCCAGTTCGATGAACAGACCGAGGCGTTCGCCTATCTGTCCCAGTTGATGAGGGAAGTCGAGGATTCGCCCACGGCGCTGGGTATCGCGCTCCTGGTGCATGCGCAAAATTACCTGGCTGTTGAGGCGGCGCAGCAGCTCCTCGAACTCCTGGCGCACGACCTGGGCCTCGGTACCCTTCTGTTGCTGGCGGAAACTGACACCGAGCACCTGATCGCTTTCTTCGCGAGACAGCTGGTCGAAGAACTCTTCGAAGCCGAGGATGCGGTCGGCCTTGCTCAAGACCAGGTACACCGGCACGTCGATGGCCAAGCGCTGATGGATCTCATGCAGTCGCTGCCGGAACTGGCGAGCCAGGTTCTCCAGCTCGAGTTCGTTGTCGCCCAGCAACAGCTCCACCGGAATGTTCACCAGCACGCCGTTGAGCGGACGGGCGCGTCGCTTGCGCAACAGGCCCAGCAAAATGTCCCAGGCGCTGCGGTCGATTTGCGCATCAGGCTGGGTCAGGTAGCGACCGGCCGTGTCGATCAGCACGGCGTGATCGGCGAAATACCAGTCCGCGTAGCGCGTGCCGGACACGTCCTTGGTCAGGCGCTGGTTCTCGCCACGGTTCAGCGGAAAATCCAGCCCGGAGAAATCCAGCAGGCTGGTCTTGCCGCTGCCCTGGGGACCGAGCAGCAGGTACCAAGGCAGCTCGTTGCGCCATTTTTCACTGCGTCCGCGATACAGGCTGGAGCTGCGCAACGTACGCAGCGCCTGCTTGAAACGATGGCGCAACTCCTGCTGTTCTTCACCGATCGCCCCATCTCGCCGCAGTTTTTCCTGGACGTCCTGGTCGTCTTCCTCCTTTTTCCTGCGAACCGTGGCACGCCAGCTGGCGAACACCATTGCCAGCCCCCAGATCAGGAACAGCGCGCTGATGGTCAACAGGCGGCTGGTGGCCGATTCCCAGAACTTGTGATCGTCGACCGCGAACAGCGGGCCGGCAAACCAGACCAGCAGCGCGACGATCAGCACCAGACACAGGCTCCAGACCCAGGTCTTGCGGAAAAAGGCGCCGAGCTTGGCGAAGAAAACCTTCATTTCAATTCATCCCTGAGGAAAGCTGTGAATCCACCGAGTCGGCATCCAGCGACTGGTACGGTTGCAGAACGGTCGAGCGCTGCTCGCTGAGCACCCAGGCGAAACCGCTGTACATCACCCCGAGACAAGCCAGGGTGAAAAGCCCCACCATCCACCACGGTACGATGCGCACCAGGCGCCGCCGCGTGTCTTTCAGCCCCTCCCAATGCGGCGACAGCTCGCGGGGCACATCGCCACGTATCTGGCGAATCTGCCGGTACAGGCTGTCACGTACGGCTTCCAGCTCGAGCATGCCGCGCGGCAGCACGCGGTATTTGCCTTCGAAGCCAAGCGACAGGCACAGATACAGCAGCTCCAGCATCGGCAGGTGCTTGACCGGATTGCGCGACAGGCGCTCGAGCAGCTGGAAGAACTTCTCCCCGCCAAAGGTCTCGTTGTGGAAGTTGCTCAGCAGGCTCATCTGCGACCATTCGCTCTCGTTGCCCCAGGGCGTGGTCACCACCGCCTCGTCGAGCACCGTGCAGAGCACATAACGGGCTGCCATCACCTGGCTGCTTTCACAGCCATCGTGCAACGCCCGGTGTTCGAACAGCTTGATCGCGCCGGTCAGTCTTGCGTGCAGCGCCTGGAAATCCTCGCCCTCGGGGCTGTGCTTGAGGCGCACCACTTCCGAAAGCAGCGACGAGGCCGCGGCCACCAGCGGGTTGAGACTGATGTTGAAGACTTCCGCCGGGCGCAGGCGAGCGGCATAGATCATCCGCTCCTCCAGCTGTTCGAATTTCGGTGGCACGGCAAAATCCGTCAGCGGGCTCTGCGATGCTTCTTCGCCACCGCGGTTGACGATTACCGTCTTGTCATCCTGCCCGTAGTCCATTTCTCTGATCATGTCGTCAATCCCTGACTGCCCAGAATTTCAGTTCGAGCCCGGTGAAGTCGCCGGACACATGGAAGGCGAAGCCGCCGGAGCGCTCCAGCTGGGCCTGGTCCTCGGGGCTGAGTTCCAGTGCGAAGTAGGTCTTGCCCGCATGGAAGGGGATCTGCCGTGGCGCCACCGGCAGCGGCTTGATCCTGATACCCGGCAGATGCAGGTTGACCAGTTGGCGAATGCGCTCCACCGGACCCACCTTCAGGTGGGCGGGCAGGCGCGTACGCAATTCTTCCGAATCGCACTGGGCGCTCGCCGCGAGCACGAAGGATGCCGAGCCGAGCAGCTTGTGGTCATGCAGCGGCGAAACCTGAATGCCGTACTGGCGCTGCTGCAGCAGCAACTCGATGGCATGCTGCTCGAGCACCATCGACAGCACCTGGCGAATCGCGTCCATCAGCTTGCGGAAACTCGCGCCTTGATCGCTGTGCTGGTAGCGGCTCTCCAGTCGCGGTCGCTTGCTCTCGCTGGAAAAGGTGGCCAGCTCGCCGAGCAGGCCCAGCAGCTCGCGATAGAGCTGCTCGGGATGAACCTGGTCGACACCGAGGTAGTGGCGCAGCACCGGTTCGTGGCGGTTGATCAGCTGCAGCATCATGAAATCGCCGACCTCCGCACCGCCCACCTTGCCGCTCGCCCTTATGCGCTCGGCAAGGGTATCGCCACGGTGCGCGAGCATGCTGATCACTTCCTTCAGGCAGGAGAGCAGGTAACTCGAGGCCTGGAAGTTGACGTAGGTAGGGATGAAGTCCGGATCCAGGCTGATCACCCCATCCGGCGTGGTGTCCATGATTTCGCAGAGCTTGAGCTTGACGTAGGCTTGGTCGTTCTCCTGTTCGCCGAGCAGCAGGCGAAAGTCCATGCGCCCGGTGCTGACCTGACTGCTGCCGCTATCCCCCGCGTTGGAATCGACCACTTCGGTATCGAAGGCGATATAGCGCGCCAGCACGTCCTTCTGTTCGGGGCGGCGGGTTTCGATGTGGTTGCCGGTCACCAACGGCAGCGCGAGATATACCGACGTGCTGCCGGTATTCGGCGGAATGTCCAGCCCCAGCGGCTCGCGCTGATCGCCCAGGTCGAACAGGCTGCCATCGGGGAGAATGCCGCTGGCCTGGCTGACGACCAGCTTGCCCATGTTCAGGAACTGGCGATCAATCTCCTGGGCGAAGAAGCCCCAGGCGTAATTGTTCAGCTTCTGCGTGCGAACCTTCAGCTGGTAATCGAAGTAGCGATCATTCTGCTGGAAATGCTGGGGGCGCAGCAGCATGCCTTCCTGCCAGACGACTTTATGCAGACTCATGCTCATTCCCCTTGTTCGGCAAGCGGATCGACCGGCTGGATGCCTTGCTCGTCCAGCCTCAACCAGGCGTGGGTGCGCTCACGCGGCTCCAGGGTCAGCACGTAGCGCCAGTTCGCTTCGGGCAGGTCGCGATAGGCGGCCAGCACGCCGACGTAACGGCTGCCCTCCTGCACCGTCAGTTTCAGGTCGCGGCTTTCGCCGGGGCGCAACTCGAGCTCTTCAAGCGCGACCAGATCCGGCGCCAGCGCTTCCTTGGGCCGCTGGTAAAGGGAGAAGAAATCGGCATTCTCGAAGGCGACCGGATGCTTGAGTTCGAGCAGACGCAGGACGATCGGCGAAGGCCGGCCGTTGAGGTCCGGATTGAGTCGATCACTGCCTTGCAGCGCAAGGTCCAGCTTGGTCAGGTCGGAAAAGGGTGACAGGGCCGAACAGCCGCTCAGAACGAGCAGCATCGCCAACATGGCGAGAGGGATACAGCGAGGCATGGTGGATCATCCTTGAACGGGGGAATCGAGTGTGGCGATCAGGCGTACCTGCTCTTCATACGCCTTGGCAAAATCCCGGGCGAACAGACGATCACTCCAATCGTCGTCCTGTCCGAGTGCCTGGTGCAGCTTGCGGTAAGCCCGCCAGCGGCTCGCCGCGGTGGCGAACAACGGTTTGTGGCCGTCACGCTCGTAGCGCAGCACCAATTGTTCCGGCGAGAACTGCTCGAACATCGCCTTGACAGCAGCACGGCTGGCCGCGAGCAGAGCCACCTGGTGGGCCTGAATGTCGCGGAACGCGCGACTGACGGCCTGTTCGGCCGATAACTGACCGGGCTTGCCGCCACGCAGCAGTGCGTTCAGGGCCTCGGCGCTGTCGACGCTATGCTTGAGCGGATTGTTGCCCGCGCTCTGCACGGTGGTCAGCGCCAACCGCAGCTCGTTCTTCAGTTCGCTCCGGGTACGCAGACTCTGCTGCAGGCTTGAAACGCTCTGCCTGAGCAAGCGCGCCGCATCGATGGCCATTGCTTCGCGGGCCGCCTCATCCATGCCATCCAGATCGATGCCCAGCGCCTCGCCGAAGCGCTCCCAGAAGGCCAGCGGCAGCTGTTCCGGCACGACTGCAGGAGCAGGCTCTGGCATGACCCGCGGTTCGACCAGCTCCGGCAGCGACAGGCTTTCCATATCGATGCGGGCATAGTCGCGCTGTGGGGTCTGCTGGCGCGGCGCGCCCAGGGCGAGATCGAGATCGTCGGTTTGCGCGTAGACGCGCTCCTGCTGATCCATGGCGATCAACGGGTCGAGATCCAGGAAAGCATCGTCGGGAATGACGCTACCGGCGGGTTGTGAGCGCCCGACATCTGCTTCGAACATGGACGGGGCCTGAATCAGCCGTGCCCGAATCTCGTAATCGCCGAGGCAGTACACGCTGCCATGCTCGATGCGTTGCGGCTGGCCCTTGGTCAGGCTGGCGCCGCTGTCCTTGAGCTGGATACCGTTGCTGCTGGTATCGGTCAGGAAGAAGGCGCCGTCACGATAGCTGACCGTCGCGTGGCGACCGGACAGTACGCGCTTGCGATCGGGCATCACCCAGTCGCACCCTTCCGCGCGCCCGATCACTCCACCGGACTGCCTGAATGCCTTGCTGGACTGCAGGCCTGGCGCGAACTGATGCGCGCCGACCACGTCGAAAACCAATTCCATGGCTGCTTCGCTCCCTGCGATCAGTTATTGCGATTCACTGCATGCGGATCGCCGAGCGGACGGTACTCGTCGTCGCTGAATTTGTAGTTACCGGAGCAAGCGGAGAGAGAGAAGATGGCGCCTAGAAAAACGGGGACGCAATAGCGTTTGAACACGCGGGTTTCCTCCTTGAAAGCGTGGGCCGGGCAGTGCTTCCGTCACTGTGAAGCGGGCCCGCATATTGAACGTCAATACCCACGGCTATCGCGGTGATGCGTGTCACGAAGCGACCGAACCATTACAGGGAAACGGTGTCGCGGTACGAATCCTTTCGCAAACCGCGAAGCAGGCCTCAATGCCTGCGCGACAGATCCTCGGAAAAGAGCTCGTCCTCCAGCTCATTTCCCGGAATGGCATGTTCCTCGGCGGCCCACGCCCCCAGATCGATCAACTTGCAGCGTTCCGAGCAGAACGGGCGCTGCGGACTCTGCGGTCCCCATTCGACCGGAGCGCCGCAAGTCGGGCATTTGACAACGGTTGTACTCATGGCTGACCTCCTCGTAGCGTCAGGTAAAAATCATGCAGGCGCGCGACTTCGGCCTCGAGCCACGCCCGATCGCGATCGTTCACCAGCACATCGTCCGCGTGCCGCAACCGCTCCTCGCGGCTGGCCTGAACTTTCAGAATGGCGCGAATCTGTGCCTCCGATGCCTGATCGCGGCGCATGGCGCGCTGCAGTTGCAACGACTCGGGAACGTCGACCACCAGCACCCGATCGGCCTGGCGATATTGACCCGCCTCGATCAACAGCGGCGATACCAGAATGGCGTACGGCGACTGCGCACGCGACAGGTGCTCGGCAATTTCCTGGCGAATCAGCGGATGCAGCAATTGCTCCAGCCACTTGCGCTCGCCGGCATTCTCGAACACCCGCGCCCGCAGCACCGCGCGATCCAGCTCGCCTGCCGGCGTCAACACGCCATCGCCAAAATGCTCGGCGATCCGCGCCAAGGCGGGTTTTCCGGGCTCCACCACCCAGCGCGCCGCATGGTCGGCGTCGACCCAATGCACGCCGAGCCGGCCGAACTGCTCGACTACCGCGCTCTTGCCACTGCCGATGCCGCCGGTCAGCCCGAGAATCCAAGGTTTCATCACTTAACCATCGCCGCAAAACGACGCGCAGTAGTAACGCCTTGAAGCGATCGACGCAAGGCAGGTAGAACGACAGCCGATAAAAAGATCGATGGCTGAACGGTCAGGTGATTGCGAGCAAGCTCCTACAACCATACCTCATCACCGTTGCCGTAGGAGCCAGCTTGCTGGCGATCCGGGATCACACACAACATCCGGTCCAGCGCACAAGCCCGGTGCCATCAATCGCGAGCAAGCTCGCTCCTACAGTCTGGCGAACTGCAGGTAGCTGGCAGTGATCTGGTCACCCCAAAGCAATGCGACCCAGCCAGCGATCGCCAGATAGGGGCCGAAGGGAATGGGCGTGCCGCTCTCGGCCTTTTGCATACGCAACATGACCGTGCCCAGCACCGCGCCGACCACCGAAGACAGCAAGATAGTCAGCGGCAGCACCTGCCAGCCGCCCCAGGCACCCAGCATGGCCAGCAACTTGAAGTCGCCGTAGCCCATCCCCTCCTTGCCGGTCACCAGCTTGAACAGCCAGTACACCGACCACAGGGCGAGGTAACCCACAACTGCGCCCCACAACGCATCTTCCAGCGAAGCGAACAGCCCGAAGCTGTTGACGATCAAGCCCAGCCAGAGCAGCGGCAGCACCAGCGAATCCGGCAGCAACTGATGATCGACGTCGATCATGCTCATCGCCAGCAAACCCCAGGTCAGCAGCAGCATCGCGCCAGCCTGCCAGGAAAAACCGAAATGCCAGGCGACGTAACCCGAGAGCAACCCACACGCCAGCTCGACCAGCGGGTAGCGCTTGCTGATCGACGCCTTGCACGCCGAACACTTGCCACGCAGCGCCAGCCAGCTGATCAGCGGAATATTTTCCCAGGCGCGGATCTGGTGGTCGCAGTGCGGGCAACGTGAATGCGGGAGAAACAGATTGAAGGCAGCGCCGGCAGGCTCGGCAGGTATCTCCAGAAACTCCCGCGCCTGCGATTGCCAGTCACGCTGCATCATGATCGGCAGGCGATGGATGACCACGTTGAGGAAGCTGCCGACCAGCAGGCCAAGCACTAGCGCGCACAAAACAAAGGCCAGCGAGTTGCTGGCCAGAAATTCGACAGGAGTCATGTTTAAACAACAGCACCCAGCTGGAAGATTGGCAAGTACATTGCGATGATCAAGCCACCTACCAACACACCGAGAACCGCCATGATCATCGGCTCCATCAGCGCGGTGAGACCATCGACCATGTTGTCTACCTCATCCTCGTAAAATGTCGCCACCTTGGCCAGCATCTCGTCCAAGGAGCCGGATTCCTCACCAATCGCGGTCATCTGCACCGCCATGGACGGGAATGTTCCGGTGGTTCGCATGGAGAAGTTGAGCTGCATGCCGCTGGAGACATCGCTCTTGACCTTGTTGGTCGCCGTGCGGAACACCACGTTACCCGTGGCACCAGCTACCGAATCCAGCGCATCGACCAGCGGCACACCGGCTGCAAAGGTGGTCGACAAGGTGCGGGCGAAACGCGCTACCGACGACTTGTACAGAATGTCACCCACCACCGGCACCTTCAGCATCAGCCTGTCGAACCAGTTACGGAATTTCTCGGAACGTGTGTGCGCCTGCTTGAAGGCAAAGGCAGCACCAACAAGCCCAGCCAGCACTACGTACCACCAAGCCTGCAGTGCCTCCGATAGGCCAATAACCATCATAGTGAAAGCCGGCAACTCCGCACCGAAGTTGGCGAACACATCTTGGAACTGCGGAACCACCTTGATCAGAAGAATGGCAGTAACGATCACTGCCACCAAAACTACCGCAATCGGATAGTTCATTGCCTTCTTGATCTTGGCTTTCAGCGCCTCGGTTTTCTCCTTATAAGTCGCCACGCGATCGAGCAGGGTTTCCAGCGAACCGGACTGCTCCCCAGAGTCCACCAGGTTGCAATAAAGGTCATCGAAATACTGGGGTTTCTTGCGTAGCGAGGAGGCAAAGCTGTTACCAGCTGCGACCTCCTGCTTGAGGTCATCGACCAGCTTGCGCATGTTCGGATTGTCGAATCCCTCGCCAATGATGTCGAACGACTGCAGCAGGGGGACGCCGGCCTTCATCATGGTCGCCATCTGCCGTGTGAACAGCGCAATGTCCATCGGCTTGATCTTCTTGCCAGAGCTGAAGAGCGAAACCGATTTCTTGCGCACCTTCTGCGGGTTGATCCCCTGCTTGCGCAGTTGCGCCTTGACCAGCGCCGGGCTCACGCCACTCAGTTCGCCTTTGATCTTCGCACCCTGCCGGTCGAGCCCTTCCCAGGTAAAGACACTGTTCTTAATCGCTTTCTGCGCCATGTTAGTCCTTTGTCACCCGGTTGACTTCTTCCAGGCTGGTCACGCCCTGCATGGCCTTGATCAGCGCCGAAGTCCGCAAGTCGTTGAAGCCATCCTTGCGCATCTGGGTGGAGATATCGATTGAGTTGCCGTCCTCCATGATAATCCGGGCCAATGCTGGCGTGTTTTTAACCACTTCATAAATACCAACACGCCCCTTGTAACCGCCCACACAGTTTTCACAACCTACAGGTCCGTATATCTTGAAAGTACCGATGCTTTCCTCGGGGAAGCCTTCCTTGAGCAACGCATCGCGCGGCACCTCGATTTCCTTCTTGCAGCTCGAGCACAGCTTGCGCGCCAGGCGCTGGGCGATAATCAGGTTCACCGACGTGGCGATATTGAATGCAGCCACACCCATGTTGCGCAGGCGGGTGAGGGTTTCCGCGGCGCTGTTGGTGTGCAGAGTGGACATCACCATATGCCCTGTCTGCGCCGCCTTGATGGCGATCTCGGCCGTTTCCAGGTCACGAATCTCGCCCACCATGATCACGTCCGGATCCTGGCGCAGGAAGGCGCGCAGCGCCTGGGCAAAGTCCATACCCTGGCGCGGATTGACGTTGACCTGGTTGATGCCCTCCAGGTTAATTTCCACCGGATCCTCGGCGGTCGAGATGTTCACGTCCACCGTATTGAGGATGTTCAGACCGGTGTACAGCGAAACCGTCTTACCCGAACCGGTCGGCCCGGTGACCAGAATCATGCCCTGGGGCTGCTTGAGCGCATCCATATACAGCTGCTTCTGCGACTCCTCATAGCCCAGGGCATCAATGCCCATTTGCGCACTAGAGGGATCGAGAATCCGCATCACGATCTTTTCGCCCCACAGCGTCGGCAGGGTGTTCACGCGAAAGTCGATGGCCTTGGTCTTGGAAAGCTTCATCTTGATCCGGCCATCCTGAGGCTTGCGCCGCTCGGAAATATCCAGCCCGGCCATTACCTTCAACCGCGCGGAAATACGTGGAGCCAGCTGGATCGGCGGCCGCGCCACTTCATGCAGCACACCATCTGTACGCAGGCGCACCCGATAGGCCTTTTCGTAGGGCTCAAAGTGCAGGTCCGACGAGCCACCGCGTATGGCATCGAGCAGCATCTTGTTGACGAAGCGTACTACTGGGGCGTCATCAGCGGCCTCTCCCTCCTCCCCGCCTTTGACATCATCATTGACGGACTCGACGTCGATACCGTCCAGATCGACGTCGCCCAGATCCTCCAGCCCGCTCGTACCGCTCTCATAGAGCTTGTCGATGGCAGCACCCAGCTTGTCGTCCTCCACCAGAATCGACTCGATGGTCAGCCCGGTGCTGAACTGAATATCGGCAATCGACTGGTGGTTGGCCGGATCGGAAATAGCGACATAGAGCTTGGTGCCGCGCTTGACCAGCGGCAGCACCCGATGCTGGCGCGCCAGCTTTTCACTGACCAGCTCCTTAGGTAGCGAATCTTTGTCTAAGGCGGACAAGTCCAGCAATGCGACCCCGAACTGATCGGAGGCGAGCTCGGCAACCGCCCGCCCTTTCGCCAGTTTGTTCTGCACCACATAGGTCACCAGGGATAGCTTGTTACGTTGCGCCTGCATCTGGGCCTGCTGTGCAGTCTTCTCGTCCAGCACCCCGGCCAAGACCATCTGCCGGGCCAGACCCGAAAGGGAAATATGTTCGTTCATGGCGCTCTCGCGGAAATCGAATGCCCGCCTTATAACGCAGTTAACCGAAGGTTCAAACAACCACACGGCAAAGTGCCGTATTTCGTCACATATCGCCACCACAAGACCACTAAGCTAAAAACCCGGGAGACGGTTAACCGTGAAGCAGCCACCGTCAATATCAAAGAACAACCACCCGAGATGCTCTTCCTGACTCCCTCGCCCAGCAAGACAGGACACCCATCACATTATCGATCAGCAGACGAGCACTAAACGTAAGCTGGCATGCCAACTGCTTTATCTCAGCCAGGCTCGATGCCTAACACTCAAGGAGATTTGAATGAAAACGCAAATGCAGAAGGGCTTTACCCTTATTGAATTGATGATCGTAGTTGCGATCATCGGAATTTTGGCAGCGGTGGCGCTGCCGGCGTATCAGGATTACACGATTCGTGCGCGAGTGACTGAAGGTGTCGGCCTGGCCTCCAGTGCCAAATCGCTGATCGCCGAAAATGCAAATACCGCAGCAGAGTTGACTGCCGTAGCTACCGCTTGGAACGCCCAAGCAGGTGACAATGGTGCCGTAAGCAAGTACGTCTCTTCCGTACTGGTTGATGCCGCTACCGGTGAAGTGACCGTTACCTTTAACCAAGATAACGTTGGCAACATTCCTGCTGATGCAACGCTGGTTTACACTCCGTATATCCAAACCGGGGATGATGCCGTTCAACTGGCTGCCAACTTTGGTAGCGGCAATACTGGCTCTGTCGACTGGGGCTGCGCATCTACTGCCAACCTTGTTTCGGCTGGCCGCGGCCTCGCAACTCTGACTCCGGGCACTCTGCCGGCGCAGTTCGCCCCGAGCGAATGCCGCTAAGCCTTGAGCGGCGGGCGTAATCGCTCAGGTTACGTCCAACTTAGCCGGCATCAACAAAACCCTGCCTCTCGGCGGGGTTTTGCTTTATAGCGCACGTGCTTCGCCACTCATAATGGATATGACCTAACGCTCAAAACCATCAATTCAATCGAAAAAGTTTTTGCCTGCCAGCGCCCCATCCAATATCGTCTATTTTTGTATGGAGTTTTCCATGCCTGCCCGCTTCAAGGTATTTTTATTACATCTAGCTGCATCAGTGGCTATCGCATTAATAGCCTTGATACTGGTACTCCTCGTATGGTATCCCGCACCACTACACGAAGCACAGAATGTAACTCATATACTCTTGTTGCTATTGATAATAGATGTAATCCTCGGCCCAGTACTGACCCTTTTGGTGTTCAAGGTTGGCAAGAAAAATCTGTTTATGGATTTGGCTGCAATAGCCTTCCTGCAATTGACAGCGCTGGGATATGGTCTATGGACTGTGGCAGAAGGCCGCCCAGCTTGGATCGTCTACAATGTAGATCGTTTCGATGTAGTAACGGTGGCAGACATTGATAACCGACTGCTAGACGAAGCACCCACGCTATACCGCAATGTCCCTTGGAGTGGACCGCAATGGGTCGGTGCCGTAAGGCCTGACGATCCCGAGCAGCGCAACACTATCCTTTTCGAGGCGACACTCGGCGGCAACGACATAGCACAGCGTCCCAACCTCTACCGACCCTTAGAGGAAATGACCAATGCCATGCAGCAGCGCGCACGCCCACTTTCATCCCTGAACGATTTTAACGACCCCGCCACGGTTAACGATGTTCTATACAAGTGGCCAGACGCAGCCGCTTGGGTACCACTGATGGCACGTGCCAAACCAATGGTAGTGCTGCTTGGCGAGAACAAGAGCGAAGTAATCGCCATCGTCGAACTTGACCCTTGGAAATGAATCTCTGACCTAGGCAACACTCCTTAGCCAGGGCACTCGAATTTACGAATCCACTATCACCCAGCCATCCTCATAGGGTGGATCGCCAAACCTTGCTCGCTTACCAGCCTGGCACCGAGCTAACCATGACCGAGAGCAAGCTCGCTCCTATGATCGGTGTGTTTTCACCGCATCTTCTGGCCCACACCTATGCCGCTGGGCTAGCATCGATCCTTCTTTGCCAAAGAGGCAACGCAGACACCCCAACATCAGGAGGATTCATGAGCTTTACCGTTTACCTGTCCGGCGAGATTCATACCGACTGGCGCGACGAGATCAAGCGTGGCGCTGAGGACGCCGGGCTGGACGTGGTTTTCACTTCTGCCGTTACGGACCATGACGCCAGCGACGCCGCCGGCGACTGCCTCGGCGCAGAGCCGAATGCATTCTGGCGCGACCACAAGTCATCCAAGGTCAATGCGATTCGTACCAAGACGCTGATTCAACAGGCCGATCTGGTGGTGGTGCGCTTTGGCGACAAGTACAAGCAATGGAACGCGGCATTCGATGCCGGCTATTGCGCCGCACTGGACAAGCCCTACGTCACTCTGCATGGCGAAGACATCGTGCACCCACTGAAGGAAGTCGACGCAGCCGCCATGGCCTGGGCGACCACTATCGAGCAGGTGGTGGAGATTCTGAAGTATGTGCTGCGCGACTGAAGAAAGGGTCAGCTGCGCCGACGGACTTACAGTCTATTCGCCGCGAGGGCGCGGCTCCCACGAAAACGACGCGGCGATTGACCTCGCGGGAGCGCCCCGGCGCGAAGCTTGAACTCACGCACGCGGCTTGCGAGCGGAGCGACTCCAGAAAGCGAAACGCCCTGCAACTGCAGGGCGTTTCGTTCTCACCTCAGCGTCAGATCGCCTCACGCTGACGAAGCAGATCGATCACCTGCTTGACGCCATCGGCCACGCTCACGGATTCGGTATCGATCACCAGATCCGCATTGCCCGGCACGTCGTAGGGGAAGGATTCGCCGGGAATATTGTCGCCACCGGCGGCGTACAGACCCTGCGGATCACGTTGCTGGCAGGTCAGCGGCGACGCCTGGACGTACACCGTGATCAGACGTTCGGCGCCTACCAGTGCTCTGGCCTGCTCACGGCCTTCGGCGTCCGGCGCGACGAAGGCCGCCAGGGTAATCAGGCCGGCTTCGTTGAACTGCTTGGCTACCTGCGCGGCGCGGCGCCAGTTCTCGGTGCGGCCGGCGCGGTCCTGCGGCAGGCCCTTGTTCAGGTCGTGGCGCAGGTTCTGGCCATCCAGCACGTAGACCGCACGCCCCATGTCGAACAGCTTGCGCTCGACTCCGTAGGCCAGCGTGCTCTTGCCGGCGCCCGACAAGCCGGTGAACAGCACGGTGGCCGGCTGCTGGCCGAAGCGTGCCGCGCGCTCTTCGGTAGCCACGTGAGCCAACGCGCCGTGATGGCTGCCGGAACCCTGGACGACCGGATCGGCGATGATCATGCCCGCACCGACGGTACCGTTGGTGAGCCGGTCGATGACGATGAAGGCACCGGTGGTGCGGTTCTGCGCATAACCGTCCAGCGCGATGGACGCATCCAGGCTGACCCGGACCTTGCCGATCTCGTTGAGCTGGAGGCTGCTCGCGGGGCCTTGCTCCAGGGTATTCACGTCCACCGTGTGGGCGATGCTGGCGATGGAGCCCGGCACGTAGCTGGTGGCGCGCTTGATGTCGTATTTCTTGCCCGGCAGCATCGGCTCTTCGCCCATCCACACCAGCATGGCGTCGAAGCTGTCGGCGATGCGCGGCAGGTTGTCGGCATGCACCAGCATGTCGCCACGGGATACGTCGATCTCGTCTTCCAGCGTCAAAGTGATTGCCTCGCCCGGCGTGGCCTGCTCCAGCTCGCCGTCGTAGGTGACGATGGACTTGATCCGGCTGGTCTTGCCCGACGGCAATACCGTGACTTCATCGCCCTTGCGCACAATGCCGCTGGCCAGGGTACCGGCGAAGCCACGGAAATTCAGGTTCGGCCGGTTGACGTACTGCACCGGGAAGCGCAGGTCGTCGAAGTTGCGGTCGCCGGCAATCTCGACGCTTTCGAGGATTTCCATCAGCGACTGGCCTTCGTACCAGTCCGCCCGCTCGCTCTTGTTGACGACGTTGTCGCCCTTGAGTGCGGACATGGGCACGAAATGCAGCGAAGTCGGCTTGAGGCCGATGCGCTCGGCAAAGGACAGGTAGTCGGCCTTGATGCGCTCGAACACGCTCTGATCGAAGTCCATCAGGTCCATCTTGTTGATGGCTACGACGATGTGCTTGATGCCCAGCAAGGAGGCGATGAAGCTGTGGCGGCGGGTCTGGGTCTGCACGCCGTAGCGGGCATCGACGAGGATGATCGCCAGATCGCAGGTCGAGGCGCCGGTCGCCATGTTCCGGGTGTACTGCTCATGGCCGGGGGTGTCGGCGATGATGAACTTGCGCTTGGCGGTGCTGAAGTAGCGGTAGGCCACGTCGATGGTGATGCCCTGCTCGCGCTCGGCCTGCAGGCCATCGACCAGCAGCGCCAGGTCCACGTCATCGCCGGTGGTGCCGACCTTCTTCGAGTCGCGGGTGATGGCTTCCAGGTGATCCTCGTAGATCATCTTGGAGTCGTGCAGCAGGCGGCCGATCAGCGTGCTCTTGCCGTCGTCGACGTTGCCGCAGGTGAGGAAGCGCAGCAATTCCTTGCGCTCGTGCTGGGCCAGGTACGCGAGGATGTCCTCGCTGATCAGATCGGATTGATGAGACATGGTGCGGAATCCCTTAGAAGTAGCCCTGGCGTTTCTTTTCTTCCATCGACCCGGCGCCATCATGGTCGATGACGCGGCCCTGGCGTTCGGAGGTGCGGGTCAGGAGCATTTCCTGGATGATTTCCGGCAGCGTCGCGGCGGTGGATTCCACGGCACCGGTCAGCGGGTAGCAGCCGAGGGTGCGGAAGCGGACCATGCGCTTTTCGATGCGTGCCTTTTCTTCGTCGGTAAGGTGCTCGAGGATGCGCTCGTCGTCGATCATGATCAGCGTGCCGTTCTTCTCGATCACCTCACGCTCGGCGGCGAAGTACAGCGGTACGATCGGGATCTGCTCCAGATAGATGTACTGCCAGATGTCGAGCTCGGTCCAGTTGGACAGCGGGAACACTCGGATCGACTCGCCCTTCTTGACCTTGCCGTTATAGACATTCCACAGCTCGGGACGCTGATTCTTCGGGTCCCAGCGATGCTTGGCGTCGCGGAAGGAATAGACGCGCTCCTTGGCCCGCGACTTCTCTTCGTCGCGGCGCGCACCACCGAAGGCGGCATCGAAGCCGTGCTTGTCCAGCGCCTGCTTGAGACCTTCGGTCTTCATGATGTCGGTGTGCTTGGCGCTGCCATGGGTGAAGGGGTTGATGTCCTGGGCGACGCCATCGGGGTTCACGTGGGTGATCAGGTCCAGATCCATCTCGGCAACCATCTTGTCGCGGAAGCGGTACATCTCTTGGAATTTCCAGCGCGTGTCCACGTGCATCACCGGGAACGGCAGCTTGCCGGGGTAGAACGCCTTGCGCGCCAGATGCAGCATCACGGCCGAATCCTTGCCGATGGAATACAGCATCACCGGGTTGTCGAACTCGGCGGCCACCTCGCGGATGATGTGGATGCTTTCCGCCTCCAGCTCTTTCAGATGCGTCAGTTTGTCGACCATGGCTACTCACGAATATGCAGATGGACGGCCGGCAGGCCTTGAAGAGGGCGCAACTTTAGCACGACGACCGATTCTAATCAGGCCGCTGCTTAGAACGAAATTGACTAGATTTATGCCCCGGCGAATGTGCGAAGCGCCCTCTATCTGTAGGAGCGAGCCTGCTCGCGATCACCGCTGCGGAGATGGATCGCCAGCAAGCTGACTCCTACGAGAATGCGTACGTGGGGCCACTCGGGGAGCGGAAACGAGCCATGCCCGCCCCTAGGCCGGATTGGGGCAATCGATGAACAGGTGTTCGATCGCGAAGCGCCGCGCCAGGTACTCGCCCAGCGCCTGGACACCATAACGCTCGGTGGCGTGATGGCCGGCCGCGAAGAAGCTCAGGCCATTCTCTCGCGCGCTGTGCACCGTTGGCTCGGAGATTTCGCCGGTCAGGTAGGCATCCACGCCCGCGGCTATCGCCTGGTCGATGTAGCCCTGGGCCCCGCCCGTGCACCAGCCCACGCGACGAATCGGGCCGTTCCCTTCGATCATCAGCGGCTCGCGGTCCAGTTTCTCATGCACCAGGCGCATGAAGTCCACCGGTGCCAGCGGCGTTTCCAGCGAGCCGACAAGGCCCACCGATCTGGGGTTGTCCGGCTCCAGCGGCCCTTCGATGGTCAGGCCGAGCAGCCGCGCCAACTGCACGTTGTTACCCACTTCGTCGTGCACGTCGAGTGGCAGGTGATAGGCGAGCAGGCTGATGTCGTGATTCAACAGGGTTTTCAGCCTGCGTTGCTTCATCCCGACAACGCGCGGATCCTCGTTCTTCCAGAAGTAACCGTGATGCACCAGCACCACATCCGCCTCGGCCGCCACCGCCGCATCGAGCAGGGCCTGGCTGGCGGTCACGCCACTGACGATGCGCCGCACCTGCGGTCGCCCCTCGACCTGCAAGCCGTTGGGACAGTAGTCGGCGATCTTCGCCACGTTCAGATAACGGTCGGTCTCCTCGACCAGGGTGGTGAGCGCTATGGCCATGGAACAGCTCCTGAAGTCGGTGTGGTATCGCCGCGGCCGAGATGCACGCTGAAGATACGAACGATGAGCAAGCTGCATTTCGCCGCCAGCTTCGTATAATGCCGCCACCTTAAAGGGGGCACTCGACCCCCGCAACCTGCCCGGATTGCATATTCGATGATCCACGCCCTGCGTTATCTCGGCTGGCCGTTACTGGTAGGCCTGCTCGTCGCCCTGCTGATCATCCAGCGCTACCCCCACTGGGTGGGGCTGGAGAACAAGCCCGAATACACACTGCAGCAGGCGCCGCTACCCACAGGGCCGCAGCAGGGACCTTATTCCTATGCCACCGCGGTGAGCGGAGCCGCGCCGGCAGTGGCCAACCTCTACACCACCAAGGTCATCGACAAGCCCCAGCAACCACTGGCCAAAGACGACCCGCTGTTCCAGCGCTTCTTCGGCGATAGCCTTCCACGCCAGCGGCGCATGGAATCGAGCCTCGGCTCGGCGGTGATCATGAGTCCCGAAGGCTACCTGCTGACCAACAACCATGTGACGGCCAATGCCGAGCAGATCGTGGTGGCGCTCAGGGATGGCCGGGAAACCCTGGCGCGCGTAATCGGCAGCGATCCGGAAACGGACCTGGCGGTGCTGAAGATCGATCTCACGGATCTGCCGGTGATAACCCTGGGCCGCTCAGACAGCATTCGTGTCGGCGATGTCACCCTGGCGATCGGCAACCCGTTCGGGGTGGGCCAGACGGTGACCATGGGCATCATCAGCGCCACAGGGCGCAACCAGCTGGGGCTCAATACCTACGAGGACTTCATCCAGACCGACGCGGCGATCAATCGCGGCAACTCGGGTGGCGCACTGGTGGATGCCACCGGACACCTGATCGGCATCAATACGGCGATCATTTCCGAGTCCGGCGGTTCCCAGGGCATCGGCTTCGCGATTCCGGTGAAACTGGCGATGGAGGTGATGAAGGCGATCATCGAACACGGCCAGGTGATTCGCGGCTGGCTGGGTGTCGAGGTCCAGTCTTTGACGCAGGAATTGGCCGAATCCTTCGGCCAGGCAGGTCGACCGGGCATCGTGGTGGCCGGCGTTTATCGCGACGGCCCTGCGGAGCGGGCCGGCCTACGTCCTGGCGACCTGATTCTCAGCATCGACGGAATACAATCGAGCAACGGCCGCAACTCGATGAACCAGGTCGCCCGCACGCGCCCCGGTGACAAGATCGACATCGACATCCTGCGCAACGGCAAGCCGCTGACGCTGACCGCCGAGGTGGGGATGCGGCCGCCGGTGGAGAATCGTCCGAACAAGTGAAGGCTGGAGGTTATCCAGCCTTTTCGAGGTCTATCGGCGCTCGACGTACTACCGGCTCAAGGCATCCAGCAACGCCTGATTCTGCTCCGGCGTGCCGATGGTGATGCGCAGGAACTGGTCGATGCGTGGCAGCTTGAAGTGGCGCACGATGATGCCCTCCTCGCGCAGGCTCGCCGCCAGCGTCGCCGCGTCCTGCTGCGGATGACGGGCGAAGATAAAGTTGGCTGCCGATGGCAGCACCTCGAAGCCCAGCGCCGTCATCGCGGCAACCACTGCCTCGCGACTGGCGATCACCTGCTGGCAAGTTTGCTGGAAGTGTTCACGATCCTCGAACGCCGCGGCGGCGCCGGCAATGGCGATGCGATCCAGCGGATAGGAGTTGAAGCTGTTCTTGATGCGCTCCAGCGCCTCGATCAGATCAGGATGCCCAACCGCCAGACCAACGCGCAGACCGGCCAGCGAACGCGACTTGGACAGCGTCTGGGTCACCAGCAGGTTCGGATAGCGATCGACCAGTGCAATGGCCGACTCGCCGCCGAAATCGATGTAGGCCTCATCTACCAGCACCACGGAATCGGTATTGGCCTGCAGCAATCGCTCGATAGCACTCAGACCTAGCACACGTCCGGTGGGTGCGTTGGGGTTGGGGAAAATGATGCCGCCATTGGGACGATCGTAATCGGCGACCTCGATCTGAAAGCTCTGGTCCAGCGCGATGGTTTCGTACTCGATGCCGTAGAGCCCGCAGTAGACCGGATAGAAACTGTAGGTCACGTCGGGAAACAGTAGCGGCTTGCCATGCTGAAACAGCCCGTGGAAGGCATGCGCCAGCACCTCGTCGGAACCGTTGCCGACGAAGACCTGGGCGGGTTGCACGCCGTAGTAATCGGCCACCGCCTGCTTCAGCCGCTCGCCATTCGGGTCCGGATACAGGCGCAGGCTATCGCCGATTTCCGCCTGCATCGCTGCGATCGCCCTGGGCGACGGGCCGTAGGGGTTTTCGTTGGTATTGAGCTTGACCAGCTTGCTCAGCTTCGGCTGCTCGCCCGGTACGTAAGGCACCAGGGTCTTGACGAAGGGGCTCCAGAATTTGCTCATCTGCCCTTCTCTCCTCGAATTCTTCGGTTTGCGTAGGGTGGAGAACCGCGAAGCGTTTTCCACCGCCGATAACGGCGGACAAGCAAAGCGTTGTCCGCCCACAGACAGCCCTCAGTTCTTGATCCGGTATTCCGCACTGCGCGCATGGGCGGTCAGCGACTCGCCACGGGCCAGCACCGAGGCCACCTTGCCAAGCTCCGACGCACCTTCGGCCGAACAGTTGATGATCGACGAACGCTTCTGGAAGTCGTACACGCCCAGCGGCGAAGAAAAACGCGCGGTGCCCGAGGTCGGCAGCACATGGTTGGGGCCAGCGCAGTAATCGCCCAGGGCCTCCGCGGTGTAACGGCCCATGAAGATCGCACCGGCGTGGCGGATCTGCGGCAGGTACTGGTCGGGATCTTCCACCGACAACTCGAGGTGCTCGGGCGCAATGCGGTTGGCCACTTCGATGGCCTGGGCCATGTCGGCGACCTGGATCAAGGCGCCACGTCCTTCGATGGAGGTGCGGGCGATCTCGGCTCGCTCCAGGGTCGGCAGCAGGCGCGCAATGCTCTCGGCGACCTTGTCGAGGAACGCCGCATCGGGACTGACCAGGATCGACTGCGCATCCTCATCGTGCTCGGCCTGGGAGAACAGGTCCATGGCGATCCAGTCCGGGTCGGTCTGGCCGTCGCAGACGACGAGGATTTCCGAAGGCCCGGCGATCATGTCGATGCCGACCTTGCCGAACACGTGGCGCTTGGCGGTGGCGACGTAGATGTTGCCCGGACCGACGATCTTGTCCACCGGCGGTACGCTCTCGGTACCGTAGGCCAGCGCGGCCACGGCCTGGGCGCCGCCGATGGTGAAGACCCGATCGACTCCGGCGATGCAGGCTGCGGCCAGCACCAGCTCGTTGATCTCACCGCGGGGGGTCGGCACCACCATGACCACCTCGGGTACGCCGGCGACCTTCGCCGGAATCGCGTTCATCAGCACCGAGGATGGATAGGAGGCCTTGCCGCCCGGCACATAAAGGCCGGCACGATCCAGCGGGGTGACCTTCTGGCCGAGGACGGTGCCGTCGGCCTCGGTGTAGGTCCAGGAATCCTGTTTCTGCTTCTCGTGGTAGCTGCGCACGCGCTCGGCAGCTACCTCCAACGCCCTGCGCTGCTCGGCGCTGATGCGCTCCAGGGCCAGCTCCAGACGCTCGCGCGGCAGGATCAGATCGGCCATGGAAGCGACTTCAAGCCCGTCGAAACGCCGGGTCAGCTCCACCAGCGCGGCATCGCCACGCTCGCGCACGGCCTGGATGATCTCCAGCACGCGCTGGTTGACCCCATCGTCGGATACGCTTTCCCAGCTCAGCAGATGGTCCAGATGCCGGGCGAAATCGGCATCGGCAGCGTTGAGTCGGCGAACAGCGATGGGAGCGGTCATAGTGAGCCTCATGGGTGGCTGGAACGGTATTTTCAGGCGCCCGCTAGCTTAGCAAGCCCACCGTGCGGGCACCTGAGAATTTCGGCTATGACACGGATAGGCAAGCGCGGTGGCTACCGCGAGAGAGCGTCAGTGTCGATGCTGCTCGACAGCCGCCTGCAGGGCATCGATCAGCGCCTGGATGCGCGAATGCTGCATCTTCATCGAGGCCTTGTTGACCACCAGCCGCGAGCTGATGTGGCAGATCAGTTCCTGCGGTTCCAGGCCATTGGCGCGCAATGTATTGCCGGTATCCACCACATCGATGATCTTGTCGGCGAGGCCCACCAGCGGTGCTAGCTCCATCGAGCCATAGAGCTTGATGATGTCGACCTGGCGGCCCTGCTGGGCGTAGTAGCGCTTGGCGACGTTGACGAACTTGGTCGCCACCCGCAGGCGCCCCTTAGGCTCCGGCGCACCGACCTTGCCGGCGGTCATCAGCTTGCAGTTGGCGATCTGCAGGTCCAGCGGCTCGTAAAGGCCTTGGCCGCCATACTCCATAAGCACGTCCTTGCCCGCCACGCCGAGGTCCGCGGCACCATGCTCGACATAGGTCGGCACGTCCGTGGCGCGCACGATGAGCAGGCGCACGTCATCCTGGGTGGTGGGGATGATCAGCTTGCGGCTCTTCTCGGGATTCTCGGTCGGGACGATACCCGCCGCCGCCAGCAATGGCAGGGTGTCATCGAGAATGCGGCCTTTGGACAGGGCGATGGTGAGCATTGCGTTAATCCTTGAGTTCCGCTCGTTCGAACGATCAGCACCTTTCAGTTCTGACCGTTCGAACGGCGTTGTTCGCCAGCGAGCTGGCTCCTACATGAGGCTGCCGCGTCAGCCCGCCACGCGGCGAATCTTGGCGCCCAGCAGCTGCAGCTTTTCCTCGATGCACTCGTAGCCACGGTCGATGTGGTAGATGCGGTCGATCAGGGTATCGCCCTCGGCCACCAGGCCGGCGAGGACCAGGCTGGCGGAGGCGCGCAGATCGGTAGCCATCACTGGGGCGCCCTTGAGCCGCGGCACGCCGGTGACGATGGCCGTGTTGCCCTCGACGAGAATCTGCGCGCCCATGCGGTTCATCTCGTAAACGTGCATGAAGCGATTCTCGAACACCGTTTCGATCACGGTGCCGGTGCCTTCGGCGATGGCGTTCAGGGCGATGAACTGCGCCTGCATGTCGGTGGGGAATGCCGGATACGGCGCCGTGCGCACGTTGACGGCCCGCGGGCGGTTGCCCTTCATGTTCAGTTCGATCCAGTCCTTGCCGGTATCGATATGGGCGCCGGCTTCCTCGAGCTTGTGCAGCACCGCTTCGAGCAAGGTGGCATCGGTGTCCTTGAGCTTCACGCGGCCACCGGTCGCGGCTGCGGCCACCAGGTAGGTACCGGTCTCGATGCGATCGGGCATCACGCTGTAGCGACCGCCACCGAGGCGTTTGACGCCGTCGATGGTGATGGTGTCGGTACCGGCGCCGGAAATCTGCGCGCCCATCGCATTGAGGAAGTTGGCCAGGTCGACCACCTCAGGCTCGCGAGCGGCGTTCTCCAGCACGCTGCGACCGTTGGCCAGGGCGGCGGCCATCATGATGTTCTCGGTACCAGTCACGCTGACGATATCGAAGAAGAAGTTCGCACCGCGCAGACCGCCGGCAGGCGCCTTGGCCTTGATGTAGCCGCCTTCGACCTCGATCTGCGCACCCATGGCTTCCAGGCCGCGGATATGCAGGTCCACCGGCCGCGAGCCGATGGCGCAACCGCCCGGCAGAGCCACTTCGGCTTCGCCGAAGCGCGCGACCATGGGGCCGAGCACCAGGATCGAGGCGCGCATGGTCTTGACCAGTTCATAGGGCGCCACCAGCGTCTGGATGCTGCTGGCATCGACCTCGACGCTGAGCTTCTCGTCGATGATCGGCTGCACGCCCATGCGGCCGAACAGCTCGATCATGGTGGTGATGTCGTGCAGGTGCGGCAGGTTGCAGACGGTGACCGGCGTGTCGGCCAGCAAGGTCGCGGCGAGGATCGGCAGCGCCGAGTTCTTCGCGCCGGAAATGCGGATTTCGCCGTCGAGGCGGGTACCGCCGGTGATGATCAGTTTATCCATGGATGTTCCTGTAGCCCGCAGGCTGGAAGCCCTGTCGAAGAGTGGGCGGCGCGCAGCGATGCTCGCTGCGGCTCTGCCTGGAATGGTTCGGCTCGCCTGGCGCCCTGTTTTCAGCCCCGGGTGAGCCAGTCGTTGCGGCTGAAGAATTTCATGGTCACGGCGTGGATGCTGCCGTCGGCGATCCATGGATTCAGGTGGGCATAGATCTGCTGCTGGCGCTTGACGGGGCTGAACGCCGCCAGTTCGTCGCTGATCACGTTCAACTGGAAGTTGCAGCCTTCACCTTCGACTTCCACCTGGGCTCCCGGAATCTTCTCTTCCAGGAAATTCTTAACTTCTACGGCCTGCATGTTCAACCTCGATCGGCGCCGGACGCGCACGGCCGGCCATCATACAAAAAAGCCCGGAGCCTGCGAACCCCGGCACTACGCCACCTAACGAACAGGTCACGCGACTCAGCGATTCTCCATCAGGTTGTCGCCGACGTACTCTCCAGTGGAATCTATCGCCTTGCTGGAGGGGAATCGGTGCGAGGCGAACCTGACGGCCAGCACCGAAAGCGACAGAAGGAATATTCCGCCGCACAGATACACCAACCCGATATCGGGCGCCCTGTGGTGGGATACATCGCCAATCAGGTAGCGAGTCAAGGCCGTTATCGCGATGTAGAGCAGGAAGCGTATGGGGAGGTGATTAGTCTTGAAATAAATCCCGACCATCGCGCCCAGCTCCAGATAAATGAAGAGCAGGAGGATGTCATCGATGCTGGCATGGCCTTTATCGACCATCCCCAGAAAGGCCACCACCGAGGCCCATGCGGTGGCTGCACCAATGGCAAACAGGCCGAGGTAGTGAAAGCCCTCGACCATGAGGTTGCCAATCGCATTGGCGCCATCATGCATACGTTTACGACTGAGGTCCGCCCACTTCATGCTCGATCGACTCCCGGGGTATCGTTGGCCAGCGGCAGCACGTCCAGCAGGCCGGAAACCCTGGCGATCTGCTGCATATCCTGCGGAAGATTGGCGATGGACACGTCACGACCGAGCTTCTTCGCATCGCGGACGAAGCACAGCAGCAACGACAAGCCGACGCTGCTGGACTTCTCGACGCCGCCACAATCGATCCGCAGCCCCGCACCCTGGCCTTCGCGAATCAGCGCCTGCCCGGTCCGGCGCAATGCCGGCGCGGACCGGTAGTCGAGCACGCCGAGCATTCGCAGCTCGCCGGCAGCGCCCTCGATGCGCCCGTCACTCATCGCCGACAGCCTGCTGACCGGCCTGGGTGTCCTTGGCACGGGCTACCACTTCGGCCCAGCCGTCGATGGTCTTGTCCAGGTCGCCGCCATTCTTCTGCATCGCATCGGCGAACTGATCACGGAACAGCTTGCCGATGTTGATGCCGTTGATGATCACGTTGCGTACGCGCCATTCGCCGTTGTTGGTCATGGTGTAGGACACCGGGTAGATCTCGCCTTGGCGACCGGTCACTTCCATGCCGACGCTGGTGCGCTCCGGATCCTGCTTGCCACTGGGCGGCAGCACACGAATCTGCTGGTTGTTGTACTCCAGCAGCGCGTTGCCGTAGAACTGCATGAGGCTGCGCTTGAAGTTTTCCTGGAAGCGATTCATCTGCTCGGGAGTCGCGTTGCGCGAGTAGCGGACCGTCATGATGCTGCGCGAGATGCCTTCGGCATCCACCACCGGGCCGAGAATCCCGTTCAGTGCGTCATAGAACGCCGAAGGGTCCTGGCGATACCGCTCCTTGTTGGTCTTGAGATCGGCCAACAGCTGATCGGTGGTCTGCTGGATCACCTCATGGGCACTCGGAGCGGCCTGGGCAAACAGCGGCACGCAAGCCAGCAGGACCAACAAGCCACGACGCAGGGCAGTCATCATGTCGAAAATCCTCATTCTTTGTTCACGGTATTGAGCAGGAACTTGCCGATCAGCTCTTCCAGCACCAGCGAAGACTGGGTGTCGCGAATCACGTCGCCATCGGCCAGCACTTCTTCGTCTCCGCCGACGCTGATGCCGATGTACTTCTCGCCCAGCAGCCCCGCGGTCAGGATCGAAGCCGTGGAGTCGGCCGGCAGGATGTCCACGTTACGCTGAACCTCCATGGTCACGCGCCCGGTGTAGCTGTCACGATCCAGATCGATGGCGGTCACCTTGCCGATGGTGACACCGGCCATGGTGACCTTGGATCTGACCGTAAGACCGGCAATATTGTCGAAATAGGCATACAGCTTGTAACTGTCGGTGTGCCCCGCCGTTATGCCACTGACCCGCAGCGACAACAGCAGCAGGGCCAGCAGGCCGGCCAGCAGGAACAGGCCGACACCAATTTCCAGGGTGCGGATACGCATCAGAAATCTCCAAACATCAGGGCGGTCAGAATGAAATCGAGGCCGAGTACTGCCAGCGAGGCATAGACGACGGTACGGGTGGTGGCGCGGCTGATGCCCTCGGAGGTGGGCTCGCAGTCATAGCCCTGGAAGACCGCGATCCAGGTCACCACCAGGGCGAAAACCAGGCTCTTGATTATCCCGTTGACGACATCGGTCGAGAAGTTGACGCTGTTCTGCATGTTGCCCCAGAACGATCCGTCATACACGCCCAGCCAGCTCACCGCGACCATGGCGCCGCCCCAGATGCCCACCACGTTAAAGATCAGCGTCAGCAACGGCAGCGAGATGAAACCTGCCCACAGGCGTGGCGCGACAATGTACTTGAGCGGATCGACGCCGATCATTTCCAAGCTCGACAGCTGCTCGGTGGACTTCATGTTGCCAATCTCGGCAGCCAGCGCCGACCCCGCGCGCCCGGCGAACAGCAGCGCGGTCACCACCGGCCCCAGTTCGCGCAGCAGGGTCAGGGCCACCATCTGCCCGACGGCCTGCTCCGAGCCGTAGTTGCTGAGGATGCTGTAGCCCTGCAGCGCCAGCACCATACCGATGAAGATGCCCGAGACCACGACGATCGCCAGCGACAGCACGCCGACCGAGTAAAGCTGCTTGCACAGCAATGTCAGGCCATTGTCGAAGCCGCCACGGCCGAACAGCGCATGCACCAGGAACAGTGTCGAGCGTCCCAGCGCCGCCAGCACGTCGAGGCCGGCCTTGCCCAGCAGGCGAACCCGCTCCAGCGGGGAACGCTTACGCATCGCTGCCTCCCAACAGATCATCGGCGTAGGCCTGCGCCGGAAAATGAAAAGGAACGGGACCATCGGCGGTACCGGTCATGAACTGCCTGATGCGCGGATTATCCGATTCGCGCAGTTGCGCCGGCGTGCCCTGCCCCAGCACCTGCCCTTCGCCAATCACATAGATGTAGTCGGCGATGCTCGCCGTTTCGGCCAGGTCGTGGGAAACCACGATGCTGGTGATGCCCAGGGCATCGTTGAGCAGACGGATCAGACGCACCAGCACGCCCATGGCGATCGGGTCCTGGCCGGCGAAAGGCTCGTCGTACAGCAGGATCTGCGGGTCCAGCGCGATAGCCCGAGCCAGGGCGACGCGCCGCCGCATGCCACCGGACAGCTCATCGGGCATCAGCTCGACGGCGCCGCGCAAGCCGACCGCCTGCAGCTTCATCAGGACGATGTCGCGAATCATCTCTTCCGGTAGCTTGGTGTGGACGCGCAGCGGGAAGGCGACGTTCTCGAAGACGTCGAGATCGGTGAACAGCGCGCCGCTCTGGAACAGTACGCCCATCTGCTTGCGCATATCGAACAGCTCGCTGCGCGACAGGCTCGGAAGATTCTGCCCACCCACCCAGACCTCGCCGCGGGCTGGCATCAGCTGCGCGGCGATCAGGCGCAGCAGGGTCGTCTTGCCACAACCGGACGGCCCCATGATGGCCGTGACCTTGCCGCGCGGAATGGCGATATCGACATCCTTGAAGATGCTCCGCTCACCGCGCTGGAAGGTGACACCTTTCAGCTCGACGGCATTGGCATGGGTATTGGCGGCACTCATCGGGTCTCCTTATATACGGCTCGAAGCCTGCCGAACTCGCGACGAGCCGCGACGAACCTATCGACAGACCCTACACAGACGCGTCCCGCCCTGGCGGGGATACGTCGGTGCCTGACCGTTTTCGGGGGCGCACTATATCACTCGCCACCCGCACACGCCCAACCAGCACAGGGTTCTCCTGGTGCAACCACAATAACCCTGCAGCAGACGTAAGGCGTCTGCGCCGCGCATTGGGCGACGCGAGGACAGGAGCAGGCCAGATTTGAACGTGTTACCCAAGATTTCGGCACCTTCACCATGCGAAGCGCCCCGGGCGAGTTCACGCAGCCCCTCCTTTTCGCCCCGCAACCGGCACGCGGTTTCCGCTATAATCCCCCGCTTTTCAGTCAGACGATCTTGCCGACATGACCCAGAGCAGCCAGTTGATCGAAGCCGCGCAGCGCACCATAGGCCTGGAAATCGAAGCGGTGGAACAGCTCCGGTCGCGCATCGACGAGCACTTCGTGCGCGCTTGCGAACTGATCCTCGCCTGCAAGGGCCGGGTGGTGGTGGTGGGCATGGGCAAGTCGGGCCATATCGGCAACAAGATCGCCGCGACACTGGCCAGCACCGGCACCGCCGCGTTCTTCGTGCACCCGGCCGAGGCCAGCCATGGCGACATGGGCATGATCACCCGCGACGACGTGGTGCTGGCACTCTCCAACTCCGGCACCACCAATGAAATCGTGACCTTGCTGCCGCTGATCAAGCGCCTGGGCATCACCCTGATCAGCATGACCGGCAATCCGGCCTCGGTACTGGCCAAGGCTGCCGCCGTCAATCTAGACGCCAGCGTCGCCGCCGAAGCCTGCCCGCTCAACCTGGCGCCCACATCATCGACCACCGCCAGCCTGGTGCTGGGCGACGCGTTGGCCATCGCGCTGCTGGAAGCGCGCGGCTTCACCGCCGAGGATTTCGCCTTTTCCCACCCCGGCGGCGCACTGGGCCGGCGCCTGCTACTGAAGGTCGAACACGTGATGCACAGCGGCGCGCAACTGCCGCAGGTCAGCCGCGGCACCTCGCTGCGTGACGCGCTGCTGGAAATGACCCAGAAGGGGCTCGGCATGACGGTGGTGCTGGACGAGGACGGCGGACTGGCCGGAGTCTTCACCGACGGTGACCTGCGCCGCACCCTGGACAAGGGCATCGACGTGCGCCAGGCCCAGATCGACCAGGTGATGACCGCGCGTGGCAAGACCGCCACGGCCGACATGCTCGCCGCCGAAGCCCTGAAGATCATGGAAGACAACAAGATCAACGCGCTGGTGGTCATCGACGAACAGAACCGCCCGATCGGCGCCTTGAACATGCACGACCTGCTGCGCGCCGGAGTGATGTGATGAACCAGCTTCTGCAACGCGCCCGCGATGTCCGCCTGGCGATATTCGATGTCGATGGCGTACTCACCGACGGCAGGCTTTACTTCCTTACCGACGGCAGCGAGTTCAAGACCTTCAACACGCTGGATGGGCATGGCATCAAGATGCTGATCAACTCGGGCGTACGCACGGCGATCATCAGCGGGCGCAAGACGCCCGTCGTCGAACGACGCGCGCAGAACCTCGGCATCCAGCACCTTTACCAGGGCCGCGAAGACAAGCTGGTCGTACTGGACGAGCTGCTTGCCGAACTGGGCCTCGACTACGCCGAAGTCGCCTACCTGGGCGACGACCTGCCGGACCTGCCGGTCATTCGCCGGGTCGGCCTGGGCATGGCCGTGGCCAGCGCCGATGCCTTCGTCCGCGAGCATGCCCACGGCGTGACCCAGGCCCGCGGCGGCGAAGGCGCGGCCCGCGAGTTCTGCGAACTGATCATGCGCGCCCAGGGCACTCTCGAAGCCGCCCAGTCCGCCTATCTCTAGGATCTGTCGAGGTTTTACATGCTGCGCAAGATCCGCTTCCCCGCCCTGCTGATACTCATCGCCGCGCTGCTGGTGGCGGTGGGTTACTGGAACATACGCCCCGAGAGCTTCATGCAGGTGCCAGCCGCCTCGACGGCCGGCCAGCCGGAGATCGACTTCTACGTGATCAATTCGCGCACCGTGCAGTATCAACCCGACGGCAAGCGCCACTACGAGCTGACCGCGGAGAAGATGGAACACATCGCCGCCACCGACATGAGCCTGCTGACACGCCCGGACCTGCTGGCCTACCGCGGGACCGAACTACCCTGGCACGTGACCAGCGAACGCGGCGAGGTCGGCCCGCAGGGTCAGGAAGTCGAGCTGATCGACCAGGTTCGCGTCGAGCGTACCGACGCCAAAGGTCGCCCAACCATCATCACCACCAGCCGCCTGACCGTATTCCCCGAGAAGGATTATGCCCAGACCCGGCAACCCGTTAGAATCGAGGCCGCCAACGGCGTGACCACGGCCACGGGCATGAACGCGTATCTGAATGAAGGCAGGATGCTCCTGCTATCCAACGTAAGAGGCCAGCATGAGCTGCGTTAAGTCCCTTTCCCTCGTGCTCGGATTGAGCGCATTCCTGCTTGGCTCCACCGCCTGGGCACTTCCCGAAGACCGCAACCAGCCCATCCGCATCCAGGCCGACACCGCCGAACTGGACGACAATCAGGGCGTTGCGGTCTATCGCGGCGACGTGGTCATCACCCAGGGAACCATGATCATCACCGGCGATACCGTGACCATCACCCAGGACGCCAACGGCGATGTCGAAGTCTTCACCTCCGTCGGCAAGCCGGCCTATTACGAGCAGAAGCCCGCGGTGGACAAGGAAATCGTCAAGGCCTACGGCCTGACCATCCAGTATTTCGCTGCCAACGAGCGCATCGTGCTGATCGACCAGGCCAAGGTCATCCAGGAAGGCAATACCTTCGAAGGCGAGAAGATCGTCTATGACACCCAGCGCCAGATCGTCAACGCCGGTCGCGCAACCAACAACGACATCACCACCCCGCGCCCGCGGGTCGACATGGTGATCCAGCCGCGCAAGAAAGAAGCGCCCGCAACCGAAGCCCCCACTGCGGAGCAGGGCGAATAATGGCCGTCCTGAAAGCCCAGCACCTCGCCAAGAGCTACAAGAGCCGCCAGGTCGTACGCGACGTCAGTTTGTCCATCGAAAGCGGGCAGATCGTCGGATTGCTCGGCCCCAACGGCGCGGGCAAGACCACCTGTTTCTACATGATCGTCGGGCTGGTCAACGCCGATCAGGGACGCGTACTGATCGATCAGGACGACGTCACGCACCTGCCGATGCACGGTCGCGCTCGCGCCGGTATCGGCTACCTGCCCCAGGAAGCCTCGATCTTTCGCAAGCTGTCGGTCGCCGACAACATCATGGCGATCCTGGAAACCCGCAAGGATCTCGACCGCAACGGCCGCCTGCAGGCGCTCGAGGCGCTGCTCCAGGAATTCCACGTCAGCCACATTCGCGACAGCCTTGGCATGAGCCTTTCGGGCGGCGAGCGCCGCCGCGTGGAAATCGCCCGGGCGCTGGCCACGGCGCCCAAGTTCATTCTTCTCGACGAACCCTTCGCCGGTGTCGACCCCATTTCGGTCGGCGATATCAAGCAGATCATCCATCACCTCAAAGCCAAGGGCATCGGCGTGCTGATCACCGATCACAACGTGCGCGAAACCCTGGATATCTGCGAAACCGCCTATATCGTCAACGATGGGCAACTGATCGCCGAGGGCGATGCGCAGACCATCCTCGCCAACCAACTGGTCAAGGAAGTGTATCTCGGCCACGAATTCCGCCTGTAACCCCAGCTTTAGGCCCGACATTCTCATTCGGGCCTAGGCAAAGGCTTCGTTTCCGGGCATATAATTTGCTTCCTCCGGCGCTCGACGCGCCAGCGAAATCGGAACAGGCGCGGTTGCGCCGGCAAACAAGGTTCGAAGTCCTCTGCCATGAAACCATCGCTAGTCCTGAAGATGGGCCAGCAGCTGACGATGACACCCCAGCTGCAACAAGCCATACGATTGCTCCAGCTCTCTACCCTGGATCTCCAGCAGGAAATCCAGGAGGCGCTGGACACCAATCCCATGCTCGAGCGCGAAGAAGAGGGGGAGGATTTCGACGCCTCCGACCCGATGGCCGAATCCCTTGAGAAGGCGCCCGATGGCGCCACGAGCGAACAACCGGGCGCCGAGAGCCGCCACGAAGACAGCGTCTCCACGGTCGAGAGCTTCGATGATGAGGATTGGGGTGAGCGCATTCCCAGCGAGCTACCGGTGGACACCGCCTGGGAAGACATCTATCAGACCAGCGCCAGCAGCCTGCCGAGCTCCGACGACGACGAATGGGATTTCACCACCCGCACCTCGTCCGGCGAGAGCTTGCAAAGCCACCTGCTCTGGCAGCTCAATCTGGCTCCGATGAGCGATACCGATCGCCTGATCGCCACCACGCTGATCGACTGCATCAATCCCCAGGGTTTTCTCGACGAGCCCCTGGATGAAGTCCTGGGGTATTTCGATCCCGAACTGGACATCGAACTCGACGAGATCGAAGTGGTGCTGCGCCGCATTCAGCAATTCGAACCCACCGGAGTGGGCGCCCGCGACCTGCGAGAGTGCCTGCTGCTGCAGTTGCGCCAGTTACCCAGCGAAACACGCTGGCTGGACGAAGCCGTGCGCCTGGTCGGCGACCATCTGGACGTGCTCGGCAACCGCGACTACAGCCTGCTCATGCGCCGCATGAAGCTCAAGGAAGACGAGCTGCGTCAGGTCATCGACCTGATCCAGACGCTCAATCCGCGCCCCGGCTCGCAGATCGAAAGCAGCGAGCCGGAATACGTGATACCGGATGTCATAGTGCGCAAGCACAACGACCGCTGGCTGGTGGAGCTGAATCACGAAGCCATGCCACGGCTGCGGGTCAATGCCCAGTACGCCGGTTTCGTCAAACGTGCCGACTCCAGCGCCGACAACACCTTCATGCGCAACCAGTTGCAGGAGGCGCGCTGGTTCATCAAGAGCCTGCTCAGCCGCAACGAGACGCTGATGAAGGTCGCCACGCAGATCGTCGAGCATCAACGCGGCTTTTTCGAGCATGGCGACGAGGCCATGAAGCCGCTGGTGCTGCACGACATCGCCGAAGCGGTCGGCATGCACGAATCGACGATCTCGCGCGTCACCACGCAGAAATACATGCATACGCCACGCGGCATCTACGAACTGAAATATTTCTTTTCCAGCCACGTCAGCACGGCCGAAGGCGGCGAGTGTTCCTCCACCGCCATACGCGCGATCCTCAAGAAGCTGGTGGCCGCGGAAAACCCCAAAAAGCCATTGAGCGACAGCAAGATCGCTGGTTTACTGGAGGCACAAGGTATTCAGGTTGCACGCCGCACAGTTGCCAAATACCGTGAATCTCTGGGTATCGCACCGTCGAGCGAGCGCAAAAGATTGTTGTGATGCCAGGCGATCTGGCCGATGTCATTCATTCGATGGGCTTGGCCGAGCAGGTGCTTCTTTCCGGCAACCTGCTAGGCTGCTTCTTCGCACATGGCAACAAGGAGAAAGCAGTATGCAAATCAACATCACTGGTCTTCATCTGGAAGTAACCGACGCTCTTCGTGCCTACCTCGAAGAAAAGTGCGAAAGACTGGAACGCCATTTCGATCGCATCATCGCCATCCAGGTGGTTCTTCAGGTCGAGAAACTCAAGCAGAAAGCCGAAGCCACGCTGCACGTCGCAGGCCGCGAGGTGGTTGCCAATGCTGAGCACGAGGACATGTATGCGGCAATCGACCTGCTCGTGGACAAACTCGACCGCCAACTGATCAAGCACAAGGAAAAACAGCTTGATCATACCCAGGGCGCACTGGTTCGCTGACCCCTCACCATGATCCGACTCGAAAACATCCTGAGCCCTGAACGTTCGCTGGTGAACGTTCAGGGCGGCAGCAAGAAACGCGTCCTGGAACAGATCGCCAAGGTGATCGCCCAGGATCTTCCCGACCTCGACGCCCAGGCGATCTTCGAGAGCCTCTTCGCGCGAGAAAAACTTGGCTCCACCGGTTTCGGCAATGGCATCGCCATTCCGCATTGCCGGATGGCCGGCTGCAAGTCGCCGATGAGCGCGCTCCTGCGACTCGACACGCCGATCGATTTCGATGCGATCGATGGCGAGCCCGTCGACCTGCTGTTCGTGCTGCTGGTACCGGAAGCGGCGACCGACGAGCACCTCGAACTGCTACGCCAGATCGCCAGCATGCTCGACCGCGACGATGTACGTGAAAAACTGCGTCAAGCGCCAACCAACCAGAGTCTGTACCAGGTGGTTGTCGACGTGCAGCAGAACGGCCAGTAGCCGCGCGAAGCCCAGCGCATTCTGGCTGCGGCTCGCCGCATGACTTCGTTCCAGACCGACCCCGTCAACGACCACCGCCGACAGCTGTCAGGCGGCGTCAGCGCTTGAGGAGTGTGTTGTGATCATCTTCGACTTGCGACGAACCTGGCATCCTCCCGCTCCGCTTCTACAGCGCGGCGGACGCTCGAAGCGCGCTTACCCATGCGCCTGATCATCGTCAGCGGCCGCTCCGGCTCCGGCAAGAGCACGGCCCTCGACGTGCTCGAGGACAATGGTTTCTACTGCATCGACAACCTGCCCGCCGGGTTGCTGCCGGAGCTGGCAGAACGCTCGCTGCTGCATACCGAACTCCTGAATCCGCAGGTGGCCGTGTCCATCGACGCACGCAACCTGCCCAGTCAGCTCAGGCGCTTCGCCGAACTGCTGGAAGAGGTTCGTGCCCGGCATATCCTCTGCGACGTGCTCTACCTCGATGCCGCCGACGAGACGCTGCTCAAGCGCTTTTCGGAAACCCGCCGCCGGCATCCGCTGACTAACGCGAACCGATCGCTGGCCGAGGCCATCCGCGATGAAGAACTGCTGCTGGCGCCCATCATCGATCACGCCGACCTGAAGATCGACACCACGCATCTCAACCTCTACCAGCTGCGCGATACGCTCAAGCTGCGCCTGCTCAACAAGCCCGAGCCCGGCACGGCCTTCCTCGTCGAGTCGTTCGGTTTCAAACGTGGCATGCCGGTGGATGCGGACCTGGTATTCGACGTCCGCTGCCTGCCCAACCCCTATTGGAAAGCCGAGCTGCGCGATTTCTCGGGGCTCGACCAGCCTGTGATCGATTACCTGATGGCGCAGCCCGATGTCGAAGAGATGTTCCAGGACATCCTCGCCTACCTGCACAAATGGCTACCACGCTTCGCCGCCAGCAACCGCGCCTATGTCACCATCGCCATCGGCTGCACCGGAGGACATCATCGCTCGGTTTTCCTCGCCGAGCGGATCGGCCAGGCGCTTCGAGAACCCTTGAAAAACATCCAGGTCCGTCATCGCGACCTTGCTTAGGAACTGCCGACCACCATGCCCGCCTGCGACATCACCATCATCAACAAGCTCGGCTTGCACGCCCGAGCCGCGGCGAAATTCGTCGGTACGGCCAGCCGCTTTCCCTGCGACATCCGTGTGGGGCGCTGCCCGGACACGCTGGTCGATGGCAAGAACATCATGGCGGTCATGATGCTGGCGGCAAGCCAGGGCACCCCGCTGCATCTGCGCACCGAGGGCGAACAGGAGGAACACGCCCTCGAAGCGCTCAAGGCGCTGATCGAGGACTATTTCGAGGAAGGCGAGTAGGGCAGTCCGACCTGCGGCCTAGCGAAATTGTAGGGTGGATGTCGCCTGTTACATCCACCATGACTCCACCCTACGGCCTTAGCCTGCCGCTGCCTTACCGCCCCGCCACCTTCATCCGCTCTATCAATACCGATCCGGTACGGATGCTGCTGCGTTTCTCGACATCGCAGCCCACGGCGACGATCTGCCTGAACATATCGCGCAGGTTGCCAGCGATGGTCACTTCCTGCACAGGGAACTGGATCTCGCCATTTTCCACCCAGTAACCGCCGGCGCCGCGCGAGTAGTCACCGGTTACCAGGTTCAGCCCCTGCCCCATCAGCTCGGTGACCAGCAGGCCGCGGCCCATGCGACGGATCAATGCGGCCTGGTCCTCGTCGCCATGAGTGACGAAGAGATTGTGCACGCCACCGGCGTTGGCGGTGCTCGGCATACCCAGCTTGCGGCCCGAATAGGTGCCCAGCACGTACGACAGCAGCCTGCCGTCTTCCACGAAAGGCTTGGCATAGGTCGCCAGCCCGTCACCATCGTATCCGGCACTGGCCAGTCCACGCGGCAGATGCGGACGCTCGTCCAGGCTTAGCCACTCGGGAAACAGCGTCTGCCCCAGTGCATTTTCCAGGTACGAGGATTTGCGGTAGATATTGGCCCCCGAGATCGCCGCCAGGAAATGCCCGAACAACCCCGTGGCCAGGTCGGCAGTAAACAGCACCGGCACATCGCAGGTCGGAATCGGCCGCGCGCCCAGACGCCGCACGGCGCGCTCCGCCGCACGCCGACCGATGCTCGCGGCATCGGCCAGGTCAGCGGCGACCCGGCTGACGTCGTAATGGTAGTCACGCTGCATCTGGCCGTCCGCTTCGGCGATCATCACGCAACTCAGGCTGTGGCGGGAGCTGCAATAGCTGCCGATGAACCCATGGCTGTTGCCGTAGGCACGGCAGCCCTGATGAGTGCTGAGCGTGGTGCCGTCCGCATTGCGAATGCGCGCATCGGTGGCGAAGGCCGCGGCCTCGCACCCCAGCGCCAGCTCCACGGCTTCGTCGGGGGACAACTCCCAGGGGTGATGGAGATCGAGATCCGGCACCTCGCGCGCCATCAGCGAGGCGTCGGCCAAGCCGGCGAACTCGTCTTCGGAGGCATGCCTGGCGATGGCCAGCGCCGCCGCCACCGTTTCCCGAATGGCCTCGTCACCACTGCCGGTGGTGCTGGCCGAGCCCTTGCGCTGGCCGACGTACAGGGTGATGCCGAAGCCCTGGTCACGATTGAATTCGACGGTTTCCACTTCGTGCTGGCGCACCGAGGTGGACAAGCCCTGCTCCATGGATACCGAAACCTCACAGGCGCTCGCGCCCTGCCTGCGCGCCTCGTCGATGATGCGCTGGACCTTTTCGCGCAGCGCCGGCAACGCCTGCGGGCCAATAGCCTCTACTTCACTCATAACCACTCCCCAACCCTTTCGCACCGTCCCGGCGATGCTCCGCTGGAGCTCCGCCGGGTGGCTGCTGTTATCATGGCGACCATTTCACTGGACCGGTCCCATGTCTGATATTTCCGATTTCGACGAATTCGACGAAAAAAGCAAAAGCCAAGTGAAGCGCGAGCTGCATGCCTTACAGCAGCTCGGCGAACGCCTGACGACCCTCAAGCCGGAGTTGCTGGACCGCCTGCCGCTGACCGATGCCCTGCGCAAGGCGCTCGCCGACGCTCCCAAGCATACGGCCCATATCGCTCGCAAACGCCACCTGCAGTACATCGGCAAGCTGATGCGCAGCCAGGACACCGAAGCGATCCTGGCGCTGGTCGATCAGGTCGATGCCTCGACCCGGCAATACAACGAACGCTTCCATGCCCTGGAGCGCTGGCGCGACCGTCTCATCGTCGGCGACGACGAAACGCTCGAAGCCTTCGTCGCCGAATATCCCGAGGCCGACCGTCAGCACCTGCGTAGCCTGATCCGCCACGCTCAGCACGAGGCAGCCCGAAACAAACCGCCGGCCGCCTCGCGCAAGGTCTTCAAATACATCCGCGACCTGGATGAAACCAAGCGCGGCCTGAAATAGAACAAAAGCCGACAAAAGCGCTCAAGGCCAAGGGCTGGGCGAGAGATTGCACGGTTTCGTACAGCCTTCAACCTCCTGCGCGCTTATCGGCTCTCACGCTCCTGTCCCCCCTACCGTGATCCCGTCGATCTTCAGCGTTGGCTGCCCCACGCCTACCGGTACCGATTGCCCGTCCTTGCCGCAGGTGCCGACACCGCTGTCCAGCGCCAGGTCGTTACCGACCATGGACACCTTGTTCATCACCTCGGGACCGTTGCCGATCAGGGTCGCGCCCTTCACCGGCGCGGTGATTTTGCCGTCCTCGATCAGGTAGGCCTCGCTGGTGGAGAACACGAACTTGCCGCTGGTGATATCGACCTGCCCTCCGCCGAGGTTGGCACAGTAGATGCCTTTCTTCACCGAGCGGATGATTTCCTGCGGATCGCTTTCGCCGGCCAGCATGTAGGTGTTGGTCATCCGTGGCATCGGCAGGTGCGCATAGGATTCGCGCCGACCGTTGCCCGTAGGCGCGACGCCCATCAGCCGCGCATTCAACTTGTCCTGGATGTAGCCCTTGAGCACACCGTTCTCGATCAGCGTGGTGCACTGGGTCGGCGTACCTTCGTCATCGACGCTGAGCGAGCCACGGCGCCCCGCCAGGGTGCCGTCGTCGACGATGGTGCACAGTGGCGAAGCCACCTGCTGGCCGATGCGCCCGCTGTAGGCGGAACTGCCCTTGCGGTTGAAATCGCCTTCCAGACCGTGGCCGACGGCCTCGTGCAGCAGCACGCCGGACCAGCCCGGCCCCAATACCACCGGCAGCGTGCCGGCAGGCGCAGGCACCGCTTCGAGGTTGACCAGCGCCTGGCGCAGCGCCTCGCGGGCATAGCCCATGGCGCGGTCTTCACTCAGGAAGTACTCGTAGCCGCTACGCCCGCCACCACCCTGGCCACCGCGCTCGCGCCGACCGTTCTGCTCGACGATCACGCTGACGTTGAAACGCACCAACGGACGGATATCCGCGGCCATGCCGCCATCGAGGCCCGCCACCAGAACGTGCTCCCAGACGCCCGCCAGGCTTACCGTCACCTGCTTGATTCGCGGGTCCAGCGCGCGTGTCGCCACGTCGATGCGCTTGAGCAGCTCGACCTTCTCGGCGCGCCCCAGCCCGTCCAGCGGATTGTCATGCCCATAGAGCGGCGCGAACGCGGCCTTCTTCAGCACCTCGACCCGCCCCTGCTGTCCGCTGCGGGCGATCGAACGTGCCGCCTGCGCGGCCTGACGCAGCGCATCGGCGGTGATCGCATTGCTGTAGGCGAAGCCGGTCTTCTCGCCGGACAGGGCGCGCACGCCCACGCCCTGCTCGAGGTGGAAGCCACCTTCCTTGACGATGCCGTCTTCCAATACCCAGGATTCGGTCACCTGATCCTGAAAATACATATCCGCCGCATCGATACCGGGGCCGGCCAGTTCGCCGAGCAGCCCCGGCAGATCGTCGATGGCCAGGCCACCCGGGCTCAGCAGACGCTCGGTGACGGGTAACAGCAGTTCACTCATATTCACTCCAGAACGGCCGCGTCCAGGCACGGCATGGAAAAACGTCGGTGGCTCAGCACCGGCATGCGTTGCCGGATCGCAGCCTGCTCGGCCACATCGCGGCTGGCCGACAATACGGCGTCGCCCGTGGACTGTTCGCACAGCATGCGCCCCCAGCAATCGACGATGGACGAATGCCCGTAGGTGATCCGTCCTCCGGGATGCTCGCCACCTTGTGCGGCCGCCAGCATATAGCATTGGGTCTCGATGGCCCGCGCGCGGATCAGCGACTGCCAGTGTGCCGCCCCCGTGGTCAGGGTAAAGGCCGAAGGCACGCTGATCAGCTCGGCACCCGCCGCTCGCAGTGCCAGGTACAGCTCGGCGAAGCGCAGGTCGTAGCAGACCGTCATGCCCAGGCGACCAAGCGGCGTGTCGGCCACCACCAGTCGTTGTCCCGGCGCGTAGTGGTCGGATTCCCGATAGCGGCCGCGGCTGTCGGTGACATCGGCATCGAACAGGTGCAGCTTGTCATAACGCGCCACCCGTTGTCCCCGCTCGTCGACCAGCAGCGAGCAGGCTCGCGGTTTTGCGTCCGGATCGCCGTCCGGCGGCAGCGGCAAGGTACCGGCGACGATCCACAGCCCCAGGTCCCTGGCCGCCTGCCCGAGCCAGGGCAGAATCGGCCCGGTACCCTGCGCTTCGGCCCGCCCCAGCGCCAGCGGGTCGGCATGCCCCATGGCAGCGAAGTTCTCGGGCAGCACGGCAAGTCGTGCGCCTTGCTCCGCCGCCTGCTCCAGCAATCGCCGGGCAATCTTCAGGTTGCTCTGTACATCGGCCTGCGAGGCCATCTGGATCACGGATAAAGACATGGTTCAGAACCGATAAAGGCGCGCCGCTCTGAGCGCGGTATTACCAACGCAACGCTTCAATGGCCGGTTAGTTGGGCTTTTCGAACGGCTTGTCGAAGATGATCTCCGGCGAGCGCCAAGGCCCTTCGACCTTGTACTGCACGCTGGCAAAACGCGCCACCCGATCACCGAGCAGCTTGTCGACCACGAACAGGGCCCCGCCGATCGCCGGCGCACCGGCAATCAGGGCGGCCAGCGGCAGGTTATTACTGACCGGCAGGGTCACCAGCAACTTGGCATCGATCCTGTCGCGCACCATGTCCAGCCGACCGTCCAGCTCCAGGTTGCTCGATGGCCCGGTGATGGTAATCGGCTCCTTCGTCAGGTAGACACCCTCGGTCGCCGACAGCTCACCCTTGATCCGATCGTAACTCAAGCCCTTGCCGAACAGATCTGAGAAATCCAGACGCAGGCGCCGGCCGATGGAGTTGAAGTTCAGCAATCCGAACACCCGCAGAGCCTGGGCCCCTCCTTCGACCTCGCGGAACTGACCATGCTGCAGCCGAGCCGACAAATCGCCGGATAAGCGCTCCAGCCCCACGAATGCCGGCGAGCCCGGCCAGTGCGCGTCCGCATCCAGGCGGAAGCTGTCGCTGCTGACGGTGGGCGCGAAGCCCCAGGCCACCAGCACATCGGCGAGGTTCTTGCCCTGCATTCGGCCCTTGTACCAGCTACGCGAAGCATTCCAGCCGCCGCTGCCACTCACGTTGAGTCCTTTCAGCCCCAGGTCCAGTTCGGTAAAGGCCACCCCGCCGCTGGCCGGGCGCATACGCAACGACCAGGGCCCCAATAGGTCCTGCCCCAGCCAAACCTCGTCGATGGCGATATCCATGGGCGGGAAATTCGCCGGATCTACAGCGGCCAGCGGGTCCTTGCGCTCGCTATCTTCGGCACCCGGTGCGGGTGCCGGCACTCGCACATGCCCGAGATCCACCTTGATCGGCACAACCTCGTCATCCGGTCGCAGCAGCGTGCCGGCAATGCTGGAACTGGCCAGCCCAAGCGACCAGGCATTCCCGGCGCGGCGCAGATCGATGCCAAGATTTTCGATCTCCTGGCCGAAACCCTTGAAACGCGCAATGTCGAGCTGAGCGCGCTTGAGCAAGGAGGCCGCAGACTGTCCCTCGCCAGCCTCACCATGCCCTGCCAACAGCGTCTGCCAGGCATCCAGGTCGAGCTCCGGCACGCGGCCACGCACGTACAGCCCCGCGCCACCCCGCAGATTTGCCGCACCGCCACCCAGCACCAGCTCACCGCCGCCGCTTCGCCAGTCGCCAGCCGGCGCCTGGAACGTCAGCGCGGCAAGGTCGCCGTGCTTGATCATGTAGCGTCGAGGCTCATCGCCCAAGGTCATCCTCAGGCTGGTGTCGCGGCGCTGGCCGGCCGGCTTGCCGAAAGGCGCCGGCAACTCGAGCGCCGCCCCCAGCAGCGAGGAATCGATCTGCAGCTGGCTGGACTCACCGCCGATATCCAGCCGCAGCTGGTACGGCAGCTCGCCCGAGGCCGGCAGCGAACGTTCGGTGCCCAGCCAGGCGAGCAACGCCTTCAGCGTCACCTCGCCGTAAGCCTCGATCCGCGTCGCAGGGTGCTCGGGGCGGCCCGTTGCCGTCGCCTTGCCGCGTACCGTGCGGCCCAAGGCCCGCGCCTGAATGTCCGAGGCGCTAAAGCCGCGCGCCGTGTCGTAGCGGAAGCGGCCGCCCACCTGCTCGAGCCCCAGATTCGCCTGGGGAATCCACAGCGCAGCGTTGGTGCTGACGAAATCCACTACCACATGGGGCCGCTCGCCGCCACCCAGGGGAATGTCCAGATCCAGGGTGCCGCTGAGCGGTCCCCGGGCCGTCCATCCGGCGAATATCTCCGTGGTGCCGATCGGAGCGACCTGTAGCAAGCTGAGCCCATCGACCAGTGTCCCGTCGACCGATCCCTGGATCGCTAGGCGCGGCGGCTTGCCGTTCTCGGCGTGTGGGACCTCGGCCAGGGCGTCGTGCACCCTGCTGTCGAGCATGCGTCCCTCGGCCAGACGCACGCGCACGCCACTGTCTTCGATCAGCACCTCGCCGCGCCCCTCGCGAAGCACCGGCCAGCCCGGCTGGAAAGCCAGTTCGGCATCGCGCACACCGAAGTACAGGCTGAGGCTGCGAGCCGTCGGCGGAGCATCCTTGCCGATCGATCCCTGGTACTGGAAATAACCCTGCTCGACGGTGCCGCCGCGAATCGCCGACACCAGCCAATCGCTCAGCGCCGGGCTCATGGCCGGGGAGCGCGTGGGCAGATACTTCTCGGTATAGCGCGCATCGCCGTCGCTCAGGCCGACGCGCAAATCCATGTAATCCTCGGCGGCGGGATCACGCATCAAGCGTATGACGAAGTCACCGGCCAGATGCCCCTCGTCCCCTTCAAGCCGCAGATAGGGCGCGACCAGGCTGAAGGCCTCTTCGTCCAGGGTCCAGCGCAGGCTGCCGCGACCTTGCCGATACGCCCATGGCGCCGGAAACAGCTCCGCCAGATGCAGGCTGAAGTCCTGATTGTCGAAACGCAGCTCGCCGCCGCCCAGATTGCCCCGCAGGATGCCATTGACGTTCTGCACCGCGGGTATCCAGCCATGCGTCGAGATACCCACCCCATCGAGATTGGCCGCGAATTCGACGCGCTCGGACAGCGGCACCTCGGGGCGGTAGTCGATCCGCAGGTTGCGCAAGTTGCCCGTCGGCGCGAGGTCCTCGAGGATGACCGCCGCCGTCTCGGGCAACGGCGCCAGTGCATTGGTCAGTGCCGCCAGCGGGGCCAGGGTGATGCGGTCACTCTGCAAACGCCACTGGTCGCCGGCGGCATTCCGGCTCAGCAGCAAGCGTGTCTCCGGCCAGCGAATATCCCCCAGCGTGAAGGCCAGCCCATCGAGCTGCAGCCGGTAGCCCTGATCGGAGCGCTCGACGTAGAGATTCAGCGCCAGATCTTCGGCGCTGACCGGCTCACGCTCCGCGTAGGCCCCCTGCAACTCGGCGACGTGAAGGCGCGTCACCGCACGCGACAAGCCCTGGTCACGCCAACTGGCCCATACCTCGCCACCCGCCCGCAGCCGCTGCAGATGCCAGTCTCGGGTCAGCCTTCGCGGCAACCAGGCGGCCCAGTCGCTTTGCGGAAGATTGAGGTAGAGCTCGGCCTGACTGTCCCGCCATTGCTGCGGCTGCACCTGCGCCTGTACGTGCATGGTCAGTGGCTGGCCATCCGGCAGCACCAGGCGCCCATCCAGTTGCAGGGCCTGGCCATCGATCGCCAGCTCGAAATTGGCATAGCTGAGGGTGAATGGCGACTCGCCCCGGGCTTCGACAGTCAGTTGACTATCGAACAGTGCCAGCCGGCGAACCTTGCCCAGCTCGGTGAATACTTTCTGCAGATCGGGAGACGACCGGGCGGTGTTTCCAGCGTCCGGCAAACCTTCCACTCGCCACTGGCCATCCGCAGTCTGCGTCAGGCTGAGCTGGACGCCTTCGAGTTCCAGGGCCGCCAGGCGCAACTCCCTTGCCCAGAGGCTCCCCGCCAGGTCGGGTATCACCGACAGGCTGTCCAGGCGCACCGCGGAATCGCCCGTACCGAGCAACACATCGTGGATCAGCAGGCGCGGCGCGAAGCCTTCCCAGCGCCCCTCGAGGCTTCCGAGCGCAACGGGCATGCCGAGCATCGCACGCGCCTTGTCCTGAACCTCCAGCCGATATTCGGCGACCAGCGGCACCAACTGGCGCCCGAGGCTGATGTACAACGCGGCCAGCACCAGCCCGAGCGCACCGAGCCACAGGCAGCGACGCAACAACGTATTGAGGAAAACAACGAAGCGGTTCATCCAGATGCGCTCCGACCGCCATCGTCAGGTGGGTGTCTATTCAGAGCAGCACCACATCGTACTGTTCCTGGGAATACATGGTTTCCACCTGAAACTTGATCGAGCGACCGATGAAGCTTTCCAGGTCGCCGACATTCCCCGACTCCTCGTCGAGCAGCCGGTCGATCACCTTCTGGTTGGCCAGCACCCGATACCCCTCGGCCTGATAGGCACGCGCCTCGCGAAGGATTTCGCGGAATATCTCGTAGCAGACCGTTTCCGGGGTCTTCAACTTGCCGCGCCCCTGACAGCACATGCAGGGTTCGCACAGCACCTGCTCGAGGCTTTCGCGCGTGCGCTTGCGGGTCATCTGCACCAGCCCGAGTTCGGTGATGCCGATGATGTTGGTCTTGGCGTGATCACGCTCGAGCTGCTTCTCCAGCGTGCGCAGTACCTGGCGCCGATGATCCTCGTCCTCCATGTCGATGAAGTCGATGATGATGATGCCGCCGATGTTGCGCAGGCGCAGTTGCCGGGCGATGGCCGTGGCGGCCTCGAGGTTGGTCTTGAAGATGGTCTCTTCGAGGGTGCGATGCCCGACGAAGGCGCCGGTATTGACGTCGATGGTGGTCATCGCCTCCGCCGGGTCGATGATCAGGTAGCCCCCGGACTTGAGCATCACCTTGCGCTCCAGCGCCTTCTGGATTTCGTCCTCGACGCTGTACAGGTCGAAGATCGGCCGCTCGCCCGGGTAATGCTCCAGACGATCGCCCAGCTCGGGCATCAGTTCGCCGACGAATTGCTGGACCTTCTGGAAATTCTCCCGCGAGTCGATGCGGATCTTCTCGATACGTGGGTTGACCAGATCGCGCAGCGTGCGCATGGACAGCGACAGGTCTTCATAGATCAGCGTGGGTGCGCCCACCGTCTTCATCTGCCCGTCGATCTGCTCCCACAGCCGGCGCAGGTAGCGGATGTCCATGAGGATCTCGTCCCGGCCCGCGCCTTCGGCAGCGGTGCGCAGGATGAAGCCACCGGTTTCCTTGATGCCTTCGGCGGCGACGCATTCGGCCACCACCTGCTTGAGACGCTCGCGCTCGGCCTCGTCCTCGATACGCAGGGAAATCCCGACGTGGCTGGTTCGCGGCATGTAGACCAGGTAGCGCGAAGGAATCGACAGCTGCGTGGTCAGCCGCGCGCCCTTGGTGCCGATGGGGTCCTTGGTCACCTGCACCACCAGGCTCTGCCCATCGTGTACCAGCGCGCTGATGGGCTCGACCGCGTTGCCCTCGCGGGTGGAAATTTCCGAGGCATGGATGAAGGCCGCGCGCTCCAGGCCGATGTCGACGAACGCCGCCTGCATGCCGGGCAGTACCCGCACCACCTTGCCCTTGTAGATATTGCCGACGATGCCGCGGCGCTGGGTACGCTCGACGTAGACTTCCTGCAGCACACCGTTTTCCACCACCGCCACCCGCGACTCCATGGGGGTGATGTTCATCAGGATCTCTTCGCTCATTGTTGTTCTCGGCCGATGGCGTGATACGGAACAGCCGAAGCTGAGGGTTGGCTCGATTCTAACGGCTTAAGCGCGCGAGCCACAGGCTCAGGTGAACCTGATGAGCGCGACGATTCGTCAGTTTCGGTCTTCTTTCACCCAGCGGGCGATTCCCGCCTGGTCGAGCAGTTGCGCCGTCTCGCACAGTGGCAGACCGACCACGGCCGAATAGCTGCCGCGCAACTCGGCGACGAACACCGCGCCCCAACCCTGGATTGCATAGCCACCGGCCTTGTCACAAGGCTCGCCACTGGCCCAGTAGGCCTCGGCTTCGGCCCGCTCGATCCGGCGGAAACGCACCCGGCTGGTAACCAGGCGTACCTCGCAAGCATCCCGGGTGGCCAGCGCAACGGCGGTCAGCACGTGGTGCTCGCGGTCCGAGAGGGATTCGAGCATCAGCAGCCCTTCGGCCCGGTCAGCCGGCTTGCCGAGTATTCGCTCATCGATGACGACGGTGGTATCGGCGCCCAACACAGCGGCCGAGTCATCATTGACCGCGGCCCACCCGGCCAGGGCTTTCTCGCGGGCAAGGCGCTGCACGTAGGCCTCGGGGCGCTCGGCCGGCAGGGGCGTTTCATCGAGGGTGATCGACAGCAGTTCGAACGGAACGCCGATCTGGGTCAGCAGTTCACGGCGCCGGGGAGACGCCGAGGCGAGAAACAACGCGGCCATACCTGATCCTTGTGATAAGTACCGGGGCAGCGTCGCATATCGGAGCGGCGGCCGGAAGCACCCGGCACGCCGCCTAGTTGCGCTGTCAGAACTTGAAACGAACGACCTGGTCTTCGCTCAGCGACAGGGTGCGCTTCTGTGTCACACCGCCGGAGACCACCTGCACCTCGTAGGTGCCACTGTCGAGCATCAGGGAAACCGGAGTCGAGCCATGGGGCTGTTCGTTGATCAGCACCTGGTCGTTGTACTTGTTGCTGCGCACGATCAGCGAATGCGTCCTGCTGTCGCACAGGTCGTAAGGCACGTCGAGGATCGCACAAGGCATCATCTTCTTCGCCGTTACCGCCGCCTGGATGCTGACCTGGGCCTCGACGGTGCCGTCCAGGCTCATGCTCGCCTCGGAGAACTCGCTCTTGGTGCGGTAGGAATACCAGTTCGGGCTGAGCTTGAGCGTTTCGACCTGGTCGCGGATTTCTTCGCCCAGTACCCGCTCATAATGCTCCAGCACCCACTGCGACATGCGTCCGTCGTGCTGATAGCCGGCAAGGCACTCGGCCAGGCTCTTGCTCGTCGAGCAGCGGAAGGAGATCGGCTGGTTGAAGTAGATGGTCTTGTCCAGGCGTCGCGCGATCGACTGGATCTTCTTGCTGTTGCGCTTGCGAGCCTCCGAGGCCAGCTGCGCCTTCACCCGCTCTACATCCCGCGCCGCCTGGGAAAACTTCAGCTGCTTGGCGGCAAGATCCCGCTGCACCGACTCGACCCGCTGCCGTGCGGCATCCTCCTCATCGGCGCTGCGCTTGTACTCCTCGAAAAGCGCATCGAGGCGCGCGCGATTGCTGCTCTGGGCGAAGAAATCCTCGATTTCCAGGCGGATCAGCTTCTGGGTATTCGACGATTGCAAGGCAGCAGCGCTCTGAGCGCTCTTCTCGATCCGCAGGGCGTCTTCGAGCTGCTGTTTTTCCGCCAGAATCGCATCGAGCTCGGTGAGCTTCGCCGTCAATTGCTCCGGCTGGTTCGATGTCGTCTCCTGCGTGCCACTGCCGGCCGCGCCGGACTGAGCGACCGGTTGCGCGGCGCTGTCCGCCTGGGAATAACCGCTGCCAACCGCCAGGACCACCATCAGCGCGCCAAAACAGCCAGCTCCTGCCAGCAAGGACCGCGCACCGCTGAACAACCGATTTCTCGAACCGGAAACGTCATTTTCCATAACCACTCGCCCGTGCTGTGCTTGGTGTTGGTATTTCTAGTTATCAGATTCGGGCCAGTAATGGCCTAAGGCTAGCGCCGCATGATTTCAGAAAACCTCACGCCGTACAAGGTCGCAACCGCCGCACATGAACTGTGTAGCAATTCGGAGAAAACGCAATGGACGGACGCCTGACCGGGCTTCAGCCGCGGCAGCCGCTAATAGATCTGGAAACGTCGACGCAGCCATTGCAGGCTGATGAAAACCCACGGCCACAGCAGGGCGCTGACCGGCACGGGCACCAGGAACAGCAGGGTCGGCGGGCGGTTGCCGGCCAGGGTATTGAGCCAGAGCTGGACCAGTTGGCCGAGCCCGAGAATGATCAGCAGAACCATGCTCTGCTGCCAGAGCGGGAACATCCGCAGCCGCTGCTGCAGACTCAGCACCAGAAAAACGATCAGCAACAACGGCAGCCCGTTCTGGCCGAACAGGGTTCCGGAAAGCACATCGAGCATCAGCCCCAGGGCGAAGGCCGCGCCCAGGCCACCGCGATGCGGCAGCGTCAACACCCAGTAGACGACGAACAGCGCCAGCCAGAGAGGACGGCCGAGCTCGATGCTGTCGGGCAGCGGCGCCACGCTGAGCACCAGGGCGAACAGCAGTGTCACCCAGATCACCCAGCCATTGTTCGCGCGCGGATTCATGGCCTGGCCTCGGCTTCCGCAGGTGCGGCCGGCGCAGGGGACGCGGACTCTGTGGCAGGCGCCTCGGTGGCGTCGGATGGCTGGGTTTCCTGCTGGGCCGCTTCCCGGTCGGCATTTTCTTGTGCCTTCGCAGCCGCGGTAACCCGCTCTTCGGGGCTGCGCGAGTCACTGAACACCAGCAGCAGATAACGGCTGCGGTTGGGCATCGCCGTCGGGATGGCGCGCACGATGGCGAATGGCTGGCCGGAGCCACGAACCACCTCGGTCACCTGCCCCACCGGGTAACCACTGGGAAAGCGCTGCCCCAGGCCGGAACTCACCAGCAGATCACCCTCCTTGATATCCGCCGTTTCGGCGACGTGCCGCAATTCGAGATAGTCCGGATTGCCGGTTCCCACGGCAATCGCCCGCAAGCCGTTGCGGTTGACCTGTACCGGAATGCTGTGCGTGACGTCGGTGAGCAGCAGCACCCGCGCCGCGTAAGGCATCACTTCCACGACCTGGCCCATCAGCCCGCTGGCATCGAGAACCGGCTGTCCGACGAACACGCCGTCCTGCGCGCCCTTGTCGATCAGAATGCGGTGGGTGAATGGATTGGGATCGAGGCCGATCAGCTCGCTGACGATCACCTTGTCGTCGACCAGCGCCGCCGAGTTGAGAAGCTCGCGCAGGCGCACGTTCTGCTCGGTGAGCATCGCCAGCTTCTGCAGGCGCCGCTGCATCAGCAGAGCCTCGGCCTTGAGCTTCTCGTTCTCGGCGGCCAGGCTGGTACTGCTGGATATCTGCTCGGTGGTCCTTTGCCAGACACGCACCGGTAGGTCGGCCAACCAGTAGAAGGGCGTCAGCACCAGCCCCATCTGGCTTCGCACCGGCTTGAGAAGGTCGAAGCGCGCATCCACCACCATCAAGGTAACGCAGAGTACGGCCAGCACCAGCAGGCGCGCGCCGAGCAAGGGTCCTTTGGCGAAGAGCGGTTTGATTGGCGGGTCCTCACAACTGCGAGCGTCGAACTAAACGCGACAAGCCGAAAACAGGGTCGAGCTGCTTTCGGCTTGTCGCTGGGTGTCTTCCGGAGCGGTGAACGATCACTCGGTAGACAGCAGATCCATGGCGTGCCGGTCCATCATCTCCAGCGCACGGCCACCGCCCCGCGCAACGCAGGTGAGCGGCTCTTCGGCAACGATAACCGGCAACCCGGTTTCCTGCGACAACAGCTTGTCGAGATCGCGCAGCAGCGCCCCGCCACCGGTCAGCACCAGGCCACGCTCGGCGATATCCGAAGCCAGCTCCGGCGGTGACTGCTCCAGTGCGCTCTTGACGGCCTGAACGATGGTCGCCAGCGACTCCTGCAGCGCCTCGAGCACTTCGTTCGAGTTGAGGGTGAAGCTGCGCGGCACGCCTTCGGCGAGGTTGCGGCCCCGCACGTCCACTTCGCGAACGTCGTTGCTGGGGAAGGCGGTACCGATTTCCTGCTTGATGCGCTCGGCGGTGGATTCGCCGATCAGACTGCCGTAGTTGCGGCGCACGTAGGTGACGATGGATTCATCGAAGCGATCGCCGCCAACGCGTACGGATTCGGCGTAGACCACGCCGTTCAGGGAAATCAGCGCGATCTCCGTGGTGCCGCCACCGATGTCGACGACCATCGAGCCGCGCGCCTCGTCGACCGGCAGGCCGGCACCGATCGCGGCGGCCATCGGCTCCTCGATCAGGAACACTTCACGCGCACCGGCACCCAGGGCCGATTCGCGAATGGCGCGGCGTTCCACCTGGGTGGATTTGCAGGGGACGCAGATCAGCACGCGCGGGCTCGGCTGCAGGAAACTGTTCTCGTGAACCTTGTTGATGAAGTACTGCAGCATCTTCTCGCAGACGCTGAAATCGGCGATCACACCATCCTTCATCGGGCGAATGGCGTTGATGTTGCCAGGAGTACGGCCGAGCATGCGCTTGGCATCAGTGCCCACCGCCACGACGCTTTTCTGGTTGCCATGGGAGCGGATCGCAACCACCGAAGGTTCGTCGAGGACGATACCGCGATCACGCACATAAATAAGAGTATTGGCAGTGCCCAGGTCGATCGACAGATCACTGGAAAACATGCCACGCAGTTTCTTGAACATGGGAAAAGGGCCCTGGGGCAAACGCGTGGGGAAAAAAGTGCCGCAAACTCTAACAATGGTGCGAACTTAGGGCAAGGCGCGAGTCTACCCTCATGCGCCGTTCATGCGCATTACGTGAAAACTGCCACACGTACGGACATTCGCCCGAGCGAAGGCGCACGGCGCCGCCGCTACCGATCAGCGCCGGGGGGATGTAACATTGCGGCTTTTCCGGATGCGGCAATATTGATGAAGGCATGCCCCGGAACCCGAGCGTTCGACGCGCTCAGTCGCGAGCTGTGAACTGCATTGCCCGGTTGCGCGCCGGGTCGGCTTTCAGCGGTGTTTCGCGGTTTTTTTTCGCAACGGCCTGCCCACCATACCTTGCCGTGACTCGCCTATCGACGTGGCGAGGTTATAAAAGGTGCAACCGACTCACTTCCTATTGGAGATATCCGATGGCGCTTGAACGCCCCGAGGTGGAAAAGATCGCTCATCTGGCCCGCCTGGACCTGAATGAAGACGACCTGCCTCGTACCACCGAGACCCTCAATAACATTCTCGGGCTGATCGACCGCATGCAGGCCGTCGACACCAACGGCGTCGAGCCCCTGGCCCATCCGCTGGAAACCACCCAGCGCCTGCGCCGCGACGAAGTGACCGAGACCAGCCAGCGCGACGCCTACCAGGCCATCGCCCCGGCCGTGGAAGAAGGCCTGTACCTGGTTCCGCGGGTAATCGAGTGATCAAGGATTCCGACATGCATCAACTGACCCTCGCCGAGATCGCCCGCGGCCTCGCCGACAAGCAATTTTCCGCCGAAGAACTGACCCGCACCCTGCTGGCGCGCATCGCCCGGCTCGACCCGCAGCTCAACAGTTTCATCACCGTCACCGAAGAGCAAGCGCTCGCGCAGGCCAAAGCCGCCGACGCCCGCCGCGCTGCTGGCGAGAATGGCGCCCTGCTCGGTGCGCCCATCGGCCACAAGGACCTGTTCTGCACCAAAGGCATCCGCACCAGCTGCGGCTCGAAGATGCTCGACAACTTCGCCGCGCCCTACGACGCCACCGTGGTCGAGAAGCTCGGCGGCGCCGGCGCCGTCACCCTCGGCAAGCTGAACATGGACGAGTTCGCCATGGGCTCAGCCAACGAATCCAGCCATTACGGCCCGGTGAAGAACCCTTGGGACCTGACCCGCGTGCCGGGCGGTTCCTCCGGTGGTTCGGCCGCCGCCATCGCCGCGCGCCTGCTGCCGGCCGCCACCGGCACCGACACCGGCGGATCGATCCGCCAGCCGGCGGCGCTGACCAACCTCACCGGCATCAAACCCACCTACGGCCGTGTTTCGCGCTGGGGCATGGTCGCCTATGCCTCCAGTCTGGACCAGGGCGGCCCGCTGGCCCGCACCGCCGAGGACTGCGCGTTGATGCTCGGCGCCATGGCCGGTTTCGACCCGAAGGACTCCACCAGCGTCGACCAGCCGCTGGACGACTACCTCGCCGCCTTGAGCCAGCCGCTGGCCGGCCTGCGCATCGGCCTGCCGAAGGAATACTTCGGCGAAGGCCTGGATCCGAAGATCGCCGACGCGGTGATGGCCGTGGTCGAGCAGCTGAAGCTGCTCGGCGCCACGGTCAAGGACATCAGCCTGCCGAACATGCAGCACGCGATCCCTTCCTATTATGTGATCGCCCCGGCGGAGGCCAGCTCCAACCTGTCTCGCTTCGATGGCGTGCGTTTCGGCTTTCGCTGCGAAAGCCCGGTGGACCTCATCGACCTCTACAAGCGCTCGCGCGCCGAAGGCTTCGGCGACGAGGTCAAGCGTCGCATCATGGTCGGCACCTATGCGCTCTCGGCCGGCTATTACGACGCCTACTACCTGAAGGCCCAGCGTATTCGCCGCCTGATCAAGAACGACTTCGTCAGCGCCTTCGAGGACGTCGACGTCATTCTCGGCCCGACCACGCCGAACCTGGCCTGGAAACTGGGCGAGAAGAACGCCGACCCGGTCTCGGCTTACCTGGAAGACATCTACACCATCACCGCCAACCTCGCCGGCATCCCCGGCCTGTCCATGCCGGCCGGCTTCATCGACGGCCTGCCGGTGGGTGTGCAGCTGCTGGCGCCGTACTTTCAGGAAGCGCGCCTGCTCAACGTGGCGCATCAGTATCAGCAGGTCAGCGACTGGCATACACGGGTACCAGCCGGATTCTGAATAACGGCAATCGCGGACTTTCACCTCTCTCCGTCGAGAGAGGGGCTTACGGAATTCGAGGAACACGCACATGCAATGGGAAACCGTGATCGGGCTGGAGATCCACGCACAGCTCGCCACCCAGTCGAAGATCTTCTCCGGCAGCGCCACCGCTTTCGGCGCCGAGCCCAACACCCAGGCCAGCCTGGTCGACCTCGGCATGCCCGGCACGCTGCCGGTGCTCAACGCCGAGGCGGTGCGTATGGCCTGCCGGTTCGGCCTGGCGATCGACGCCGAAATCGCCGGGCAGAACGTCTTCGCCCGCAAGAACTACTTCTACCCCGACCTGCCCAAGGGCTACCAGACCAGCCAGATGGACCACCCCATCGTCGGCAAGGGCCATCTGGACATCACCCTCGAAGACGGCACGACCCGACGCATCGGCATCACCCGCGCGCACCTGGAAGAGGATGCCGGCAAGAGCCTGCACGAAGACTTCCACGGCATGAGCGGCATCGACCTGAACCGCGCCGGCACGCCCCTGCTGGAAATCGTTTCCGAGCCGGACATTCGCTCGGCCAAGGAAGCGGTGGCCTATGTGAAGGCCATTCACGCCCTGGTGCGCTATCTCGGCATCTGCGACGGCAACATGGCCGAAGGCTCGCTGCGCTGCGACTGCAACGTCTCGGTACGCCCCAAGGGCCAGGCCGAGTTCGGCACCCGCGCCGAGATCAAGAACGTCAACTCCTTCCGTTTCATCGAGAAGGCGATCAACCACGAAGTCCAGCGCCAGATCGAGCTGATCGAGGATGGCGGCAAGGTGGTGCAGGAAACCCGCCTGTACGACCCGAACAAGGACGAGACGCGCTCCATGCGCAGCAAGGAGGAAGCCAACGACTATCGCTACTTCCCCTGCCCCGACCTGCTGCCGGTGGTGATCGAGCAGAGCTTCCTCGATGAGTTGCGCAGCGCGTTGCCGGAGCTGCCGCCGCAGAAGCGCGAGCGTTTCGAACGCGAGTTCGGCCTGTCCGCCTACGACGCCAGCGTGCTCTCGGCCAGCCGCGAACTGGCCGACTACTTCGAGCAGGTCAATGCCGCCTGTGGCGACGCCAAGCTGGCAGCCAACTGGGTGATGGGCGAGCTGTCCAGCCTGCTCAACAAGGAAGGCCTGGAGATCGAACAGTCGCCGGTTTCCGCCGAACAGCTGGGCGGCATGATCCTGCGCATCAAGGACGACACCATCAGCGGCAAGATCGCCAAGATGGTCTTCGAGGCGCTGGCTGCCGGCGAAGGCGCGACGGCCGATGAGATCATCGAGAAGAAGGGCCTCAAGCAGGTCACCGACTCCGGTGCCATCGAGGCGATGCTGGATGAAGTGCTGGCGGCCAACGCCGAGCAGGTCGAACAGTACCGCGCCAGCGACGAAGCCAAACGCGGCAAGATGTTCGGTTTCTTCGTCGGCCAGGCGATGAAGGCCTCCAAGGGCAAGGCCAACCCCGGCCAGGTGAACCAATTGCTGAAGAAAAAGCTCGAAGGCTAGCCGTAGCCCCGCAGAGCTTGTCCAAGAAGAAGAACGTAGGGCCGAACTTGTTCGGCCATGCGATCGGCGGCCGAATGAATTCGGCCCTACAGCCAGAGGACTATCAGCGCGCTTTGCGCTTCATCGACCGACACTGAAGGACGCCCCATGCGCCTGGGAACATGGCACATAGTCCCGCTTCTGCTCGCCCTGTTCACGGCGGGCTGCGCCGAGCGCGCGCCGGCGCCATCCTCGCCCGAAGCGCGTACACCACCAGCGAGCCAGAGCCGTTTCAGCCAGCAAGGCAAGGCTTCCTTCTATGCCCGCATGCACCACGGCCAACGTACCGCCAGCGGCGAACTCCACGACCAGAACGCCATGGTCGCCGCTCATCGCTCGCTTCCCTTCGGCACACGCATAAGGGTGACCAACCTGCGGAACAACAAGCGGGTGACCGTTCGCATCAACGACCGCGGCCCCTTCGTGCGCGGACGCATCATCGACCTCTCACGCGCTGCCGCCGAGCGAATCGGGATGATCGACCAAGGGGTTGCACGCGTGCGCATCGAAACGCTCGAATGACCCTGCTCATCGTCGGCAATCTGTTCGCCGGTCTGGCGCTGCTCGTTCTCGGCGCCGAAAGCCTGGTGCGCGGCGCGGCGCAACTGGCAAGGCGCATGGGCATCTCACCACTGGTGATCGGGCTGACGGTCGTGGCCTTCGGCACCAGCGCGCCGGAAGCCGCCGTCAGCATCAAGGCGTCGCTGAGTGGCAGCGGCGATATCGCTGTCGGCAACGTGATCGGCAGCAATATCGCCAATATCCTGCTGATTCTCGGCCTGTCGGCGCTGATAGCGCCGCTGAAAGTCGCCCGGCAGCTGATCCGTCTGGACGTACCCATCATGATCCTCGCCGGCCTGCTGAGCTTTGCCCTTGCCTGGAATGGCCGGATCAGCAGGTTGGACGGCAGCCTGTTGCTGGCCTGCCTGTTGGGCTACACGATCTTTCTGGTGATCGCCGGCAAACGGGAGAAGCAGCCACGCGACACCGACGAATTCGCCACGCAGTTCGGGGCGCCGTCCACCACTGCGCGCTTCGGCTGGCTGTTTCATCTGCTGCTGATCGCAATCGGCGCCGGCCTGCTGATCACCGGTTCCAATCTGCTGGTCGAAGGTGCCGTCGCCCTCGCGCGCGCCCTGGGCTTGTCGGAGCTGATCATCGGGCTGACGGTGGTGGCCGTCGGCACCTCGCTGCCCGAGCTGGCCACTTCACTGCTGGCGGTGTATCGAGGCGAGCGGGATATCGCCGTGGGCAACGTGGTGGGCAGCTGCATTTTCAATCTGCTGCTGGTATTGGGTGCCAGCGCTCTGGTGGCGAGCGACGGACTCTCCATTTCGCCCAATGCGCTGGCCTTCGATTTCCCCGTCATGCTTGCGGCGTTCGTCGCCTGCCTGCCGATCTTCCTTTCCGGATACAGCATTCGACGCTGGGAGGGCCTGCTGTTCTTCGGTTACTACCTCGCCTATACGCTGCACCTGGCGATGTTCTCCAGCGGCCTGCCGGTCATCGAGCTGTTCCGCCATGCAATGTCTCGCTACGTATTGCCCTTGACGGCGATAACCCTGGCGGTGATCTTTCTGCGCGCCTGGAAACACCAGCGCTGAGCCCTTCTTTTTTCGCGGAGTTTCGATTCGTGACACTCATGACTTTCGTCTATCTCATCGCCGGTCTGGTGCTGCTCGTCGCGGGTGCCGAGGTACTGGTACGCGGGGCTGCCAAACTGGCGGCGCAGTTCGGTATCTCGCCGCTGATCATCGGTCTGACGGTGGTCGCGTTCGGCACCAGTGCACCGGAAACCGCTGTCAGCGTGCAGGCCGCCCTGAACGGTAGCGGCGATATCGCCATCGGGAACGTGGTCGGAAGCAACATCGCCAACGTGCTGCTGATTCTCGGCATGACTGCTCTGGTCGCTCCATTGATCGTTTCGCGTCAACTGATTCGCCTGGATGTGCCGATCATGATTGGCGCCAGCCTGGCGACCTATGGGCTGGCGCTGGACGGCGCGCTCAGCCGCCTGGATGGCATCCTGCTGTTCGCCGCCGTCGTCGCCTACACGCTGTTCCTGATCATCAGCAGCCGCAGGGAAAATGCCGCGACGACCAACGACGAATTCACCAAGGAGTTCGGCCTGAACGAGCCCGCCAAGCCATATGCCGGCCTGATCAACGCCGCCCTGGTGATCGGCGGGCTGGTGCTGCTGGTGGTGGGCTCGAACTTCCTCGTCGAAGGCGCGGTAGCGCTGGCCCGTGCGCTGGGGCTGTCGGAGCTGGTGATCGGCCTGACCGTGATCGCGATCGGCACTTCGCTGCCCGAGTTGGCCACCTCGATTCTGGCGGCCATTCGCGGTGAACGCGACATCGCGGTCGGCAACATCGTCGGCAGCAACATTTTCAATCTGCTCTGCGTACTGGGTCTGTCCTCGCTGGTTTCGCCGCAGGCCATCGCGGTTTCGCCAACCGCGCTGGCGTTCGACTTCCCGGTGATGATCGCCGTCGCCGTCGCCTGCCTGCCGATCTTCTTCGCGGGCTACTGCATCAATCGCTGGGAAGGCGTGCTCTTCCTGGGCTACTACGTGGCCTACACCCTGTACCTGATCCTTGCCAGTACCGGCCGGCCGTTCGCCAACACCTTTGGCGATGCCATGCTCGGCTACGTGCTACCGCTGACGGCCGTCACACTGATCGTCATCGCGGGTCGAGCCTGGAAAACTCAGCGCTGACTCGGGTTCGCAACCAGGGTCTGTTCCGTTTCATTCGCGGTCGCGACGAACCAGGAACAGACCCTAGGGCACCCTGCCCTCAGCCTTCACGAACCTGCGGACGGGGCAATTCGAAAACCTGCGCGGTCTCCTCATCGTCACCCATGCGGTTGAGCGTGCCATCGACCACGGCGCCGTTTTCCATGCTCAGTTGGCGATAGCGGATGTTGCCCTGCACACGCGCGTTGGAATGCAATTCGAGCAGATGCTCCACCACCAGGTCGCCGACAATGGTGCCGTCGATCAGCGCATCGTAGCTGCTGACATTACCTTCGATCCGCCCCTCGGCACTGAGCGCCAGTAGGCTGTGCGTGCCCGGTTTGTGCCTGACGTTGCCGCACACCTCGCCGCTGATCTTCAGCCCTTCCTCGAACGTCACGTCCCCCACCAGCGACAAACTCCCCGAGATCAGACTGGAAAACTGATCGATGGCGACACGTGGCGCCGGCTTCTTCTTGCTGAACATCATCTACTCCAAAAAGGGTTAGCGGGTTTTCTTCTGCTGGCGGAAGAAAGCCAGGTCGGCCTGCAGGCGCTCGACCTGCGCCGACAGCGTGGCGATACGTCTGAGCAGCTGCTCTTCGGTGGCCTGGGTTTCCTGTTGTTTCAAGCGGTTCAGATCCAGCGCCGCCTGGAGCAGCACGCGCTCCTCCTTCAACGCTTCGATCTGCCGCTCATGGCCGGCCTGCTCGTGGCTGCGCAGATAGAGCAGTGCAACTATCACAGCCACCAGGGCAAGGATGATCCAGCGTCCGATACCTGCGCTCGGCGCGGCCTGCAAACGGTGTTCGACACGAAGCAGATCCTTGGTGGAAGGTCGCCTAGTCGTCGGCCAAGCCATCGCTGTCGCGCTCCATATCGCCCAGTGCCAGGAAGCGTTGCGGGTCGACGAACCGCCCCTTGTGCAACACTTCGAAATGCAGATGCGGGCCAGTGGAACGTCCGGTGGAACCTACCGCACCGATAGGCTGCGACGGCGTCACCACATCCCCGCGACGCACATCCATCCGCGACAGATGCGCATAACGCGTGACCAGGCTGTTGCCATGGTCGATTTCCACCAGCTTGCCATAGCCGCCCCGGCGACCCGCAAAGCGTACTCGGCCACCGGCCGCAGCGACCACCTCGGAGCCGCTGCTCAACGCAAAATCCACCCCGGAGTGGAACGCCAGGCGCTTGCGGAAAGGATCGATGCGATTGCCAAAGGCCGAGCCCAGGCGGGCCTCACCCACCGGGCGGCGAGAGGGAATCGTCATGAGCGCGGCGTTGCGCTCGGCCACACGCTGCATCAGTTCATCGAGCATCAGGCGCATGCAGCGCGCCGAAGTCTCGCTGTGCTGCAGATCGTCCAATGAAAAGGCGCTGCCATCTGCCCGCAGCTCGCCCGAACAACCCCGTGGCGGCAACAGGACACCGCCCTGCCCGGTCCCCTTTCGTGCCGGGCGATCCGGCACCAGTTCGGGCAGCAACGTCGGGTCCAGCGCAGACAACTGTCCGTGCAGCTCGCGCTGCTCATCCATCATGCGTTGCAATGCAAGCAGGTCGGACTCCAGCGACTTCAGTCGACCGACCACCTCGCCGACCCGCGCGATGGCGAACTGGCCCTCATCCGCAAGCACGGACTCTTCCTCATCCACCACCTCCGGCTTGGCACGCAGGTCACCGCCGACCCAGATGCCTCCAGCAAAGCTGCCCAGGCTCAGCACCAGCATCAGAGCAAGACCCGGCGCTGCCAGCCGACGCAGGCTCACGACACGAATATCGTCACGCGTCAGCGATCGGCTAGAAGGAGAAAAAAATGCCATGAATGATTCCCTGGAACATGAAGCAACCGCCTTGTCAGGCAGGCCGCTGATCGACCCGGGCAATTTGACGGAAATGCGTTTTTTTTTCTGAGGCATGGTGACCGATAACGACCATTGCCAAGCGATTCTTAAGCCATTAGGTCGATATTACGCCCTCCCAGACCGACGGCGAGCCCGCGGCTATATCCACCCCAATCGACTCAGCACCAGCAACCCCGCATTGATGGTCACCGCGGCGGACAGCGTGGTGATCACGATGATCGTCGCTGCCAACTGATGGTTGGAGCCGACCGCCCGCGCCATGACGAAGCTCGCCGCCGCCGTGGGGCTGGCGAAGTAGAGGAACAGGATACCCAGCTCCGCACCGCGGAAGCCCCATACCCAGGCACCCAGCGTGGCCAGGAACGGCAACCAGACCATCTTCATCAGACTGGAGCTGATCGCCGTCCCGCTGCTTTCGTGCAACGCGCTCAGCGACAGCGTTCCGCCGATGCAGATCAATGCCAGCGGCAAAGTCAACTGCGCGAAATATCCCGCCGAGGTCAGCAGCCAGAGCGGCAGCTCGACCTGCCAATAGGCGAAGGGAATGGCCGACGCCACCCCGATGATCAGGGGGTTACGCAGAATGCTGATGCAAACGGAGCGTACGCTGGCACTGCTGCCGGGGCTGTAGATGGCGAGCACCACCACCGAAAGCGTGTTGTAGATGAAGATCACCACACCCGCGAGCCCCCCCCCCAGCGACAGACCATAGTCGCCATACAGGCTGCTCGCGAGCGCCAGACCGACGATTCCATTGTTGCCGCGAAAGGCCCCCTGCACGTATACGCCACGATCGGCCACCGGGCAGCGCCACAACGCCCAGACCCAGGCGAGCACGAAACTGGCGATGTTGGCCAGCACGAAATAAACGATCAGCGAAGGCTGCAATGCGGAGCCGAGATCCGCCTGGACGATCGACAGGAACAGCAGCGTCGGCATGGTGCCCTTGAACACCAGCGCCGAAGCCGTATTGATGAATCCCGTGTCGATCCAGCCCAGCCGCTTGAGCACGACGCCAATGAAGAGCATCGCGAATACCGGAGCGGTAACGCTCAGCGTCTGAACGACAAGGGCCAGCATGGGAGTGCTCGAAGGGAAACGAAGAGACCGGCTATGGTAACCAAAGATGCAGCCGGACGCTGGATCGCATGGCGGCGGCCGACCGCTCCCGTTCTCTGCCTGAAGCCGCTCTTAGAGCCTGTTCACGATCTAGCGAGCTAGAGTCCTGCAAGGCAAAAACAGGCGAGGAAGCGGAGTTTACTGATGTAAATGAGCATTCCGAGCCTGTTTTTAACGCAGCAGGGCCGACGCGCAGCAGATCGTGAACAGGCTCTTAGCGCCTGACCGGACGCTTCTGCAGCTTGCGCTGCAGGGTGCGGCGGTGCATGCCCAGCGCGCGGGCGGTGGCCGAGATATTACCGTCGTGTTCGCTGAGAACGCGCTGGATATGTTCCCACTGCAGGCGGTCGACCGACATCGGGTTCTCCGGCACCAGGCTGTCGAGATCCGCATGCTTGGACAGCAGCGCCGCCAGTACGTCATCCGCATCGGCCGGTTTGCAGAGATAGTTGCAGGCACCGCGCTTGATCGCCTCCACGGCGGTGGCGATGCTCGAATAGCCGGTCAGGATCAGCACCTTCATCTCGGGGTCCAGCTCGAGCAGCTTGGGCAGCAGCACCAGCCCCGAATCGCCCTCCATCTTGAGGTCCAGCACGGCGTAATCGGGAATATCCTGCTTCGCCAGCTCCAGGCCTTCGGCTGCGGAACCAGCGATGCTGACCTGCAACCCCCGCCGCCCCATGGCCCGCGCCATCACGCGAGTGAAAGTGGGATCGTCATCGACCAGCAACAGATGGGGCTGCTCTTCGCCGTCGAATTGCACTTCATCGGTCATATCTACTTTCCTTTCACAATATCGCGATCTGGGTCAGGCTCGAACCGAGCCATGCGGCAGACGCAACTCGGTCAGCGCCCCGCCATCTTCGTGATTGTAGAGTTTCACCGTCCCGCCGGCACGTGTCACGCTCGCCTGGCTGAGAAATAGACCCAATCCGAAACCTTTGCCCTTGGTGGTGATGAAGGGACGCCCAATCTGCTCGGCGATGGCCAGCGGCACCCCAGCACCATGATCACGGATGGTTACCTTGATCCACTGCTCGTTCCAGTCCAGCCGGATATCCAGATCGTCAGGGCAGGCATCGGTGGCATTGTTCAGCAGATTGAGCAGCGACTGGCTCAGATCCGCCGGCGGCATCAGCTTCGGCGCGCTGCCCTTGCCCAGGCAATGGAACTGGAAGGTCGCCTCGGGATGCATCAGATGCCAGCGCTGCATGACCGAATCCACCCATTCGCGCACCGTCTGCTCCACCACGGCCTGCCGGCGGTCGGCCTCGGCCGCGCGAACCAGTTGCGTCAGGCTTTCCTTGCAGAGCTGCACCTGCGATTGCAGCAACGCAAGGTCCTCGTCCAGCTGCGGGTCACGGTGTTCCTGACGCAACTCCTTGAGCAGCACGCTCATGGTCGCCAGTGGCGTACCCAGCTCATGGGCGGCCCCGGCAGCCTGGGTCGCCACCGCGAGCAGCTGCTGATCGCGCATGCTTTCCTCGCGGCGTTGCGCCTGGAACTGCTCCTGATGCCGCAATTGCTCGGCCATCCGCGTCACGAAGAAGGTAATCAGCGCCGCAGCCAGCGCAAAGCTCAGCCACATGCCATAGACCAGCAAGGTGGTGCGCTCGACGGGCGGCACTATGATCGGGTCGTACCACACCAGCATCAGCGTATAGCCCGCCAGCGCCAACCCGGACAACACGATCGAGTAGAGCCACGGCAGCGTTGCCGCGGCGATGGTCAGGGGCACCAGATAATAGGAAACGAAGGGGTTGGTCGAGCCGCCCGAGTAGTACAGCAAGGCGCTATGTATCAGCAGATCGCAGCCCAGGTGCACGGCATATTCCAGATCGGTAACCGGCCAGGGGCCCCGCAGGCGCAGCGCGGTGCCCAGGCAGAGCGCCGCGGAGACAACCAGGGTCGCCCCCAGGTGAAACCAGGGCAGAATCACCAGTTGACTGGCGAAGGCGAGCCCCACCGCACCGGTCTGAGCAGCCAGCACGAGAGTGCGAATGAGCGTGAGGAGTCGAAGATTCTGCCGGCTGGCCGAAAGTAGGGGAACGGATGGGTACATGGGCTCTCCAGAGATGCGGCGAGTATAACCAAGCCGTCCTTTTCTCAGTCCATATGCGGCAACGCGACGCAGTAGATCGCTGCATCATGTCGCGTAACGGGCTACAGTCTCTGCGCCGCACCGATGGTGCCTTTCGATCACAGGAGCCCCCATGCTTTCCTCCGTTCCCCGCAGCGCAGCACTGCTGGCTTGCCTTGCCAGCCTCAGCTGCTTTCCCGCCATTGCCGACGAACAGCACTATAACCAGGTGTCCCTGCGCGCCGAAGTCAGCAGCGAAGTGGCCCATGACCGCATGCACGTCACGCTGTACAGCGAGGCACAAAACCAGGATCCGGCGCAGCTCGCCGCCGAGACCACCCGTACCCTGAACGAGGCATTGCGGCACGCTCGCAAGAGCGAGGGTGTGATCGTCAGCCAGGGCAGCCGCAGCAGTTATCCGGTCTATGAAGAGAAAGGCCAGCAGATCACCGGTTGGCGCGAGCGCGCCGAGCTGCGCCTGGAGAGCGGCGACTTCGCCAAGCTGTCCAGCCTCACTGCGGAACTGATGCAGACGCTGAAAATGAGCGGCATGCATTTCAGCGTCTCCGATCCGATTCGCAAACAGAACGAAGACGCCCTGCTCAAGGACGCCGTAGCGGCCTTTCGCGCCCGAGCACAGCTGGCCACCGAAGCGCTCGGCGGCAAGGACTACAAGATCGTCAATCTCAATCTGAGCAATGGCGGCGGCTACCAGCCGGTGATGCGCAGCGCAGCGATGAAGTTCAGCATGGACTCAGCGCCGGTACCCGAGGTCGAGGCGGGAACTCGCCAAGTCAGCATCAGCGCCGACGGGGTTATCGAAGTACTGATGCCCTGACGCGGCGAAACGATGACCGGCGGCAGAGCGCCGTCCACACCGACCCTCCCAACGGTCCGGATACGCGACCTTCGTAACGACCGACATTACCTGGAACCTCCTCTGCCTTGACGGCCGAGGAGGCTCACCTGCCCATGACGCTCCGGCTCTCCTCGCGAACATACCGACCAGCACATCGGACACAAGCAGAAACAACCCCGCAAACCCTGATGGCGCAAGGCCTTCAGGCCTGTTTGCGCGTACTCGCCATCTTTGCGAAGGCTAACTCACACCCCATTCGCAATCGCGAATCACTATCATGCGCGCCAATAATCAAGACTTCACCCCAAGGAGCCTCACCGCATGTTCGCCCCCTTCGCCCGCACGGCCCTGGCCAGTGCCCTGGTTAGCTGCAGCTTCTACACGCTCGCCGACTCCAACCCACTGACGCTGAGCGACACCGTCGTCAGTGCCTCGGGCTTCGAGCAGAAGATCACGGAGGCACCGGCGAGCATCAGTGTGATCAGTCAGGAAGATTTGCAGCAGAAGCGCTACAACAACCTGGCTCAGGCCTTGGGTGATGTAGAAGGTATCGATATCGGCCAAGGTACCGGCAAGACCGGCGGCCTGAATATCAGCATTCGCGGCATGGACAGCAAGTACTCGCTCATTCTGATCGACGGTCGCCGGCAAAATGCTGCGGGTAACGTAACCCCCAACGGCTTTGGTGAGACCTCCACCAGCTTTATGCCGCCGCTCTCGGCCATCGAGCGCATCGAAGTGATTCGCGGACCGATGTCTACCCTGTACGGCTCCGATGCCATGGGCGGTGTGATCAATATCATCACCAAGAAGGTTGCCAGCGAGTGGGGTGGTTCGATCACCCAAGACTACACCTATCAGGAAGACCGAGACTTCGGCGATACCCGCAACACCAGCCTCTACGCCAGTGGCCCGCTGATCGACGGTCTGCTGGGTCTGCAGGTACGCGGCAGCCTGTTCAATCGCGAAGAATCGGACCTGAGCTACGGCAGCGGCATCGAAGTCAGCAAGCGCGGCCCATCCCCGGTCGAGGGGCGCAACAGCAACATAGGCGCACGCCTGTCGTTTACCCCCCATGAAAACCACGATTTCGGCCTGGATGTGGAGCGTAGCCGGCAGGTTTACAACAATGATGAATGCCAGCTCGGCACCCTTGATGGCTTGAATCGTAACTGCGATGCCGCCGCCACGACCGCCAACGGTTATTCCGATGAACTGCGCTTCGAGCGCGAGCAAATCGCTCTGACTCACACTGCGCGCCTGGGCTTCGGCACGCTCGATTCAAGCCTGATGCACAACACTACCGAAACCTTTGGTCGGACGATTCCCGGCAATGTGATCGGTAATGATTCTGGTATTCCTGGCACGCTGATCGGCGATGATCGCGATCTGGAAACTACCAACCTGGTATTGGACACCAAGCTGGTAGCACCTATTGGTCAATCCCATATCGCCACAATTGGTGGCCAATGGTGGAAAGCCGAGATGACCGACGGCATCGCTCTGGACGATTTTGAACAGAAAACCTGGGCACTGTTTGCTGAAGATGAGTGGCGCCTGCGTGACGATCTGGCCCTGACCTTGGGTGCACGCTACGACGATCATGAAGCCTTTGGTGGTCATGTCAGCCCGCGCGCCTATCTGGTGTGGAACACAACTGAAAATTGGACGATGAAGGGTGGTATCAGCCGTGGCTATCGCACCCCGGACCTGAACGAACTACACAGCGGCATCAACGGTGTCACCGGACAGGGCACCATCATCACCATCGGTAATCCAGATCTCGATCCGGAAACCACCACCAGCACCGAGTTTGGCGTCTACTACGACAACCTGGCTGGTTTCAACGCCAATGCCACCCTATTCCATAACAAGTTCAAAGATAAGATCGCCAGTGGCGACCCGGTAGCCGATCCGCTCTGCGCGGGTAATACCAGCGGTACTTGTTCACAGCAGATCAACGTTGACGAAGCGGTAACACAGGGCCTGGAACTGGCAGGCAGCTGGGAATTCGCACCGGCTTGGACACTCAGTGCCAACTACACCTACACCGACAGCGAACAGAAGAGTGGCGACAACAAGGGCGAGCCCTTGACCAACACTCCTGAACACTTGGCCAACGCCAAGCTGAACTGGCAGACCACTGATCGCCTGAACCTGTGGATGAAGACCGAATACCGTGGCGAGCGCGCGCGCTTCACCTCCAAATACGAAAACCTAGCCAACAGCAACGGAACCTACTCCACCAACCAGTCGATCTACGACACGCTGGGCAAGAACACCAAGGCCTACACCTTGCTCCATCTGGGTGGCTCATTCCGGGCGTCTGAGAACGTGACCTTCAACGCCGCTATCTACAACCTTCTCGACAAGGACTTTGTGGATGGCAAGGCATACAGCACCTACAGCTCGCCAAACAATGCCGGCGTTGGTGGTGGGGTAGTCAATGGCACCGCCTACGGCACCGACTTCTCTCACTCCACGGCAGGCACCACCGGCGTAATGGAAGAAGGCCGCCGCCTCTGGCTGTCTGCCAACATCACCTTCTGATTCAACACAGCAATACAACCAGGCCGGGGCTCGCTCCGGCCTGGTTGCGTTTGCATCGAGCCGACGCCCTCATGAAGACGCGAATGTATGCTGTCTGTAAATCTTTAGCATTCAGACTCGAAAGCCCCCTAGAATCCGGCACTTCTTCGTATAACAAGGACCACCATGCATCTCTGGCTCGGCACCCTGCGCCAATGGCACTGGATCAGCTCTGCGCTCTGCCTGGTGGGCATGCTGCTGTTTGCGGTAACCGGAATCACGTTGAACCACGCAGCGCAGATCGAAGCCAGCCCGAAGATCGTCGAGCGGCAGGCGATGTTGCCAGCGCCCCTGCAGCAACGGCTGTTGGCCGATCAGCCCGGTGAGGGCCTGCCGAGTGACTTGCGCGCCTGGCTGGAAACCGAGCTGAACATCGACCTCGCCAGCCGTGATGCAGAATGGAACGACGGCGAGCTCTATGTCGCCCTGCCACGCCCGGGTGGCGACGCCTGGCTGAGCCTGGACCTGGCCAGCGGCGAACTGCTCTTCGAATCCACCGATCGCGGCTGGATCGCGTATTTCAACGACCTGCACAAGGGCCGTAATACAGGCCAGGCGTGGAGCTGGTTCATCGATATCTTCGCCGGGGTCTGCGTGCTGTTCAGCCTGACCGGCCTGTTGCTGTTGCAGCGTCATGCCGGCGGACGCCCAACCACCTGGCCCTTGGTCGGGGCCGGGTTGGTGATTCCCTTGTTATTGGCACTGCTGTTCATTCATTAAGGATGTGTCATGCGTAAATGCTTGTTGCTCCCTCTCGCCCTGCTCAGCGCACCGCTGATGGCAGCCGAGCTGAAGATCGATGTGGAAATCCCTCGCCTGCAGGTCGCCGAGTATCACCGCCCCTACGTGGCGTTGTGGCTGGAGCAGCCCGACAAGCGCCATGTCGCCAACCTCGCCGTCTGGTACGACCTGAAGCTGAAGGACAACGAAGGCGAGAAATGGCTCAAGGACATGCGCGAATGGTGGCGCCGTAGCGGTCGCAGCCTCGAGATGCCGGCGGACGGAGTCAGCGGCGCGACCCGCGCGGTCGGTACCCACAGCCTGGTGTTCGATGACGGCCAGGCGCCTCTCAAGGACCTGCCTGCCGGCGAATATCGCCTGGTGGTGGAAGCCGCCCGCGAAGTGGGCGGGCGTGAACTGCTGCGCCTGCCCTTCAGCTGGCCGCCGCAAGAAGCCGAGAAACAGCAGGCCCAGGGCGAAAGCGAACTGGGCAGTGTCACCCTCGAACTGACTCAATGACCAAAGGAAGCCTTGCATGAAACCCATGATCAAATGGACCGCCCTCGCCCTGGCCATCTGCCTGCCGCTTTCCGCCCAGGCCCACCGCGCCTGGATGCTGCCTTCGGCCACAGTCTTGTCCGGCGAGGATCCTTGGATCACCGTGGACGCCGCCGTTTCCAACGATCTGTTCTATTTCGAGCATTTCCCGCTGCGCCTGCAGGGCATCGGCAACCTCGATCAGTCCGCGGCAGGCATGCGCCCGCGCCCCGCTGCACAGTTGCAGGTGATCGCGCCGGACGGCACGCCGGTCCAGCCCGAGAACGGCAGCATCGGCCGCTATCGCAGCACCTTCGATGTGCACCTGACTCAGAAAGGCACCTACAAGCTGGCAATCGTCAACAGCGGCCTGTTCGCTCGCTGGAAAGAGAATGGCGAAACACGCCGCTGGATGGGCAACGCCGAAGCCTTCGCCAAGGAAGTTCCAGCCAAAGCCGAAGACCTGAGCGTGAGCCAGACCAGCAACCGCATGGAAGTCTTCGCCACCTCGGGGGCACCCACCGAGACGGTGCTGGAGACCACCGGCCAAGGGCTGGAGCTGGCCCCGGTCACCCACCCCAATGACCTGTACGCAGGTGAAGCCGCCGAATTCGTGTTACTGCTCGACGGCAAACCGGCGGCGGACGTGGAGATCAGCGTGATTCCCGGCGGCAATCGCTACCGCGACGAACTGGGTGAAATCAAGGCCACCACCGATGCCGCCGGCAAGGTCAGCATCACCTGGCCGAAAGCCGGCATGTACTGGCTGGAAGCCGAGCTGACTACCGACAAAGGTGTCAGCAAACCGGCCAGCCAACGTCGCGCCAGCTACAGCGCCACGCTCGAGGTGCTGGGGCTGTAATCGAGCAGCGGCAGGACGGGCCAGCGAATAACGACTCGGCTTGTCCTGCCGTCCTCATGTGGAGATGGACCCGTCTTGCCTTCCACCCCATCGCGTTTCTTTCTTCTCGGCTACGCACCGCTGGCAGCCTGCCTGCTGCTTGGCGCCGGGCTGCTGTGGTGGCAGCCGGCACGGGAGATATCCGCAGCGCTGGTGACCCTCGCCTACATGGCGCTGTGCCTGATGTTCTGGCGGCGCCACCGCCAGGCCCGAACCGCGCCGAACCTGATGGCGGATGCGCTGCTGATCGCCTATGCAAGCCAGGGAGGCCAGGCCCGCGAACTGGCCGAGCGCAGCGCCGCACAACTGCGTGAAGCCGGATTGAGCTGCAACGTTCTGCCCTTGAACAGCCTGGACTCGTTGCAGCGCGTTCGCCGCGCGCTGTTCATCGTCAGCACCTACGGTGAAGGCGAGGCACCGGACAATGCGGCGCGATTCGAGCGACGACTGACGACTCAGGACTTGGACCTGTCGCACCTGGAATTCGCCATGCTGGCGCTAGGTGATCGCCAGTACTCGCACTTCTGCGGCTTCGGCCATCGTCTCGAGGCGCGGTTACGGGAGCTGCGCGCCCTGCCGCTGTTCGATCTGCTCCGCGCAGATCGCAGCGACGCCGGCGTGTTGCGCCACTGGCAACATCAGCTGGGCCATATCAGCGGCCGTAGCGACTTTTCCGACTGGCAACCGGCGCCTTATCAGAGCTGGCGCCTGGATGTACGCACCTGCCTGAACCCGGGGAGTTCTGGCGCGCCGGTCTTCCAGCTTGGTTTGAGCGGGCCCGAGCGAGCGCTCTGGCGCGCCGGCGACATCGCCGAAATCGGCCCGCAGCATCCGCTTTGCGAAATCGAAGCCCTGTTGCGTCGCCTCGGGCATGACCCGAGTCAGCCGGTGGAGGGCGAGCAGACGCTGGCCCATGCACTCGCAAAACGCCGCATCGGCGAGCAGGAATCCAGCCTGGCCGGACAGGACATCAGCGCTCTGCTGGCCTTGCCGCCGCTGCCGCACCGCGAGTACTCGATCGCCTCGGTGCCGGCCGACGGCACACTGCAGTTGCTCGTCCGCCAGGCCCATCACCCCGACGGCCGCCTCGGGCTCGGTTCCGGCTGGCTGTGCCGGCACGCGACGCTTGGCAGCGACGTGGCGCTGCGTATTCGCCCCAATCCGGCCTTTCACGGACCGGCGCACAGCACCCCGATGATCCTGATCGGCAATGGCACTGGCCTGGCCGGGCTTCGTGCTCACCTGCGTGAACGCGCCTCGCAGGCTGGTTCGCGCAACTGGCTGCTATTCGGCGAGCGGCAGCGGTCGATCGACTATTTCTTCCAGCAAGAAATCGAACACTGGCTCACTTCCGGCCATCTGCAGAGGCTGGACCTGGCCTTCTCCCGCGATCAGCCGGAAAAGCGCTATGTGCAGCACCTGTTGCGCGATGCCGGCGACGAGCTGCGACACTGGATCGATGTCGGCGCCGCGCTGTACGTATGCGGCAGCCTGGAAGGCATGGGTCGCGATGTTCAACAGATACTGGTCGGCCTGCTGGGCGAGGCACGGCTCGATGAGCTGAGCGAGCAGGGACGCTATCGGCGCGACCTTTACTGACCACGACGCCGGAATAGCTTCGCCCCGTGGGCGGGGCTCCCACAGAAAAGCCTGCTGCCATACCGACCTCGTGGGAGCCGCGCCCCCGCGGCGAAAAACGGGCCAGCGGCTGCCCGAGCCTGAAACAAGAACGCCGCGAAAATCGCGGCGTTCGGTCCTGCATCGGCGCTTAGATGTAGTAGGCCTTCAGCGGCGGGAAGCCGTTGAATTCCACGGCGCTGTAACTGGTGGTGTAGGCGCCGGTGGAAATCCAGTACAGGCGATCACCGATGGCCAGGTTCAGCGGCAGGCCGTACTTGTAGTTCTCGTACATGATGTCGGCGCTGTCGCAGGTCGGGCCGGCGATGACCACCTCTTCCACCTCGCCCTTCTTCTCGGTCCAGATGGGGAACTTGATGGCCTCGCCCATGGTTTCGATCAGGCCAGAGAACATGCCGACGTCGGTGTAGACCCAGCGCTCGACGGCGGTACGCGACTTGCGCGCCACCAGCACCACTTCACTGACCAGCACGCCGGCGTTGGCAATCAGCGAGCGACCCGGCTCAAGGATGATCTCCGGCAGTTCGTCGCCGAAGTCTTCCTTGAGGAAGCGGATGATTTCCTCGGCGTAGGTTTCCAGGCTGTTGGTGCGGGTGATGTAGTTGGCCGGGAAGCCGCCACCCATGTTGATCATCTTCAGCTCGATGCCGTCTTCTTCCTTGAGGCGCTCGAAGATCACCTTGACCTTGGCGATGGCCGCATCCCACACGGAAATGTCGCGCTGCTGCGAGCCAACGTGGAAGGAGATGCCGTAAGGCACCAGGCCCAGCTGGCGGGCGAGGATCAGCAGGTCCATGGCCATGTCGGTCTGGCAGCCGAACTTGCGCGACAGCGGCCAGTCAGCGGTAGTCGAACCTTCGGTGAGGATGCGCACGTAGACCTTCGAGCCCGGTGCCGCCTTGGCGATGTTGCGCAGGTCGGCTTCCGAATCGGTGGCGAACAGGCGCACGCCTTTCTCGTAGAAGTAACGAATGTCCCGGGCTTTCTTGATGGTGTTGCCGTAGCTGATGCGCTCGGGGCCGACGCCGCGGGACATCACCTTGTCCAGTTCGTAGATCGAGGCGATGTCGAAGCTCGAACCCTTGTCCTTGAGCAGGTCGATGATCTCGACCGCCGGGTTGGCCTTGACCGCGTAATAGACCTTGGCGAATTCGAAGCCGGCGCGCAGGTCATCGTAGGCCTTGTCGATGGTGGCGGTATCGATGACGACGAAGGGCGTTTCCTTCTCGTCGGCGAAGGCCTTCATCTTCTGGAAGGTAGCGCGGGAATAATAGTCTTCGATCTTGATCGTCATGCAGGGCTCCAAATCGGGAAAACGTAAAGTCGGATTAGGGATGAAAAGAACGCCTGATCAGTTTCCCCACTTTGGTTCGCCTACTTCCCAAGGCATGTCGCCGAGTATCAGATGTGATCTCTCGTCGTCAGTACTTGAGCCGGATGGATCGTTGCCAGCATGGACGTTCGGGCGCGAACTTTAGGACCAAGGCGGGGAGAGATCAATCAAAAATGCACCCGTTGCACGCATCCGTTCGGGCTTGTTCTCGATTCAAAACAAAGCGTCCTGAAAACCGAACGAAAAGCCCTGTTTTCCTAGCCAGACGGACCACAGGAACAGCGTTTTCTCGCTATAATCGCCGCCTTTTTTGACAGACCGACTACTCGTCGACGGGTTCCTCAATTCCGATGACTACACAGGCCGCCGAAGTCGCGAAGCGCCGTACCTTCGCCATCATTTCCCACCCCGACGCGGGCAAGACCACCATCACCGAGCGCCTGCTGCTGATGGGCAAGGCCATCGAAGTCGCCGGCACGGTGAAATCGCGCAAATCCGACCGCCACGCCACTTCCGACTGGATGGCCATGGAGCAGCAGCGCGGGATTTCCATCACCACCTCGGTGATGCAGTTCCCCTACCGCGAGCACATGATCAACCTGCTCGACACCCCCGGCCACGAGGACTTCTCCGAAGACACCTACCGCACCCTCACCGCGGTGGACAGCGCGTTGATGATGATCGACGGCGGCAAGGGTGTGGAGCCACGCACCATCGCCCTGATGAATGTCTGCCGCCTGCGCGACACGCCGATCATCAGCTTCGTCAACAAGCTCGACCGCGATATCCGCGACCCCATCGAGCTGCTCGACGAGATCGAAGAGGTGCTGAGCATCAAGGCCGCGCCCATCACCTGGCCGATCGGCTGCTACCGCGATTTCAAGGGTGTCTATCACCTGGCCAACGACTGCATTCACGTCTATACGCCGGGCCACGGCCATGAGCGCACCGAAGAGCGCATCATCAAGGGCCTGGACAGCGACGAGGCCCGCGCCCTGCTGGGCGACCTGTACGACGGCTTCGTGGAGGAACTGGAACTGGTCCAGGGGGCCTGTCACGAGTTCAACCTCGAGGAATACCTGCAAGGCAAGATGACCCCGGTGTTCTTCGGTACCGCGCTGGGCAACTTCGGCGTCAGCCATGTGCTGGACGCCTTCGTCGACTGGGCGCCCGCCCCGCTGCCGCGCATGACCCAGGAGCGCGAGGTGCAGCCCACCGAGGCGGCGTTCAGCGGCTTCGTGTTCAAGATCCAGGCGAACATGGACCCGCGCCATCGCGACCGCATCGCCTTTATGCGGGTGTGCTCCGGCAAATACGAGCAGGGCATGAAGATGCGCCATGTGCGCATCGGCAAGGACATCAAGATCGGCGACGCGCTGACCTTCTTCTCCAGCGACCGCGAGCGGCTGGAAGAAGCCTTCGGCGGCGACATCATCGGCCTGCACAACCACGGCACCATCCAGATCGGCGACACCTTCACCGCCGGCGAGAACATGAGCTTCACCGGCATTCCGCACTTCGCCCCGGAACTGTTCCGCCGTGTGCGCCTGAAGGACCCGCTGAAATCCAAGCAGCTGCGCCAGGGCCTGCAGGAACTGGCCGAGGAAGGCGCGACCCAGGTGTTCTTCCCCGAGCGCAACAACGACATCATCCTCGGCGCGGTCGGCGTGCTGCAGTTCGATGTGGTCGCCAGCCGCCTGAAGGAGGAATACAAGGTCGAGTGCGCCTACGAGGCGGTCAACGTCTGGTCCGCGCGCTGGATCGATTGCGCCGACGAGAAGAAGCTCAAGGAGTTCAGCGACAAGGCCCATGAGAACCTGGCTGTCGACGGCGGCGGGCACCTGACCTACCTCGCACCGACGCGGGTGAACCTGAGCCTGATGGAGGAGCGCTGGCCGGACGTGAAGTTCAGGGCGACGCGCGAGCATCACTGACCGCCCGCTTTTTTGTTGTAGGAGCGAGCTTGCTCGCGAAGCACGACAGCCAATGAATCGCGCAATATTGGACACCACCGAAGGAAGGACGCAACGGAATGCGCTTTCATGGAAGAGAGCTACGCAAGGGCCGCATCAACGTGCCCAATCAAGCCTATCTATTGACCAGCGTTACGCTTAACCGTGAACCGGTTTTCGAGCAATGGTTGACGGCTTCCACCTTGGCTCGCGAGATCCACCATGCTGGACAGACCGGCAGGGTTGAATCCTTGGCTTGGGTAATTATGCCCGACCACCTGCACTGGCTTGTGTTGCTGAAAGAAGGTCCGCTAAGCCAGCTGATGCAGCAGTTCAAGTCACGCAGCGCCATTGCATTAAACAGAGTCGCCGGCACCCACGGTCCTTTTTGGCAGAAGGGATACCACGACCGCTCGATTCGTCATGATGACGACCTTCGCGCGGCAGCGCGATATGTCATCGCGAACCCATTGCGCGCTGGGCTAGTGAGGCACGTTGGCCTATATCCGTTCTGGGATGCTGTCTGGCTCCAGCATCACTGACGCCGCAAAAACTTCGCCAGCAAGCTGGTTCCTACAAAAGCGAGCGCCGAGCCGGAACTGTAGGAGCGAGCTTGCTGGCGAACAATCTTAGCGGTCCTCCTCAAGCCTCCAGGCCACCACCGAATCCCCGATTCTGGTGCCGAACGAGCCATGCCCGCCGGCCATCTGCACCACGTACTGCTTTCCTGTCTTCTCCGACACGTAGGTCATCGGGGTTGCCTGGCCGCCCGCCGGCAAGCGGCCTTTCCACAGTTCTTTCCCGTTCTGCATGTCATAGGCGCGCAGGTAGTAGTCCAGCGTACCGCTCATGAAGGCCACGCCACCGGCGGTGACGATCGGTCCACCCAGCGCCGGCGTGCCGACCGGCAGCGGGATGCCCAGAGGTGCGCTGTCGCGGCTGGTGCCGTTCTTGTGCATCCACACCGGCTTCATGCTGCGCAGGTCTACCGCGGTGACGAAGCCCCATGGCGGCGCCTGACATGGCAGGCCGAGCACCGACAGGAGCGGCTCCAGGCGCACCATGTAAGGTGCGCCCAGATTGGGCTGCAAGCCGGTTTCACCTCCGCCGCGGCGCTCATCGGGATCGACTTCGCTGCGTTTGACCAGTTGCGAGACGAACGCCAGATAGTTCGGCGCGCCGAACAGCAACTGCCGGCTGGGATCGACCGCCACCGAAGGCCAGTTGAACGTCCCGACATTGCCTGGATAGATCAGCGAACCCTGTTCCGAAGGCGGCGTGAAGTCGCCTTCATAGCGCAGCTGGCGGAACTGGATGCGGCACATCATCTGGTCCAGCGGCGTGCCGCCCCACATGTCTTTCTCGTACAGCGGCTCGTCTGGCGCGTAGCTCAGGGCAGAAACCGGCTGCGTCGGTGCCGTGTGGTCGCCTTCCACGGTGCCCTGGGGCACCGGGACCTCCTCCACCGGAACGATCGGTTCGCCCGTCCGCCGGTCCAGCACATAGAGGTCGCCACGCTTGGTGGGCTGGATGATGGCCGGGATCTTGCCCTGCGGCCCGTCGATGTCCACCAGGGTGGGCTGGGACGGCAGGTCGCGATCCCAGAGGTCATGGTGCACGGTCTGGAACTCCCAGCGCACCTGGCCGGTGTTCAGGTCAAGCGCCACCAGGGTATCGGTGAAACGCTCGGCTTCGGCGGTGCGAGGCACGCCCCATTGGTCCGGCGTCTGATTGCCGGTGGGAATGTAGACCAGCCCCAGCGCCTCGTCAGCCGTGGCGATGGTCCAGGAGTTCGGCGTGCTGCGCACATAGCTTTCACCGGACGGCAGCGGCTCGGTGGCCTGCGGATTGCCGGGGTCGAAGTTCCACACCAGGCGCCCGCTGCGTACGTCATAGGCACGGATCACCCCACCGGGGGAATCCACCGCGCCGTTATCGGTGATGGAGCCTCCGACGATCACCAGTTTTTCGGTGACGACGGGTGGCGAAGTGGGCAGGTAGACGCCCAGCGCGCCCTCGCCGAGACCTGTTTTCAGATCGACCACTCCCGCCTCGCCGAAGTCTTCGCAAGGCTTGCCGTCCTCGACGTCCAGCGCAACCAGGGTGCCGTCATTGGTCGGCAGAAACAGCCTGCGCTCGCAACGCGCCACAGGCGCGTCCGGCTGCGCGAGACGAGTCGCGGCAGCGCCGTAGGCAGTGGCGTCATGAAAGGCCATGCCGCGGCAGGTCATGTGCTGGTAGTACTCGGCGTCCGCATTGATGGCGGGATCGAAACGCCAGCGCTCCTCGCCGGTATCGGCATCCAGCGCGATGGCAATGCTGTGCGGGGTGCAGATGAACAGTTTGTCGCCCACCTTGAGCGGCGTGACCTGATTGGTCAGCTCGCCGGGATCGCCCTCGCGCGGCAGATCACCGGTGTGATACTCCCAGGCCTTCTCCAAGCGGCCGACATTCTCCGGCGTGATCAGGTCGGCCGGTGAATAGCGATCGCCGCGGCTGGAGCCACCGTACGCCGTCCATTCGCTGGCCAGGCGCCCGGCCTGGCCTTCCGGGTCGAGTCCTTCCATCTGTGCATCGCTGAACGCGCCCTTGAGCGAGTGGTAGTCCTGCGTCAGCGAGTAGCCGGCCATCAACGCCCCGGCGACCAGCCCCAGGCCAAGCAGGCCGCTGGCACCGTCGCGCCAGGCCAGCCGCGCGCCGATGTGTCGATTGACGAACGGCAGGATCAGCCAGAGCCCGAGCAGGCACCAGAGGTCGATCCGCGGCGCCAGCTGCCACCAGTCGAAACGCACCTCGTAAAGGGTCCACAGCAGGGTCCCAAGCAACAGCACCGCATACAGCCAGATGGCCGCGCGGCGCCGGGCGAACACCAGCGCGGCCGCGACAAGCAGCCCGACGCCGGCGACCAGGTAATACCAAGAGCCGCCCAAGAGCGCGAGATAGGCACCGCCGATGCTCATCAGTGCACCCAGCACCAGCATGAACAGGGCGGTCAGTGTGATCCGCAGGGGGCGGGGCTCGTAATCGGTACTCATCCGGGACGCTCCAGTCGATTCGTTTCGTGGCGAAACTGGCGAAATCTTCAGAAACAAATGCTCGAACAGCGTTCAGTGGATACGGTGGCGGCGCTTTTAGTTCAGCCTTTCGAGCTCTGGCCGCCAGCGAACCAGGCACAGTACCGTGCCGCAGCAGACTGCCCCTTGCGGCCATCGCCGCGCTGGCGGAAGCTAGCGGCCTTCGAACGAGCCGCCCCAGATGAACATCGAACAGATCACCCAACGCCTGCACGCCATCCGCGACCAGAATCACTGGCAGCGCTTTCACAGCCCGAAGAACCTGGCCATGGCCGCCAGCGTGGAGATGTCGGAGCTGGTGGAAATATTCCAGTGGCTGACGGAGGACGAATCCCGCCAGCTGCCGGCCGACAAGCTCGAACACGCCGGTCAGGAAGTCGGCGACATCCTGATGTATCTGCTGCTGATGTGCAGCGAACTGGGCATCGACATGGAGCAGGCGCTGCTGGCCAAGCTGGCCGACAACGAACGGCGGTTCGCCCGATGAGCGATCGCCATTTTGACGAGTTGGCCACGCGCTTCGCCGAAAAGATCTACGGCGGCGCCAAGGGCGCGATCCGCCTGGCCGTGCTGCAGGCCGACCTTGCCGAAGCGCTGCCGCAGCGCCCGCTGCGCGTGCTCGACATCGGCGCCGGGCTGGGCCACATGAGCCTCTGGCTGGCGCAGCAGGGCCACGCGGTCATCCTTGCCGAGCCCGCCGAGCCGATGCTCGAAGGCGCCCGTGAGCGCTTCACCAGCGCGGGCCAATCGGCCACCTTCCTCCAGGCGCCCTGGCAGGAGGTCGAAAACCATGTCGAAGGCCGTTTCGACCTGGTCATCTGCCATGCGGTGCTGGAGTGGCTGGCCGAGCCCCAGGCGATCCTGCCGGTGCTGCACCGCCTGACCGCTCCTGATGGCTGGCTGTCGCTGGCCTTCTACAACCGCGACGCACTGATCTACCGCAACCTGCTCAAGGGTCACTTCAAGAAGCTGCGCAGCCAGAGCTTCGCCGGCGAACGCCAGAGCCTGACGCCACAACGGCCGCTCGACCCGCGCGAACTGGCTGCGCAACTCGACCCGCACTGGCGGGTCGAATCAAGCAGTGGCGTGCGTGTATTCCACGACTACATGCCCGCCGATTTCCAGGCGCGTACCGCGCCGACGGAACTGGTGGAGATGGAACTGGCATATCGCCGCCATCCCGCTTTCGCCGGCCTCGGGCGTTATCTACACTGGTTGTGCCGGCCACGCTGAAGCCGACGCGGGAGGTGTTCATGTCGAGCCGCGCTGTATTGCCACTGCTCTGTCTGAGCCTTGCCGCCTGCCAGAGCAACAACCCCTACACCAGCGAGTCGGCGCCGATTCCGCCGCCACCTCCGGTCGAGCAGATTCAGTCGCCCATCTACCCGGCCGCGCCTCGCGATTTCTCCGGCTACCAGAACTGGAGCTGGCGCAGCCCGCCGGCAGCCACGGCGTCGATCGCCGCCGAAGAGTTGCAGGAAATGGTCGCCGGCGCGCTCGATCAACGCGGCCTGCGCCCGGCGCCGGCTGGCGCCAAGGGCGACGTGCAGGTCAGCGTCAGCGCCAACCGGGCAACGCGACTGCGCCAGACCTACGATGACTACGGCTATGGTCCGCGAATCGGCGTGGGTCGCTACGGCGGCGGTTATGGGGGCTGGGGCAGCACGCCGGTGGTGCGCACCTATGAAGAAGAAGTGATCGCGGTACGCATCGAGATGTACGACGGCGCTTCGGGCCAGGCCATCTGGAGCAACCGGGCCGAAGCCAGGAGCAGCGCAAAACAGGCCGAACGCAAGGATGCCGCGCGCGACGCGGTGAATCGTGCGCTGGCCGATTATCCGCCACGTTGAACACGACGATCGCTCATCCAGGATGGGCGACGCCTCCATCGACCGCTCGAGGAGAACGAAGATGCGTCATTTATCGATACTGCCCCTGCTATTGCTGCTGGCGGCCTGCCAGAGCACCCAGGTGCAGCGGGATTTCGATCCCCAGCGGGATTTCTCCGCGTATCGCAGCTGGGCGTGGCAGGAGCCGGCGCTGCAATTTCGCCCGGACGACCCGCGCATCCAGAGCGACCTCACCGAACAGCGCATCCGCAGCGCCGTCAGCGAGCAGCTCGACCAGCGCGGTCTGCGTCCGGCCCAAGGTGCCCAGGCGCCCGATCTGAAAGTGCAGGTCTGGTTCATCGTCGACGAGCGCACCCAGCAGTACAGCTCGTCGTCGCTCAGCGCCTGGGGCAATCCCTGGTATGGCTACTGGGGCGGCCCGGTGTACACCGACACCCGCACCGTCCACTACCGCGTCGGCACGCTGCAGCTGGACTTTTACGATGCCGATGACGGCAAGCTGGTCTGGCGCGGCAGCACCGAGCAGGTACTGCGCGACAATCCGGGTGGCCCACAGGAGCGGGCGGGAATGTTCCGCGAAACCGTAGCCAAGGTGCTTTCGCAGTACCCGCCGCAATAAAGCGCGGCGATCGACTCTGCGAACCAGGCCGGTCCGGCGGCCTCGCCGCTATTTACGCTCGAAGGAGTAGAACAGGTTGGGCTCGCTGACCAGATAGAGGTCGCCACGGGCATCGAAGGTCACGCCCTCGGCCTGCGGTACGCTGTCATTGAGTCCGGCAAAGCCGCTCCAGAGCGAGCGGAAGCTGACCAGTTCGCCCTGCGCGTCGAGCTCCAGCAGCATCTTCGCTTCATCGCTGAGCAGCACCAGATGCCCGGTGCGCTCGTCGAAGTGCACCGAAGACAGGTCGCTGGCCATGTCGATATCAGCGATCCAGGCCGTCCGGTCGATGACGTTCAGGTTCATCTGGCCATTGAAGCTGGCCTTGATGCCCTGGATTTCGTAGAGCTTGCGAGGCGAGTGCTCCTTGACCACGAAGAGCCGGTCACCGCGGCGATCGTAGCCGACGCCCTCGAAGCCGGCGTTATCGGCCTCTCCCAGCGTCAGCGAGATCGAGGCGTAGTCCTCGCGAAGCAGCTCGCCGGGCCGATCCGGCACCGGCACGATGACCAGCGACTGCTTGCGCTCTTCGACCAGCACCAGCAGGTCGTCGCCCAGGTAGGTAACGCCTTCCACGTCGCTGAAACCGCTCAACGGGTAGCGCGCCATGAAGGTGCCGTCCTTGCCCAGCGCGACCAGTTCTTCGGGATTGTTGATCACCGTCCAGAGATGATCGCGGCGTTCGTCGAAGGTCAGCCCCGACAGGTTGTTGTTGACCGTGGCCACCGGCAGCGCATCGACGCGCACCTCGTATTCAGGCAACCAGAGCGCGCGCGCCTTGCTGCCACCCTCGAGCCAGGCGGTCTTCATGGTGAAGAACAGGCGCTCGTCCAGATGCACAGTGGTCGCGGTATACAACAGACAGAATGCCAGTGCTCCTAGCAGCCAGACTCGGGGTTTCACCGCGGCTAGCCGACCCGGTAGCGCCTTTGAACGAGCGAACATGGAGAGTTCTCGATAGTTTTTTCAAGGGCAGCCTGCCCGCAAAAGATTGCAATATGGTGACTCCCCGGATTCCCTCCAGTGGCCAGCCGCTCTAGATCGAGCCTTTTACCGACCCGAGAGTCTACAGGTAGTTCCACGGTTCCACGGAACTCGTTCCTGCCTGCAGGGCCCAATGCCCCAAGGAACGGTTGCGCTTGCAACCCATGACACAACGGCAGGAGAAAGACATGCGGGTGGAAGGCTTCTTCGAGTGGCTAGGCCAGGCGCTCGGCACGGTGATTCGCTACATCGTCGATGCACTCAGCGGCCTCTTCGGCCTGTTTGCCGACGCCGGGCACAATTTTCTCGAAGGCCTGTCGCGAACCCTGGGCATGGACCGTTCGCTGATCAGCCTGGTGGCGCTGGCCCTCGGCCTGTTACTGCTGGTGGCCGCCCTGCGCGCCTTCCTGCGGCGCTCGATCATCGCAGGGGTGATCTGGCTGTTCCTCGGACTGTGGCTCTTGAGCTGGCTCATCCATTGAAAGCAGCCGCACGCTCCAGAATGATCGCACGGCGCATCAATGCGCCGAAAAGTACGCAGCCGAAGCTGAACGAGAAGTAACCGGAGCCTGCCTACCATCCAAGCATTTCGTCCGGCTTTCCGGCCTCCAGCGCTTCTATCGAAGCATTTCCATAGCGCGATCGCCCGACCCCAAGCCGCGAGCTTCGGTATAGTGGCCGGCTGTTCTGGAGGCTCGCAATGTCCCGGCTGTTAGCTGCCTGGCGGCACGCACCGACCCATCGACGGGTCTGGGCGCTGGCCGCGCCGATGATCCTCTCCAATCTTTCCGTACCGCTGGTGGCGCTGGTGGATAGTGCCGTGATCGGCCACCTCCCCCACGCCCATCAGTTGGCGTCGGTCGCCGTGGGCGGGAGCCTCTATACCTTGCTGATCTGGGTCATGGGCTTCCTGCGGATGGGCACCACCGGCTTCGCGGCGCAGGCCACGGGCCGCCAGGACGGCGGCGAACTGCGTCAGATTCTGCTGCAGGGCCTGCTGCTGGCACTGGGTTTCGCGTTGCTGCTTAGCGTGTTCGCCCTGCCGCTCAAGGGCGTCGCCTTGCGGTTGATGCAACCCTCGGCCGAACTGGACGACCTGACCCGCGAGTATTTCCATACTCGCCTGTTCGGGCTGCCCGCAGCGCTGGCCAGCTACGCGTTGATCGGCTGGTTCCTCGGCGCACAGAACGCCCGGGCGCCGCTGGCGATGCTGCTGACCACCAACCTGCTGAACGTCGCGCTGGATCTCTGGTTCGTGCTCGGGCTGGAGTGGGGCGTGGCCGGCGCGGCGCGCGCATCGGTCATTGCCGAATGGAGCGGCGCGCTGCTCGGGCTGGCACTGACCCGCGGCGCGCTGCGACGCCATCCGGGCCAGCTCGACATGCCGGCGCTGCGCCGCTGGCAGAACTGGCGCCCGCTGATGGCTGTCAATCGCGACATCTTCATTCGCTCGCTGGCGCTGCAGCTGGTGTTCTTCCTGGTCACGGTTCAGGGAACGCGCCTGGGCGATGCCACCGTCGCCGCCAACGCCCTGCTGCTCAACGGCCTGCTGCTGACCGCCCATGCGCTCGACGGTCTGGCGCATGCGGTAGAGGCGCTCAGCGGGCATGCCATCGGCGCCGGCAACCGTGACGAATTACGGCGAACCCTGACGGTGGCGGGTGGCTGGTCGCTGATCGCCAGCCTGGGTTTCGCCGGGTTCTTCCTGCTCGGCGGGCACCTGTTCATCCAGTTGCAGACCGATATTCCCGCCGTGCGCGAACTGGCGCTGGCCTACATGCCCTACCTGGCGGCGCTGCCCTTGATCGCCGTGTGGAGCTACCTGCTCGACGGCCTGTTCATCGGCGCCACCCGTGCCAGGGAGATGCGCAACGGCATGCTGCTTGCTTTGGCAATTGCACTGCCACTGGGCTGGCTTTTGCAAGGGCTGGGCAACCACGGCCTGTGGTTGGCCTTCCTGGCTTTCATGCTGTCGCGAGGCATCTGCCTGGGGCTCATCGCACGCGGTCTGCAACGGCGCCAGGCCTGGTTTAAGCTTGCCGGAGCTCACTGAAATAAGGTCCTGACATGATCTACGCCGTCGCCGCCTATCTGCATTTTCTGGCGATATTCCTGCTCGTCGCATTGCTGGTACTGGAGCATCAGCTGTTCCGCCTGCCGCTGACCCTGGAGCGCGCACGCAGCCTGTTTCGCATCGACCTGATGTTCGGCGTCGCCGCCGGTCTGGTACTGATCACCGGCGCGGCGCGCGCCCTGCGCTACGGCAAGGGCCTGGACTACTATCTGCACAACAGCCTGTTCCACGCGAAGATCGGCCTGTTCGTCCTGGTCGCGCTGCTCTCGATCTACCCCACCGTTACCTTCCTCGGCTGGCGCGGTGCGCTCAAGGCGGGGGAGTTGCCGAAAGTGACAGCGCGCACCGGCAGATGGGTTACGCTGATTATTCGCATCGAACTGCTCGTGTTGTTGTCGATTCCATTGCTGGCCGCCTCGATGGCGCGCGGCTTCGGCGTCATCGTCTGATGATGCTGCGCCATCACGCCAGCCTCGCCTGATCGGCAGGCGCACCCTCGCTTCACCTGAGAAGGAATATCCATGCGCACCCCGAAGACCCGCTTCCAGCTGCCAGCGGAAAATTACGAGATGCTGGTCAATGCCGTGGTCGACTACGCGATCTACATGCTGTCACCCGAAGGCCATGTGATCAGCTGGAACAGCGGGGCGGAGCGGATCAAGGGCTACCATCGCGACGACATCCTGGGAGAGCATTTTTCATGCTTCTTCACCGAGGAGGATCGCGCCGCCGGAAAGCCTGACCGGGCGCTCTCGGTCGCGCTTCGCGACGGCCGATTCCTGGATGAGGGCTGGCGACTGCGCAAGGACGGCAGTCGCTTCTGGGCGCTGACGGTGCTCGACACCGTGTACGACAAACAGGGCAAGCTGATCGGCCTGGCCAAGATCACCCGGGACATCACCGAGCGCCGCGAGGCCCAGCAGCGCCTCGACGAGGCGCGCGAACAACTGATGCAGGCACAGAAGCTCGAGGCGCTGGGCCAGTTCACCGGTGGCCTGGCCCACGATTTCAACAACCTGCTGACCATCATTCGCGGCGCCACCGACCTGGGCGCCCGGCAAACCACCGATCCGCGGCTGCTGCGTCAGCTGGAAACCATTCGCACGGCCGTCGACAGTGGCGCCAGCATCACCCGCAGGTTGCTCGACTTCGCCCGGCGGCAACCGCTGCAGACGCAGTTGATCGAGCCCAGCACGACCCTGCAGAACACCTTGCAGCTGCTGCGCCAGAGCCTGCACAACGACATCAAGCTGACCAGCGATATCGCACCGAACCTGCCGCCGGTACGGGTCGACCCCGGCCTGCTGGAGCTGAGCCTGCTCAACCTGACCATCAACGCCCGCGACGCCATTGCCCAGACAGGCAGCATTCACCTTAGTGCTTACCCTTACGAGCTCAACGGCGAACTGGACGAGCTGCACGGCCAGTTCGTCGCCATTGCGCTGCGTGACGACGGCAGCGGCATCCCGCCGGAGCTCTGTTCGAGAATCTTCGAACCCTTCTTCACCACCAAGCAGTTCGGCAAGGGCACCGGCCTCGGTCTCAGCCAGGCCTACGGATTCGCCCGCCAGTCCAGCGGTACGGTACAGGTGCAGAGCACGCCGGGGCACGGCACCACCGTGACGCTGTACCTGCCAGTCGACCGCGCCGGCAGCCGCAGGGCCGAAGAAGCCAGCGACAGCGATGCCAAGCGCATCCTGCTGGTCGAGGATGACCAGCACCTGGCCGTGGTGGCTGGCGACATGCTGGAGATGATGGGCTTCGATGTCATCATCGCCCACAGTGCCAACGAGGCCTTGCAGCTGATCAATCGCCTGCCGCGGATCGACCTGCTGTTCAGCGACATCGTGATGCCGGGCGGCACCAATGGCCTGGAGCTGGCGAACCATATACGCGAGCGCCGGCCGGAACTGCCCATCCTGCTCGCCAGCGGCTTCAGCAACGCCCAGCAGAAGGACGCTCTGATCTATCCGTTGCTGGACAAGCCCTACACCTACGAGAAACTGGCCGACGCGTTGCAGGAGTTGCTCTAGGGTCTGCCTCGTGAGCCGGTCGATGGCCTTTGCGCCGCGAATCGCAGTATGGTCCTGGTTCTCCACCACGAAGGATGAACCATGGCCGCCAAAACCAGCAGCATACGGCAGCAGACTCACCTCGCCGTTCTGATCGACGCCGACAACGCGCCGGCAGCCATCGTCGAGGGGCTGTTCGAGGAAATCGCCAAGTACGGCGTCGCCAGCGTCAAGCGCATCTATGGCGACTGGACCAAGCCCAACCTGGGCAGCTGGAAGAAGGTGTTGCTCGACTACTCCATCCAGCCGATCCAGCAGTTCGCCTACACCTCCGGCAAGAATGCCACGGACAGCTCGCTGATCATCGACGCCATGGACCTGCTCTACACCCGGCGCTTCGACGGTTTCTGCCTGGTCTCCAGCGACAGCGATTTCACCCGCCTGGCCGCGCGCCTTCGCGAGGAAGGCCTGACCGTCTACGGCTTCGGCGAACAGAAGACGCCCTCACCCTTCGTCTCCGCCTGCGACAAGTTCGTCTATACCGAAATCCTGCGCGCCGACGCACCCAAGACATCGCAGGAGCCGCCGAGCAACGGCGACAAAGCGGTTACCCCGACGGCAACCGAGAAAGCCGATGAAGACTCCGGGACGGCGGGCAAGGCCGCATCGGTCAAGACACAGAAGGTCCCGGTGGACTTCATCGCCAAGGTCCTCAGCGACATCGCCGACGACGAGGACGACTGGGTCCAGCTCGGCCTGCTGGGCTCGAACATCAGCAAGCTGCGCCCCGCCTTCGACCCCCGCCTGTATGGTTTCAAGAAGCTCAGCGACCTGATCAAGTCCCAGCCAAAGCGCTTCGAACTCGACGCCCGGGGCACCACGTCCACCGGCGGCAAGGCCCTATACGCCCGAAATCTGAGGCCATCCCGATAGACGAAGCCGCATAGCAGCATCGAGAGCCAAGCATCTTGCAACCAATCGATGCAGGCCTGAGCGAACCCTTGACCATCGCGCTCTTCTAAGCAGAACTCGACTGACGGAGGTATTCATGACCAAGCCACTGCTGGCCGCCTGCGGATTCGCCATTGGCATTCCGCTCGCCCTTGCCCAGACACCGAAGCCGGAAGTGATCACCCACCTGAACGATCTCGATATCGAGGTCAGCGCCATGGGCGTGCCCACCTCCACGACCGAGGCTGGCGGCGAGCTGGTAGGCATTCGCGCGGTCAAGGTGATGAACAACACCGGGGAAATGATCACTTGCGAGTTTCACGTGCCGAACGAGGCGCGGGCGAGCACCTCCGCCCCACCGGTGTTCAACGTCAACCCCAACAGCCAGCGGGTGGAGCGGGTACCGGGTGAGTACTCCCCGAACGAACCCTTTGCCGAGCTCAGCTGCCGCAGCGCCGCCCAGCGCACCGATACCACCGGGCTGCCACCCCGCGAGCCTGCCGCTGAACCGGCCAGCCGCAACGAGCCCGCTTCCGGCGCAGCAGAGGATTCGATGCGCTCACGGGACTGATCCGTTCGCGCTCGCGGCGACCAGCAATTGCGCCGGGGTGGTGTTGAGCGCAGCGATCCAATCGACTCAGCAGGCAGGCTCGTTGACCGAGCGTCATTGCACCCGGCCCGGTCAGCGGATCGGAACTATACGCCAGCGGCACGATCCCCTTTTAGACACAGTCAGAGCGAGCCTGGCAGGCCAGATCCGACCGAGCATCACGCCAGGACCGCCCAGCGATGAGGAGCCTGCCGTGACCGCTACCACCCAGCGCACCTACCGAAGCACGCCGAACCCGCTGCATGCGACCCTGCTTGCCGGGACCGTTCCCCTGTTTCTCGGCGCCATGCTGAGCGATATCGCCTACTTTCGCAGTTACCAGATTCAGTGGAGCAACTTCGCCTCATGGCTGATTGCCGGGGGCCTGGTTTTCTGCGGGCTGGCCCTGCTGTTCGCGCTGGTCAACCTGATCCGTGCGGAGCAGAAGAAAGGGCGGCCCATGGTCTATTTCCTGCTCCTGCTGGCGACCTGGGTATTGGGGTTCATCAATGCCTTCGAGCACGCCAAGGACGCCTGGGCGGCCATGCCCGCCGGCCTGGTTCTATCCGTCATCGTCGCCTTGCTGGCCTGTGTGGCGACCGCGATCGGGCTCACCAACCTGCGCGCGGGAGGTGAAGCATGAAACACATAAAACATTCGAGCACAGTGACCGCCCTGACGATAGCCCTGTTTCTGAGCGCATGCGGTGGCGGGGAACCGGATAGCGCCCAGTTGTACGGCCCCGATCCCAAGCTCCCCGAGCCCGAACGGGGAATCTTGCCCAGCATGAAGATCGCTGAGCCGGCCGAATGGGGCGATCAGTTGCCGACGGTGCCGCCGGCCTTCACCGTCACGGCGATAGCGACCGACCTGAAGATACCGCGCCAGACCCTCGTGCTACCCAATGGCGACATCCTGGTGGCTGAGGGCCGAGGCGGCAACGCCGCGAAACTCAAGCCCAAGGATGTGATCGCTGGCAAGATCAAGGCGCAGGGCAACACCTCGGTGGAAAGCGGCAACCGCCTGACGTTGCTGCGCGACGCCGATGGCGATGGCACCTACGAGTTACAGACCGTCTTCGCCGAAGACCTCAACGCGCCCTACGGGTTGGCTTTCCACGACGGCAACCTCTACGTGGCCAACCAGGATGCCCTGGTGCGCTTCGATTACCAGGAAGGCCAGACCGAGGCCAGCAGCCCGCCGACCAAGGTCACCGACCTCCCCTCGGCGATCAATCATCACTGGACCAAAGCGTTGACCATCAGCCCCGACGGCCGCTTTCTGTATGTCGGCATCGGCTCCAACAGCAACATCACCGAGCGCGGCATGGAGGCCGAAGTCGACCGCGCGCTGGTCTGGCAGATCGATGCCGAGAGCGGTGCCTACAAGCCCTACGCGACCGGCCTGCGCAACCCGACGGCGTTGGCGATCCAGCCGGGCTCGGGGCAGCTGTGGGCGGTGGTGAACGAGCGGGACGAGCTGGGCGAGGACTTGGTGCCGGATTACCTGACGTCGGTACGCGAAGGCGGCTTCTACGGCTGGCCTTATAGCTACTGGGGGCAGAACGTCGACGACCGTGTGCGGCCACAGGATCCGGAGAAGGTCGCTTCCGCGATCACGCCGGATTACGCCCTGGGCTCCCACGTCGCCGCCCTCGGCCTGGATTTCTCCATGCCGGTGATGGGCGGCGAGTTCGCCGAGGGTGTGTTCATCGGCGAGCACGGCAGCTGGAACCGCAAGAATCCGGTGGGCTACAAGGTGATCTTCGTACCCTTCAGCAATGGCGCCCCGTCGGGACCGCCGGTCGACTTCGTCACCGGCTTCCGCACGGACGACGGCAAGACTCGCGGGCGCCCCGTCGGGGTGACCGTCGACCCGCGCGGTGCGCTGATCGTCGCCGACGACCTGGCGAATACCGTGTGGCGGGTGACGCGCACGCAGTGAAGCCGGAAGCTCGAAAGCGTTGCGCGAGGTCGGACAGAATGCCGCAAACCCGCCGGGAGCGGGCGCGGCCTCTCAAAAAGCAGCCGATACACACAGTCCCTCCTGTGGGAGGCGCGCCCTCGCGGCGATGCAGGCCGAAGGACTGCCAAAAGCTTCCCCGAGAGGGCTGATATCGTTTAAATGAACGGCATGAACGCTAGGGTCTGTTGCCGTTTCGTCGCGAGCCGCGTTGCAGCGAGAAATGGCGCCAGGTTAGGCGTAGGACGCAGGCAATGGTTATTCCCTTGCCAAGTCCTACAACGACAGCTGGCGCCATTTCCCGCGCAACCCTTTGGGCCGGGCCTGTTTTTACGCGATGCGGCGTTATTCGTCGTTCATTTGGAATGACCAAACTTCTCTCCTCATGCCTTGCCTCGCGTAAAAACAGGCTCCGGCGCGGCCGCGGACGAAATGGCAACAGACCCTAGCCTCTCTATGAACCCATCAGCCCCCAGCGAAATCACCGCGCAGCTGTCCGGCGCCTGCGCCGCGCTCGAACGCCACCTGGGCGAAACACTGCTGGCCATCCACCTGTTTGGCTCGGCGATCGACGGCGGGCTCAGACCGCAGAGCGACATCGACCTGCTGGTGACCGTAAGTGCGCCCATGCCCGACCCGGTACGGCGCTCGCTGATGCTGGATCTGCTGCCGGTTTCGGGCTGGCCCGGCAGCGACCCAGCGCGACGCGCGTTGGAAGTCACGCTGCTCGTCAGGGAGCATCTGGTGCCCTGGCGATACCCGCCGCCACGCGAATTGCAGTTCGGCGAATGGCTGCGTGAAGAACTGGAAACCGGCAGCATTCCGCCCGCCACCCCTGACCCGGATATCGCGATCCTGCTGACGAAAGCGAGGCAGCACAGCCTGTGCCTGACAGGCACCTCCATCGCCGAGCTGTTCGAGCCCGTCCCACACGAAGACTTCGCCAAGGCGCTGATGGATACCGTTGCCCAGTGGAACGAGGCGTCGGACTGGCAGGGCGACGAGTGCAACATCGTGCTGGCGCTGGCCCGCATCTGGTTCAGCGTCGCCACGGGTGCCATCGTGCCCAAGGACGTCGCCGCTTCCTGGGCTCTCGAGCGCCTGCCACAGGAACACCGCCCCGTTCTGGCCAGCGCACGGGCGGCTTACCTGGGCGATGCCATTCAGGACCTGGTCGACTGTCCAGAGCAAGTGGCCGCGTTCATACGCCACGTAAAGCGCGTGATCCTGAGTCGTGCTCAAACCGGCCGCTAAGGCTGCGCCAAGACCTTCCCGAACAACGAGAAATGGCCGCTCGGAACGAGAAGACCAGCAAGGGATACACTTTCATAAAATTGATGTTATGTTATAACAACTAAACATCTTCAATCTATGACTCCCCATGACCGAAGCCGAACTCCTCGCACAACCCGCCGATGCCTACATGAATGCCGAACAGCAAGCGTTCTTCCTCGACCTGCTGCTGCGCCAGCGCGAAGCACTGCAGGCCCGCATCGCTGATGAGTTCGACGTGTTGCGCGAGCAGGAGCCCAGCAGCGATCCGGCCGACATCGGCAGCGCCGAAGAGCAACGCCAGTGGCAGCTGCGCATGCTGGAGCGCGAAAAGAGGCTGCTCGACAAGATCGACCATGCGCTCGATACCCTGGCCCGCGGCGAATACGGCTGGTGTCGCGAAACCGGCGAACCGATCGGCCTGCAGCGCCTGCTGCTGCGCCCCACCACGACGCTGTCCATCGAGGCGAAGGAACGCCAGGAACAGCGCGAAAAACACACCAGGGTTTGTTGACGTTTCGCTCGCGGCTCGCGCCGAAACGTCAACAGACCCTAACGCCTGAGAGAATCCCATGAAGCGCCTTCCCGTTACCGTACTGTCCGGCTTCCTCGGCGCCGGCAAGAGCACCCTGCTCAACCATGTCCTGAAGAGCCGCGAGAACCGCCGCGTCGCGGTGATCGTCAACGACATGAGCGAGATCAACATCGATGGCAGCGAGGTGCAGCGCGGCGTCAGCCTCAACCGCGCCGAGGAAAAGCTGGTGGAGATGAGCAACGGCTGCATCTGCTGCACCCTGCGCGAGGATCTGCTCGAGGAAGTCAGCCGTCTGGCCCGCGAAGGCCGCTTCGACTACCTGTTGATCGAGTCCACCGGCATCTCCGAGCCGCTGCCGGTGGCCGAAACCTTTACCTTCCGTGACGAGCAGGGCCGCAGCCTGAGCGACCTGGCGCGGCTGGACACCATGGTCACGGTGGTCGACGGGGTGAACTTCCTGCGCGATTTCCATGAAGCCGAGAGCCTGGCCAGCCGTGGCGAAACCCTCGGCGAAGAGGACGAACGTTCGGTCACCGAACTACTGATCGAGCAGGTGGAATTCGCCGATGTCATCCTGGTCAGCAAGATCGACCTGATCACTGCCGCCGAACGCGAGGAACTGAGCGCCATCCTCGGCCGCCTCAATACTCACGCCGAGATCCTGCCAATGAGCATGGGTCAGGTGCCGCTGGAGCGCATCCTCGACACCGGCCGCTTCGACTTCGAACGGGCGGCCCAGGCGCCGGGCTGGCTCAAGGAAATACGTGGCGAACATGTTCCGGAAACCGAGGAGTTCGGCATCGCCTCCAGCAGTTACCTGGCCCGCCGCCCCTTCCATCCGCAACGCTTCTTCGATTTCCTCAACCACGAGTGGCGCAACGGCCGGCTGCTGCGTTCCAAGGGTTTCTTCTGGCTGGCCAGCCGTCTGGAGGAAGCCGGTAGCTGGTCGCAGGCCGGTGGCTTGATGCGTTACGACTATGCCGGTCGCTGGTGGCATTTCACGCCCGAATCGCACTGGCCCGAAGAGGCCGAAAGCCGCGCGGCGATACTCGGCAAATGCCAAGGCGAGTTTGGCGACTGCCGGCAGGAACTGGTGTTCATCGGACAGAACATCGACTTCGAGCGGCTACGCAGCGAACTGGATGGCTGTTTGCTGAGCGACGAGGAATGGGCGCTGGGCGTCGAAAGCTGGCTAAGCCTGCCGGACCCCTTCGGCCCCTGGCACATGCAGGTGGCTTGATAGCCGGCTGCTGGCTCGGCTTTCGCCCAATAGGGCGCGAGCCAGCAAACTCGACCACCGGCTCGAATCAGGCCGCCATCCGCTCGCACTCTTCCGCGCACTGACGGCAGGCCTGCGCGCACGCCTGGCAATGATCATGGGAATGCCTGCCACACTCCTCGGCGCAATCGCGGCAAACCTGCGCACAGAGCTTGCAGAAGGCCTTGGCATAGGCGCTGTCACGGGTCATCAGCAGCGCGGCCAGCGCGCACATATCTGCGCAGTCGCGATCGAGCTCGATACAGCGAGCCATCATCTTCACGTCTTCCTCGCGCAGGCAGGATGCCGCACAGGTTTCGCAAGCAAGCACACAGTTGGAACAAGCCTGGATGCACGACTGGTAACTGGAATTGAACATGGAATTTCCTCCGTTGGAAGTGCAGGTCCACGCGAAATAATCGCGCCTTCCTAAGGTAGGGGGCCGCGTCGCCGGCGAAGTTCAGCCCACTCGCCGAATAGCACGCAGGCGGCGTCACCGCGCCCGGGCCGTTACAATGGCCGCCCGTTCGCCATCGCCTGTGCCAGCCCCGCCATGCCCTTCACCCTCGCCACCCCCTGTGAATTGCTGGAAGTCATCAGCAAGAGCCGTTTTCTTGCCAAGGCGGCTCCTGTAGCGAGCGCCGAAGAGGCCCAGGCGTTTATCCAGGCGGTCAGCGATCCCACCGCCACTCACAACTGCTGGGCCTGGAAAGTCGGCAACCAATACCGTTTCAGCGACGATGGCGAGCCGGGTGGCACCGCCGGACGGCCGATGCTGACAGCCATCGAAGGACAGGACTTCGATCAGGTGGCAGTGGTGGTGATCCGCTGGTTCGGCGGCATCAAGCTCGGTACGGGTGGCTTGGCCCGGGCCTATGGCGGCTCTACCGCCAAATGCCTGCAGGCTGGCCAGCGTATGGAACTGGTCTCGCGCATTCGCGGCCACTGCCATTGCCGCTTCGCCGAACTGGCGCTGCTCAAGGCACGTCTTGCCGAACACGAAGCGCTGATCGAGCAGGAAACCTTCGATGCCGAAGGCGCAGAGCTGCTGCTGGCCTTCCCCGAAGCACAACGAGAGCCGCTGCAACGGCTGATCGCCGATATCAGCCGCGGGCGCAGCGAGCTGCAACTCGTGCAGGAACGCGGGGAAGAGTGAGCGGCTTCAACAGGCACGCCTTCGTCGCGGTTGTCCACAATAGCTGTGCAAGAGATTGTGGATAAGCATTGGAGCAACTCGTAACAGTCAAGCCTGGCGTGCCCTGCAAGCCTGCGCTCATTATTTGATCAGCGTCTTCATACACACTTTTCCCAGCCTCATAAGCCACTGAATTACAGGTATTTATCCACTTCCCGAGAGAGTTGCGCACAGCCTGGGCGGGAGGGAAACGTGATTTCCCGGCTTATCCGCAAATAGCGGGGAAAACTCTGTGGATAACCTTGGGACCAGCGGCCCCTGCCCGCGCCGGGTCTCGCTTGCAGCGTGCTGCTCAAATTTCAGCCACTGCCATCCAGCGCAGCGCGCCCGACGCTAGGGTCAAGCACCACGGCATGCTTAAATGCGTTTTTCATTTTCTGGCCGATGAGGTGACTCTCCATGTACGACTGGCTCAACGCCCTACCCAAGGCCGAACTGCACCTGCACCTCGAAGGCTCGCTGGAGCCCGAACTGCTGTTCAGCCTGGCCGAGCGCAACAAGATCGCGCTGCCCTGGAGCGATGTCGATGCCCTGCGTAGCGCCTATGCCTTCGGCAATCTCCAGGAATTTCTCGATCTGTACTACCGCGGTGCCGATGTACTGCGTACCGAGCAGGATTTCTACGACCTGACCTGGGCCTACCTGCAGAAGTGCGAAGAGCAGAACGTCGTGCATACCGAGCCCTTCTTCGATCCCCAGACCCACACCGATCGCGGTGTTCCCTTCGAAGTGGCGATGCGTGGCATCAGCGATGCGCTGGCCGATGGACGCGAACTCCTGGGTATCAGCAGCGGCCTGATTCTCAGCTTCCTGCGCCATCTGCCCGAGGAAGCCGCATTCAAGACGCTCGAACAAGCCATGCCATTCCGCGATGCCTTCTTCGCCGTGGGGCTGGACAGCTCCGAAGTGGGTCATCCACCGAGCAAGTTCGAGCGCGTGTTCGCCAAGGCACGCGCCGAAGGCTTCCTCGCGGTTGCCCATGCCGGCGAGGAAGGTCCGCCGGAGTACGTTTGGGAGGCGCTCGACCTGCTCAAGGTCAGCCGCATCGACCATGGTGTGCGCGCGGCCGAAGATCCCAGACTGATCGCCCGCCTGATCGAAGAGCAGATCCCACTGACCGTCTGCCCGTTGTCCAATACCAAGCTGCGTGTATTCGACGACATGAGCCAGCACAACATCCTTGAACTGCTGGAACAGGGCGTTAAGGTCACGGTGAACTCCGATGATCCGGCCTACTTCGGCGGCTACGTGACGGAGAACTTCATGGCCCTGCACGACAGCCTGGGCATGACCGAACAGCAGGCGCGGCGCCTGGCGCAGAACAGCCTGGACGCGCGGCTGGCCGACTGAGCCTCGCGCAAGGTTCGATCAGCTACGTCGGCATGGTGCTACCGGGCGCGCTCCGGCAGCACCAGTTGGCCGCTGTACCAGGCCAGGCTCGCGGCCAGCAACGCGCAGACGGTAATGACCAGCGCCATCGGCGCCGCCGTACCGTCGTGCAACACCCCGACCAGGGCTGAAGCGCCTGCAGCTACGCTGAACTGCAGGCTACCCATCAGGGCCGAAGCCAGACCGGCCTGACGCCCCTGCCCGGCCATCGCGCAAGCAGTGGCGTTGGGCAGGATGCTGCCAAGGCTGGCGATCCCCAGAAACAGCGGAACCAGCAACGGCCAGAGCGCTTTGGGCTGGCTCAGGGCGATCAGCAGCAACATCAGCGCGCTGGAAAAGTACAGCCAGACGAAACGCCGCAACCATGTCCCCGGTCCGCGCAGGCGCAGCAGCCGCGCGTTGATCTGCGACACCAGGATGAAACCTGCCGCATTGCAGCCGAACAGCCAGCCGTAATGTTCGGCGGGAACGCCATAGAGCTCGATGAACACGAATGGCGAGCCGGCGATATAGGCGAACATGCCCGCCATGGCCACGCCGCCACAGAGTGCGAAAGCCATGAACTCGCGGTCGCGCAGCAATTCGACGTACCGGCTCAGGGTGCTGCTCAGGGGCAACCGGGGCGCATCGGCCGGCAGCGTTTCCGGTAGCCAGAGCGCTACGGCGGCTCCGCAGGCGGCACTGAACAGCGTCAGCGAAACGAATATCGACTGCCAGCCCAGGGCATTCATCAGCAGGCCTCCGGCAAGCGGTGCCAGGATCGGCGCCAGCCCCATTACCAACATCATCTGGGAAAACACCCTGGCCGCCTGCACCGGCTCGCAGCTGTCACGCACCACGGCGCGAGTCACCACGATACCGGCGCAACCGCCCAGCGCCTGTGCGAAGCGCGCCGAGACCAGCCAGTCCAGCGTTGGCGCAAGCGCACAGGCCAGGGACGCCAGGGTGAAAAGCGTCACGCCAATCAGCAACGGCCAGCGCCGGCCGTAGCGATCCGTCAGCGGGCCGTAAAGCAACTGGCCAAACGCCAGGCCGACGAAATAAGCAGCAAGCGACAACTGGATGTGCTCGACGTCGGTGGAGAAATCCCGCGCCATGACCGGGAAAGCCGGCAGATAGAAGTCGATGGCCAAAGGGCCGAAAGCGCTGAGCGCGCCCAGTATCAGAAGAAGCCGAAGGTGCATTGGGAAGAACTCGCGAAGCAGAAACATTCCGGTTCCGAACGGCAAAAGCCGCCGAATTCCCGGACGTTTTACAGTGAAGGCCAGATGCTGTTACATACAACGACGATTGTAAACGTGTAAAGTTTCAACGCGGCGCACGCGGCGCTACGAAATCCACGCTACGAAGGCTGCAGCCCTGGCGCTGCGGTGATGGACATGCGAAGAACCAAAGAAGACGCTGAAAAAACCCGTATCGCCCTTCTGGGCTCCGCCGAGAAGCTCTTTCTGGAGCGAGGCGTGGCCCATACCAGCCTGGACCAGATCGCCCGGGATGCGGGCGTCACCCGTGGTGCGGTGTACTGGCATTTTCAGAACAAGGCACACCTGTTTCACGAGATGCTCAACCAGGTACGCCTGCCGCCGGAGCAGATGGCCGAGCGGCTTTGCAACGGCCTTCAACAGCAACCACTGCGTGCGCTGCGGGACCTGTGCATCGAAGGAATCAGCGCATTGGCCTACGACGAGCAGAAGCGTCGGATCATGACTATCCTTCTGCACCGCTGCGAATTCACCGATGAACTGCGCGAAGCGGAAGAACGGCATCATGCGTTCATCAATCAGTTCATCGATCTCTGCGAAAAGCTGCTGGAAAACGCCGCTGAGCGTCTCTATCCGGGCATGACGCCCCGCCTGGCGGCGCTGGCGCTGCATGCGCTGCTGGTCGGGCTGTTCAGCGACTGGACTCGCGATGCCGAGCTGTTCGATCCGGCCGCCTGCAGCCCAGCGCTGATCGACTCTCTGTTCCGTGGTCTGATTCGAGATTGGGACGGCGTCTAGCAGGCCGTTGAAAAATGTAGGCGAGGCAGCCACTGCAAGGCAAAAACAGGCGAAACGTAGCGTAGCGAAGTAACAGCCGTAGGCTGGTCCGGAGGGCGAACGAGGTGAGTCAGAAGCGAGACAATCTCGCGCAGGGCGATGACCGCCCTGAATAGCCGGCTCTACAGATCGGCCAGTCGCTCGCTGCGTCGCCATGTCACTGGTAAGTCCACTTGCCAAAATTCGTTGCAGCCTATAACGACGACGACTAGACTTGCCGCCCTGCAAGGCGCTCCGCGCACGAACCGAACCGCTGACCAGGCTGAAGTCCAGCCCCGATCACGCCGCCTTGCTTCCCGGGCTTGCGCCCTTCCTCGTGCCACCTGAACATCAAAGAAAAAGAATAGGCTGCCTTGCATGCACGCCTGTCCGGTTGATTCGTTCGCCATTTCGTTGCCGCTGACCTGTCAGACCGTGCCGCCATCCGTGCTCTCGGTGGTGTGCGTGCGATCGGCGCCGAACACGGTATTACCAATGACCCGAACAGGTGCTTGGAACGTGACGCCCTATTCGCTTCGCGCTCAAGTTCGTGACAGCAGTGCCGACAGCGGAGCTGTTCCTTCGCGGTCGATAGGCTTTCATCAACCCGCTTCAATCAATAGTCACGTTTTTACGGTACCCGCATGAATAACTGGTTTGGCAATATCAGCGTAAGCCGCAAGCTCGTCTTGGGCTTCGGCGTTGTCCTGGCCCTCACGCTCATCCTGGCCTGGATCGGCTGGGGCAGTCTCGGCAGCGTCATCCAGCGCAGTGGCTGGATGACGCAGATCGCCCAGCTCAACAACAACCTGACGGACCTGCGCATCGCGCGCCTGCAACTCATGCTGGCCAACGGCAACGCAGCCACCAGCGGCCGCGTGGACGAGACGCTGGAAATCTACCTGTCCGAGCAGACCAAGCTGCTCAACACCTTCAAGAACCCGGTCAATGTGGCGATGCTCAAGGAGCAGGCCGGCTACAACGAGCTGTTCCGACGCTCGCTGAACGACATGCGCCAGGGCTACGCCCAGGCCAACGGCGCCAGCCAGACCATTGGTGAAAGCTCCACCCGGCTCGACGAACTTACCGCCCAGGCCAGTGCACGGATCTCGCAACTGACCGAGGACAACGAGCATCGCTTCGAGCAGTACCGCGCCATCGCCGAGGTCAAGGAAGAGGTGAAGCACGCGCAGTATCTGCTGCAGATCTTCATCACGACGTCGACGCCGCAGAACGCCCAGGCGGTCTATACCCAGCTCGACAGAGCCCTGACCACCCTCGATCGGCAGCGCAGCAGCCTCGACCTAGCCAACCGGGACACCGCGCAGCAGATCCGTTCGGTCCTGGCCGAGTACCGCAAGGCGATCGAATCGCTGGAAGCGGCGACCCAGGCGATCGCCACGGCGCGCCAGGGCATGATCGACCATCAGACGGAAATTCTGCGCCTGAGCGACGCCCTCTACACCTACCAGCTGGAACGGCTGGAAATCGAAGGCAGCGAGGCCGTCAACCGTCTCATCCTGAGCGCGACGCTGGCCGTGCTGCTCGGTATCCTGGCGGCGTGGCTGATCAGCCGGCAGATCATCCTGCCGCTGCGGACCACACTGGCGGACGTCGAACGCATCGCCTCGGGCGACCTGACTGCCACCGCGGCGATCACCCGTCGCGATGAGTTGGGCGTCCTGCAGCGGGGCATCCAACAGATGGGCGTCACCCTGCGCGAGCTGATCGGCGGCATTCGTGACGGCGTGAGCCAGATCAGCAGCGCTGCCGAGGAACTGTCGGCGGTCACCATGCAGACCAGCGCTGGCGTCAACAGCCAGAAAGAGGAAACCGATCAGGTCGCCACGGCCATGCACGAGATGTCGGCGACCGTCCACGAAGTCGCCCGCAACGCCGAGCAGGCGGCGCAGGCCGCCACCGAAGCGGATGTCGAAGCCCGTGACGGCGACCGCGTGGTCGCTGAGGTGGTCACGCAGATCGAGCGCATGGCCAGCGAAGTCATCCGCTCCTCGGAGGCGATGACTGCGCTGCAAAGCGACAGCGACAAGATCGGCAGCGTGATGGGCGTGATTCGTGCCGTGGCCGAGCAGACCAACCTGTTGGCGCTCAATGCCGCGATCGAGGCCGCGCGTGCCGGTGAGGCTGGACGCGGTTTCGCCGTGGTGGCCGATGAAGTGCGCGGACTGGCGCAGCGCACGCAGAAATCCACCGAAGAGATCGAGCAACTGGTCAGCGCGCTGCACGGCGGCACGCAGCAGGTCGCGGCCATCATGCAAGGGAGCCGCAGCCTCACCGACAGCAGCGTCGAGTTGGCGCGTCGCGCGGGCACCTCGCTGGCCAGCATCACCCGCACCGTGTCCAATATCCAGGCCATGAACCAGCAGATCGCCACCGCGGCCGAAGAGCAGAGCGCGGTCGCCGAGGAGATCAGCCGTAGCGTGGTGAACGTGCGTGACGTTGCGGAGCAGACCGCTGCCGCCAGCGAGGAAACCGCGGCGTCCAGCGTCGAGCTGGCGCGCCTGGGTACTCAGTTGCAGACGATGGTCAGTCGCTTCCGGATCTGACCGGCGCCTACTTCGCCGCGAGGCCTCGCCTCGCGGCGGAACGGCGACCTCTGGAGCGGTGCCGCCGGGCACCCCACAGCAGCGCGGCGATCAGTGCGCTCATCACGCACATCTCCAGCATCATCAGGCCATTGAACAGCTGATAGCCCCAGCCGCGGTGATAGCCCATGAGATAGGTGGCCAGCATCAGCACCACCAGCGAGAGGGCGAAGACGACGACGCCCTGGAGCAGTCCCTTCAGTGATTTCATACGATTCCCTTCGACGGTCGAATTCACTTGCAGAATATCGATCACGTCCAAGCGAAACGGTTCCACCCGCGCGCTGCTTGCCCTCTTCGTTACGCCTGCGACTGCAGGTAGTTCTGCAGGCCGATGCGATCGATCAGCCCCAACTGCTGCTCCAGCCAGTAGGCATGATCCTCTTCGGTGTCGTGCAGCTGCAGGGCGAGGATGTCGCGGGTCACGTAGTCACCGTGCTGCTCGGCCAGGTCGATACCCTTGGCCAGCGCGGCGCGCACCTTGTATTCGAGCGCCAGGTCGTTGCGCAGCATTTCCGGCACGGTATGGCCGACATCCAGCGCATCGGGTGTCATGTCGGGCGTGCCTTCGAGGAACAGGATGCGTTGCAGCAGCGCATCGGCGTGCTGGGTTTCCTCTTCCATTTCATGATTGATGCGCTCGTAGAGCTTGGCGAAGCCCCAGTCGGCATACATCCGCGAGTGCAGGAAATACTGGTCGCGCGCGGCCAGCTCTCCACGCAGCAGTTCTTTCAGATACTCGATGACCTGTGGCTGACCTTGCATTGCGACTCTCTCCTGCGCTGACGCTACTTAGTACCCGGGCAATGATACGCCCAATCGGAGCCGGGCGAACCCTTGCCCCGTTGTCGCGGGCAACCGACTGACCAGCCGGTCACTACGGTCCAGGTCGAACTCCCGAGCCGGAGCGGAGCTCTACAAGAACTGCCGCAGCGTCATCGCGACGCCTTGCTCGCCCAAAATCAGGAGTATGGATGCCGCCATCTTTTCGAGCGCCTCGAGGCCCGCTACCGTATTTCAGCTTCACCGCAGCCTTGCTCACCCTGCTGATCCTCTCCGGCTGCGCCGATGACGAGCATCCCGCGCAGGTGCCGCCACGCATGGCCTTCGTCGAGCCGCTGCAACGAATCGATCACGGCCCGCAGACCCTGCGCTTTCCAGGCGTGGTCGAGAGCGTGACCACCACACAACTGGCTTTTCAGGTACCCGGGCGCGTCGAACGCATCCTCGTCGACGAAGGTACGCGAGTGAAAAAGGGCCAGCCGCTGGCCAAGCTCGATCCCACCGATTACCAGCTGCAACTACGCGAGGCCGAAGCGCGGCTGCGTCAACTGGAGGCGGACCTGAGACGCAAGCGCACCTTGCTGGCCGAAGGGATTCTCGCGCCGGCGGCGGTCGAACCGTTGCAGGCCAACGTGGTAGCGGCGCGCGTGGCACGTGACAGTGCCCGACGCGACATCGGCCACAGCACGCTGCATGCGCCCTTCGACGGCGTCGTCGCGCGGCGTCTGGTCGAGCCGGACATGGTGGTCGCCAACGGCTCGCCCGTGCTGGAACTGCAGAACAACCAGCACATCGAGGTCAGGGTCGACCTGCCCGAGACCGCCGCTCTGAACATTCCGCTGAACACCACCTTGCAGGCCGAGGGCGAGCTGATCATCGCCGACCTGACACTGCCGCTGACCTACAAGGAACACAGCACCCAGCCACGTGAAGGCTCGCGCACCTATCGCCTGACCCTGCAGGGCGATCCGCCGGCGGACTACAACCTGCTGCCGGGAATGGCCATGCGGGTTCGCCTGCAGCGCCCGCCTACCGCGCAGGAGGATGCGCCGCCACGTTTTCGCCTACCGCTCACCGCGGTACAAACGGCACCGAACGGCGTCCATTACCTGTGGCTGGTCGTGGACGGTCACGCCCGGCGCCGCGACCTGCGCCTCGAGCGTATCGAAGCGGACCACGCGGTGGTCAGTGGCGATCTGAACGAGCAGATGCTGGTGGTGGTGGCCGGCGGCAGCAAGCTGTCCGAAGACCAGCCGGTCAAAGCCGAACGGCGGAAATAGGCAGATGGATGTAGCCCGTTACGCCATCTGCAAGCCGGTCAATATCTGGGTGTTGCTGCTGATCTGCCTGATCGGCGGCGCCGTCGCGTTCTTCGAGATGGGCCGCCTGGAAGACCCCGAATTCACCATCAAGGAAGCCATCGTCACGGTGCAATACCCCGGCGCGACTGCCATCGAGGTCGAGCAGGAAGTCACCGAGCCGTTGGAAAGCGCCATCCAGGAGCTCGCCGAGATCAAGGAAATCCGCTCGCGCTCGATGATCGGCCAGGCCGAAATCCGCGTGGAAATCCAGGACCGCTATACCGGCGATCAGCTCGAACAGATCTGGGACAAGCTGCGCAACAAGCTCGACGATGCCCGACAGGAGTTGCCGCCAGGCATCGACCCGCCGTTGGTCAATGATGATTTCGGCGACGTCTACGGAATTTTCTTCGCCCTGACCGGCGAAGGCTTGACCTTGCAGGAACTGCACGAAGTAGCCAAGGACCTGCGCCGCGGCCTGATCGCGGCCGAAGGCGTCGGCCAGGTGGAGATCGCCGGGGTGCGCGAAGAGCGGATTCTGGTGGAAGTCGATCAGGCGCGCCTGGCCGCGCTGCGTCTGTCCCCGAAAGAACTGGTTGCGGCGCTCGGCGACGCCGATGCCGCGGTGGAGGCCGGCGGTGTGCGCGCAGGCGAGTTCTTCGTGCACATTCGCCCCACCGGCGCCTTCGATTCGCTGGATGCCCTGCGTGCGCTACCGGTCGGCCAGGGCCAGCAAAGCGTCGATCTGGGCTCCATCGCCACATTGAAACGCGAGTACGCCGAGCGTCCTGTCCAGATCATCCGCCATAACGGCGAGCCGGCGCTGACCCTCGGGATCAGCGGCATTTCCGGCAGCAATATCGTCGAGGTCGGTGACAGCGTCGAAGCGGCGTTGCAAGCCATGCAGCACCTGATGCCGCTGGGGGCCGAGCTGCATCCGCTCTACCAGCAGCACCGCATCGTCAACGACTCGGTCAACAGTTTCGCGCTCAATGTCTTTCTTTCGGTGGCCATCGTCGTCGGCGTGCTCTGCCTGGCGATGGGCCTGCGTGCCGGGGTGATCATCGGCGCGGTGCTGTTCCTGACGGTACTCGGCACGCTGCTGCTGATGTGGCTGGCCGGAATCGAGCTGGAGCGCATCTCCCTCGGGGCACTGATCATCGCCATGGGCATGCTGGTGGACAACGCCGTGGTGATCTGCGACGGCATGCTGATCCAGAAGCAGCGTGGCATGAATATCCTCGACGCTTCACGCCAGACCTTGCAGCAGACGCAATGGCCGCTGCTCGGCGCGACCATCATCGGCATCCTGGCGTTCGCCGGTATTGGCCTCTCCCAAGACACCACAGGTGAATTCCTGTTCTCGCTGTTCTTCGTCATCGCCGTCTCGTTGCTGCTGAGCTGGCTGCTGGCATTGCTGGTGGTGCCACTGTTCGGTCACTACCTGTTGGAGCGCAAGGACGACAGGCAAGCGGACGAAGCCCACAACGCCGACGAGGCCTACAGCGGCCCGATCTACAACCGTTACCGACGCGTTGCCGGCGCGGTGCTCGCCCGGCCCTGGCTGACGCTGGGGGTGCTGGTGGTGCTCACCGTGCTCAGCGTGCTGGGCTTCAGCCGGGTCCCGCAGAGCTTCTTCCCGCCTTCGAGCACACCGCTGTTCTACGTCAATCTGTTCTTGGCGCAGGGCACGCATATCCGTGAAACCAGCCGCACCGCCGAGGACGTCGAGGGCTACCTGAAGGGGCTCGACGGCGTCACCGATGTTTCCACCTTCGTCGGCGCGGGCGCGTCGCGCTTCATGCTGACTTATGCGCCGGAGCAGCCCAACCCGGCCCTGATGCACTTTCTGGTGCGCACCGAAGATGCCGAGGTGATCGCCAGGCTGGTGCGCGAGGTGAACCAGACGTTGCCGGGTCGCTATCCAGCCGCCGATGTCGCCGCCGCGCAATTCATGTTCGGCCCCAACGCCGAGGCCAAGCTCGAAGCGCGCATCAGCGGCCCCGAGCTGGATGAGTTGCGCCGGTTGTCCGCCGAGGGCCAGCGCATCCTTCAGGAGCGGGGCCAGGTCTTCAACATTCGCGACGACTGGCGTGCCCCCGTGCCGGTGCTGCGTCCGCAACTGGATCTGGACCGCCTGGCCGATGCCGGGCTGACCCGCCAGCAGGTGGCGCAGGCGTTGGCGGCGGCCAGCGAAGGGCAGCAGGCAAGCGTGTTCCGTGACGGTGACGAGCTGATCCCGATCCTGCTCCGCGCCACACCCGAAGATCGCGTGGCGCCGGGCGACCTGTTGCAAAGGCTGATCTGGAGCCCGGCGACGGCTAGCTACGTGCCGCTGGCGCAGGTGGCCGATGGCATCGAGGCGGCGTTCGAGGAATCGATGATTCGCCGCTACGGCCGTGAGCGCACCATCACCATCCGCGCCGAACCGCGCGACGGCGAAAACACCAACGACGCCTTCGAGCGAATGCGCCCGCTGATCGAGGGCATCGAACTGCCGGTCGGTTACTCGCTGGAATGGGGCGGCGATCACGAACAGTCTTCCGACGCCCAGCAGGCGCTGGCCAGCACGCTGGCGCTGCCCTACCTGGCAATGGTCCTGGTCACGGTGCTGCTGTTCGCCAAGGTTCGCCAGCCGCTGATGATCTGGCTGGTAGTGCCCATGGCGTTGTGCGGCGTCACCCTCGGCCTGCTGCTGACCGGTCAGCCATTCGGCTTCATGGCGCTGCTCGGGCTGCTCAGCCTGACCGGCATGCTGATCAAGAATGCCGTGGTGCTGGTGGACGAAATCGACCGACAGATCGCCGACGAGGTCCCGCGTCTGACCGCCATCATCGAGGCCTCCGCCTCGCGCCTGCGGCCTGTGGTCATGGCCGCGGGCACCACGGTGCTGGGCATGGTGCCGCTGCTGTTCGATCCGTTTTTCGCCAACATGGCGGTGACCATCATGGGCGGGCTGGGTTTCGCCACGCTGCTCACCTTGCTGGCTGTGCCGTGTCTGTACCTGGTGTTCATGCGCGTCAAGCCGGAGGAAACCTGATGCCGAGCCGATTGCCGCGTACGCCCCTGGCCTGGGCTTTGACGCTGATGCTCGGCGCCTGTTCCAGCGTGCCGGAGCGGCCCGCGCCCGACGTGCCGGAATCCTGGTTTCATGCCGTGCGCGAGCAACCGGCAGACGCTGAGGCACTAGCCGATTGGTGGCAGCAATTCGACGATCCGGCATTGACCCAACTGGTGCGCCGGGCGCTGGAAAACAACCGCGACATCCGCCTGGCAATGCTGCGCGTGGACACCGCGCGGGCGCAGCTGCGTCAGGCCCGCGCCGGGCTGTTCCCGACCTTCGATCTACCAGGTTCGGCCAGCCGTCAGTGGATCGAAAACAACAACGAGCCGAATCCCGACACCCCCATCGGCGAGTTCGTCCCGGATGATGACGTGATCACCTTCGACAGCTGGGAACTGGCGCTGCAGGCCACGTGGGAGCTGGACATCTTCGGCGCCACCCGGGCACGGACCGACAGCGCACGACAGCAGATTCGCTCGGCCCAGGCACAAGCCATCGCCGCGCGGCTGGCGGTCGCCTCGAACACCGCGCAAGGTTACGTGCAACTGCGCGCACTGGAAGGCCAGCGTGCGCTGCTGGTCGAAGGCATCGAACTGGCGGCGGGGCTCGAACGTATCGCCCGCGCACTGTTCGAGGCCGGCGAGGTTACCCGTCTGGATGTCGAGGCCAGCGCCGCCGAACGGGCTTCGCTGGAAGCGGACCTCGATGAACTGGACATCAATCTGGCCGAAGCACGGCTGGCATTGGATACGCTGCTCGCCGAACCGCCAGGCAGCACCGCGCACCAGCTCACGACCTCGGCACGGGTGCCACTGGCAGAGCAGGCCATTCCAGCGGGGCAACCGTTGGACTTGCTGCGCCGCCGCCCCGATCTGATCGCCGAAGCAGCGCAGCTAGAGGCCGCACAACTGCAGTCGCTGGCCGCTCGCCGAGATATGTTTCCGACACTGGCGGTACAGGCAGCGGTCGGGCGCTCCGGGCTGGCACTGGGCGATGCCTTTTCTTCGGCCTCGAACTTTGCCCGCCTCGGCGCAACCTTCGGCCTGCCCTTTCTCGATTACCGGCGGCGCAGCGCAGCCGTCGAGCTGGCCGATGTCGAGGGCGAAAGCGCGTACCTCGGCTTCCAGCAGGCCCTGGCCGAAGCCCTGGAGGAAGTCGAGCGATCACTGGTCCGCATCGATGGACAACAGCGCCGCCTGACTTCGCTGCGCACCACCCTGCGCCATCGCCAGCTCGCTTACGAACTGGCGCAGAAAAGCTATCGGCTGGGCGAGGCGAACCTCAACGAAGTGCTCGATGCCCAGCGCGGCTCGCTGCAGGCAAGACAGCAAGTCCTGCAGGGCCGCACCGCGCTGGCGACGGCGCAGGTCGCGCTGTTCGTGGCGCTGGGCGGCGGCTGGGAAATGGATCCGAATGCCACGCAGAGCATCGGCGGGTCAGGTCCGTAAGCCGCCCGGAGTACTGGAGACCGGGCAACAAGGCATCTTTTACAGCGAACCAGTACGCCTGAACAACGGCCGAACAAGTTTGGCCCTACAGCCCCCGTAGGGCCGATTCATTCGGCCACCCGGCCGGCATCGAGCTCGCCAGGAAAAGCACCTGCAGATGTAAGCCTCTTCGAGTGGCTGGGCCAGGCGTTCGGCGTGGTGATGTCGCTACCGAGCCATGTCAAAGTCGGACGTCACAGCCCCCACTCGCAGGCGTCAGGGGGATGCTGTTTCCTACCTGGCGAAGCGCTTCCTGAATCCCCACAACCGTCCGCGGTTCGCGAGCAAGGACTCGGCGCCCCCTCGCTCCTACGAAAACGCGCAGGGCGAACCAGGTTTGCTTTTTCGATCAGCTACGCATCCAAGGTGGTGTCGGCGGCTCGTCGCTAGGTTCGTCCGTCGCGTTGCGCAGGGCTTCCTTGCGCGCCTGTTCAGCCAGAGTGGCTTTGATCTCGCGCATCACTGCATCAAGGTCCGCTGCGTCTTCCGGCTCAGCAAACTCACCGGTCAGCTCGGTATCCGGCGTCAGCTTGCCGTCCTCATACAGCGCCCACATTTCCTTGGCGTAACGGGTGTACCTGAGCTCCGGTGCGAACTGGCCGAAGTAGGCCGACATGTTGCCGACGTCGCGCTCGAGCATCTCGAACGCATGGTTGTTGCCCGCGGCGTCCACGGCTTGCGGCAGGTCGATGATCACCGGGCCGTGCTCGTCGAGCAGCACGTTGAACTCGGACAGGTCGCCGTGCACCAGGCCGGCACAGAGCATCTTCACCACCTCGCCGATCATGAAAGCGTGGAATTCGCGCGCATCGTCGGGGTGCAATTCCACGTCATTGAGACGGGGCGCCGCATCGCCGTCCTCGCCTTCGATCATTTCCATCAGCAGCACGCCGTCGAGAAAGTCATAGGGCTTGGGTACCCGCACACCGGCGTCGGCCAGGCGGAACAGGGCTGCCACCTCGGCGTTCTGCCAGCTTTCTTCCCGCTCCTTGCGGCCATGCCGGGAGCCCTTGGCCATTGCCCGGGCGTCGCGGCTGTTGCGCACCTTGCGGCCTTCCTGATATTTCACGGCCTGCCGAAAGCTGCGTTTGGTGGCTTCCTTGTAGACCTTGGCGCAACGCAACTCATCACCGCAGCGCACCACGTATACCGCCGCCTCCTTGCCGCTCATCAGCGGCCGCAGCACCTCGTCGATCAGCCCATCCTCGACCAGCGGCTCGAGTCGTTTTGGTGTTTTCATCGGCGACTTCAAGTCCCTTCTCAGCTAAGCAGGCCTGCAGGTTACGGTAATCCCCACTGGCCTTCCATGCTCGGCCGCAAGTTTGAAAGCGCACAACGGATTGGCATCGCGCAGCACAGGATCGACAATTCAACACACACCCCAACGGAGCACCGCAATGCTCGATACCGAACGCTGCTGGCAAGCCCTCTGCGAACGCGACGCGCGCTTCGATGGACGCTTCGTGTTCGCCGTGCAATCAACGGGCATCTTCTGCCGCCCGAGCTGCCCCGCGCGTCGCCCCAAGCGTGAAGGCGTGACGTTCCACGCCAACGCCGAGGCCGCGCTGGCGGCGGGCTTCCGCCCTTGCCGACGCTGCTCGCCCCAGGGACAGAGCCCGGCCGAGCAACTGGATGCGCTGGTCGTCGCCGCCTGTCGCCTGATCGACGAGGCGCCGCAAACACCCACGCTCACACAACTGGCCGCACGCATCGGCGTTTCCTCCTCGCATCTGGCGCGCGCCTTCAAGGCGCGTACCGGTCTGACGCCGCACGCATGGGCCAGCGCGCGGCGGCGCGAGCGCCTGGAAGAGCGGCTACCGGGTGCCGATTCGGTATTGAGCGCAGCGCTCGATGCGGGTTATTCGGGCACTCGCGGCGCATATCAGGCGACAGCAGCGATGAGCCCGGCACAGCGCAGAACGCGAGGCGCTGGCGAGACGCTGCGCTATGCCATCAGCTCCTGCCCGCTCGGCCTTCTGCTGGTGGCGGGTAGCCAGAACGGCATCTGCGCACTGCTGTTCGGCGACGACGAAGCAGCCCTGCAGGCCGAGCTGGCGAGCCGCTTCGCGGCGGCCGAACTGCAGCGCGATCAAGCCGGCCTCGGCGACTGGCTGGAAACGATCGTCACACAACTGGAAGAACCGGCCCGAGCCAGCAGCCTGCCGCTGGATCTGCGCGGCACGGCCTTCCAGCTTCGGGTCTGGCAGGCATTGCAGCAGATTCCGCCAGGCGAGACCCGGCGCTACGCCGAACTCGCGCAAAGCCTCGGCAGCCATGCCCGCGCGGTCGCACGTGCCTGCGCCAGCAATCCGGTGGGGCTGCTGGTGCCCTGCCATCGCGTGGTCGGTGCCAACCAGGCCCTGACCGGCTATCGCTGGGACCTGGAACGCAAGGCTGCGTTGCTCGCTGCGGAGAAGCGACACAAGGGAGCCTGAGCGGCTTATCGCGGTCGGATGCAGTACCACCGCCGCGAGGTGCCGTCATGACCGAGCTCAAGCGTTACCGCATCCACTACCGCATCAATGGCGAGCCCGCCTCGATCACGCTCGAATCCTTCGAGGAACCCGTCCTGGAGCAGGCCGAACTGGAAATTCTCCTGCATCATGTCAGGGAGCCGGGCGCCGTGATCGATGCGCCCTGGGAAATTCCACGCTGTCCGAGCGAGCAGAGCCGCATCGCCGAGCTGGGCGTCAGCGATATCCAGATAGAGGAAGAACAGCGCTGACCAGACGCCAGCTCCGCAATACGCTATCGCCCTTGCCGAAAGAGAAGGACCCGACGTGCCGCTGATCGACACCCATACCCACCTGGATTTCGAGCCCTTCGACCCGGATCGCCATGAGGTGCTGGCCCGCTGCCGCGCAGCCGGCGTGGAACGCATCGTCGTGCTCGGCGTGCACGAAGCCAACTGGCAACGTGTCTGGCAACTGGCGTGCGACGAACCCCAGGTCCATGCGGCGCTGGGGCTGCATCCGGTGTTTCTCCAGGATCATCGGCCCGCGCACCTCGGGACTCTGCGCGACTGGCTGGAGCGGCTGCGGGGCGCGGAAAAGCTCTGCGCCATCGGCGAGATCGGCCTGGACTACTACATCGAAGGCCCCGACAAGGAACGCCAGCAGCGATTGCTCGAAGCGCAACTGGCGCTGGCCGAGGAATTCGAGCTGCCGGTGCTGCTGCACGTACGCCGCGCCCATGCAGCGATGATCGCCACCTTGAAGCGCCACAAGCTCAAGCGCGGCGGGATCGCCCATGCCTTCAGCGGGAGTTGGGAGGAAGCCCGCGAGTACATCCGGCTCGGCTACAAGCTGGGGCTCGGCGGGGCCGGCACCTGGCCCCAGGCGCACCGCATGCATCGCGTGCTGCGGCAATTGCCGCTGGAATCCATCGTGCTGGAAACCGACGCCCCGGATATCGCTCCGCACAGCCATGCCGGGCAGCGCAACAGCCCCGAGTTCCTCCCGGACATCTGCCGCGAGCTGGCCGCCATCCGCGGCATCACCCCCGAGGCGCTGGCCGAGGCCAGCCATCGGAACAGCTGCGAACTGTTCGGCTGGGAGTGCTGACCGTTACACGCGGAACGCACCGATCAGACGCTGCAATTGCGCCACCAGCGCGCTCAGCTCATGGCTGGCCTGCTCGGTATGCCCCGCGCCTTCGGCAGTACGCTGCCCGGCCTCGTTGATCGCCACGATGTTGCAGTCGATGTCGTGGGCGACCGCCGTCTGCTCCTCGGCGGCGGTGGCGATCTGCTGATTCTGATCGACGATGACGCCGACGGCGCCGAGGATGTTTTCCAGCGCCTGCTGAACCTGCGCGGACTGGCCGACGGTTTCCTCGGCCAGCGCATGGCTGGCATGCATGGTTTTCACCGCCGCGCCGACGCCGCCTTGCAGGCGCGCGATCATCGCTTCGATTTCCTCGGTCGACTGCTGGGTACGCCGGGCCAGGTTGCGCACCTCGTCGGCCACCACGGCGAATCCGCGCCCCTGTTCACCCGCGCGCGCCGCCTCGATCGCCGCGTTGAGCGCCAGCAGGTTGGTCTGCTCGGCCACGCCCTTGATCACATCCAGCACCTGGCCGATGGCCTGGCTGTCGCTGGCCAGCTGGTTGATCGCGCCGACCGACTGTTCGATCTCGCTCGCCAGCCGTTCGATGCCGGCAACCTGGGTCTCGATCAACCGACCACCGCTGCGGGTTTCCTGATTGACGCTCTGCGCGCTGCCCACCGCCGCCGCCGCGCTGGTGGCGACCTCCTGGGCGGTCGCCGACATCTGGTTCATGGCGGTGGCGATCTGTTCGATCTGCCCGCGCTGCTCGGAAACCGTCTGGTTGCTCTGCCCGGAAACCTGCTCGACGCGGCTCGCCTGGCGCTCGACTTCGCCGACGGTCTGCCCGACCCGCTCGATCAGCTCGCGAATCTTGCCGACGGTGACGTTGAACACCTGGCCCAGCTCACCCAGCTCGTCACGGCTGCGCACCTGGAAGCGCGCCGTCATGTCGCCATCGGCGACCCGGTCCATGATCCCGCCCAGGTCACGCAGCGAGGCGCGGGTGGAGACGTAGAAGGCGCTGTACAGGTACACCACCAGCACGAACAACAATGCCAGGGCCGCCAGCAGCAGCGTCATCAACAGGCGCTTTTCATCCAGTCGCTTGGCCAGTTGCTCGTCGAGCAGCACCAGGATGGCGTCGTTCAGCTGATAGGTTTTCGCCATCTCGGTCGAGATCAGCTCGTAGAACTGTTCCCAGGGTTCGCTCAGCGAGTCGGCCAGGATGACCCGATCCTGGAAGATGTCGGCGCTGTCGCGCAGGGAGTCGCGGCTGACGGCGGCCTGGTCGGCCAGCTGCGCCAGCGCGGCGCTGCCACCGGCGAGCGCGTCCTGCAGTTGCGCGCCGTATTGCGCCTGCTGCTTCTCCAGCTCGAGCAGCAGGCTGTCCAGCTGATGACTGGCATCGGAGTTGAGATAACCCTGCCCGAAGCTGAAGGAGCCGACCGCCCGGCCCTGGCCCAGCGTGGCGGTGATGGCCGGCGTTACCGAGGTGAGCAGTTCGGCGAGCATGCGCACGTCGCGCTGGCCGTCCTGGCTCAGGCCGGACTGGCTGGCGATCAGCTTGATCAGTACCTGCGTCTGTCCCAGTAGCTTGCGCGCCATGGCGCTCTTGGATTGCAGCGACTGCTCGGCCTGTGCGGCGCCCAGCGCGTTTTTCAGCTCATCGAGATGACTCTCGAACTCGGCTGCCCGCGCAGCGTCGTCGCTGACGGGGGCCAGCAGTTGCAGACCCGCGGCCAGTTTTCGCTCGGCCTCGCTCAGCCTGCGCAGCAGCGCCTGATCATCGCCGGCCTGTCCGATGATGACCTCGATCTCGACCAGGTCCGTCCAGTCCTGCATGTCACGTCGCACCTGCAACGCGGTGCCCAGCAGCTCCAGGCTCTGCAGCTCGGTGCGGGTGCCGACGAACTCGCGATACGAGTCGCGCGCCAGATAGAAGTTGGTCAGCAGCATGGGAACGAAGAACAGCACGCTGATGAGGCTGAACTTCATGGCGAAGCTCAGGCGATTCATGAACGTGACCGCGGGATACAGGAGGCTTTGCACAGGACGTCTCCCAATTCTTATTGGTATTGCATGCAGCATCGAGGCTGCAGCAGGGCTCGTCAGAGTGTGATGCCTGTCGAGTTATACGACATACGCCGGGTGACTTTTGTAACTTAAGGTAATGGCGACTTGCCACTGATCGGACGGCGCTCCCACTGCTCAGCCGAGAATCGTCCAGATCGCGATGATCGCGTACCAGAGCACGCGTGTGCGCACCAATAGGCCTTCGACAGCGTCAAGCTGCTCTATCCCGGCCTCCTCCACCTTGGCCTCGCCCGCTTCGGCAGCCGCCGGCCCGACCTGCGCAAGCAGCTGTCGAGCAGAGATGTGCCAATTCAACAGCTCGGGCAACAGCACCCGATTGACCGTGACAAAATTCCCCACCAGACCGAAGCTCACCAGCAATACGCGCACGGGCAGCCAGTCGAAGGCGTGCTGCAATTGCGCGGCGCGTTCACGCACACCGGCCAGTTGCGAATGTTCCGTGGCCAGCGCAAGCAGGCGGTACGCCAGGGCAGCCATCGGCCCGAGCAGCAGGTACCAGAAGATCACCGCGAAGAAACCCTGATGGCTGCGCCATAGCAGGTGCGCCTGTATAGCCGCCATGAGACTGCGCGGGTCGGCCGCCGCCAGGCCGAGATCACGCTCGGCCACCAGCGCCGCGGCTTCGCTGTCGCCTCGCCGCCAGGCATCGCGAAACGGCCCCAGTTCGCGCTTGGCATGCCCACGCCCGAGGGCGTAGAGCAGCACCAGCAGATGCAGCGGCAGGCTCAGCCAGCCGTATGCCAGCGGCTCCAGCGCCAGCAGCAGCGCGCCGAGCAGCAGCACCGGCAGCAGCACGGTCAGCGCCAGCACCAGCCAGGGCGAGGTCTCGCCCCGCTGATTGGCTTCGATCCTGGCCAGGCCCCGCAGCCAGGGGCCGTCGTGCTGCGCGTTGTCTTTCCAGTCGGTGAGCTTCTCGATCAGCAGCACCAGCAATACCACCAGAAAACTCATCTATCCGCCCCCTATCAGGCCGTTGAAAAACTACCTACGTTGCCATTGCTGCGTTAAAAACAGGCTCAAAATGCTCATTTAGAACACTAAACTGCGCTTTTTGACTCACTGCGCTCGCCCTCCGGGCCAGCCTACGGCTGTTACTTCGCTACGCTACGTTTCGCCTGTTTTTTGCCTTGCACTGGCTGCCTCGCCTACATTTTTCAAAGGCCTGCTATCGGAATTCATTGGTACTCGAGACCCCAGCCATGCGCAAACGCTGCCAATCGAATGCCGGCCCTGGATCGGTCTTGCGGCCGGGCGCAATGTCGCTGTGGCCGCAGATGCGCTCCGGCGTGATAGCGGGATAGGCCTGCTGCAACAACTGGCACAGCGGGATCAGCGCGGCATACTGCGCGTCGCTGAACGGCTCGAAATCGCTGCCTTCCAGCTCGATGCCGATGGAGAAGTCATTGCAGCCCTCGCGTTCGCCGAAACGCGACACACCCGCATGCCAGGCGCGATCCAGACAGGAAACGAACTGGGTAATGGCGCCATCGCGCTCGATCAGGAAATGCGCGGACACCTGCAGCTCGCAGATCGTCTCGAAGAAGGGGTGCTCGCTGGCCGGCAGGTCGTTCTGGAAGAATTGCTGGACCTTGCCAGTCCCGTAGCAGCCCGGCGGCAGGCTGATGTTGTGGATGACCAGCAGCGAAACCTCGCCATCCGGGCGCTTGTTGAAATTCGGTGACGGACAATGGCGAATGCCTTGGCACCAGCCTGTCGCGGTATCCAGTTGCATCTGGCTGATCCTTGATCGCAGCAACCCGCAGGCTATCGCCTGCCAGATGCCTGCTGCAAGCGCACCAGCGCCACGGCCCTGTCGATCTCAGGTTTTCGGCAGCTTCTTTTCATCCCGGCGCGAAGCCAGGCGATCGGCCAGGCGAGTGGGTTCGGGCAATCGATAACGAGTCACGTACTGCATCACCAGTCGCGGCGCGGTGTCCAGGCTCACGCGGTTTCCCGGCGAAATGATCAAGGGCCGCACCTTGTCCTTGCTGCGCAACACCGTGCCGATGACCCGGCCACCCCTGTCCAGCAATTCGACCCTGTCGCCACGTTGCTCGCCCAGCGGCTCGTGGTGGCCGGTGAGAATCTTCTTCGCCACGCCGATGGTCGGCAAGCCGGTCACCACGCCCAGGTGCGCGGCGATGCCCAGCCCGCGCGGGTGAGCGATGCCGTGGCCGTCGGAGAAGATCAGATCGGGCACGTGCGGCAGCGCCTCGAGCGCCTGCAGCACCGCGGGCAGTTCGCGAAACGACAGCAGACCCGGAATGTAGGGCATCGAAGTCGGGACCCGCGCCAGCGTCTGGGCGATGGGTTCAAGACTCAATGCGTCCAGCAGCACCACGGCGGCCCGGGTGATGGCGCCACCTTCCTCGAAACCCACGTCGACCCCGGCAATCAGCCGCAACGGCGGAAAATCGTCTTCCAGCCGGACCTGCGCGGCCAGCGTCTTCTGCATCTCACGTGCCGCGGCGGGGCTGCCGTCCCAGCCGGTGAAGGCATTGGCGTAACGGCCTTGCGAAGCGGTCATCTACGTCTCCTCTGGTTCTGCGGATCATGAAAGGGTCTTCGGCGCGGTCATGGACGAAACGGCAACAGCCCCCTAGACAGCTCGCTTGAAAAATAAGACGATCCAGCCGTCTCGCGACCGTTTTACCCCCGAAAGGCATCACAATCACAACGATAAGAACAGCGTATGCGCACCACCCAAGCGTTGAAGCACATCAGCATCCTGGCCACGGAAGGCGTCTTCGCCTCCACCCTGATGCACGCCAAGGATTTCTTTCACATGGCCAGCCTGCGCCACGGCAAACAGCTTGGCCTGGACCTGACACCGGCGTTCGAAACCCTGCTGGTGAGCCCCGATGGCCAGCCGGTGCAGACCTTCAGTGGCACCAGCATAGCGGTGGACGGCGCGCTGGGCGCCACCGACATCGTGATCCTGCCGGCGTTCTGGGGCAACTTCGATGAACTCTGCCGAAAGTACGCACAGGTTTTACCCTGGCTGCGCCAATGTCACGCGCAAGGCAGCGCGATCTGCGGAGAGGCGACAGGCGCGTTCTGGATGGCCGCGGCCGGGCTGCTGGATGACAAGGAAGCGACCACGCATTGGCGCTTCGCCGAAGAGTTCAGTCGACGCTTCCCTCGGGTGCAGTTCACCGCCGACAAGCACATGACCGACAGCGACAATCTCTATTGCGCCGGCGGCACCACCTCGGCCTGCGATCTGTACATGTATCTGGTGGAGCGCTTCTGTGGCGCGAACATCGCCCAGGGCATGGCGCGCGACGTGCTGTTCGAGGTGCAGCGCAACTACTGTCCTGGCCGAATCGGCTTCGGCGGCCAGAAGCTCCACCTCGACACCCGCGTATTACAGATCCAGGAATGGCTCGAAACGCATTTCGCGGACAAGTTTCGCTTCGAGGATGTCGCCCGCGAACACGGCATGAGCATCCGCAACTTCATGCGTCGTTTCCAGGCGGCCACCGGCGACAAGCCCCTGCACTACCTGCAGCGCCTGCGCATCGAAACGGCCAAGACCCTGCTCTCGACCACGCGTAAGAGCATCAAGACGATCAGCTACGAAGTGGGCTACGACGACGCGAGCTTCTTTGCCCGCCTGTTCCGCCAGCACACCGACCTGTCACCGAACCAGTATCGGCAGCAGTATCGGCACAAGAGCGGTTGAAGATTGGAAGCTGGAAGAACGTAGGGCCTCGCTGGCTTACTTCAGGCTTCCAGCTGCTTCCCTACGGCTTGTGCGGCCGCGCCAGGTATTCGTGGGACTGCATTTCCAGCAGACGGCTGAGGGTGCGCTGGAATTCGAACTCCAGGCGGCCGCCGGCATAGAGGTCCTTGAGTTCCACCTCGGCGGAGAGGATCAGCTTGACGTTACGGTCGTAGAACTCGTCGACCATGTTGATGAAGCGACGCGCCATGTCGTCCTTGGCCACGTTCATCTGTTCGATGTTGGAAACCAGCACCGCATCGTAGATCTTGCCCAGCTCGATGTAGTCGTTCTGGCTGCGGGGACCGTCGCACAGCGCGCGGAAGTCGAACCAGGCCACGTCATTAGCTACCTTGCGGGCGATGATCTCGCGGTTCTCGACGATCAGCGCCTCGTTCTCCAGCACCGTGCAGTTTTCCGTCAGGAGGCTGCGGAAGCTCTTCTCCAGGCTCAGCTCGGCCTCGGCGTCCAGCGGGAAATGATAGAGCTCCGCCTGCTCCAGGGCGCGCAGCCGGTAATCGATGCCGCTGTCGACGTTGACGATCTCGGTGTGCTTCTTCAGCAACTCGATCGCAGGCAGGAAGCGCGCACGCTGCAGGCCGTCCTTGTAAAGTCCGTCGGGGACGATGTTGGAGGTGGCCACCAGGCTCACGCCGTTCTTGAACAGTTCTTCGAGTAGTGTCGCGAGAATCATCGCGTCGGTGATATCCGAGACGAAGAATTCGTCGAAGCAGATCACCCGCGTCTCGTCGGCGAAGCGCTTGCCGATGATGGTCAGCGGATTCTTCTCGCCCTTGAGGGTGCGCATTTCTTCGTGCACGCGCTTCATGAAGCGGTGGAAGTGGGTGCGGGTCTTCTGCTTGAATGGCAGCGCATCGAAGAAGGTATCGACCAGATAGGTTTTGCCGCGCCCGACACCGCCCCAGAAGTACAGGCCCTTGACCGGCTCCTGTTGCTTCTTGCCGAACAGCTTGCCGAACAGCCCGGACTTGCCGCGCTCATCGGCTACCAGGTCGTCGTACAGGCGCTGCAGGTGGCGCACCGCATTTTCCTGGGCGGCATCATGGAAAAAGTCGGGACGTTTCAGGTCTGCCTGGTAGCGCTCGAGAGGGGTCATGGCGGAGTCTGGATAGTAAAACGGGGCGGACACTTTAGCGGCGCCCTCGGCGGTTGGCAATTTACGCAGATCGTTCAAGCAAGGTCTCCATCAAGGCCAGAGGTCGCCGAGCCTGTCAGGCGGTTCGCGGGTGGCCGCGAACCGGTTCGGCAGAGAATCGGTCGGCTACGCGGCGAGCGTCGCGAGCGCCTGACGCAAACGCAGCATCGCCGCTTCGAGCAGTTCGATGCTGGCGTAGTCCGGGCTTTCGGCGAGGCACTCGCCGTCCAGCCAGAGCGTGAAACGGTCAGCCTCGTCCGTGCGCAGCTCCAGGGCATCGACACCCTCGGCGATCAGCCGCTGGCTGCAGGCTCCGATCGCCTTGGGGTCGCTGAACGGGCGCGAGAGCAGCAGCTCCTCACCATCGGCGGCGAAGAAGCGGAAGCGGAAATTGCCATCCGCCTCGCGGAAGCTGGCGAAGCGGGCCGTCTTGCCGGCCTTCTTCTTCACCGCGGCCGTGTCCTGCACCGCGCTGCGGAAGTTGCGCAGGCCCACCGCCTCGCGCAGTTCGCCAAGGAACGGCGTGGCGATCCGGCGCGCCTTCGTGGCGCCGGCCTGGAGAATGTCCTCCAGATCGCCGGGCTTGGCGATGAGCGCATGGTAGCGCTCCCGCGCCTCGCCCAGCTCGTCGTCGAGCAGCTGGAACAAACGCTGCTTGGCCTCGCCCCAGGCCAGACCGGCCAGCAGGTCGCTCCTGAATTCGGCCAGTTGCGCCGGGGTGGCGAACGCCTGGTAGAGAGTGAACAGGTGCGAAGCGTCCGGATCCTTCGGTTCGCCGGGGAGCTTCGAGTCGGTGACGATGCGCGCGATGGTGCTTTTCAGTTCCTTGGCACTGGCGAACAGCGGGATGGTGTTGTCGTAGCTCTTGGACATCTTGCGACCATCCAGCCCCGGCAGCGTCGCCACGCTCTCCTCGATCAGCGCCTCCGGCAGGGTGAACAGTTCCTTGCCGTTGCCGAACAGGTGATTGAAGCGCTGGCCGATGTCACGCGCCATTTCCACGTGCTGGATCTGGTCGCGACCGACCGGCACCTTGTGCGCGTTGAACATCAGGATGTCCGCCGCCATCAGCACCGGATAGCTGAACAGGCCCATGCTGACGCCGGCATCGGGGTCTTCACCCTGTTCCAGGTTCTTGTCCACCGATGCCTTGTAGGCATGAGCCCGATTGAGCAGCCCTTTGCCCGCGACGCAGGTGAGCAACCAGGTCAGTTCGGGGATTTCCGGGATGTCCGACTGTCGATAGAAGGTCACCCGATCCGCGTCCAGCCCGGCCGCCAGCCAGGTGGCGGCGATCTCCAGGCGAGACTGCTGGATGCGCAGCGGATCATCGCACTTGATCAGCGCGTGATAGTCGGCCAGGAAGTAGAAGGAATCGGCATCGGCGGCGCGGCTGGCGACGATGGCCGGGCGAATGGCGCCCGCGTAATTGCCCAGGTGCGGCGTCCCCGTGGTGGTGATGCCGGTAAGGATTCGGGTATTCATAACATCATCTCGATTCAGTCATTGCACAGGGCAAGGCAAAGCCGTTGAAAGCGGTGAGGACGGATCAGGCGAAGGCCGCGTTCATCTCAGGCGGCGTGAGCACCATGGCCGAGGCCGAGCACTGCATCCGCCCTGCCAGTCGACTCACCCAGCCGGACCAGCCAGCCGCGGCGCCACCAGCTCCTTGAGCTCCACCAGCTTGCCGTGAAAAAAGTGGCTGCATTCTGCCACTTTCAAAAGCTCGTGGGGGCGTTGCAAGGCTTCGGAAAAGGCGAATACCGAAGCGGGATCGATCACTTCGTCCTCTTCGGGCTGGATGATGGCCATGCTGCACCGCTCGGCCAGCGGCTGGTCCGCCAGCCGCGACACGGCGGGGGCGATCATGAACAATCGATCCAGCGAACCGCCACGCGCTTCGATACGCCCGGCCAGCGCCGCCGCGACGAAGCCGCCGAAGGAGAACCCCAGCAGCGTCAGCGGCAACTCCGGGTGCTGTGCCTGCAACCAGGCCAGCGCCGCCTCGGCATCATCGACCTCGCCGAAGTTCATGTCGTGTATGCCCGCGCTGCCTCCTACGCCACGGTAGTTGAAACGCAGGGTGACATATCCCGCATCACGCGCCGTGCGCTGCAGGGTGGACACTACCTTGTTCAGCATGGTCCCGCCCTTGACCGGGTTGGGATGGCAGATCAACGCCAGCCCGCGGGCATCGGACTGATCGTGGTAGAGGCCTTCCAGCACACCGGCGGGACCTTCGAAGGTGATGGGGCTTTCGCGTTTCAACAAAATGAACTCCGTGACCTTGGATGAAGTCGACTCGTCTTGCTTAAGCAGCCCGGTGACCGCCGCATCGCGTCACGGTATACAGGGCAGGTAGGAGACGTTAACGTATCAGGCGGTTGAAAAACCACCGCGTCGGGTGATGCAGTACCGGGACGCAGCGCGTTTCGGCTGTTGTCGGCCTGCTCGTGACCACGCCTGGATTTTCATGACCTGAACAGCACAGCCGTTTTATATAGAGGAAGGACTCGTGGAACAGACCCTCGCGACCTGGTTGCTCCCGATCGTCGGCGTCATCGTCGGCATCGCCATAGGTTTCCTGGTGGCTCGCAACAGCGCACCCAATCGCACACAGCGTCAGGTGGACGATCTGCAAGAGCGCTTCGATACCTATCAGAGTGAAGTGGTGACCCACTTCAACACCACGGCGAGCCTGCTGCGCAAGCTCACCAACAGCTACCAGGACATCCAGGATCACCTGTCCGAAGGGGCCGACAAACTGGCGCTCGACGAACAGACCCGCCAGCGCTTGCTCGCCGCCCTGCACAGCGAAGAGAGCCCTTCTCATCGCGAGCGCCTGTCCTCGCCAGCCTTTACCGAGCCGCCCAAGGACTATGCCCCCAAGAGCGACGACACGCCCGGCACACTGCATGAAAACTTCGGCCTGAAGAGCCGGCCCTGACACCATCGCGGCAAGCCCTCGCCTGCCGCCATTCACCTCACCCGATCACTGGGCCAGGCGCATCGACAGATCGATCGCCTGGACATGCTTGGTCAGGGCTCCGATCGAGATATAGTCCACGCCGGTTTCGGCGATACTGCGCAGGGTCTCGTCGCTGATCCCGCCTGACGCCTCCAGCTTCGCGCGGCCGGCATTGATGGCGACCGCCGTGCGCATGTCATCCAGACTGAGTTCGTCGAGCATGACGATGTCCACCCCCGCCGCAAGCGCCTGTTCCAGCTCGCCAAGACTTTCCACTTCCACCTCCACCGGCTTGCCCGGCGCGATCCGGTGCGCGGCGGCAATGGCCTCGGCGATACCGCCACAGGCGGCGATGTGGTTTTCCTTGATCAGGAACGCGTCATAGAGGCCGATCCGGTGGTTGTGGCAACCGCCACAGGTCACCGCATACTTCTGTGCCAGACGCAGCCCGGGCAGGGTCTTGCGGGTATCCAACAAGCGCACGCCGGTGCCTTCCACCAGATCGGCATAGTGGCGGCAGCGCGTGGCGACACCGGACAGGGTCTGCAGGAAGTTCAGCGCCGTGCGCTCCCCACTGAGCAGCGCACGCGCCGGCCCTTCGAGCTGGAACAATACCCGGCCCGCCTCGACCTGCTCGCCATCGACCACCTGCCAGTGCACCGCAACACGCGGATCGAGCTGCCGAAACACGCTGTCCACCCAGGCCGAACCACTGATGACGGCTCGCTCGCGAGTGATGACCGAGGCATGCGCCAGGCGCTCCGCGGGGATCAGCTGCGCGGTAATGTCACCCGTGCCGATATCCTCGGCCAGCGCACGACGAACATTGCTTTCGATTTCAGCGCCAAGATCGGCGATAACGAGATTGGTCACAGGCAGGCTCCGGTGGAATTCGACGCGATTATAGAGGCTCGCTTGGGAAAAGGCGCAGGCGCTGGAGCGGCCCTTTGCACCCTGTTCACGACCGTCCGTAGGAAAAGCCGGGGCTATGTGTGAGCTGGGTCATGTCCGAGGGCAAATGCACGCTAGGCTGATGGACAGGATGCTTATAATGCTGTCAGAAATTGACGCCAGCGAAATGGCGAATTCTCGAACTTCAGAATTTTAGAACGATCGTTGTCTGATCGGCTGGCAATACGCTGAATCGCCAAGGGGCCACCCGCGCCGGCTGATTCTTTTCCATTGCCCCTATCAGCCATCAGCGGCATGCTAGGCGTTGTCGATTGCCGACAGCAGCTGACCGCAGGGAGAGAGTCTCGATGCGAACCGATGCGAAAGTGGTGCACCTGAAGGCCGTTCCGGAGAAGCCTGCTTCACCGGCTGGCCGGCTGCCGGTCGCACTCATCAGCGTGCGCGACAAGGCCGCCCAACAGCTGCGCCAGGCGCTGCAGGTTCTGCTCGACAACGCCGACGATTCCCTGTTCGAAATCGCCGACCGCGCCACCAGCAATGCCGAGCAGAATGCCTTCTTCGAAGCCATGCGCGACCTGCGCATGAAGCGCCGCAGCATCGAACGCGGCTTCCTGCAGCAGATCTTCGAGTCGTTCGCACGGCTCAACCAGTATGAAATAGGCAAGCCGGCGGAGCCGGAAAACCTCTCTTTCGACAACCTGACACTGGTACAGAACGACGAACTCGAAGAGTCGGTCGCCATCGACACCATGGTCACCAAGGTCACCAGCCGCGCCGCCCTTCCGCTCACCCACCTGACCACCCGCATGAACGCGCTAGTGAGCCGCAAGCTCGATGACAAGAGCAACCCGCTCGGGCCGCAGGCGCTGTGCCAGTACTTTCTCGAGTCGTGCCGCAGCCTGGGTGTGGAAATCAAGGTCAAGCTGATCATCCTCAAGCTCTTCGAGCGCTATGTGCTGGCCGATCTCGACCAGCTCTATGCCGAAGCCAACCAGACGCTGATTGGCGCGGGCATCCTGCCCGAACTGCAGTCGGCCCCGCCTCGTCGTAGCCAGCGGCATGCACCGGCAGCGACGACCGGTGGCGTCTCGAGCGCAACCTACGGCGACTCCGCAAGCCACGCCGAGGATGTCGGCATGCACGAAGCCTTCGGCGCTCTCCAGAGCCTGCTCTCGGAACTGCGCGGCAGCGCCCTGCCCGCACGCAGTATCCCCAGCGATGCGATACCCATTTCCAGCGGCGACCTGATGCGCCTGCTGTCGCACATGCAGGCGCGTACGCCGCAGCTAATCGACGACTTCGACCTGCAGGGCCAGCTCGAACAACTGCTGCACAAGGTCAGCGCCAAGAGCGGCAAGTCGCGCGTGGTTGGCGAGGTCGACGAAGACGTCATCAACCTGGTTTCGATGCTGTTCGAGTTCATCCTCGACGACCGCACCCTGCCGGATTCGCTCAAGGCCCTGATCGGCCGCCTGCAGATCCCGCTGCTCAAGGTCGCCGTGCTGGACAAGTCCTTCTTCAGCCGTGGCAGCCATCCAGCCCGTCGCCTGCTCAACGAGATCGCCACCGCAGCCATGGGCTGGGGCGATCAGGACGAAGCCCAGCGCGACAGTCTCTACCAGAAGATCGAACAGGTGGTGGCACGCCTGCTCAACGACTTCGTCGACGATCCCGGAATCTTCTCCGAGCTGCTCGCCGACTTCCTGGCCTTCACCGGCGACGAGCGCCGCCGCAGCGAGCTGCTCGAACAGCGCACCCGCGACGCTGAAGAGGGCCGCGCCAAGGCAGAGATGGCGCGCCAGGAAGTCGAGCAGGTATTGAACGAACGCCTGCTTGGCAAGACGCTTCCGGAGGTCGTGGTTCGCCTGCTGCAGGAAGCCTGGAGCAAGGTGCTGCTGCTGACCTGCCTCAAGCATGGCACCCAGTCCGAGCAATGGGATGCCGCGCTGGCGACCATGGACGATCTGATCTGGAGCGTCGCTCCGCATGACGATCCCGAATCCCGCGAACGCCTGCTGAAACTGGTGCCCAGCCTGCTGAAGGCACTGCGCGAAGGCCTGGTCAGCGCCGCCTTCGATCCCTTCTCCACAGGCGAGTTCTTCACGCAGCTCGAAGCGCTGCATGTACAGGCGTTGCAGCAGTTCGATCAGCCGAGCGCACAGCCTGCGCCCGTCGCGGTACCGCCCCCCTCAGCCGCCATCACTGGCGGACGATTCGAGCCCTCACCATCGAAACCAGCCAGCGAGCCACCTGCGCCAGCCATGATCGAGGTGGTGGAAGAAATCATGTTGCTGGCACCCGGCGAAAGCCGCGAGCAGGAGCCGGAGATCAACCTCGCCGACAACGACGAAGCGCTGACGCAGGTGGACAACCTGCGGGTGGGCAGTTGGGTGGAATTCCAGGAAGACGAGGAGCACAAGCTCCGCTGCAAGCTGGCGGCGATCATCAAGCCCACCGGCAAGTACATCTTCGTCAATCGAACCGGAATGAAGGTGCTGGAGAAAACCCGCATGGGCCTGGCCATCGAATTCCGTCGCGACGCGATCCGCCTGCTCAACGACACCCTACTGTTCGATCGTGCCCTTGAGTCGGTGATCGACAACCTGCGAACCCTCAAGAGCAGCAACCGCTAACGCTTGACGCAAGCCTCCCGCGCCGCCTCGCCTGGCGGCGCGCCTCGTTTGCGGGCAACCCAGCGCGCCGCAAGCCTCGGCTTTTGCTCCTGCACCGCTAGCAGGCCGCTGAAAACGTAGGCGAGGCGGGTAAGACAAGGCAAAAACAGCCGAAGAAGCGGAGTTTACTTACTGAAAATGAGCATTACTCACTTCGTTCGCCCTTCGGGCCGCGCTGAAGCGCGTTAGCCGCAAGCGGCTTTCTGAGGCTGTTTTTAACGCGGTATTGTCAACGCAAGTAGTTTTTCAACGGCCTGTTAGAATGCTTGCATTCCCTTCGAGGTGCCCATGCCCAGCCGCCTGAATCCCGACGACCAGAAACGCGTTGACGAATACCTCAGCGCGCCCCAGCACCAGACAGAACGCCGCCCCTTTCGGCCGCTGTTCCTGCTTGCGATGGTGCTTGTCGTGGTGATCGGCCTGGGCTTGTTGAGCCGCCTCCTGAGCCGCCTGGTGCTATGAGCCATTCCGCGCTCGCCCGGGCGCCCAAGCCGATTTCGCAAAACCTTATGAGTCCTTCCCATGACACATCGCATCATAATCGTCGGCGGCGGCGCCGGCGGCCTGGAACTTGCCACCCGCCTGGGTAATACACTCGGTAAACGCGGCAAGGCCCGCGTGATCCTGATCGACGCCAATCTGACCCACATCTGGAAGCCACTGTTGCACGAGGTTGCCGCCGGCTCGCTGAATTCGTCGGCCGACGAGCTCAACTACGTGGCGCAGGCCAAGTGGAATCACTTCGAATTCCAGATGGGCCGCATGAATGGTCTGGACCGCGAACACAAGCGCGTACATCTCGCCGCATCGCTCGACGAGCAGGGCAACGAGCTCGTACCGGCTCGCTCGCTCGATTACGACACCCTGGTGATCGCTGTCGGCAGCATCACCAACGATTTCGGCACTCAGGGCGCGGCGGAACACTGCATCTGCCTGGACACCCGCAAACAGGCCGAGCGCTTCCACCGCCAGCTGCTGGGCCATTACATGCGCGCGCACGCCAGCCAGGGCCAGCACAACACCATCGGCGTGGCCATCGTCGGTGCAGGAGCGACCGGCGTCGAACTCGCCGCCGAGCTCCACCATGCGGCGCGCGAGCTGGCAGCCTACGGCCTGGATGGGATCAAGCCCGAGGACGTCCACATCACGCTGATCGAAGCCGGCCCACGGGTGCTGCCGGCACTGCCGGAGCGCATCAGCCAGCCGGTGCATCAGACATTGCGCAACCTGGGAGTGACCGTACTGACCGATGCAGCGGTCAGCGAAGTGACGGCGGACGGGCTCCACACGCGAAACGGCGACTTCGTCCCGGCCAGCCTGAAAGTCTGGGCGGCGGGCATCCAGGCACCGCAATTCCTGCACGAAATAGGCGGCCTGGAGAGCAACAGGATCAATCAGCTGGTCGTGCGCCCCACACTGCAGACTACCCGTGACGAGAACATCTTCGCCTTCGGCGACTGCGCCGCCTGCCCGCAGCCGGACAGCGACCGCAACGTGCCGCCACGCGCCCAGGCCGCTCACCAGCAGGCCTCATTGCTCGCCAGATCGATCGCGCTGCGCCTGGAGGGCAGAAGCCTGCCCAGCTATCGCTACCGCGACTACGGCTCGCTGATCTCGCTGTCGAGCTTCTCGGCGGTGGGCAACCTGATGGGCAACCTGACCGGCAGCATCATGCTCGAAGGCTGGCTGGCGCGCATGTTCTACATCTCGCTCTATCGCATGCATCAGATCGCGCTGTACGGCGTCATCCGCACCACGCTGATGATGATCGGCGACAAGCTCAGCACCACGGCACCGCGCCTGAAGCTGCATTGAGGCCGACACGGGGGCCAGCGACGCTGGTCTCCGTGCATACAGCCGAAAGGGAGATGAAAACGAAAAAACCGAAAGCCCTTGCGAACTTTCGGTTTTTTCTGGCTTCCTGCGAAGCGAATATGGTGGGTCGTGTAGGATTCGAACCTACGACCAATTGGTTAAAAGCCAACTGCTCTACCAACTGAGCTAACGACCCGAAGTTGGTCGGGGTAGGGGGATTCGAACTCCCGACATCCTGCTCCCAAAGCAGGCGCGCTACCGGACTGCGCTATACCCCGATAGGAATTTGGCTCCGCGACCAGGACTCGAACCTGGGACCCAATGATTAACAGTCATTTGCTCTACCGACTGAGCTATCGCGGAACTTCACTTCCAGCCCTGCTGGCGGCTTGCGATACTGCTTTGCAATCCCCCCTCAGAGGCGCGCCATTTTACGGTTCTCGACGCGCCTGTCAACCAGAAAATTCGATTTACTACAGCACCTTGCGCGAAAAACGCAGCGGGCCGAATCCGACCCGCTGCCACCTCATCGCGATCAGGCGAACACGATCTCGTCGCCCTCCACCTTGCCTTCCACGCGGGCACCGGGAGCGAATGCGCCGGCGAGTATCTTTTGAGCCAGCGGGTTCTCGATCCAACGCTGTATCGCGCGTTTGAGCGGTCGCGCGCCATACACCGGGTCGTAGCCAACCGCGACCAGCTTGTCCATGGCCTCGTCGCTCAGCTGCAGGCTCAGCTCGCGCTCGGCCAGACGCTGGCGCAGACGCTCGAGCTGTATCTGCGCGATACCGGCGATCTGCTCCTTGGCCAGCGGGTCGAACACCACGACCTCGTCGATGCGGTTGATGAATTCCGGCCGGAAGTGGTTGCTCACCGCGTCCATCACCGCGGCGCGCTGGGCATCGGGATCGCCGACCAGCTCCTGGATCTGCGTCGAACCCAGGTTGGAGGTCATCACGATCACCGTATTGCGGAAATCGACGGTACGCCCATGGCTGTCGGTCAGGCGCCCGTCCTCCAGAACCTGCAGCAGGATGTTGAACACATCCGGGTGGGCTTTCTCCACCTCGTCGAGTAGGACGACCGAGTAGGGTTTGCGCCGCACCGCTTCGGTCAGGTAGCCGCCCTCCTCGTAGCCCACATAGCCCGGTGGCGCACCGATCAGACGGGCCACGGAGTGCTTCTCCATGAACTCGGACATGTCGATGCGAATCATCGCCTCCTCGGTGTCGAAGAGGAATTCGGCCAGCGCCTTGCACAGCTCGGTCTTGCCCACGCCGGTGGGGCCGAGGAACAGGAAGGAGCCGCTCGGGCGATTCGGGTCCGCCAGTCCGGCGCGCGAACGGCGCACGGCGTTCGCCACGGAAACCACTGCCTCATGCTGGCCGATGACCCGTTGGTGCAGCAGGTCCTCCATTTTCAGCAGCTTGTCGCGCTCGCCTTCGAGCATCTTCGAGACGGGGATGCCGGTCCACTTGGAAACCACTTCGGCGATTTCCTCGTCGGTGACCTTGTTGCGCAGCAGCTGGTTCTCGGACTTGCCGTGCTGATCGACCATCTGCAGGCTGCGCTCGAAGTCGGGAATGATGCCGTACTGCAGCTCGGCCATGCGCGCCAGATCGCCCTTGCGCCGGGCCGCCTCGAGTTCGGCCTTGGCCTGCTCGATCTTCTGCTGGATCTGCGCCGAGCCTTGCACCTCGGCCTTCTCGGACTTCCAGATCTCCTCGAGATCGGCATATTCCTTCTCGAGCTTGACCACCTCCTCCTCGAGTTTGGCCAGGCGCTTCATGGTCGCCTCGTCGTCTTCCTTCTTCAGCGCCTCGCGCTCGATCTTCAGCTGGATCAGCCGCCGATCCAGGCGGTCGAGCGCTTCGGGCTTGGAGTCGATTTCCATGCGGATACGGCTGGCGGCCTCGTCGATCAGGTCGATGGCCTTGTCCGGCAACTGGCGATCGGTGATGTAGCGATGCGACAGCTTGGCCGCCGCGATGATGGCGCCGTCAGTGATGCTGACGCCGTGGTGAACCTCATAGCGCTCCTTGAGGCCGCGCAGGATGGCGATGGTGTCCTCCTCGCTCGGCTCTTCCACCAGCACTTTCTGGAAGCGTCGCTCCAGCGCGGCGTCCTTCTCGATGTACTGGCGATACTCATCGAGCGTGGTCGCGCCCACGCAGTGCAATTCGCCACGCGACAAGGCCGGCTTGAGCATGTTGCCGGCGTCCATGGCGCCCTCGGCCTTGCCGGCGCCGACCATGGTGTGCAACTCGTCGATGAAGAGAATCACGCGCCCTTCCTGCTTGCTCAGTTCGTTGAGCACGGCCTTCAGGCGCTCCTCGAACTCGCCGCGGAACTTGGCACCGGCTATCAGCGAGCCCATGTCCAGCGACAACAGGCGCTTGTCCTTGAGGCCATCGGGTACCTCGCCGTTGACGATGCGCTGCGCCAGCCCTTCGACGATGGCAGTCTTGCCGACGCCCGGCTCGCCGATCAGCACCGGGTTGTTCTTGGTGCGACGCTGCAGCACCTGGATGGTGCGGCGGATCTCGTCGTCACGCCCGATCACCGGGTCCAGCCGTCCCTCCTCGGCACGCTTGGTCATGTCGACGGTGTACTTGTCAAGTGCCTGGCGCGATTCCTCGGCGTTGGGGTCGTTGACCGCTTCGCCACCGCGCAGGTTGCTGATGGCATTCTCCAGCGCCTTCTTGCTCACGCCCTGGGCCAGCAACAACTTGCCCAGGCGGGTGTTGTTGTCCAGTGCGGCGAGCAGCACCAGCTCGCTGGAGATGTATTGGTCGCCCTTCTGCTGCGCCAGCCGATCAGCCTGGTTGAGCAGGCGCGCCAGGTCGGGCGACATGTTCATGTCGCCGGTAGGGTTCTGCAGCTTGGGCAGCTGGTCCAGTTCCTTGGTCAGGGCCTGGCGCAAGCCGTTGATGTCGAAACCGACCTGCATCAGCAGTGGCCTGATGGAGCCGCCTTGCTGCTCGAGCAGCGCCTGCATCAGATGCAGTGGCTCGATGGAGGGATGATCCAGACCGACGGCGATGGATTGGGCATCGGACAGCGCGAGCTGCAACTTGCTGGTCAAACGATCGATACGCATGTAATCACCTTTCTAGTAAGCAGGCCGGCGCAGCGGATCGCACCGTGAACAGAAACCTGCGGGATGAAACTTAGATAAGGATGATTGTTGGAGATTCAAGCCGAATGGCATTGATGCAAGTCATGCGTGCGGGCTGGAGGCTGGTGCTTCGAGCCGAGCGCGCTGCTCTCGTCCCGCCCTTCCAGCCCATGGCGCTTCACTCAACCCAGTTCGACGATCTCGTAGTCATGAGTGATTTCGACGCCCGCACGCCCGAGCATGATCGAGGCCGAGCAGTACTTCTCGGCCGACAGCTCGACCGCGCGCTTGACATGGGCTTCCTTCAGGCCGCGCCCCTTCACCACGAAACGCAGATGGATCCGGGTGAACACCTTGGGGTCTTCGGTCGCACGCTCGGCCTCCAGGAAGGCCTCGCAACTTTCCACCGCCTGGCGGGATTTGCGGAGAATGCTAACCACGTCGAAGTTGCTGCAGCCACCAAGGCCCAACAGCAGCATCTCCATCGGCCGCACGCCGAGGTTACGTCCGCCGTTCTCCGGCGGCCCATCCATCACCACCACGTGACCGCTGCCCGACTCACCGAGAAACATTGCCTCGCCGGCCCACTGGATGCGTGCTTTCATCAATAGCCTCCGCTGAAAAGGGGCGAAGCTTAGCATGGCAGCCTCAACCGACCGCAGACCGCACGCGGCGAAAAAAGTTGCACCTGCGCTGATATTCGTGTCGCAGTTTTGTTATCCACACGGACCGGTCTGTTAAGCTCGCCGCACTGACAGCGAACGCAGTCATAAAAAATAAGAATTTAGCCTCCCTATTGGACTATTTCCGGGACTACAGCATGGTCGCTATTACACTCACCCCCAAGATCAAGAACATCGACAAACTGCTCGCACACTGCCACCGCCGCCGCTATACCGCGAAGAGCACGATCATTTATGCGGGCGACCGTTGCGAGACCTTGTTCTTCATCGTCAAAGGATCGGTCACCATCCTCATCGAGGATGACGATGGCCGGGAGATGATCATCGCCTATCTCAACTCCGGCGATTTCTTCGGTGAAATGGGTCTGTTCGAAAAAGAAGGTTCCGAGAAGGAACGCAGCGCCTGGGTCCGCGCCAAGACCGAGTGCGAAGTGGCCGAATTGAGCTACGCCAAGTTCCGCGAACTGACGCAGCAGGATCCCGACATTCTCTATGCCCTGGGCAGCCAGATGGCCGAACGCCTGCGCGCCACGACTCGCAAGGTGGGCGACCTGGCGTTTCTCGACGTCACCGGCCGCGTCGCGCGCACCCTGCTCGACCTGTGCAAGCAGCCCGACGCCATGACCCACCCCGACGGCATGCAGATCAAGATCACCCGTCAGGAAATCGGCCGTATCGTCGGCTGCTCACGGGAAATGGTCGGCCGAGTGCTCAAGAGCCTCGAAGCCCAGGGGCTGGTTTACGTCAAAGGCAAGACGATGGTGGTGTTCGGCACACGCTGAACGGCCCATCCACCATGACGTGAAAAAGCCGGCGTATAGCCGGCTTTTTCAGTTTCAGCGCCCGAACTTCAGGCCCTGCCTCGCCCCGGAAAGAACAGACGCTGCAATTCGTGTCCCGGCTGTTCGGCCCGGATGAAGGCTTCGCCCACCAGGAATGCATGAACCTCGTTGATCTCCATCAGCTCGACATCGGCCCGATGCAGAATGCCGCTTTCGGTGATCACCACACGGTCGCGCGGGATACCCGGCAGCAGGTCCAGCGTGGTATCGAGATTCACCTCGAAGGTGTGCAGGTTGCGATTGTTGATGCCCACCAGTGGCGTTTCCAGATGCAACGCTCGCTCGAGCTCGGCGCTGTCATGCACCTCCACCAGCACATCCAGCCCCTGCTCCTTCGCCACGGCCGCCAGCTCGGCCATACGCCCATCGTCCAGTGCGGCGACGATCAGCAGGATGCAGTCGGCGCCAATCGCCCGCGCTTCGACGACCTGGTAGGGATCGATCATGAAATCCTTGCGGATCACCGGTAGCGCACACGCCGCACGGGCCTGCTGCAGGTAGGCATCGGCGCCCTGGAAGAAATCCACGTCGGTCAGCACCGAAAGGCAGGTCGCGCCGCCGGCCTGGTAGCTCTCGGCAATCTCCGCCGGAACGAAGTTCTCGCGCAGCACGCCCTTGCTCGGTGAAGCCTTCTTGATCTCGGCGATCACCGCCGGCTGTTTCTTGCCGACCTGCTCCTGCAATGCACTGGCGAAGCCGCGCACCGGATCGGCCGCCGCTGCCAGACGTTCCAGTTCGGCCAGGCCGACCCGCGCCCGGCGCTCGGCAACCTCCTCGGCCTTGCGCGCGACAATCTTCTCGAGGACCGTGGGCACGCTCATCGCTGGTTCTCCTGCTTGAAAATGGAGGTAAAGGACACCAGCTCTTCGAGCCGGTCACGCGCCAGGCCGGTGTGCAGCACGTCATGCGCGACACCGACACCTTCGTGCAGGCTGCTCGCCATATCCGCGGCGTACAGGGCGGCACCGGCATTGAGCACGATGATATCGGCCGCCTTCTGGCCATTTTCCGTCTGCCGCCTGCCAAGCGCATCGCGTATCAGCGCCAGCGAACCTTGGGCATCGTCGACGTTCAGCCCGATCAGGCTCTGGCTCTTGATGCCGAAGTCTTCCGGCTGGATCTTGTATTCGCTGACCTCGCCATTCTTCAGCTCGGCCACGAAGGTGGGCGCGGCCAGGCTGATTTCGTCCAGCCCGTCCTGCGCATGAACGACCAGCACGTGGGTGCTGCCCAGGCGCGCCAGCACCTCGGCCATCGGCCGGCAGAGTTCCTTGCTGAACACGCCGAGGACCTGGTGCTTGACCCCGGCTGGATTGGACATCGGGCCGAGGATATTGAACAGGGTGCGCAGGCCCAGCTCGCGCCGCGGACCGGCCGCGAATTTCATCGCGCCATGATGTGCCGGGGCGAACATGAAGCCGACGCCAACGGTATCGACGCTGCGCGCCACCTGCTCGGGCGTGAGGTCGAGATAGACGCCCGCGGCTTCGAGCAGATCGGCACTGCCACTCTTGCCGGACACCGCCCGGTTGCCATGCTTGGCCACCTTGCCGCCGGCCGCTGCCACCACGAACGACGCCGCGGTGGAAACGTTGAAGATGTTCATGCCGTCGCCACCGGTGCCGCAGGTATCGACCAGGCGTTCGGAATTGAAATGGACCGGCTCGGCCAGCTCGCGCATCACCTCCACCGCGCCGACGATCTCGTCGATGGTTTCGCTCTTCATGCGCATCCCCATCAGGAACGCGCCGATCTGCGCATCGGTGCACTGCCCGGTCATGATCTGGCGCATCACCGCTTTCATTTCCTCGGTGGTCAGATCCAGCTGACCGACGACCCGGTTCAGGGCCTGCTTGATATCCATTAGCGCACGCCTCCGGTCTGTTTCAGGAAGTTGGCGAACAGTTCATGCCCCTGCTCGGTGAGGATGGACTCGGGATGGAACTGCACGCCTTCGACGTTCAGCGTGCGATGCCGCAAGCCCATGATCTCGTCGACGCTCCGGTCTTCCCGGCATGTCCAGGCGGTGACTTCCAGGCATTCGGGAAGCGTTTCACGCCGCACCACCAGAGAGTGATAGCGGGTGACCGTCAGCGGGTTGTTCAAGCCGGCAAAGACGCCTGTATTTTCATGAAAGACCGGACTGGTCTTGCCATGCATCACCTGGCGCGCCCGCACCACCTCGCCGCCGAACGCCTGGCCGATGCTCTGATGGCCGAGGCAGACGCCCAGAATCGGCAGCTTGCCGGCGAAATGCCGGATCACCTCGAGCGACACCCCCGCCTCGTTCGGCGTACAGGGGCCAGGAGACACCACGATACGTTCGGGGTTGAGCGCCTCGATCTCGGCCACGCTGAGTTCGTCGTTGCGCACCACTTTGACCTCGGCACCAAGCTCGCCGAGATACTGCACGACGTTGTAGGTAAAGGAATCGTAGTTATCGAGCATCAGCAACATGATCAGTTCTCCTGCTCGCGTTCGGCCAGGGCCACCGCGCGGAACATGGCGCGGCGCTTGTTGAGCGTTTCTTCCCATTCCAGCGCGGGCTGCGAATCGGCGACGATGCCGGCGCCGGCCTGCACGTGCAGCTCGCCATCCTTGATCACCGCGGTACGGATGGCGATGGCGGTATCCATGTTGCCGTTCCAGGCCAGGTAGCCCACGGCGCCGCCGTAGACACCACGTTTAACCGGCTCCAGTTCGTCGATGATTTCCATGGCGCGGATCTTCGGCGCGCCGGACAGCGTGCCCGCCGGCAGGATCGCGCGCAGCGCATCCATCGCCGTCAGCGGTGCCTTGAGCTGGCCGGTGACGTTGGAGACGATGTGCATCACGTTGGAATAGCGCTCGATGACCATCTTCTCGGTCAACCGTACCGAACCGTTCTCGGCGACACGGCCGACGTCGTTGCGGCCCAGGTCGATCAGCATCAGGTGCTCGGCCAGTTCCTTGGCGTCGCTGAGCAGATCCTGTTCCAGCACCAGATCGGCCTCCTCGGTGGCGCCACGCGGGCGGGTGCCGGCGATGGGCCGGACCGTGACCAGGCCGTCCTCGACCCGCACCAGCACTTCCGGCGACGAGCCCACCACATGGAAATCGCCGAAATTGAAGAAGTACATGTAGGGCGTCGGGTTGAAGCAACGCAGCGCACGGTAGAGATCGATCGGGGCAGCCTTGAACGGGATCGACATGCGCTGGGAGATCACCACCTGCATGCAGTCGCCGGCGAGGATGTAATCCTTGATGCGGTTGACCGCCTGCTCGTAGTTTTCACGGGTGAAGCTCGAACGGAAATTCGGTTCGGCGGCATCCGGCCCCTCGAAGTCCAGCCCCAGGCGCGGCACGATCGGCTGACGGAGTTTGTCACGTAGCACTTGCAGGTGCGCCAGGCCGTCTTCGTAAGCGTCCGGCTGCGCCGGATCGACCAGCACGATGCAGTGCAGCTTGCCGGCCAGGTTGTCGAAGACGATCACGGCGTCGGAGACCATCAACAGGATGTCCGGCGTGCCCAGCGGATCGGGGTTCGGGCACTGCGCCAGCTTGCGCTCGACGTAACGCACGCTGTCGTAGCCGAAATAGCCCACCAGCCCGCCATTGAAGCGTGGCAGCCCCTCGACCGGCGCCACGCGGTAGCGCTGCTGGAAGGCCTCGACGAAGGCCAGCGGGTCGTCGGCCTCCGCATTCTCGGTTTCGATACCGTCGGTGGTGACGCTGACGCGGTGATCGTGCACCCGCAGCACGGTGCGGCACGGCAGGCCGATGATGGAATAGCGCCCCCACTTCTCACCGCCCTGGACGGATTCGAGCAGGTAGGAATTGGGCGCGTCGGCCAGCTTCAGGTACAGCGATAGCGGTGTATCGAAGTCGGCGAGGGTCTCGAACGACAGGGGGATGCGGTTATGGCCTTCGGCGGCCAGGCGCTGGAATTCTTCGCGGGTCATATCAGCCTCGTGGTCGGAGGGTATTTCGGAAACAGCTCGGCAAACGCACCGGCAGGCAGCCGGTCAGCAAAAGTCAGGCGCGCCAGCGCCAACGCGCCAGGGCCTTGATGACCTTCATCCACTGTTTGCGAGTAACCACCACGATCTGATCTCTTCGGCGGGGTACAGAGTGGAGCCACACTAGCGCAGCCCCGAAGCCGAAGCAACCAGCTCACGTAGATCATCCAGTACCAACGCCGGTCGTTCGCTGGCGATGGGTTCGCCGTGGTTGTAACCGTAGCTGAGCGCGACGCAGGGAACGGCCGCCGCCTTCGCCGCACGCACGTCGTTGCGCGAATCGCCGACGAACAGCGACTGCTGCGCCGAAACGCCCGCTCTGTCCATGACCCACAAGAGCGCCGCCGGATCGGGCTTCTGCTGCGGCAGGGTGTCGCCGCCGACCAGCCACTGGAAATAGCCGCAGAGGCCTTTCTCTTCCAGCAGCGGCTCGATGAACTGCGCCGGTTTGTTGGTGATGATCGCCAGCTTCACATCACGCTCGCGCAGCCAGTCCAGGCATTCGGTCACGCCGGGGTAGACCGTCGTCAGCTCATGCCCGCCGGCATAGGCCTGCATGAACAACACCAGCGCCTCGTCGGCCTGCCCGTCGTCGACGCACTCATGCTCCAGTTGCCCAGCCAGCGCACGGCGCACCAGCACCCGTGAACCATTGCCGACCCAGTTGCGTACCTGCGCCACGCCGGCCGGCTCGCGACCGAGCTGCACCAGCATCTTGTCCACGGCAGCAGCCAGGTCCGGCACCGAATCCATCAGGGTTCCGTCCAGGTCGAACATCACCAGGCGCGGCAGCTGCCCTTCGAAGAGCTGCTCCAGGCGAGTCATGAGCGGGCCAGCGCCAGTTCGGCGCGCATCTGGTCAATCACCGCCTTGTAGTCCGGCTGGTTGAAGATGGCCGAGCCGGCGACGAAGGTGTCGGCACCGGCCGCGGCGATCTCGCGGATGTTCTTCGGATTGACGCCGCCGTCGATCTCCAGGCGGATCTCGCGACCGCTGGCGTCGATCAGCGCACGCGCCTCGCGCAGCTTGTCGAGGGTGCCGGGAATGAACTTCTGCCCGCCAAAACCGGGGTTGACGCTCATCAGCAGCACCATGTCGATCTTGTCCATCACGTACTTGAGCACGTCCAGCGGCGTCGCCGGGTTGAACACCAGGCCGGCCTTGGCGCCGCCGTCCTTGATCAGTTGCAGCGAGCGGTCGATGTGTTCGGAGGCTTCCGGGTGGAAGGTGATGTAGCTGGCGCCGGCCTCGAGGAAGTCGCCGATCATGCGGTCCACCGGCTTGACCATCAGGTGAACGTCGATGGGCGCGGTGACGCCGTGCTTGCGCAGTGCCGAGCAGACCATCGGGCCGATGGTCAGGTTGGGCACGTAGTGGTTGTCCATCACGTCGAAATGGACGATATCCGCGCCGGCGGCGAGAACGTTGTCCACTTCCTCGCCCAGGCGGGCGAAGTTGGCGGAAAGGATCGAAGGGGCGATGGCGAACGGCTGCATGACGACCTCGGGTAGCGCGGGCGGAATGCCGCGCATTGTACCCGAGGTGCGCGGTCAGCTCAGCTCATCGAAACACGCCTCGATGATCGCCAGGCCCCGCTCGAGCACCTCGTCCTCCACCGTCAGCGGCACCAGCACCCGCAGCACGTTGTAGTAGGTGCCGCACGAAAGCAGGATCAGACCCTTGTCGCGGGCGCGGGCGACGACCTGCGCGGTGAGTTCGGCTGCCGGGCGCGTGTGCTCGGCGTCCTCGAACAGTTCGATGGCGACCATCGCGCCCAGCCCGCGCACCTCGGCGATCCGCGGATGACGTGCCTGGATGGCCTCGAGCCCAGCCGTGAGCTTCGCCGCCACGTGCCGGCAGCGCTCCAGCAGCCGCTCTTCCTCGAAGATCTCCAGCACCGCCAGCGCCGCGGCGCAGGACAGCGGGTTGCCCGCATAGGTGCCGCCCAGGCCGCCCGGCGCGATGGCATCCATGAGTTCGGCCCGGCCACAGACGCCGGCAATCGGGAAACCGCCGCCGACGGACTTGGCGAAGGTGGTGAGATCGGCCACCACGCCCATCTGCTCCATGGCGAAGAAGGTTCCGGTACGGCCCGCGCCGGTCTGCACCTCGTCGGCGATCAGGACGATGCCGTGCTGGTCGCACAGCGCGCGCAGGCGGACCATGAACTCCTTCGGCGCGACGTTGAAGCCGCCTTCGCCCTGCACCGGCTCGATGATGATGGCGGCGATGTCGCGCGGCTCGGCATCGTTCTTGAAGATGCGCTCGATGCTGGCGGTGGATTCGTCGACGCTGATGCCATGCAGCGCGCAGGGATAGAGCGCGCGGAAGATGCCGCCCGGCATCAGACCCATGCCCGCCGAATAGGGCGCGACCTTGCCGGTCAGGCCGAGGGTCATCATGGTGCGACCGTGATAGGCGCCGGTGAAGGCGATCACCCCGGCGCGACCGGTGGCGGCACGGGCGATCTTCACCGCGTTTTCCACCGCCTCGGAGCCAGTGGTCACCAGCAGGGTCTTCTTGGCGAAGTCGCCGGGCACCCGCGCGTTGATTTTCTCGCACAGCTCGACGTAGGGCTCATAGGCCAGCACCTGGAAGCAGGTGTGGGTCAGCTTGTGCAGCTGGGCTTCCACTGCCTTGACGATCTTCGGGTGCAGGTGGCCGGTATTCAGCACGGCGATGCCGCCGGCGAAATCGATGAACTCGCGGCCCTCGACATCCACCACCCGGCTGTTGCTGGCATGGTCGGCAAAGATCGGATGGATCTGCCCCACACCACGCGGGACAGCGGCGACACGGCGCTGCATCAGGGATTCGTTGGTCTGGCTCATAGGCTCCTCGGTGGCGACTCATCATCGGCTGGGGCGGAGTGAACATGAAGGCAGGCGGATTGCCCCGCTGCCTTTCGTTCGGAATACTCTAAGCCGCCGTTCGGGATATTGCACGCGAGTACCGAAAGAAGAAATTCGCAACGCCAGCCGTTAGTCTTGCCGCTGCCGCCCCAACAGGAGAGATCGATGTTTCGCCACCACCGCTTGAGGATCTGTCTTTGTGTCCTTGCGATAGCGAGCACCGATCTCGGCGCGAGCGAAGCGGAGTCCGCCCCCGAAGCTCCCGCGGTACCCGCAGAGCGCCCCGCCCTGCCGTCTCGCAGCGAAAGCATGGCAGCCGAGCTTGCGCGTCAGCTGCCGTCGACAGAAGTCCTCAGGCTGCAGGCTTCGGACGAAGCCTTCATGGCACTCTGGCGGCCGGCGAACGTCGCTGAACCCAAGGGACTGGTAATTCTCCTGCCCGGCGCGGGCGAAAGCGCGGATTGGCCGCGCGGCATAGGCCCGCTGCGCCGCGGCTTGCCCGATTACGGTTGGCATACCCTGAGCGTCAGCCTGCCGGACTCGCCGGGACTTCTGCCACCCGCCACACCGGAGCCAGAACGGGAGCCGCCCGCGGAAGAGGACGGATCATCCGAGACGCCCGCCGCTGACAGCGATCCGCAGGCCACGCCCAACGAAGCGGGCTATCTGCCTGAAGAAACCGCAACAGCCCCGAACGAGTCGACGAGTGAAGCAGTGCAGGCGGAGCCGGCCCCCAGCACCGAGCCCGACCAGGGGCCCCAACTGGTCGAACGCATCGACGGACGAATCGATGCAGCGCTGGCTCATGCCCGTGCTCTGCAACCCGGCCTGATCGTCCTGCTTGGCCAGGGAACCGGCGGTTACTGGGCCGCTCGCTACCTGCAGCAGCTGGCGCCGGAAGACGTCCGGCATCTGTTGCTGATCCAACCGCGGCAGCCGGAAGGACAGGAAGAACCACTCGCTCAGCTGGTTCCCGCGCTCAAACTGGCGACCGGCGACTTCTTCTACCAGAACGGCACCGCCGCACGCGCCGAAGCCCGCGCGCGACTGAACGCCAGCCGCCGTATCCAGCATCCGGCCTATCATCAGGTGGGCCTGCCGGCGCTGATCGACAATCGGGAGAGCGAACAGCAACAGTTACTGCGCCGGGTCCGGGGGTGGCTGGACAGGCCTGCTGACTGATCATCGGGCATACGGCAGGTTCGCGCGCTGTCCGTGGGTGCCGCCCCCGCGTGAAACTTTTGCTCTTTGACAGGCTGTCGCCTGCAGTCACTGCGAGGGCGCAGCTTCCACACAAGCGCACCGCACCTGTGGGAGCCCCGCCCCGGAGCGAAGCTCTAGATTCTCGATCAGACAGCCGACAAGCCTCAGCGAAACCCCCGCCGCTCACGAATCAACGCATAGGCGTTGTGCAGCTCGCGGGTTCGCTCGGTCGCTTCGCGAACCTGTCGCGGCGTGGCGCCGGCACCAGCCTGCTTGTCCGGGTGATGCTTGCTGAGCAGGCGCCGATAGGCCCGCTTGATCTGCTGCGGATCGGTGTCGGTTCGCACCCCGAGCAAACGCATTGCCTGTTCGTAGGCGCCGCCGACATGACTCGGCGCGGCCTGACGATAGCTGCCTGCCTGGTCCAGCGCCGCTATCGCCGCCGAATCCCAACCCATCCAGCGCCCCCAGAGCATCACCAGTTCATGCTCGCGCGCATCGATGGCACCCTGCGCCCGGGCCATCCGCCAACAGGCCTGGAGCATGGCCTTGGCTTCCGCCTGCCGCCCGCGCAACCGTTGCAGCGGCTCGCGCAAGCCTTCACCGCTGGCCTTGCCGCGATAGAAGGCATCGATAGCCGCGCGCTGGGCTGTCGAGGTCAGCTGCAGACGGCGCATCTCACTGCGCGCCGCCTCGATATGCGCCTCACTGACCCGGCCGCTGCTCTTGGCCAGGCGCCCGAGCAGGAAGAACAACAGTTCATCCCCTTGCAGCACCGTCTTCTCGCCACGCATGCGCTGGCGCAGGCTGGCCCACGAGTTCAGTCCCAGGCGACGATCGATGACCTGCCCCAGCAGCGCGCCGAGCAAGGCCCCGGGGATGCTCGCCAACAACCCTCCGGCCAAGGCGCCCAACAACGTAATCGGCCAGAACATTCAGCGCCGTACCTCGAGGATGCGTTCGACTTCGGCCAGGCGTTCGTGCGTGCCGACATCCACCCACTGCCCATCGTAGCGCTCACCGCTCACCTGGCCGCTCGCCATGGCCTGGCGCAGCAAGGGCGCGAGCTTGAAGGCTCCGGCAGCGCAACCGGCGAACAGGCGCGGATGCAGCACGGCGATGCCGCTGTAGGTGAGCCGCGTTGCGGGGGCGCCCTCTTCCGCAAGCCTTCCGTCGCGCAGCGCGAAATCGCCCGCCGGATGATGCGGCGGGTTGTTCACCAGCACCAGATGAGCGAGCCCGGGCAGCGGCCGTTCGAGGGCAGCAAAGTCATAATCGGTCCAGATATCGCCATTGATCACCGCGAACGGCTCGTCGCCCAGCAACGGCAACGCGCGATGAATGCCACCGCCGGTTTCCAGCGGCTCGCCTTCCGCCGAATAGCGGATGTGCACGCCAAAGCCCTCGCCGTCGCCCAGGTAGGCTTCGATCTGCTCGCCCAGCCAGGCATGGTTGATCACCAGGTCTCGAAAGCCTGCGGCCGCCAGCGCGCGTACGTGATATTCGATCAGGGGTACGCCACCGGCGCGCACCAGCGGCTTGGGCGTGTGCAACGTCAGCGGGCGCAGGCGCTCACCCTTGCCCGCCGCGAGAATCATCGCCTTCATGCGCTCACCTGCGGCAGCTCTTGCAGCAACGCCCGCAACTCGGCGAGCTCCGGCCGACGCGCCGTGACGCTGTCGATGTAGGCGAAGAAACGCGGCACATCGGCGACGTAACGCGGCTTGCCGTCGCGATGACAGATTCTGGCGAAGATGCCGATGACCTTAAGGTGGCGCTGCAGGCCCATCAGGTCGCTGGCCTGCTGAAAATCGGCGAAGTTTTCCTGCACCGGAATGCCGGCCTCGCGTGCCGATTCCCAGTACTGCCGCAACCAGCCTTGCACCCGTTCCTCGGGCCAGCTGAGAAAGGCATCCTTGAACAGCGAGGTGATGTCATAGGTCACCGGCCCGATCACCGCGTCCTGGAAATCCAGCACCCCCGGATTCGGCGTGCTGCGCATGAGGTTGCGCGGCATGTAGTCGCGATGCACCAGGACCGTCGGCTGCCGCAACGCCGAATCGATCAGCAGTTGGCAGGTCCGCTCCCATGCCTGCTGCTGCGCAGTGCTGAAGACGTGGCCGAGGTGGCGCTGCACGTACCACTCGGGAAACAGCTGCAGTTCGCGGCGCAGAAGCGCTTCGTCATAAGCCGGCAGGGCTGACGAGACCGGCTGTTGCTGAAGGTCCAGCAGGGCCCGAATGGCATCGTCGAACAGCACATCCGCATTGCCATCGTCGATGACGTCCAGATAGGTCTGGCGCCCCAGGTCGCTGAGCAGCAGGAAACCACGTTCCAGGTCTTCGGCGAGAATCTCCGGCACGTGCAATCCCGCCTCGGCCAGCAGACCGGCCATCTCGACGAAAGGCCGGCAGTTCTCCTGCGGCGGCGGGGCGTCCATCACCACCAGGCTTCGCCCTTCGGCCTCCCAGCGGAAATAGCGTCGAAAACTGGCGTCGCTGCTGGCGGGTATCAGCTTCGCCGGGGGTACCGTTCCCCAACCGCGGCGCTCGAACAGCTCGGCCAATCGTGGTTCCAGCCAGGCGCTCAGCTCCTGCAGGCGGTTATCTTGGTGCATAGGGGTGTTCTCCGCGGCGCTAGCCGATAGACGGGTCATGCTTTATTATCCAGCAACTTTTTCAGACCATCGAGAGGCGTGCGGCCCAGCCCGGCCGATGGCTCGCCGCAAGCACGGATCAAAAACAAGATGGCAGTCAAATCCCCCGCTGTTCGCAAGAGATTTCCCCTTCTGGTAACCGGCGGCCTGCTCGCATTGCAGCCCCTGGCGATTTCGATCGCGACCGCCAATGAACAGTTCGCCTGCCAGCCCGGTCCTTCCGGCGGCTGGGCGTGCGCCACCGCGCCCGTCGCGGCCGACTCGCCGCCACGCCCGGTGCATACGGGCAGTGCAGCCACCACGACAGCCGCAGCCGAAAAGCCCGCCACGGGCAAGGCGAAGCCGGAGGCTGCCACAACTCGCCTGGTCACGGAAAGCAAAGGTCGCGCGCTGGCCTCGCGCAGCGCCGACTACAGCCATCTGGACTGGGTGCCGCGCGATCAGCTGACCAACGCTCAGCTCGCCGAAACAGGCCCCTACTGCTCCGGCGCCTATGTCGAGCCGAGCCGCCCCGGCCAGTTCGACGATACGCCGATGAGCGAGGCACCGACCTATGTATCGGCCAAGGCCACGCGCTACGAGCAGGAACAGGAAATCGCCACCCTGGCCGGCGACGTCGTCCTGCGCCAGGGCAGCATGCAGGCCGAGGCCGATGAAGCCAGCCTGTATCAGCTGGAGAACCGCGGCGAGCTGAGCGGCAACGTCCGCTTGCGCGACCGCAGCGCGCTAATGGTCGGCGACCGTGCCGAGATCTTCCTGGATACCGGTGAGGCCAAGGTCGAGAACGCCGAGTACGTCATTCACGAGGGAGGAGTCCGCGGCAGCGCGCAATATGCCAAGCGCGAGGAAACCGCGATCATACGTCTCAAGGACGGCACCTACACCAGTTGCGAGCCCGGCGAGAACACCTGGCACCTGAAAGGCAACAACGTCACCTTGAACCCGGCCTCCGGCTTCGGCTCGGCCACCAACGTCACGCTGCGGGTCAAGGATATTCCGGTGTTCTACACACCCTATATCCACTTCCCCATCGACGATCGCCGCCAGTCCGGCTTCCTCATGCCGACCATCGGCAGCTCCAGCGATACCGGTCTGGCGCTGTTGACGCCTTACTACTTCAACCTGGCGCCGAACTTCGACGCCACGCTCTACCCGCATTTCATGTCCGACCGCGGCCTGTTGATGGAAGGCGAGTTCCGCTACCTGACGCGCAGCAGCGAAGGCCAGTTCGGCGCTGCTTACCTGGACGACAGCAACGACGACCGCAAACTGCAGTCCGAGTACGAAGACCAGCGCTGGATGTACAGCTGGCAGAACCGCAGCGGCCTGGATTCGCGCCTGCTGGCCGAAGTCGACTATACCGACATCAGCGACCCCTATTACTTCCAGGACCTGGACACGCAGTTGGGCATCAGCCAGCCGGACTTCCTCGACCAGCGCGGCACCTTGACCTGGCGGGGCGACACCTTCACCGCCGCGCTCAACGTACACGCCTACGAGGCGACCAGCGTGGTCGACACCACGCCTTACGAACGCCTGCCGCAGCTGACGTTGAATGGCGCGCTGCCCTTCCAGCCGGGTGGCTTGCGCTTTACCTATGGCAGCGAGTTCGTCAGCTTCCAGCGGGATCTGCGCAGCGGCAACTTCATCAACGAAGACGGCACGCCGCAGCCCTGGTACGACAATTATGTCAGCGGCCTCAATCGCGCCGAAGGCGAGCGTATCCACTTGGAGCCAGGCGTCAGCCTGCCGTTGAACTGGAGCTGGGGTTTCCTCAAGCCGTCGGTCAAGTATGCCTACACCCAGTACGATCTGGACCTGGACAGCACCGGACAAGGACAGCTGACCGGCCAGTTCGAAGACTCTCCCGACCGCAGCGTACCGATCTTCAGCGTCGACTCGGGCCTGTATTTCGATCGTGACACCCAATGGTTCGGCAAAGATTACCGGCAAACCCTCGAACCGCGCCTGTTTTACCTTTACGTGCCCGAAGAAGATCAGGATGAGATCCCCGTCTTCGACACCAGCGAAAGCAGCTTCAGCTACTCGTCGCTATGGCGCGAAAACCGCTTCTCCGGCAAGGACCGTATCGGCGACGCCAACCAGATTTCCCTGGGCGTGACCAACCGCTGGATCGAACCGAACGGCTTCGAGCGCCAGCGCTTCAGCATCGGCCAGACCTATTATTTCGAAGATCGCAAGGTGCAGATGCCTGGCATCGACTATCGAGACCGGGACATGGCCCAGTCATCGGTATCGCCCTATGCCCTCGAATACATGTACCGCTACAACCGCGACTGGCATTTCACTTCGACCTTCAACTGGGACCCGGACAGCCACAGCACCCGCTCCGGCAGCGCCATGTGGCACTACCAGCCAGCCGACAACCCGAACAAGATCGTCAACATCGGCTATCGCTACCGCAACGACACCATGCGTTACGACCAGGCCAGCGGCCAGTGGACCTATAACAGCGACTTCGGAACCCCTGGCCAGGCCAATTACATCAAGGACTACTACAAGATCAACCAGCATGACTTCTCGTTCATCTGGCCGGTGGTCCCGCAGTGGAGCGTGATCGGGCGCTGGCAGCACGATTACAGCCGCAGCCGCACGCTGGAAGCCTTCGGTGGCTTCGAGTACGACAGCTGCTGCTGGAAGCTGCGCCTGATCAACCGCTACTGGATCGATTACGACGAGACCGATCTCAACCCCGATGTGAACGACGAACCGGATACCGGAATTTTCCTGCAGATCGTGTTCAAAGGCCTCGGCAACGTCATCGGCGGCGCCACTGAGACATTCCTCGACGAAGGCATACAAGGTTACCGTGAACGTGAAAATCAAGCTTTCTGATTACCTGCGCCCGCTGACGCTGGGCGCCTTGCTGCTGGGCAACGCGCTGCTTGCCACCTCCGTCTCCGCCCAGGTACGCCCGCTGGATCGTATCGTCGCCATCGTCGACAACGACGTGATCATGCAGAGCCAGCTGGAGCAGCGCCTGCGCGAAGTCGAGCAGACCATCGAGAAACGTGGCGCCGAGATGCCGCCCCGAGACGTCATGCAGCAGCAGGTGCTGGAGCGCCTGATCACCGAGAACCTGCAGCTGCAGATCGGCGATCGCTCGGGTATCCGCATCTCGGACGAAGAGCTCAACCAGGCTCTGGCCACCATCGCCCAGCGCAACAACATGACCCTCGACCAGTTTCGCAGCGCCCTCGCGGCGGACGGGCTGAGCCTGGAAACCGCCCGCGAGCAGATTCGCCGGGAGATGGTCATCAGCCGTGTGCGTCAGCGCCGTATCGCCGAGCGTATTCAGGTCTCCAACCAGGAGGTGGAAAACTTCCTCGCCTCGGACCTCGGCAAGTTGCAGCTTTCCGAAGAATACCGGCTGGCCAACATCCTGATCCCGGTTCCCGAGTCCTCGGATTCCGCGGCCATCCAGGCAGCCGAGCGAAGCGCTGCGGATACCTATCAGCAATTGCAGCAGGGCGCAGACTTCGCCCAGCTGGCCGTCTCGCGCTCGGCCAGCGAAAACGCGCTGGAAGGCGGCGACATGGGCTGGCGCAAGGCCGCGCAACTGCCACCGCCGTTCGACACCCAGGTGCGCGACCTCGCCGTGGGCGAGGTCACCCAGCCGGTACGTACGCCGCCGGGCTTCATCATCCTCAAGCTGCTGGACAAGCGCGGCGGCGACACCCAGGTGCGCGACGAAGTCCATGTTCGCCACATCCTGATCAAGCCCAGCCAGATTCGTAGCGAAGCGGAAAGCCGTCGCCTGATCGAGCGTCTGCGCGACCGTATCGAAGCCGGCGAGGACTTCGCCGAGCTGGCACGCAACTTCTCCGAAGACCCCGGCTCTGCCCTCAACGGCGGCGACCTGAACTGGATCGACCCCAACTCGCTGGTGCCCGAATTCCGCGAAGTCATGGCCAACAGCGCCAGCGGCGAGCTTTCCGAACCCTTCAAGTCCGCCTTCGGCTGGCACATCCTGGAAGTACTGGGCCGCCGCGCCACCGATGCCAGCGAGGAATTTCGCGAGCAGCAGGCGCTTAACCTGCTACGCAACCGCAAGTACGACGAAGAACTGCAGGCCTGGCTGCGTCAGATCCGCGACGAAGCCTATGTGGAAGTGAAGCTTTAAGCTGTAGAAAAGCGTAGGGTGGATGTCGCTTTCTACATCCACCGCAACTCCGCTCGGTGGATCGATGAAGCGCGATCCCCCTACGAAGCTGCGAGCCAGGATGCGGGGTGATGACCGAAGGGTTGCCACCCCGTTTTTCATTTCAGACGGGCAACCGCCGCCCATGCCGAGAACATGCCAATGACCGCTTCCCGCCCCTTCGTTCTCACTCCCGGCGAACCGGCCGGCATCGGTCCAGACCTCAGCCTGCTCATGGCCCGTGAGATGCAGCCGCAGGCAGTGATCGCCATCGCCAGCCTTGAGCTGCTCAAGTCGCGCGGCGATTTGCTTGCGCTGGATATCCAGCTGCTGCCGGTCAGCCCTGGTGCCTGGCCACAAAAGCCGGCCCCCGCTGGCAGCCTTTATGTCTGGGATACCCCCCTGCAAGCGCCGGCAGAACCGGGCCGGCTGGAGGCGCGCAATGCCCGCTACGTGCTGGATACCCTGACCCGCGCAGGCCAGGGCTGTCTGGCGGGCGACTTCGCCGGCATGATCACCGCTCCTGTTCATAAAGGCGTGATCAACGAGGCCGGGATCGCGTTTTCCGGGCATACCGAATTTCTCGCCGAGCTGACCCATACCGAGCAGGTGGTCATGATGCTCGCCACGCGCGGCTTGCGCGTGGCGCTGGTGACCACTCACCTGCCACTCAAGGATGTCGCGGCGGCGATAACCGCCGAGCGCTTGTGCAGGGTCACGCGCATCCTGCATGCCGACTTGGTCGACAAGTTCGGCATCGCCCAGCCGCGCATTCTGGTTTGCGGGCTCAACCCCCATGCGGGTGAAGGCGGTCATCTGGGGCGCGAGGAAATCGAGATCATCGAACCGGCGCTGGCCCTGCTTCGCGAGGAAGGTATCGACCTGATCGGACCGCTGCCGGCCGATACGCTGTTCACGCCGAAGCACCTCGAGCACTGCGACGCGGTGTTGGCGATGTACCACGACCAGGGCCTGCCGGTGCTCAAGTACAAGGGCTTTGGCGCGGCCGTCAATGTCACGCTGGGCCTGCCTATCGTGCGCACCTCGGTCGACCATGGCACCGCGCTGGACCTGGCCGGCACGGGTCGTATCGACACGGGCAGCCTGCAGGTCGCGCTGGAAACGGCTTATCAGATGGTGGGGAGTCGCTGCTAGGAACTGGTGCCGCGCCGGCTCAGATTCCCTCGTCCCCTTCGAACTCTTCCGTGGCACGGGCGACCATCTGCCGCCAGTTGCCGGATTCCTTCGCCAGCAGGCGCATGGCTTCCAGGCTGGCCTCGAAGGCTGCCTGGTAGTGCTGCGGCGCGTTCTCGTTGGCCGCGCGATCGGCGTGCAGCTTTATCTGGGCCAACAGCGCCTCGAACTCGTTCTGATCCAGGGCCATGTTCGTTCCTCACCTTGGTGGTTGCTGGAATAGACCCTGCCCATGCGTACGCATTCCAATGGCATGACGCACGGCGCTTTTCACGCCGTCGATCATTTCAGCTTCAGCCGCCGCGCCAGCTTGTGCAGGTTGCTCGGATCGACGTCCAGCAGCCGCGCCGCCTGCGCCCAGTTTTCCCCACTGGCTTCCAGCGCGCGGACGATGGCCTGGCGCTGGCTGGCATCGACCGTTTCGCGCAGCGAGAGGATCTGTTGTGCGGTGAGGGGCTCCGTCGTTCCGGGGGTATCCACAACGGAAGCCACCGGTGAACTGTCCAGGTCCAGCAGCTCCGGCTCCAGCGTGAGTATCTCGCGACGCGAGGCGCCCTGGCTGAGCATCCGCAGCGCGGCGCGACTGATCACGTGTTCCAGTTCGCGCACGTTGCCGGGCCAGGCGTATCCGAGCAGCGCGCGCTCCGCCGCAGGAGACAGGCGCATGCTGCGCAGCCCGAGGCGCGCACGGTTCAGTTCGAGAAAATAGCCGGCCAGCAGCAGCACGTCGTTGCCACGCTCGCGCAGCGGTGGAATCGGCGCCGGATAGACCGAAAGCCGGTGATAGAGGTCCGCCCGGAAATGCCCGTCACGCACGCTTTCACGCAGATTCCGATTGGTGGCGGCAATGATGCGCACATCGACCTGGCGCGGCTTGTCCGCCCCCAGCCGCTGAATCTCGCCGTTCTGCAGCGTGCGCAACAGCTTGGCCTGCACCGTGAGCGGCAACTCCCCCACCTCGTCGAGCAGCAGCGTACCGCCATTGGCCGCATCGAAACGCCCGGGACGATCGGTGGTGGCGCCGGAGAAGGCACCCTTCACGTGGCCGAACAGCTCGCTCTCGGCCAGCGACTCGGGCAGCGCCGCGCAGTTGACCAGCACCAGCGGCTTGTTGCGCCGACGCGAGTGCCGATGCAGCCAGCGCGCGAACAGTTCCTTGCCGACCCCGGTTTCGCCCAGCAGCAACACGGGCAACTCGGAGTCCGCGACCACTACCAGCTCGCGCAACAGGTCGCGGATAACCGGGCTCTGCCCGAGGATCTCGTCGTCGCCGGGCACCAGGGTGTTCTCCAGCACATCGCTGCGCGCCAGGCGCAACCCGCGATTCTCATGCTCCAGCCGGGTGATTCGCACCGCTGCCTCGATCAACAGGGTGTAGCGCTGCAGATCACGCCGGATCTCGTCGTCGAAGGTACCGGCATGCAGCGCATCGAGGGTCAGCGCGCCCCAGAGCGCACCTTCGACATACAGGCTGATGCCCATGCAATCATGCACGGGCAGTGGCTCGCCGACATGCTGGTCGAGCAGCCCATCGTAGGGGTCGGGCAAGCGGCTGTCAGGTTCGAACCAGGTGGGCTCCCGTTGCGACAGGATGGCCGCCAGCCGTGGATGCTGGGCCACGACGAAGCGCCGCCCCAGGGCTTCCTGCACCAACCCCACCGCCGCCAATGGTCGTAGCGCGTCCTCATCGAGCCGCAGCAGAACCACCGCTCCGCAGCGAAAACGCTGATGCAGCGTATGCACCAGCCGTTGCAGGCGAACCGCGTTGGGCAGTTCGGTCACCAGGTCGGCGAGCAGCGCCTCTTCCATCATGGTATTAGCCACCTTCTAGGGTTTTTTGAACCATATCTGCTATCGGTGATTTTGACCATCTCTATCTGCAAGCCTTGGAATCACAACGAATTGAAGCTGGCACAACCCTTGCGTTTGTAGGGGCAAACGCTCAACTCAGGATTTCATCCATGACCATTGCATTGACCGAGCAAACCCTGGGCAGCCTGGCCTGCCTCATCCCGGGAGCCACCCGTGTTTTCCGCCAGTACAAGCTGGATTTCTGCTGCGGTGGCAACACCAGCCTGCGCGACGCCGCCAGCCAGCGCGCCCTCGATGCGCAGGCCATTGCCGAGCAGCTCGCCGCCCTGGGTGGCCACTCCGACACGCAGCCGGATTGGCGCAACGAGTCGGCCGGCACGCTCATCGAGCACATTCTCGAGCGCTTTCATGAGCGGCACCGCGAACAGTTCCCCGAGCTGATACGCCTGGCCAATCGGGTCGAGCAGGTTCATGGCAACAAGGCCGACTGTCCGGTGGGGCTCGCCGAGCATCTCTGGAACATGCAGCAGGAACTGGAAAGCCACATGCTCAAGGAAGAACAGATCCTGTTCCCGATGCTGCAACGTGGCATGAAGCTGCCACAGAGCCAGGGGCCGATCGCGGTGATGCGCTTCGAGCACGACCAGCACGGCGCCGCGCTCGAGCGCATGGCCGAACTCACCAACGACATCACGCCCCCCGAGAACGCCTGCAACACCTGGCGCGCGCTGTATCGCGGCCTGGAAGAACTGCGCGACGACCTGATGCAGCACATCCACCTGGAGAACAACATCCTGTTCGCCAACGCTTCGGCCGAATGACACAGCAATACGCGCGGGCTGGTCTTCAGCCGGGCTATCGGAGGTGATATGAAAGCAGTTATCCAACCTTTGGCGTGGGGCATAGCGATGGCCTCGATACTGGCGGTGGCGACAGGCTTCGCGCTTGCCGTCACCAGCGGAACGGTCCAGGCCGTCGAGCATTCGCACGGCCAGCACGCGCACGGCGAACAGGTCTCGATCTCGGTGCCAGACGGTCAGAGATGGGCCACCGACCCCAGCCTGCGCGAGGGCATGTCACGCATTCAGGACGCCGTGCAGCAGGCGCTGCCGAGCGCTCCGCAGGCGCCGCTGGGCACCACCGAGGCGGCTCGGTTGCGGGAGTCCACCCAAGACGCCATCGCCTACATGGTCGACAGTTGCGAACTGCCTGCCGAGGCGGATGCCGCGCTGCACCTGCTGCTCGCCGAGCTGATCGAGGGCACTAATGCCCTTTCTCAGGCGGAACGACGCGAGGCGGGCCTGGAACACATCGTCACCGCCTTGCAGCATTACGCCGAAACCTTCGACGAGCCACTCTGGCGCTGACCCGGCGCTCGCCGGGCTGGCAGACCGTTGAAAATGTGGACGAGAGGCAGCCAGTGCAAGGCAGAAACAGGCGAGAAAGCAGTTTAGTGTTCTAGATGAGCATCTTGAGCCTGTTTCTAACGCAGCAATGGCAACGCAGATAGTTTTTCAACGGCCCTGCTAGCGCTGTGCCGCACGGCACGGCTAGGCTTGCAGCTGGTACCCTTAACGCCTTTCAGTTCCGAGAAGACAGGACGCCTCGCATGGTGCTTCATCGCGTACATCACCAGATCCTTCGCAGCCACCACCTGTTCGAACCCCTGAACGACGAGCAGATGGACGAGCTGATGAATGCCAGCCAGCTTCTCAACCTGGACAAGGGGGACAACCTGTTCCACCAGGGCGAACCGGCGCATTCGTTCTATTTCGTCATCTCCGGAGCCATCAAGATCTATCGGCTGACGCCCGATGGACAGGAAAAGGTTTTCGAGGTCATCGGCAACCGCCAGACCTTCGCCGAAGCCATGATGCTGATGGACACGCCCAACTATGTCGCTTCGGCGCAGGCCGTCTGCCCTTCGCAGGTCTATCGCTTCTCCAATACCGCCTACATGCGCCTGCTGGAAGCCAACCAGCGGCTGTCCTTCGCCCTGCTCGGCAAGTTGAGCGTGCGCCTGCATCAGCGCATCAACGAGATCGAGACCCTGTCGCTGAAGAACGCCACCCACCGCGTGGTGCGCTACCTGATGACGCAGCTGAACAAGGAAAAGGACGGCGGCAACAGCTTCGAACTGCCAATGGCCAAGCAACTGGTGGCGGGGCACCTGTCGATCCAGCCGGAAACCTTCTCGCGGATCATCCGCCGTCTCATCGACGAAGGCATCATCACCCAGGAAGGCCGGCAGATAGCGATCCTCGATCGTCACCGGCTGGAGCAGTTCGAGTGATCCGGCGCAGTCTGACACCTAGGGCCGTTTCGCGAGCGATTGATCGCCATCAACCGTAATCAGGCGCAGCGCGTGGCAAGCTGCGACCGATAACGAGGATTCGACGATGCCCAACTGCCTCTACTGCCAGCAACAGAACCCGCCCAAGCAGGCCGAATGCGACAACTGCGGCATGCCCTTGCCCGAGCATGCCGACAGCGCGCCGGAACGGCGCCAGCGACGCTTCATGTGGTTCTGCATATGGCTGACGGTGTTCTGCGGTGCGATGATCGTCTGGCTGCCACGACATCTTTTCTGATTCGCCGATTCCCACGCTCCGGGCGTAGATCGTTCCTACGCTTCCGCGTAGGAACGTAACGTTGGGCGCTCCAGCGCCTCGCCCTTCTCCGCGTCAATGCCTCACCCGCCAAAACGGTACTGCGACGCAGAGCGTCAACCATGGCGTTCCCACGCAGGAGCATGGGAACGATCAAACGATTGGAGTGGCTCGATCACCCCTGCGTCAGCTGCTTGTACAGCTGTGGCAGGCGGAACGGCAGCTGCTGCGGGTCCTTGATCAGCGTGTAGCCGTTGGCGCCGAACATGTAGGGCAGGTAGTCGCCGGCCTCGCTGTCGATGGTGATGCAGAACGGCAGCAGGCCCTGGCGGCGCGCTTCCAGCACGGCCATGCGGGTGTCTTCCACACCATAACGGCCCTCGTAGAGATCCAGGTCGTTGGGTTTGCCGTCGGTGACCAGCAAGAGCAGCTTGCGCCGCTGCTTGCGCGCGCCGAGCAGGTCGGTGGCCTGGCGAACGGCGGCACCCATGCGGGTGTAGAAGCCGGGGCGCAACGCCTGGATGCGACCGCGGGTTTCGTCGCCGTAGCGCTGGCGAAAGCTCTTCAGCTCCTGCATGCGCACCTGCTGCCGGCGCAGCGAAGAAAAGCCGTATAGCGCGAAGTCGTCCCCCACCGCCGACAGGGCCTCGCCGAACAGCATCAGGCTGTCGGCGATCACGTCGATCACCCGGTGCTCGTCATTCAGGTGCGCATCGGTGGACATCGACAGGTCGGCCAGCAGCAGGCAGGCCAGGTCGCGCCGGTTCTGCCGCTGCTCCATGAACAGTCCTCGCTCGGCGCAGTGGCCGTGCTGGCGCTCGACGTGGAAATCCAGCCAGGCCTGCATGTCCAGTTCCGATCCCTGGGGTTGCCCGCGCAGCCATTGACGGTCGTTGCGCAGGTTCTCGAACTGCCGGCGCAACCGCCGCGCCAGCGGCCCCAGCCGCACCGGCAACCCTCTGGGTTCGGAGCCCCGCGGCAACATCATCTGCAGGTTGACGAAGTCGTCCTGCAGGCGCTGTTTGCGATAGTCCCATTCCGGCAGCTTGATCCCTTCGCCCAGCGGAATGTCGTCGACGTCGGCCGGCGGCAGATCCAAGTGCAGTTTCAGGCCGCCGCCCTTGCGCATGCGCTGGCGCGACATCGCGATCTCGTCGAGGTCCTCGGCCACGCGCGAGGCGTCTTCGTTCTCGCTGTCGTCGTTCTGACGATCGAGCTCGACATGCTCGGACCAGCTGAACAGGTTTTCCAGGCGGAACAGCATCAGCCCACCCTTGCTGGTGTTGTCCTCGACGCGCTTGGCGCGCTTGCGTATGCCGCTCTGTTCGGCAGGTGGCGCCTGCAGGTTGTTGTCCTGGTCCTCTTCGGCCAGTTCGGTGGCCTGTGGCACGCCCAGGTTTTCGGCTGGATACAGCCACATCGGCAGCGGCCAGGGCGCTACCTCGCTGCGTGGAAACTGCTCGACACTGCCCGGCTCACGCAGCGCCTGACGCAGCGCCCGTTCCAGCGCCGCCTCGGCTCTGGGAAGCGAATCGGGATCCGGCCGCAGTTGCAGGTGCGCCTCCACCAAACGCTCGTAACGCGAGCGCATGGCGGGGAAGCGCTGGAGAATCGACTGGGTCCAGCGCTGGTTGTCGCGCGCCCAATGGCGCATCTCGCCGGCCTGCGCGGCGAGCAGCGCCAGCCAGCGATACAGATCCTGATTGAGCGAAACCTCGGGATAGACCGCGAGGCTCTGCGGCAGGCGCAGGTTGTTGGCGTCGCACCAGGCCACCGGCAATTGCTTGCAGGTGCCGGCGACCTGCTGCAGCAGATTGCGCCGCAACATCAGGTCACGCGCGCTGGCGGCTTCCACACCTATGCCGCTGGCGCCGCCCATGGCTCGGAACAGCATCGCCAGGGGTCGGCGCATGCTCTCCAGTTCGACACAGGCTTCGGGGAAATCGGGGCTTGCGCGACGGGTGATGAAGCGATGCCAGACGCTGCCGACCCACTCTTCGACTTCGATGGTAAAGGCCATGAACAATCACTCCGTAGCGCATTCGAAAAACAGAAACGGCCCGCTAGGAATCAGCCGGGCCGTTGTACATATCGCGGTCGGACTCAGGCCGCGGTGGCTGCCGCAGGCACGTCAGCGGTCACTCGACCACGCTGCCTGAAGCTGTACAGGTAGCAGACCAGGCCGATCAGGAAGAACACGCCGGCAACCAGGCGCAGCCAGAAGAAGATGGCGAGCTGGTCGGCGGTATTCATGAAGGACATGGCGGCACCGTCTGCCGGGATGCGCTGCAGCCAGACCTGAACCACACCCGCAGCGGTCAGGAACAGCGTGATCGCGACCATCGACACGGTCATCAACCAGAAGCCCCAGATCTCGATGCGCTGAGCGCGCGCATCCGGTGCCTCACCCAGGCCACGCAGGCGCGGCATGGCGTAGCTGATCATGGTCATCACGATCATCGCGTAGGCGCCGTAGAACGCCAGGTGGCCGTGCGCTGCCGTCAGCTGCGAACCGTGGGTGTAGTAGTTCACCGGAGCCAGGGTATGCAGGAAGCCCCACACGCCCGCACCGAAGAACGCAGTCACGGTGGTACCGATGGCCCACAGCGAAGCGGCCTTGTTCGGATGCTGGCGACGGCGACGGTTCACCATGTTCAGCGCGAACAGCACCATGGCGAAGAACGGCAGCGGTTCCAGAGCCGAGAAGATCGAGCCGAGCCACAGCCAGACCTCAGGCGCACCGATCCAGAAGAAGTGGTGACCGGTACCGATGATGCCGGAGATCAGCGCCATGGCGATGATCACGTACAGCCACTTCTCGATCACTTCGCGGTCGACGCCGGTGATCTTGATCAGGACGAAGGCCAGCATCGAACCCATGATCAGTTCCCACACGCCTTCCACCCACAGGTGCACCACGAACCACCAGTAGTACTTGTCGCGCGCCAGGTTTTCCGGGTTGTAGAAGGCGAACAGGAAGAACACCGCCAGACCGATCAGGCCGGTCATCATGACCATGCTGATCGCGGTCTTGCGCCCCTTGAGCAGTGTCATGCCGACGTTGTAGAGGAAGCCCAGGGCCACCACCACGATGCCGATCTTGGTAATCGTCGGTTGTTCCAGGAACTCCCGCCCCATGGTCGGCAGCAGGTGGTTGCCGGTCATCTGCGCAAGCGCCGCGTACGGCACCAGCAGGTAGCCCAGGATGGTCAGCACGCCAGCGGCGGCGAACACCCAGAACAGCAGGATGGCCAGTTTCGGGCTATGCAGTTCGCGATCCGCTTCCTCGGGGATGAGGTAGTAGGCCGCGCCCATGAAGCCGAACAGCAGCCAGACGATCAGCAGGTTGGTGTGAACCATCCGCGCCACGTTGAAGGGGATCAGCGGGAACAGGAAGTCGCCGACCACGTACTGCAGCCCCATGATCAGGCCGAACAGGATCTGCCCGACGAACAGCATCAGAGCGAACACGAAGTAGGGTTTGGCGACCGCTTGCGATTGGAATTTGAGATGCGGATTCATGATGCTCATCTCTCAGCCCTCCTTGTTTGGCGGCCAGTTGTTGGTATCGATCTTCGAAGTCCACTTGAGGAACTCCGCCAGATCGTCGACTTCCTGCTCGCTCAGGTTGAATTGCGGCATCGCGCGACGCCCCGGGGCGCCCAGCGGCTGCGCCTTCATCCAGGCGCTCAGGAAGGGCTTGAAGGCCGCATCCTCACCGCGACGAACGAAGACGTTGCCCAGCTCCGGCGCGAAGTAGGCGCCCTCACCGAGCAGACTGTGACAGCCGATGCAGTTGTTGTTTTCCCAGACTTCCTTGCCGCGCACTACCGCCTCGGTCAACTCCGAAGCGTTGGTACGCTCTGGGAAAGTCTGCTCTGTGTGATAGGTCAGGCCTAGGAATACCAGGAAGAAGAACACGCTTCCCCCGAAGTAAATATTCCTGGCCATCCCCTTGGTGAAGGTGTCGGACATGGTCGCCTCCTCATGGCTTGGCGTGGCCAGTTTAAGAAGGTGCCTATCGAAATACGCTTGATGGCAATCAAGAAAAACCTGAACGCAACACTCGGGTATAGCCTTGCCGCCGTTTTCCCTGCGGGCACGTCGAAGCCCGAAGCCAGAGCCTTCGAGCGGCGATCTCAGACGCATGAATATGGAGCGGCGGAAGGCACTGCGACCATGGGTCGCCAGCATGCCGCTGCAAAGAAAAGAGGGGAAAGAGAGCGGCGCCCTTGTGGGGGCGCCTAGGGTCTGTTGCCGTTTCGTCGCGAGCCGCGTACGAACGGCAACAGACCCCAGGAACTACAGCAGCATCGCCAGCACGATTCCCGCCGCCATCGCCAGCGGCCAGCACAGCAGCAGGAGCCGCCAGAGCCCAGGCGCATGACGCAACTCCATGAAACCGTCGGTGATCAGCCAGGCCTTGACCAGAGCAATGGCCATTACCCCGGCGGCAAGCAGCAGCGTCGAGCCGGCGTTGCCCAGCACCACCGTGCCGATGGACAGCACGGCGAGCCCGACCCAGCAGTAGATCAGTACCTTCGAAGCGGACATCGGAACCTCGTCAGTTGAGCACGTAGACCAGCGGGAACAGCAGCACCCAGACCATGTCGACCATGTGCCAGTACAGCACCCCCGACTCAAGCCCGGCATGCTCATGCGCGGTATAGGCGCCTCGGCGGCAGCGATCAGCCATCCAGCCCAGGATCACCATGCCCAGCAGCACGTGCAGGAAGTGAAAACCGGTGAGAAGCCAGTACAGGGTGAAGAATGTGTTGTGCTCCATCCCCAGCCCCGCTTCGGCGAGGTGCCCGTACTCGTTGAGCTTGAGTACCACATAGACGCAGGACGTGAGCAGCGCGGCCAACAGCAAACCGGCAGCGCGCAGCGGTCGCGACACGCGCACCTGCTCGACCGCCAGCGCGGCGAACAGCCCCGACGTCAGCAGGCTCAGCGTCAGCGCCAGTCCCATGGAACTGTCCAGCGCGGCGCGGCTCTGCGCGAACAGCTCGGGACTGAGCCATTGGGTGACGGCAAACGCGAGAATGAAGATCGCGAACACTGACAACTCGACCAGAATGAAGAACCACATGGCCAGGTCGCCCGGCAACCGCAGGCCGGACCTGGCAAAAACCTCAGGCGAAGTGGACATCGACTACATCCATCAGTGCGGCAACGGTTTGCGGATCATCGGACAGCGGCTCGGCCAGGCAGGACATGCACGCCTCGCGCGGGCTCATGCCGGCGCGGATCATCCGCGCCGCGAAGATCAGCAGACGGGTCGAGGCCACCTCTTCCAGGTCGTGCTGTTCCAGTCGCCGTAACGCCTGCCCCAGCTTGACGATCTGCGCGGCCAGCTCAGCATCGACCTGCGCCTCGTTGGCGACGATGCGCTGCTCCTCGGCCGCGGATGGATAGTCGAAACGCATGGCCACGAAGCGCTGCCGGGTACTGGGTTTCATGCCCTTGAGCAGGTTCTGGTAACCGGGGTTGTAGCTGACCACCAGCATGAAGCCCGGCGGCGCCTTGAGCGTCTCGCCCGTGCGCTCGATGAAGAGCTCGCGACGATCGTCGGCCAGCGGGTGCAACACCACCGCAGTGTCCTGACGCGCTTCCACCACCTCATCGAGATAGCAGATGCCACCCTCACGCACCGCGCGGGTCATCGGCCCGTCCTGCCACCAGGTGCCCTGGGCGCCGATCAGGTGGCGGCCGACCAGGTCGGCGGCGGACAGGTCGTCGTGGCAGGCCACGGTGTACAGCGGCAGATTCAGCCGGTGCGCCATGTACTGCACGAAGCGGGTCTTGCCGCAGCCGGTCGGCCCCTTGATCAGCACCGGCATGCCATGGCGCCAGGCCTGCTCGAAGAGCGCCTCTTCGTTGGCCTGCGGTTGGTAGAACGGAGCGCCATCCAGACCAACATCAAGATGTACAGGCGCATTCATTGGCAATACCTCACTGCAGCAGTTGGTTAATCATCTGCCGCCAAACTACCCCCCGCACCGCCCCCTCTCAAGCCATCCGCCGGCGAAGCTTGATTACGGTCAAGTCCCGCTTGAAATGGCACCTTCTCGAGGCCGTGCACCCGCCAGCAGCGCAGGCCGTACGCGGGCTCGCCGAGCCCTTTCGTTTCTGCATACAACCCTCGCCCGCACTGGCCTCCCCGCGACACGACGTCACGTTCGGGGGGTCGCCGAAAGACTCTTGACTGCCATCAAGCGCGTTCGCAAGAGGCCCACCTAGGATGCAAACCGCGCACAAGAAGAAAGCACCCGGGAACTGCCACATCGCCGTAACTAGCAGGAGCCGCCCCAAGCGCTCCAAAAAGGAGAGACATCCATGAGTACCATTGGTAAACCTCTGATCGCCGGCCTGTTCGCCGGCATGTCGATGCTCGGCATGGCCGTCGCCCATGCCGCCGCACCGGACATGACCGCGGAAGAAAAAGAAGCCGCCAAGAAGATCTACTTCGAGCGCTGCGCCGGCTGTCACGGTGTTCTGCGCAAGGGCGCCACGGGCAAGAACCTCGAACCGCACTGGGAAAAGACCGAAGACGGCAAGAAAATCGAAGGCGGCACCCTGAAGCTGGGCACCAAGCGCCTGGAGAACATCATTGCCTTCGGTACCGAAGGCGGCATGGTCAACTACGACGACATCCTGACCGCCGAAGAAATCAACCTGATGGCGCGCTATATCCAGCACACGCCGGACATTCCGCCAGAGTTCTCTCTGCAGGACATGAAGGACAGCTGGAACCTGATCGTTCCGGTGGCCGAACGCCCGAAGAAGCAGATGAACAAGGTCAACCTGCAGAACGTCTTCGCCATCACCCTGCGTGACGCCGGCAAGCTCGCGCTGGTCGACGGTGATACCCACGAGATCTGGAAGATCCTCGATACCGGCTACGCGGTGCACATCTCGCGTCTGTCCGCCTCCGGCCGCTATGTCTACACCGTCGGCCGCGATGGCCTGACCACCATCATCGACATGTGGTATCCGGAACCGACCACCGTCGCGACCGTTCGCCTGGGCTCCGATGCCCGCTCGGTGGACGTCTCTAAGTTCAAGGGCTACGAAGACAAGTACCTGATCGGTGGCACCTACTGGCCGCCACAGTACTCGATCATGGACGGCGAGACTCTGGAACCGATGAAAGTCGTCTCCACCCGCGGCCAGACCGTCGATGGCGAGTACCACCCCGAGCCGCGCGTGGCGTCCATCGTCGCCTCGCACATCAAGCCCGAGTGGGTGGTGAACGTGAAGGAGACCGGGCAGATCATGCTGGTCGACTACACCGACATCAAGAACCTCAAGACCACCACCATCGAATCCGCCAAGTTCCTGCACGACGGCGGCTGGGATGCCTCCCATCGCTACTTCATGGTCGCCGCCAACGCCTCCAACAAGGTCGCGGCAGTCGATACCAAGACCGGTAAGCTGGCAGCTCTGATCGATACCGCGAAGATCCCGCACCCGGGACGCGGCGCCAACTTCGTGCACCCGCAGTTCGGCCCGGTATGGTCCACCGGCCACCTGGGCGACGACGTGGTGTCCCTCATCTCCACGCCTTCGGATGAATCCAAGTACGCCAAGTACAAGGAGCACAACTGGAAGGTGGTGCAGGAGCTGAAGATGCCGGGCGCCGGCAACCTGTTCGTCAAGACCCACCCGAAGTCGAAGCACTTCTGGGCCGACGCGCCGATGAACCCGGAGCGTGAGGTAGCCGAATCGGTGTACGTGTTCGACATGAACGACCTGAGCAAGGCACCGACCCAGCTCAACGTCGCCAAGGACTCCGGTCTGCCGGAAAGCAAGGCAATCCGCCGCGCTGTGCAGCCCGAGTACAACAAGGCGGGTGACGAAGTGTGGATCTCCCTCTGGGGCGGCAAGACCGACCAGTCCGCGATCGTGATCTATGACGACAAGACACTGAAGCTCAAGCGCGTCATCACCGACCCGGCCGTCGTCACTCCGACCGGTAAGTTCAACGTGTTCAACACCATGAACGACGTGTACTAACCCGCCCGAGAACGGCATGCCGACTCCCCCGTGCCTGGCGCGGGGGAGCTGGCCAGGGAATCGCACCCATGACAGACCACAAAGACCCGAAACCGAAGGCTAGCCGCCTTTCATTCCTGCGCCGGCCGAGTACGCGCTACTCGCTCGGGGCCATTCTCATCGTCGGTATCGCGACAGGGGTGATTTTCTGGGGCGGCTTCAACACCGCCATGGAAGCCACCAACACCGAAACCTTCTGCATCTCCTGCCACGAGATGGGCGACAACGTCTATCCCGAATACAAGGAAACCATCCACTATTCCAACCGCACCGGCGTACGGGCGACCTGCCCGGACTGCCACGTGCCCAAGGAGTGGACGCACAAGATGGTGCGCAAGGTCGAGGCCTCCAAGGAGCTCTGGGGCAAGCTGATCGGCACCATCGATACCCGCGAGAAATTCGAGGACAAGCGCCTGACCCTGGCGCGCCGCGAATGGTCGCGGATGAAATCCAACGATTCGCGCGAATGCCGCAACTGCCACAGCCTGGAGAGCATGAGCTCCGACAAGCAGAAACAACGGGCGCGCGTGCAGCACAAGATGGCTGCCGAAGACAACATGACCTGCATCAACTGCCACAAGGGGATCGCCCACCATCTACCCGAAGGCATGACCGAAGAAGACGAAGAGTGATCGGCCGGTCCAGGCGGGCCAGCACCATCGAAGATGAGGAACCGAAGATGAAAAAGATCATGATGGCCAACGCTATCAGCGCCGCACTGGCGCTCACGGCATTCAATGCCCTGGCTGCCGCGCCCGCCGACTGGAGCGCCGTACCAGCAATCGAAACCGGCGTGTTCTATCCTGGCGTGTCGCCGGTCGAATGGATCACCAAGGGCACCGAGCACGGTGGCGCGCGCGTCCTGCGCAAAGGCGAGACCTGTGCCGCCTGCCACTCCGAAGAGATCGCCGACATGGGCGAGAAGATGGTCAGCGGCAAGAAGATCGAACCTTCGCCCATTCCCGGCAAGGCCGCGTTCATCAGCACGACCGTGCAGGCCGCCCATGATGGTGAGAATCTCTACCTGCGCTTCTCCTGGAAGCAGCCGGCGGCTTCCGGCAGCGCGCCGATGGATGAGCTGAACCCGATGAAGATCGCCTACATGCTAGAGGCAGGCGACAAGGTCGAACTGGCCGGTCAGGCCGGCTGCTGGGCCAGCTGCCACGGCGACGCCCGCACCATGCCCGGCGCGGACGCCAACAAGACCAAGTACGTCAAGGACGGCTCGCTGGCGGGCGGTATCTACTACGACCTGAACCAGTGGCGCAGCGGCGAGAACAAGAGCTTCGACGGTTATGTCGCCGATCACCGAGAAATGGAAGGTGGCCAGGCGCTGGTAGGGGCCGAAGGCAAGCTCGAAGGCGATACCTGGTCCGTGGTATTCACCCGCAAGTTCACCGGCGGTGAAGGCGATGTCGCGCTGGTGCCCGGCAACACCTACAACTTCGGCTTCGCGATCCATGATGACGCCACCTCAGGGCGGTTCCACCATGTGTCCCTCGGCTACAAGCTCGGTATCGATGCCGAAGGCGACATCACCGCAACCAAGCTCTGACCCCCTCCCCCGGGAAATGACGGGCCAGCACGACGCCGGCCCGTTCCATTTCCACCTCTCAGCAAGACGCGTCTTGCGCCGTAACCGGCCGCTGCAATGCCACGTCGCCAACGCAACGGGTTTTCAACGGTCTGTTAGGTTGATCCCAGTCAAGGACTCACCCGACCGCGCTGGCTCATGCTCACCCCGTCGCCGCAATGACATTTGCGCCGGGAGATGCATCGCCTGCGAATGGAAACAGTGATCCGGAACAAAAGGTTGCTTACCCATATCGGTAAATTTAACGTGCATCCACCCAGTACATTTGTTGCTGGGTTTTTCCACCGGGGCGGGCTCAGATCCTCCCCTCAATTAGCCTTGAGGAAGTACTCATGAAAAAAATCCTGGTTCCGCTGTTCGCCCTGAGCGGCGCGCTGATGCTGCAACCGGCGATTGCTCAGGACGGCGAAGCGCTGTTCAAGAGCAAGCCTTGCGCAGCCTGCCACAGCATCGATGCCAAGCTGGTTGGCCCGGCATTCAAGGAAGTCGCCGCCAAATACGCGGGCCAGGAAGGCGCAGCCGACCTGCTTGCCGGCCACATCAAGAACGGCAGCCAGGGCGTCTGGGGTCCGATCCCGATGCCGCCAAACGCTGTAACCGAAGAAGAAGCCAAGATCCTCGCCGAGTGGGTTCTTAGCCAGAAGTAACCTAGCGTCCTGGAGGACGTCATGACAGTGTCCCGACACGCAGTATCACGTTTGGGGCTCGCCCTGGCGTCCCTCCTCCTGATTCCCGCAGCCCTGGCCGCGGCACCTGATGCCGAACGCCAGGCTCAACTCGAACACCTTCTCGTGCAGGACTGCGGTTCCTGTCACGGCCTGCGCATGACCGGCGGCCTCGGCCCCGCCATCACCCGCGACGCACTGGCCGGCAAACCCCGCGACAGCCTCATCGCCACCGTGACCCACGGAAGACCCGGCACCGCCATGCCCGGCTGGAATGCCCTGCTCGACGAGCAGGACATCGTCTGGCTGGTCGATCTGCTTCTCGAAGGATATCCAAAGCCATGATCCGTCCCTTCCTGCTGCTGGCTGCGGCCGGCCTGCTTTGCGCCTGCGCGCAACAACCCCTGCGCGGCACCGGCGACCTGGGCGTGGTGGTGGAACGCGCCACCGGCAGCCTGCAACTGATCGAGAGCAGCGGCATGAGCAGCCTGGCGCGCATCGAGGGGCTGGGCGACCTGTCCCACGCTTCGGTGGTGTTTTCCCGTGACCAGCGCTTCGCCTATGTCTTCGGCCGCGACGGCGGGCTGACCAAAGTCGACCTGCTGCGCCAGCGCATCGACAAGCGCGTGATCCAGGGCGGCAACAGCATCGGCGGCGCCATCAGCCAGGACGGCCGTCTGATCGCCGTGGGCAACTACGAGCCGGGAGGCGTCAAGGTCTTCGACGCCCAGACCCTGGAGCAGATCGCCGACATTCCCGCCACGCCGCTGGCCGACGGCAGCCGCAATTCCCGCGTGGTGGGCGTCACCGACGTACCGGGCCAACGCTTCATCTATAGCCTGTTCGATACCGGCGAAACCTGGCTGCTGGACTTCAGCCAGAGCCGCACGCCGCAGATCAGCCGTTTCGAGAACATCGGCAACCAGCCCTACGATGCGCTGCTCACGCCGGAGGGTCGTTACTACATCGCAGGCCTGTTCGGCGAGGACGGCATGGCCAAGCTCGACCTCTGGCACCCCGAGCGCGGCGTCGAACGCATCCTCGACGGCTACGGCCGTGGCCAGCAGAAACTGCCGGTCTATAAGATGCCGCACCTGGAAGGCTGGACCGTGGCCGGCAACCAGACCTTCGTGCCCGCCATCGGCCAGCATCGCGTGCTGGTAATGGACAGCGAGAACTGGCAACAGACCGGTGCCATCGACGTCGCCGGCCAGCCGATCTTCGTCATGGCGCGCCCAGATGCGCGACAGATCTGGGTCAACTTCGCCCATCCGGACAACGGCAAGATCCAGGTCATCGACAGCGAAACCCACGACATCATCGCCACCCTGGAGCCCGGCCCTGCCGTGTTGCACATGGAGTTCACCGCGCGCGGCGACCAACTCTGGCTGTCGGTGCGCGACGGCGGCGAAATTCAGGTCTGGGACCCCTACACGCTGAAACTGCTCAAGCGCCTGCCGGCGGAAAGCCCGAGCGGCATCTTCTTCAGCAGCCGCGCCCACGAGACGGGGTTGTGACATGCAACTGGACAGCCTCAGCCGCCGCCTGATCGACCGCTTCCAGCACGGCATGCCACTGTGCGCCGAGCCCTACCGCGCCATGGCCGAGGCGCTGGAGTGCAGCGAAGAAGAGATCCTCGCCAGCCTTGAGCAGCTGGAACGCAGCGGCGGGCTTTCCCGGATCGGCCCCGTCTTCGAGCACAGCCGCGCCGGCGCCAGCACCCTGGTGGCGCTCGCCGTGCCAGTGGCGCGCGTAGAAGCGGTGGCAGCGCGGATCAACAGCTTCCCCGAGGTCAACCACAACTACCTGCGCGAGCATGACTACAACCTCTGGTTCGTGGTCACGGGCCCTGACCGCGCGCACCTGGACGCTCTGCTGGCGCAGATCGAGGCGGAAACCGGCCTCACGCCGCTGGACCTGCCGATGGAATGCGCCTACCGCATCGACCTCGGCTTTCCCATTGGAGATGCGCCATGACCGGCACCCTCGACCACTCGCAGGCAATGCAGCTGCGCAGCCTGCTCGAAGCGGGCCTGCCGCTTGCCGCCCGTCCTTATCGGATGCTGGCCGAACGCATCGGCGCCAGCGAACAGGCAGTGCTCGAACAGGTCCGGCACTGGAGCGAGGACGGGTTGTTCCGTCGCGTCGGCCTGGTGCTCAAGCATCGCGCGCTGGGTTTTCGCGCCAATGCGATGCTGGTGCTGGACATCGCCGACGATCAGGTCGACGAAGTCGGCCGACGTCTCGGCCAGGCCGCCGGCATCAACCTCTGCTACCAGCGCCCGCGCCGCCTGCCGGACTGGCCCTACAACCTGTTCTGCATGGTCCACGGCCGCGAGCGCGAACAGGTCTGCCAACTGATCGAAAACCTGCTGGCCGAACACGGATTGAGCGAAGTGCCGCACCAGCTGCTGTTCAGCACCCGCGCCTTCAAACAGTGCGGTGGCCGCTATGCTCCACCCGCTGCCCGGGAGCTGGCCCATGGATGACCTCGACCGCCGACTGATCAACCGCTTGCAACATGGCCTGCCGCTGGTAAAGCAGCCCTGGCAGGCGCTGGCCAACGAACTGGATAGCGATCCGCACACCCTGCGTGCGCGGGTTCAGGCGCTGCTGGACGACGGCACCCTGACCCGTTTCGGCCCCATGTTCGACATCGACCGCCTGGGCGGCGCCTTCACCCTCGCCGCCCTGTCCGTGCCGGAAGAACGCTTCGACGCCGTGGCCGCACAGCTCGACGCCCTGCCCGAAGTCGCCCACAACTACCGCCGCGAGCACGAGTGGAACATGTGGTTCGTACTGGGCTGCGCGACCCCTGAAGGCATCGCCGAAACCATCGCCCACATCGAGGCACAGACGGGCCTGCCGGTACTCAACCTGCCCAAGGAGGAGACCTACCATGTCGGCCTGCACTTCTCAGTTTGATAGCCGGTTTGATCCCGACCTGGTGCGCCGCCTGGTGAAACTCACCCAGTCCGGCCTGCCGCTGGTGGACAATCCCTGGGCCTGGATCGGTGAACACCTGGACCTTGAAGAAGACGCCGTGCTGTCCCTGCTGCGCCAGCTGCAGGAAGACGGCGCCATCCGCCGCATCGCCGCCGTGCCCAACCACTACCGCCTGGGTTATAAGCACAACGGAATGACCGTGTGGGACGTGGACGACGCCCATCTCCCTCGCCTCGGCCCACTGCTCGGCTCACAACCCTTCGTCAGCCACTGCTACCGCCGCCCCCGCCGCGAAGGCTGGCGCTACAACCTGTTCGCCATGGTGCATGGCCGCAGTGCTGAGGAAATCGAGGTATACCGCGCACAGATTCGCCAACTGCTCGGCGATGCGTGCCGAGCGGACGAGATGCTGGTAAGCAGCCGGATATTGAAGAAGACGGGGTTGCGCCTAGGCAATCGCCGCTAGTCAGCGACACGTCGCTGACGTCAGAACTGACTGCACAGCGCCAGGAGCAGCAGACAGAACACCACCAACCCGACACAGCACACGTAGCTGTCCGCTCGCGAGCCGTCCGGTCGGGCGTGCGTCGGGTAGCGGCCCAGCGTGAAAAGCCGGACCACTGGCCAGCCGCAGAAAAAGAAGAAGGTGCTCAGGATCAGCTCGGAAACCACATACCCGACGTATTGCACGAGCATGCTGATTAGAAATTCCACGCAACCACCGAGCCTGTCAGAACCGCCATTCGGGCTTGAACAGGCCAACCACGAAAACCAGCGTGGTAAAGCCCCACATCACGACCGCATAGAGGCGGATCTGCTCGGCGTTCCATGGCCAGGCGAACCACTCCAGCAAGGCCATGGCTTTCCAGCCCTCGAGCCAGTGCGCGCCACCCCAACTGATGATCCATTTCCAGAACAGGCTGTTCAGGCAGTACAGCGCAACGAACTCTCCAGTACCCATGGATCACCTCGGCATTCAAGCTGCGCCAGTCTATGCGAAGCGATCTTTAGCTGAGCTTGACGGCGATCTCGTTGCGAGCCGAAAAGCAACGCAGCGCTGGAGAGGCCTGCGACCAACCACCCGCCTTGCTTACCAGCCTTTATTTGTTTCGGATCAAGGACCTCTCCCACCGCCTCGGTAATGCTGCAGCCATCGATTCACCCACGAAGCCGCCGCTTCCTGAGGAGACACCCGATGTTGAGAATCAGCCATTACCTGCGTGCCCTGGCCCGGCCGACCCTGCCGGTGCTGGGCGCCCGCAGCGCCGGCGGCACACGCCCACCGGTGGTCATCTGGAACCTGCTGCGGCGCTGCAACCTGACCTGCAAGCACTGCTATGCCACCTCCGCCGACAGCGAATTTCGCGACGAGCTGGATACTGACGAAGCCCTGCAGGTGATCGACGATCTGCACGAAGCCGGTGTGCGCGTGCTGATCCTTTCCGGTGGCGAGCCGCTGCTGCGGGACGACATCTTCGAGCTCTCCGCCCATGCCCGCGAAAAGGGCTTCTTCGTGGCGCTGTCGACCAACGGCACGTTGATCGACGAGCGCAATATCGAGCAGGTGGCTGCGGCGCAGTACGACTATGTCGGCATCAGCATCGACGGCCTGGAAGCGGTTCATGACGAATGGCGCCAGCTCCAGGGCAGCTTCGTCGCCTCGATGCACGCCATCGACCTGTGCCGCCAACACGGCATTCGCGTCGGGCTGCGCACCACGCTTACGCAGAACAACTATCCACAATTACCCGCCCTGCTGGCGCTGATGCGCGAGCACGACGTGCAGAAGTTCTATCTCTCGCACCTGAACTACAGCGGGCGCGGCAAGCGCAGCCGCAAGGCCGACGCGCATCACCAGATGACCCGCGACGCCATGCGCCAGCTGTTCGAACAGGCCTGGGACGACGTGCAGAACGGCCGCGAGACCGATTTCGTCAGCGGCAACAACGACGCCGACGCGATCCTGCTGCTGCAGTGGGTCGAGGAGCGCCTGCCGCAACATCGCGACCGCCTGGAGCAGATGCTGCGCGCCTGGGGCGGCAACGCCTCGGGCAACGGTATCGCCAACATCGACAACATCGGTGATGTGCACCCCGATACCTACTGGTGGCAGCACACCGTCGGCAACGTGCGCCGGCAGAGTTTCCGCAAACTCTGGCTGGATGAGCCCGAGCCGCTGCTGCGCGAGCTGCGCCAGCACCCGCGCGCCGTGGGTGGGCGCTGCGCCGAATGCCGCTGGCTGCCGATCTGCAACGGCAACACCCGCACCCGTGCCTGGGCCGCCGGTGACCTGTGGGCGGAAGATCCCGGCTGCTACCTGAGCGACGAGGAAATCGGATTGCCGCTTCCCGTACGCATCCCCAGCGTGGAAATCAGTGCCCTGTAAATCAGTCACACCCAGCGGTCGTCAGAACCGTACTCAGCCAAGCGCAACCGTCAACCTGATGAGAATCACAGGAGTCCGCATGGACCAGCCAATCACACTCCCCGCTTCGCTGAGCGCCCCGTTCGCCCCCGGCGAGGTGGCCCTGGTCGGAGCCGGTCCTGGCGACCCGGGCCTGCTCACCCTGCGCGCCTGGAGCCTGCTGCAACAGGCCGATGCGGTGGTCTACGACCGCCTGGTCAGCGATGACCTGATGGCGCTGCTGCCCACCGCCTGCAGCCGCCACTATGTCGGCAAGACCAGCGGCTACCACAGCCTGCCACAACCGCAGATCAATCAGCTGCTGGCGGACCTGGCACGGCAGGACAAACGCGTGGTACGCCTGAAAGGCGGCGATCCCTTCATCTTCGGCCGTGGCGCCGAGGAGCTGGAGTTCCTGCTCGAACGTGGCATCGACTGCCAGGTTGTGCCCGGCATCACCGCCGCGGCCGGCTGCAGCACCTATGCGGGCATTCCCCTGACGCACCGCGACCTGGCGCACTCCTGCCAGTTCATCACCGGCCACCTGCAGGAGAACGGCGAGCTGCACCTGCCCTGGAACGCCCTGGCCGAGGGCAACCAGACCCTGGTGTTCTACATGGGGCTGGGCAGCCTCGGCGAAATCTCGCGCAACCTGATCGCCGCCGGCCTGCCGGTGGACACCCCAGCCGCGTTGATCGGCAATGGCACCCGTCAGGACCAGCAGGTGGTGCGCTGCAGCCTCAAGCAACTGCCGAGCATGGCCGAGGAGCAGCAGCTGACGCCACCGACGCTGACGGTGATCGGCAAGGTGGTCGGGCTGTTCGATGGCCGGCAGGTCCAGTACCCCGCCCGCCTGCATGGCGACAGTGCCGGACACGCGGAGGCCATATGCGGCTGATCTATGCCCTGCTGGCCGCGGCTGCGCTGCCGGCCGCCACCTTCGTCGCGCTCGACATGGCGATTCCGCGTGCCGCTGCCGCCGAGACAACCGATGCCCATGCGCTCTACCAGCAGTACTGCCAGAGCTGCCATGGCGTCGATCGCCTCGGTGGCGCCGGCCCTGCGCTGTTGCCGGAGAGCCTTGGCCGGATCAAGCCGGACGAGGCGCGCAAGGTCATCCGGGACGGCCGTCCGGCGAGCCAGATGGCTGCCTACTCGTCGCTGCTCGACGCAGCGCAGATCGACAGCCTGGTCAGCTACCTCTATCGGCCTTCCGCCATGCCGCCGACCTGGAGTGATGCCGACATTCGCGCCAGCCACCGGATGCTGGCGGATGTCGCCAAGCTGCCCGACAGTCCGCAACACGGCGCCGACCCGCTCAACCTGTTCGTAGTGGTCGAGGCCGGCAATCATCACGTGCGTGTTCTCGACGGCGATCGCTTCGAGGAACTGGCCAACTTCCCCTCGCATTTCGCTCTGCACGGTGGGCCTAAGTTCTCGCCGGACGGGCGCTTCGTCTATTTCGCCTCGCGCGATGGCTGGGTCAGCGTCTACGACCTGCATAACCTGACGATGGTCGCCGAGGTCCGCGCCGGGCTGAACACCCGCAACCTGGCCGTGAGCAACGACGGCCGCTGGGTGCTGGTGGGCAACTACCTGCCGGGCAACCTGGTGCTGCTGGACGCCCGCGACCTGTCGCTGGTCAAGCACATACCCGCGGTGGGTCTGGACGGCACACCGTCCCGGGTCAGCGCCGTGTACACCGCGCCACCGCGCGACAGCTTCGTGGTCGCGCTGAAGGATGTGAAGGAAGCCTGGGAGCTTTCCTATGCCGGCGAGCCGGACTTCGAACCTCGGCGCATCGAAGCCGCGGACTTTCTCGATGATTTCTCCTTCACCCCGGACTACCGCCACCTGCTCGCCACCTCGCGCAAGGCCCATGGCGGCCAGGTGATCGACCTCGACACCCGCAAGGCGGTCACCGACATCCCGCTGCCCGGCATGCCGCACCTGGGTTCGGGCATCTACTGGAAACGCGGCGGCGAATGGGTATTCGCCACCCCGAATGTCAGCAAGGGCCTGATCTCGGTGCTCGACATGCAGAGCTGGAAGCTGATCAAGGAGATTCCCACCGAAGGGCCGGGCTTCTTCATGCGCAGCCATGAGCATTCGAAGTACGCCTGGACCGATGTGTTCTTCGGCCCCAACAACGATGCCGTGCACCTGATCGACAAACAGACCCTGGAAGTCGCCCACACCCTGCGCCCGATGCCCGGCAAGAACGCCGCGCACGTCGAGTTCACCAAGAACGGCAAGCACCTGCTGCTCAGCGTCTGGGACACCGACGGCGCGCTGATCGTCTACGACAGTGACACCCTGGAGGAGATCAAGCGCATCCCGATGAACAAGCCCTCGGGCAAGTACAACGTCGGCAACAAGATCGAATTCGCCGAAGGCACCTCGCATTAGCGGCAAGAGACGATAAAGCGCTGGAAGCCTGAGGCTGGGCGTGATCGGTGCTCTCCAAGGGGTGCCTTTTCGTCCAGCTTTCAGCCTCCAGCGCTCTTAATCGGCCTTTCAGCTTCAACTTTTCATCTCAAAGTGCTCTCATATCAATTTCCCTGATACGAGCACAGCATGGATATCGATCTCGCCCGCACCTTTCTCGAGATCATCCGCAGCGGCAGCTTCATCGCCACCGCCGATCGCCTGCACATCACCCAGACCGCCGTCACCGCACGCATACGCAACCTGGAGCAGCAGCTCAACTGCCGGCTGTTCGTGCGCAATCGGGCAGGCGCGAAGCTGACACCCGATGGCGAGCGGTTCGTCGCCTATGCGACGCAACTGGTGCAGACCTGGGAAGCGGCGCGGCGCGATCTGCCGTTGCCGCAGGGCTATGGCGACCTGCTGTCGATCGGCGCCGAGGTCAGCCTGTGCAACCCGTTGATGCTGGCCTGGTTGCAGCGCATGCGGCAGACCATGCCCAGCCACGCGCTGCGCACCGAAGTCGCCAGCGACGGCGAATTGCAGGAGAAACTCGAACTGGGCGTACTGGATGCCGCGCTGGTGCATCGCCCCGAATACCGACCGGGGCTGCAGGTCGAACAGTTGCTCGAAGAAAAACTGATCCAGGTGGTGCAGACGGCCAATCCCGAGCCCTATCTGTATGTCGACTGGGGAACGGCATTCGGCAAGCAGCACGACATGGCGCTGCCCGACCATACACGCTCGCCACTCAGCTTCAGCCTGGGGCCGATGGCCCTGCAATACCTCCTGCAATGCGGCGGGCGTGGCTACTTCCGGACTCGCGTGGTGCAGCGCTACCTGGACGAAGGCATTCTCAAGCGCGTCGAACAGGCGCCGGAATTCTCCTACCCGGTGTACCTGGTCTACTCGCGCGCCAGCGAATCCCCGGCGCTGAACAAGGCCCTGGAATTGCTGCGCGAAGTGGCGCGGGACGACTACGACTGGTCGCGCTGGTATTACGAGATCTGACCAAGGTCCGCGCCCAGGCGCCGACCATCAGTCCGGTAGATGCTTGAGCCAGTTCTGGTACAGCGCGGCGATCAGGTCGGTCTGGGTGATCATGCCCACCAGCCGCTCCTGCTGGTCGACTACCGGCAGGCAGTGCAGGCCCCGGTCCGACAGCATGAAGACCAGGTCGGCCATGTGCGCGTCCTCCCTCACCGAGACCACAGGGCTGCTCATGATCGCGCGCAGCTTGGTGCCTCGCAGAAACTTCAGCTGACCGAAATTGACGCCCGCCGGGCTCGGCCGGAAATGCTTGAGCAGGTCCACCAGGGTGACGATGCCGATCAGCTTGTGGCTTTCCTTCTCCAGCACCGGCATCGCGCGCAGGCGGTGCTGCTGCAGGGTCTGCCAGGCCTGCTGGATGAAGGCATCCGGCGTGCTCCAGTAGAGATCGCGGGACATGATGTCCGCCGCGGTGATCTCGCCCATGCTGCGGCGCAGGGCATGCTTCTCGGTCTGCTTGATCAGCTGCGCCAGGTCGTCACGGGTCACGTCGACGTACTCGCCGAAATCCTCGAGCGCGCGCGTCACGTCGTCCTCGGTGAAGCTCAGCCGATCGCCCGGCAGCGGATCGCGGGTGTGGTGGATGTTTTCCTTGTTGGGTCGCCCCTTGGGATAGGCATGCCCGGTCAGGTTGTTGTAGACCAGCGCCACCGAGATCAGCAGAAGCGACACGAACGCCACCGGGATCAACAGCGTATAGCCCAGCGCATGCAAATCGGCGCTGCCGACCGCAGCGACCATCGCCAGCGCCGCCGCCGGAGGGTGCAGGCAACGCAGGCAGAACAGGCAGAGCAGCACCAGCGCGCCGGTCATGGCAGCCGCCGTCACCGGATCGAAGCCGCTCAACCCGAGGCTGATGCCCACCGTCGTCGCCACCAGGCTGCCGGCGAGCACCGACCAGGGCTGTGCGAACGGGCTGGACGAGGCCGCGAACAGCAGCACGGCCGACGCCGCCGCCGGGGCCGCCATCGGCAACATCACGGCCGCACCGAACAACCAGATGCCGAACGAAAGCGCGATCGCCAGGGCAATGGCGATGCCCAGGGCGACGCGGATCCATTCTTTGGGTGGGGCAGTCAGGGGAGCGGGCGCGAACGAACGGCACCAGAGCAATAGGCGGTCTTGCATGTTTTCTGCTTGAGTGGGGATTACTGGAGTGGGAACTGCTGGGGTGCGTTACCGGCGCCGAAAAAAATGCCCTTCCCTGGGCCGCGCACTAGCAACGCGTAAAAGGGGGTTCAGACACCACTGCCAACGAGCGGCTGCGAACCTTGGAGCGAGCGGCTTTCGCTGCGTGTGTGGCGCAGTGTCAGCCAGGTGTTGAGCGCCATCAGCAGCATCCCCGAAGCGAAGGCACCGCCGCCGATCAGGCGAACGATGTAGCCCGGATGGCTGGCTTCCAGCGCCTCGACGAAGGAGTAGGTCAGGGTGCCGTCGCTGTTGACCGCACGCCACATCAGGCCCTGGGCGATGCCGTTGACCCACATCGAGGCGATGTAGAGCACGGTGCCGATGGTGGCCAGCCAGAAGTGCGCGTTGATCATGCCGACGCTGTACATCTGCTTGCGATCGTAGAGCCGCGGAATCAGGTGATACAGCGAGCCGATAGAGATCATCGCTACCCAACCGAGGGCGCCAGCGTGGACGTGGCCGATGGTCCAGTCGGTGTAATGGGACAGCGCGTTGACGGTCTTGATGGCCATCATCGGGCCTTCGAAGGTGGACATGCCGTAGAAGGCCAGCGACACCACCAAGAAGCGCAGCACCGGATCGGTGCGCAGCTTATGCCAGGCGCCGGAGAGGGTCATCATGCCGTTGATCATGCCGCCCCAGCTGGGCGCGAGCAGGATCACCGACATCGCCATGCCCAGGCTCTGCGCCCAGTCCGGCAGTGCGGTGTAGTGCAGGTGATGCGGACCGGCCCAGATGTACAGGGAGATGATCGCCCAGAAATGCACGATGGACAGGCGATAGGAATAGATCGGCCGCTCGGCCTGCTTCGGCACGAAGTAATACATGATGCCGAGAAAGCCCACCGAGAGAATGAAGCCCACCACACTGTGCCCGTACCACCACTGGATCATCGCGTCGGTGGCGCCGGAATAGATCGAGTAGGACTTCATCAGGCTCACCGGCACCAGCGCGTGGTTGATCACGTGCACCATGCCGGTGACGATTATGAAGGCGCCGAAGAACCAGTTGCCCACGTAGATGTGGCTGACCTTGCGATACGCGATGGTGCCGAAGAACAGGTAGGCATAGGCCAGCCAGACCAGGGTCACCCAGGCGGCGATCGGCCATTCCATCTCCGCGTATTCCTTGGAGGTGGTGTAGCCCAGCGCGTAGCTGACCACCATGGCGACGCACGCGGCTTGCCAGGCCCAGAAGACGAACTCGCCGAGGCTATCGGAGATCAGGCGAACACGGCTGGTGCGCTGCACCACATAGAGTGAGGTCGCGAACAGCGCGTTACCGCCGAAGGCGAAGATCACCAGGTTGGTGTGCATCGGCCGTACGCGACCGAAGCTGGTCCAGGGCAGATCGAAATTCAATACCGGCCAGACCAGTTGCGCCGCAATGAACACGCCCAGGCCCATGCCGATGATTCCCCACACCACCGTCATCAGGGTGAACTGACGCACGACGCGGTAGTTGTAGAGGGGAGATGCCGATGTGGACGCTTCGATCATGGACGTGCATGAGGCAACTGCGCACGCGCCTGGGAAACACAGGCATGCCGCGCACCTGCCACTCCTTCGTGAGGTCAGGTTCGTGAGCGCGGCAAGCGGCCGCGTCGACTGGGAATGCCGCCCATTGTCGACCGACCGTTGAGTTATCTCTAATGAATAGTGTTGCCGTTATAGCGCAATTTTTTTGCTATATACGGTAACGCTTTGGCGGCATGTGAAGCGCCTGTTTAGCGATGCGCGGCTTCAGGCGATCGCCGCGCAGGCCTGACGTCCGTACTGCTCTACCACCGCGGCGACGATGCGCATCACTTCCAGGTTGGCTTCTTCCATCTGCTCGAGATGCTGCAATGCCTTCTCCAGATGCTGCGCCTGGAAGGCATCGATGGCGGCCTGGCCCTGATCGTGCACTGCAGTGTGCGGCCGCTCGATCCGCTGGAAGTGCTCCAGGTCCTGCATCTCGCGGTTGCCTTCCCCGTAGTACCAGCGGCCGAAACGACATTCGCGCTCGCTGGGCAGTTGCGCGCTGCCCTGGGTATCGCTGCCGAGCAGCTGGTTGTAGACGACGAACTTGAGTGACAACTCGTCGAGGTTGGCCAGTTCGATACCGGCACGGAACGACGAATTGTCGATGCCATGCCGCATGCTGCCGGCCAGCTGATGCAGGGTCCGCATGGCGCCGACGGCCAGCTCGGTGGTCTGGCTGAAACCCTGGGCGAGCTTGCCCTGCAACTGGATGTAGTCGTGAACGCTGGCGATTTCGGCCTGGACTTCGCCGATCTTGCGCACGATGTCCTCGGTGGCGAGCGCGGTCTTTTCCGCCAGGCTGCGAATCTCCCCGGCCACCACGGCGAAGCCGCGCCCCGCCTCACCGGCCCGGGCGGCCTCGATCGCGGCGTTGAGCGCCAGCAGGTTGGTCTGGCTGGCGATTCCGCTGATCAGATCGACGATCCCGTTGATCTCCTTGGAATGGCCGGCCAGGGTGTCGACTTTGTGCGAGGCCTGGTTGAGCCCGCTCTCCATGTCCGAAGCCTTGCTCTGCAGCTCGCCGAAATGCTTCTGGTTGCTCAGTGCCGCCGAGGCCACCTGCTCGGCATGCGCCTTGTTCTGGCCCAGCTGTTCGGTGAGGTATTCGAACGAATCCCCCAGATGCGCGATCGAGTGGCTGAAGCGAATCAGGTTGCCGGCCACGCCGCGGTAATAATCGAACTGCCGACCGCTGGTTCGATTGGCCTGCCTGGCGGCCTCCAGCTCCTGCTCCAGTTCGGCGATCCGCGAGCGCTGCTCGTTACAGGTCGCCTGGAGACGATCCTGTTCCTGCTGCAGCTTGCGCGCCGTTTTCTTCCATCCAAACAGCATCGAGGGTTCCTCGCTCTTTCAGCTCAGGGTGAAGCCGTTATCGACGACCCAATCCTGACCGTAGACGCCACGCGCTCCTTGCGACAGCTGAAACAGAATCACGTTGGCCACCGCGGCCGATTCCAGGAAATGCCCCGGCAGCAGGCGCTGGGCGATGCCATCGGCCACGCCCTCGAGCTGCTCGTCCGACAGGCCCAGGGTGCCCCAGATCGCCGTCGCGGTAGGGCCGGGCGAAACCATGTTGATGCGCACGCCCAGCGGCGCGAACTCCACCGCCAGGGTACGGGCCTGCGCCGCCAACGCCGCCTTGCTGGCGATGTAGGCCGCCAGGCCCGGATAGGTCGAGCGCGTCAGGAAGGTACCGATGAAGACCACCGAGGCAGACTTCGCCAGCTCATGACGCAGCGTTCCCAGCGTATTCAACGCACCCGCTCCGTTGACCGCCCATTGCCGATCGAACGCCGCCATGTCGAGGCCATCCGCCAGCTCGGCGATACCGGCATTGGGCACCAGATAATCGACCTGCCCCAGCTGCGCGGCGCGTGCCCGCAAGGCCTGCAAGTCGGCCGGCACGGTCACGTCGCCCGCCAGCCAGACCAGTTGCTCCGCGTAGGTCTGCAGCAGCGGCTCCAGTCCGCCCAGCGCGCGGGACATCGACAGCACCCGGGCGCCGCGTTGCAGCAGTGCCGTGCACAGCGCCAGTCCTATGCCCGAGCTGGCGCCGGTGACGACCGCCAGGCGATCCTGAAAATCGTTTTTCATCATCATCTCCGATGCTCGACATTGCCGAGCCGCAAGCTGCCCCTCCCCTCCGGGAACGGACAGCGGTTTGGAACTCTCGCCGGAAGACCTGAAAGGGCCGGCATCGCCCTCAGCCCGGATGCCCGTCGACCCGCGCGGCGACCAGCATCGGTGCGTAGCGCCAGACATACAGCGCGAAGGCCGACGCCCAGCAGATCGCCGCCAGCCAGAGCCCCGGCACAGGCCATGCGGTCGCCAGGAATACGCGTGCGAAGGCGCCCAGATTGAACAGCACGAAGGCCCAGACCACGCCCGCCGGCAGCTGCAACGGCCGGCCGGTGTGACCGAGGGTTACGCGCGCGATCATTGCCAGGATCAGCCCGCTCATGGACCCCACACTCAGCGCGTGCAAAGCGGGGCTGGATTGCGCCAGCACGCCGAAATGCCACAGCGCCAGGCCGAAGCAGGCCACCACCAGCCAGAGCATCGCCAGGTGCAGCGACCACAGCAGCGGCACCTTTCTGAGGTCGGCGTCGTACCAGCGGACCAGGCGCAGCAGATGCCCCAGACCGATAGCCAGGAACAGCAGCCCGATCAGTGCATGGGGCGCCAGCGCCACACCGAATGCATGCAGAAGCGCGATCAGCGCACTGCCGACCAGCAGCGACCAGTCGAGCCAGGGCCAGGCCTTGACCTGCGCCGTACGCCCCAGGCCGCGCTGAGTGAAGAAAGGAATCACCCGGCCGCCGATCAGCGCCATCAGCGCCGCCACAAGCCAAAGCCCCGCCAGTACGCCCTGGCGCTGCAGCGCGTCATTGCCTTGCAGCACGCCGGCCAGCATCAGCGCATCGGCACCGATCATCAGCGTCAGCACCACCACGATGGGGTAGTTGCGCTGCTGCCGCACGGCCCAGAGCATGCGCGCCATCATCCAGGCGACGACGAGCAGGAACAGCAGATCCAGCGGCACCAGCAGTGGCGCCGGCAACCCGAGCAGCCAGCCCAGGCGCGCCGCCAGCCAGATCAGCGCCACGCCCATCAGGCGGTTGCCGGAAGGCGCCACCTGACCGGTCCAGGTCTGGACCGCGGTCAGCAGGAAGCCGGCGACGATGGCCATGGCGAAGCCGAACAGCATTTCGTGACGGTGCCAGGCCAGCCAGCCGCCAGTGGGTTGGAAGCCGGGCCAGAAACCCGTCCAGGCCGCGACCCAGAGCGGAATCGCCAGCAGCGCATAGACGCTGCCAGCGAGGAAGAAGGGACGAAAGGCGAGACGCCAGACAGGCGGGATACTCAGGGCTTTTCGCCGGTCGACTACTTGCACGGAAGGCCTCCAGGGTTTCTTCTAAGCCCGCCGCGCAAAAGCGTCACTGCGCAGCGGAAACGACGCTCCAGCCAATGCGGGAGCCAGGACTACTTTCTACAGGGTAGGCGGCCTCGACAGACTTGATTGCAATCAGCTTTTTACCGAGGCGAGGGGAAAGCGACAGTCGGCGGGACAAAATATGGCATATGGCCATGGCGCCCTGCCGACGAGCAGCATCGTAGGATGGCGTTGAGCGAAGCGATACCCATCGTGATGCACCCGCATGCAAATGGGCTGCGAGCCTGATGGATTGGATGCACTTTCCTCTGCGAGAAAGGGCGTCTCAGGCAAGACGACAGATGCCCGGCGGATGCCAGGCGAAGGGGTGACCTCAGCAGGCCGGGTTCACCCTTCGGTGAACCCGAAGCAAGATACTTACTTGAGCTCCGGCTTGACCGGCTCCACCTGGGCCGTGCTTTCACCCTCGCTCACCGACTTGCGAAAGCCCGCGATCGCGCTGCCCAGATCCGAGCCCAGGCCACGCAGGCGCTTGGTGCCGAACAGCATGACCACGATCAGAAGAATGATCAGAAGCTGCCAGATGCTGATACCCATCATTTTGCTTACCTCGATTGCGTCGAATGCGGTCAATGACCCGCGTGATCGTTGTGTTCGGTTTCGGACATGTGCTCATGCATGTCGTGGTGCTGCATGTCCGCGCCCTGCTGCAGCACCGCATGGTCGATCTCTTCGAAGCGCAGCACCCGTCCGCCATGCTCGGCAGCAAGCTGCTGCGCCTGCTGCTCATCGGCGAAACTGGCCAGGGAGACACCCATGGCGCCCTTGAGCGGCGTACCGGCGACGTACCAGGCCGTGCGGGCGTCGATCAGGTGCTCGTCGCTGGGGTGCGCCCATTCGCTCTTGCCCATGTCATGCACGTAGAGCTTGGCATCGAGCAGCTTGTTTTCCGGCTGCAGGTACCAGCCGAGCATCTCGGCGGTGGAGCAGAATTTCTTCACGCCAGCCTTATCCACCGCCTGGCCTTTCGGGCCGGGAAAGTCGGCGATGATCATGCCGCAGACGTGGCATTCGTCACTTTCATGGAAAGCCACCGGGTCGAGCGATTGCTGGACTTCTTGCTTGTCGCCACAGGCGGCCAGCCCGAATGCCAGGAGCATCGCGAGCAGCGCCTGGCCGCCGGTACGGTACAGATTGTTCATCATTCGTTTCCCTCCAGAAAGTCAGGCCAGGCGCCGACGGAAGATGCCATAGGCCAGCAGCAGCGATGCGCCTGCCCAGGCCAACAGGCAGAGCCAGAGCACGGCGTTCGGCACGGGCAGGTCGCCGCCCAGCGACAGCACGCCCATGGCGCCGCCGCCTTCGAAGCCGGACAGGTTGATCAGCCGGTAGATGTCGGTGGGGTTGAGCAGCAGCAGCCAGGGCAGCAACTCGGGGCTGAACTTGCCTTCGCTGAGCACCAGCAGCGCCAGCAGCACCAGGTCGAACACCAGCACGAACAGGAACCAGATCCCCAGCGCCAGGCCGGCGGCGCTGGATTTCTCGTTGACCTTGCCGCTGAGCACGTAAGCCAGGGCAAGGAACACCCAGCCCAGCAGCGTGGAGGAAACCATGAAGCGACCGAAGGCCCAGAGCAGCAGGCCCAGCTCGATATCCTCGACCAGCAGGGCGATGGCCAGAGCGGCGCCGCCGAAGCCGATCAACACCGCCAGGGCAAGGATCAGCCCGTGGCCGACGAACTTGCCGAGCAGGATCTCGCCGCGCCCCAGCGGGTAGGTCAGCAGCAGCATCAGCGTGCCGCCTTCGTCCTCGCCGACGATGGCGTCATAGGCCAGCAGCAGCGCGATCAGCGGCATCAGGAAGGTGGCCAGGCTGGCCAGGCTGGCGATGGTCGCCGGGATCGAGGTGAACCCCACCTGCCCCGAGGCGGCCGCACCGAGCCAGGCGATCCCCACGGCCAGCACCGCGAACAACAGGCTGATGGCCAGCAGCCAGCGGTTGCGCAGGCCATCGCTGAGTTCCTTGCGGGCGATGTTCCAGACCTGGTTCATACCCTGCCCTCCGCGGCCTGCACATCGCCGGCGCGCTCCATGTAATAGCGGTACAGATCCTCCAGCGAAGGCTGGTGGATTTCCACATCGTCGGGTTCGCTTTCCCCGAGCAGCTCACGCAGCAACGGCAGCTTGTGGCCGTTGATGGCGATCACCTCGACGCCATCCTCGCCGAGACGCTGCGCCGAGTGCCCCGCATTGGCCCAGCGCTCCAGCCAGGCCTCGCTCTGACTGATGCCACTGGCGCGGATACGCACCGGCAGGCCGGCCTCGCTGCGCAGCTGCTTGAGGCTGCCGATGGCCTGCAGGCGCCCCTTGGCGAGAATCGCCGCACGGTTGATATGCGCCTCCACGCCGGGCAGCACGTGGGAACAGAGGATCACGCTGGTACCCGTCTGGCGCAGCCGATCGATCAGCAGGTAGAGCTCCTGGGTGGCGATGGGGTCGAGCCCCACGGTAGGTTCGTCGAGCAGCAGCAGGCGCGGCTCGCCGAGCACCGCCTGCGCCAGGCCGAGCCGCTGGCGCATGCCCTTGGAATAGGTCTTCACGCGGCGATCGGCGGCGTGGGCGAGGCCGACCTGCTCGAGCAGATCGTCCACCTGGCCCAGCGGCGTGCTCTTCAGGCGCGCGAAATGACGCAGGGTCTCGCGCCCCGTCAGTTGCGGATAGAAGGTGACGTTCTCCGGCAGATAGCCCAGGTGACGGCGCACGTCGGTGGTGCGCGGATCGCGACCCAGTACCTGGACGCGTCCTTCGCTGGCCTGCAACAGGCCGAGAATCAGTTTCATGCTGGTGGTCTTGCCGGCGCCGTTATGGCCGAACAGTCCCAGCACCTCGCCTTCGCCGAGGTTCAGGTTCAAATCATGCAACACGGTCATGTTGCCGTAACGCTGGCTGACGCCCTGGATCTCGACGGCATTCATGAGTGGGGCCTCTGCGTTGTGTTCATCGGTTCCTCTGTCACGCCTCGGGTAGGTGGCTTCATCAACGGATGGCTGTCCTGTACGCCCGGTGACTTGATCACCGGAAACGCGCGCTGCACCCAGCGCAGCACTTCGATGCTCGGGCTGTTCATCAGCAGACGCACCTGCGGATACATCCACAGCAGGCGATCGACGTTGTCGTTGGGCTCGTAGGCGATGTCGCCCAGGCCGTCTTCGTTGCGGTCCCAGCCCAGGTAGTCGCTCCAGTAGTTGCCGCGCCCGTCGACCGACCACTCCTGGGTCCGTATGGCGACGTACTTGACCTGCTGCGCGTTGCCGACGAAGGCGTTGCTGGAAATACGGTTGTCTTCCGAGCCGGCGGTCAGATGGATACCCAGATCGCTGCGCTGGAAGTGGTTGTTCTCGATGGTGTTGAACAGCGAGTTGTAGATGAACAGCGCCTTGCCTTCACCGCCGCTGATCATGCTGTCGCCACCGGTATCGCCACGCTCGACATCGGTGACGAAATTGTCCTTGAGGGTCGAGTAGGTGATGTAGTTCATCAGGATGCCGTAGTTCTGATCGTGCTCGGAGCGGTTGCCGATCACGGTCAGTTTGCGGCTCTGCATCAGCGCGTAACCGGTGCGGGTGCGGCGGGTGACGTTGGCGATCACGCGGTTCTCATGGGAGAACATGTAGTGCACGCCGTAGCGCAGGTCCTCGAACAGGTTGCGCTCGATGCTGTTGCCGTTGGAGTTGTCGATGTAGATGCCGTCGCGGGTGTTCCAGACATGGTTGTCGATGACTCGAGCACCGCGCACGGAGAACAGGTGGATGCCGTTGCCGCGATCCTGGGAACGCAGGCCGAGGTCGCCCTCGATACGGTTGCCTTCGACCAGCAGGTCACGATTGCGATCGGCCCAGATGCCGAAGCCCGGCCCTTGCAGGTCGTTGTTGCGAATCTGCGCGCCGGTGGCGGTCGGTTCGAGGAAGATCGCCGCGTTCATCGCCGTGAGGTCGCGCCCCCAGTCACGCAGCGCGCACCCCTCGATGGTCACGTTCGCTGCGCGCACTGTCAGGACGTTGCCTTGCCCCGGTGCCTTGATCACCGCACCCGGCGCGCAGTGCAGCGCCAGCGGTTGATCGATGATGAATTGCCCGATGTATTCGCCGGCGGGCAGTGTCCAGCGGTTCTCGCCCTGCGCTTGCAGCGGCAGCGAGGTGAGCGGTTGCGGTTCCGCCAGGGCGGATCCCGCGGGAATCATGAGCGCGGTAAGCGCCAGGGTGTAGCACGCACGCATAGCCTGAAATCTGAGCACATCAATTACCTTCTCTTCAGCGTCAGGCGGGGTTCGGAAACCCGGCGAAGCCAGTTCGCCGGGTTGGAAATGATCATGGGAGCGACTCGGCGCCATGCTGCGCGATGGCATCATCCACCGCTCCCACGACCAACACCGGGCCTCAGGCCGGTTCGACGATCATGCGGCCGACCATCTCCATGTGCAGCGCGTGGCAGAACCAGCTGCAGTAGTACCAGTGCAGGCCGGGCTTGTCCGCCACGAAGGTGATGGACGAGGTCTGCTGCGGGCTGATCTCCATGCTCACGCCATGGTTGACCACCACGAAGCCGTGGGAGACGTCTTCGATCTGGTCGATGTTGGTCACCACGACAGTCACTTCGTCACCCTGCTTCACGGTGAAGTCGGTGATGCCGTAGGCCGGCGCCATGGAGGTCATGTAGACACGGACCTTGTTGCCGTCGCGGATGACCTTGTTGTCGGTAGTCAGGTTGATACCGTCCTTCTCGGCCATCTTCACGGTCGGCGCGAAGAACGGATCGTTGCGGTCCCAGATCTTCTTGGTCTTGATCTGATCGCGGCGGGCCATGATGCAGTCGTGCGGCTCGGCGAAAGTCGGGCCGTCGTGCACCAGCTTCATCTCGTCGCCGGAGATATCGATCAGCTGATCGTTTTCCGGGTGCAGCGGGCCGGTAGGCAGGAAGCGGTCCTTGGAGAACTTGGACAGCGCCACCAGCCATTTGCCGTCGGCTTCGCTGGTTTCGCACAGCGAGGCGTGCAGGTGGCCCGGCTGGTAGTGCACGTCGAGCTTCTGCTTGATGTAGTTGACCTTCTCGCCCTTGTAGGCGCGACGGGCCTCTTCCATGTTCCACTTGACCACCTGGCTGTCGATGAACAGCGTGGTGTAGGCGTTGCCGCGACCGTCGAAGGTGGTGTGCAGCGGGCCGAGACCCAGTTCCGGCTCACCGACCACCACGTCACGCTCGTCCTTCAGCTTGCCGGCGAACAGGTCGGGCAGCATGTCGATGGCGATCATCGAGCAGGTCGGCGACAGCTTGCCGTTGGCGATGAAGTACTTGCCATCGGACGAGGTGTTCAGGCCATGGGGGTTCTTCGGCACCGGCACGTAGCGGGTGAACTCGCTGTTCTTGCCGTCCTTCTTGCGCCCATCGACCACCGGTACCTTGGAGTCGCCCAAGGTGATGAACTTGCCAGCCTTGACGGCTTTTTCGATCGCGTGGATGTCGAATACCACCACCCAGTCACGCTCGTTACGCATCATCCCGCCCAGGTCGAAAGCCTTCTCCGAGTTGTAGCAGGTGGCGGCGGCGAAGCGGCCGGTGTAGTCGGCGTCGGTGTTGTCGAGGTTGCCGTCGACGATCACCTGGAAGGCCATCTCCATGCTTTCCGCATCGATGGCGTTGTACATGGTGTAGCTGTTCTCGTCCTGCAGGTCGAAGACCTTGCCATCGTTCGGGTGCGGGATGATGAATTCGGCGTTGGCGAAGACATACTTGGTGTGCGGCACCTTCTGCAGACGCAGACCGTGGATCGCCTGCACGTTCGGCACGGTGATCATCTTGTCGCACTTCATGATGTCGAGGCGGATACGCGCGACGCGGCTGTTGGCCTTGTCGTTGATGAACAGGTACTTGCCGTCGTACTTGCCGTCGGTCATGGAGATGTGCGGGTGGTGGCAGTCGCCATTCAGGAACTTGGCGCTGTCGCCCATGATCGCGCGGCTTTCGTTGGTCAGGCCCCAGCCGGTGGCGGAGTCGACGTTGAACACCGGAATACGCATCAGCTCGCGCATGGACGGTACGCCCAGCACGCGGACTTCGCCCTGGTGACCGCCGGACCAGAAGCCGTAGTACTCGTCCAGTTCGCCCGGGCCGACGTGAATCTTGGATTGTGCGTCCTTAACGGCTGCCGCCCAGCTTTCACGGCTCATGACGGCACCACCCAGGGCAGTGGCCGCCACCGCGGCACCGGTCAGGGCACTGGCGCCGAGGAAGCCGCGGCGACTCAGGCCGTTCTTCTCCAGCGTTTGCGGGGTGTTCTTGGAATCATTGTCGCTCATGGGTTTTGCTCCTAATTGAACATCTTCAACACGGTCGACCGACCAGTTTTGAGCGTTTCGCCCGGTGGCGATCACTCAGGGTTCCACCACTTGCACTACAGGGATCAGCTCGGCCCCGACCGGCGCTTTCTTGTCGCGCTTCTTGCGCTTGTTCTTCTGAATAAGCGGTGGGCACTTGTTTTCGTTGTGGTAGGTCATCTGGCAGTCCAGGCAGTAATGGCATTCGTTGTGGTTGATATGCCCGTCCGGATGAATCGCCTGCACTTCGCATTCGTTGGCACAGATCTGACAGGGGTTGCCGCATTCCTTGCGCCGCTTGAGCCAGTCGAACAGCCGGAAGCGTCCGGTGATCGCCAGCCCCGCGCCCAGCGGGCAGACGTAGCGGCAATAGACCTTGCGGGTGAAGATGTTGATTACCAGCAGGAATACCGCGTAGGCGACGAACCACCACTGGCGGTCGAACTTCAGCGTGATGGCGGTCTTGAAGGGTTCGATCTCGGCGGCCTTCTCGGCCATCATCATGGATTCCAGCGAGATGCCGAACAGCACCAGCAGCACGATGTACTTGATGGCCCAGAGCCGCTCGTGAACGCCGAAGGGCAGGTCGTACTGGGGAATCTTCAGCTTGCGCGCGGCCTCGTTGATCAGCTCCTGCAGGGCGCCGAAGGGGCACAGCCAGCCGCAGAACACGCCACGCCCCCACAGCAGGATGCTGGCGGCGGTGAATACCCAGAGAATGAAGATCACCGGATCGGTCAGGAACAGCTCCCAGCGGAAGTCCTGCACCAGCGCATGGACGAAGGTCAGCACGTTGACCACCGACAGTTGCCCCAGGGCATACCAGCCGATGAACACCACGGTGAAGACCAGGTAGCCATGGCGCAGCCGCTTGAGGAAGTTGGGATGCTGGGTGAACTTGTCCTGCAGGAAGAGGATGACCGTCAGCAGCGCCAGCGCGACCAGGATCACCCCCACCTGGAAGCTCTTCTGGTACCAGATGTTGACCCACAGCGGCCGGTTGGCTTCCTCGATGGCGGCCAGCTCTTCGGCGGTCAGCGGCACCCGCTCGATGTACTCCTCGGGCATCACGTAGGGCATCTCGAAGCTGGTGAAGATGCTCTCCACCGGGCCGACCTGGCGACGCACCAGAAGCTCGAGGTTCCAGGGCGAGCCCGGATCGAAGCGATACTGCTCGCGGGCAGTGAAGATCGCCATCTCGAAGAATTCCGGCATGCCTTCGGCATACACGTCGGATAGACGGATGAAGTCCAGGTCGCGGAAGCTGATGGTGTCGCCGAACTGGCGCAGCTGCACCCGATCGAAGATGCCGCCACGCACGTAACCCGAGCCCTTGAATGAGTATTCGCCGTTGGCCAGCACCGCGAAGGCATGCTCGCCCGGCTTGAGGTTCGCCATCAGATCGGCGTACTGGCGCTCGCCCAGCAGGTTGCGGCCGATGGTCGGCGGGTTCAGGTGCGTGGCGTAGAGATCGATGAAGGTTTCGTCGCGCTGTTCCGCCGCGGCAACGTCGACACCCTCGGCCTCGGTGCCCTTGAAGGCATCGTCGACCTGGCCACGGGTCAGGTGCATGCGGCGGATGGCGCCATTGCCCACCAGCTCGGTCCAGCTGGTCGGCTGGAAGACGTCCTCGCGCACCAGCGCCGGCTTGGGTCGCGCGGTGGCCCCCGCCTCGACCAGCCCCAGATCCACCGCCACGGTGTGGGCCGCACGCATGACGATCTCGTTGATCACCATCACGGTCACGGTGGCGCCGGTAACGGCGTCGACCGTGACCGCGCTCTTGTCGCTGGAACGACCGACTACCACGCGCTGGTCGACGTGGATGCCGCTGTAGTTGGCGTTGAAGTCGTGAACCTTCTGCTCGGGAATACCGATGAGCACGATGGGTTCGTGGTGCTCGAGCATGTAGGCATCGACGATGACGCCCTTGGGGTCGAGCAGGATCTGCATGTTGATCGGCTTGCCGGAGTAGGCCGGCATGTCCGTGACGTTGATGCTCTGGAAGGCGTACCCGTAGATCGTGCCCACCCCGTCCGCAAGGGTGCGCACCTGGTACTCGCCCTCGGGCTCGGAAATTTCGGTGACTTTCGGGAAAAGCAACTCGATGCGTTGCTGCTCTGCTTCGTACTCTTTTGCCTGTGCCACGGATACACAGAACATCAAAGCCAGGAGGATCGTAAAGCCAGCTACCCAGCGGCGCGAGGTGCCAACGACTGCAAAACCTAGGGGTTTCATGGATTTACCTTACTTCCACTGCTGGATGTAGTCGCCATGTTAGGGATGGCGCCCCAAGCCATCCTTGACGCTGATCAACCTCACGTCCTTGGGAGCTGTTTCATTGCGCCAAGTCAATGCCGTGCCGCTTAGTCACGTGAGACTCAGCCTAGACGATATCCTCTGCACTGTCTCCCGGCCGAAGCGGCGCCGCCTGGGGAGCCGCCCGCATCACCGTCGTTCACTTCCGTCCAGGCGGCGTCAGGTAGGCCGCGGTTGCACCTCGATTCGCTTCGCTGGCCTTGATCTCCATGCGCGCGATGCTGCGCAGATGGACCTCGTCGGGACCATCAGCAAAACGCAGCGCGCGGCCGCCGGTCCACATGTCGGCCAATGGCGTATCCGGTGTCAGACCCATGGCGCCGTACGCCTGCATGGCCCGGTCGACCACCCGTGTATGCATGCGCGGCACCAACGCCTTGATCATGGCGATCTCCTTGCGGGCTGCCTTCGCTCCCACTTCGTCGATCATCCAGGCGGTCTTCAGTACCAGCAGGCGCGCCTGCTCGATCTCGATACGCGATTCGGCGATCCGGTCTGCGATGTTGGAATACTGCTGCAGGTAGCGGCCGAACGCCTTGCGCTCCTGGCAGCGCTCGATCATCAATTCCAGCGCCAGCTCTGCCATGCCGATCGAACGCATGCAATGGTGGATGCGCCCCGGCCCGAGGCGCGCCTGCGCCATCATGAAGCCCTCGCCCTCCCGGCCCAACAGGTTGCCAAGCGGAACCCGCACGTTGCGCAGCACCAGCTCGCTGTGGCCCTCGGGAGCGATGTGGTTCATCACCGGGATGTTGCGCACCAGCTCGACACCAGGCGTATCGAAGGGCACCAGGATCATGCTCTGCTGGTGGTGCGTGTCGGCTTGCGGATCGGTCTTGCCCATCACGATCAGCAGCCGGCAGTCGGGGTGCGAGGCGTTGGTGATGAACCACTTGCGCCCGTTGATCACGTACTCGTCGCCGTCGCGGCGGATCAGCGTCTGGATGTTGGTGGCATCCGAGGACGGCACGTCCGGCTCGGTCATGGCGAACGCCGAGCGAATCTCGCCTTCGAGCAACGGCTTGAGCCAGCGCTCGCGTTGCTCTGGCGTGGCGAACAGGTGCAGCAGCTCCATGTTGCCGGTATCCGGCGCGTTGCAGTTGAACACCTCGGACGCCCAGTGCACGCGCCCCATGATTTCCGCCAGCGGCGCGTATTCGAGGTTGCTCAAGCCCGTGCCGGGCTCATCCGCCTGCAGGGAGGGCAGGAACAGGTTCCACAGCCCCTCCGAGCGGGCGAGTGCCTTCAGGTCCGCCATGAAGGGCACCGGAAAGTGCCCCTGCCCCACCTCCTGGTGCCACAGGCCGATGCGCGGCACGATGTGATCGTCCATGAAGGCGCGCAGTTGCATGCGCAGCGCTTCCACGCGTGGGCTATAGGCAAAATTCATGCGGTAACCTCTCGAAATGCAATGCGATAGCCTGACCATAGCCCTCCGCATGCAGAATGCGAACGACGCTAAGGACGCTGAATCGGGCCTGATCAGCCCGGCAAAAGCTGCGCCGACATTGACCGAAGTCATCGCCTGCCGTTACGAATTGGCCTAACGGCCCGTGTGACTGGTTCGGTTCGACAATTGCATGCATTCGAATCTGAGCCGAGCAACCGCAGGCCAAAAGGCGAGGCACCTTGGCCCCGGGAAGCAGGTCAATGTCTTCTACGCCATGCGCCCCCGACCACCCAGAAGGATTTCGATGTGCTGATACGTGACGCCCAGGATGCCGATCTCGAAGGCATCCTGCATATCTACAACGACGCCGTGCAGAACAGCACGGCGATCTGGAACGACTCACCGGTCGACCTGGCGAACCGCCGTGCCTGGCTTGCCGAACGCCAGGAACAGGGCAACCCGGTCCTCGTGGCGCTGGACGATGATGGCCAGGTGGTCGGCTATGCCAGCTACGGCCCCTGGCGGCCACACGAAGGCTACCGTCATACCGTCGAGCATTCGGTGTATGTACGCGAGGGCCAGCGCGGCGGCGGCGTCGGCCGCAGCCTGATGCGCGAACTGATCCAGCGCGCCCGTAGCGCCGGCCGACATGTGATGGTCGGCGCGATCGAAAGCGAGAATCGCGCCTCGATCCATATGCACCAGCAGCTCGGCTTCACCCACGTCGGCCAGATGCGTCAGGTGGGCTGCAAATTCGGCCGCTGGCTGGACCTGACACTGGTGCAGTTGATGCTTCACTCGGAGCGCAGAAACCCATGAAGCTCGCAGAAGACTTGGCCGCACGGGCGGTTAATCCAAGCTGAAACATGGGCGCCAGAAGAGCACTTCACAACGGATCTATGTCCTTATCGAAGAATCTTCTTCCAGAAAGTGCACCGCGTCGCAAACATGACGCGGCGACGGCTCACCAGCGGAATAACCCAAGCCTGGTCACAGAACTTGCAGAACCCAGCGATAAAAACTAAAGCGCCTCACAGTTTCTTGTAAGCCATGACTCACAACAATACTGGAGATATTAGCGACCATCAGATTAATTCAATAAAGCTCGAATAAAATCGGTTATGCCCTCGTCGCAAGCCAATCCCCGCACCTGCAAAGTGCTTCACATTCTTCATATTGCCCACCTGCCAGCAGCGGGCTAGGATGCGCCCCTCAAAAGGAATTGCGCAACTTATTGCGCATTGAACGTGCGCAGGAAGTTGCGCAGCCGGTAATTCGAAGCAGGCCGAATCGTTTCGAATTCCGAATTATCGTTGAGTCATGGAATGACCTACTCTCACAAACTTGCCACTCATTATCTGCAAGTAGCACAGCTACCTATTGATGAAGTGTCGTTCTCCGGCAGTGATATTCGCTATTGCAGCGACTATGAACTACTGGAAAACGAACTGGGCAAGGCCACGGCCCTGCATGAGACAGCAGGCACCGATTGGGAAAAGGTAGGCGAAGTCAGCGAAGCGCTTCTGCGCACCCAGTCGAAGGACTTGCGTATCGCCGCATGGCTCACCTGGAGTCTCTATCAGCGTGAATCCTTCGTCGGCCTCCAGGCGGGGCTGGGCATGCTTCGCTACCTCTGCAGCGAACGCTGGGAAACCCTATTCCCGCAAAAATCCCGCACCCGCATAGCGGCCTTTACCTGGCTCATACCGCGCATGGAGCAGGCAGTGGCCGAGCATGTACCGATCGGCGAGCAGCTGGGGCTGTTCACCCGGATGGCTGAAGACCTGCGCGCGCTGGATGCCTGCCTGAGGGAGCATCTGGGTGAAGAAAGCGCACCTCTGCTGCTGCCGCTCGGCCGGCGCCTGGAAGAGATGGTCAAGCGGGCCAGCCAGGGGCAACCACAACCGGGGCCCATCGAGAACGCCATCGCCCAGGTCAAGCAGGTCTTCAACACCTCGCCTACCGTCGAAAACGAAAAGGACGCGCACAAGCAGTTGCGCGCCTTGCAGGACCAGGCACGCCCGCTGTGCAGCTGGTGGCTCAAGCAGAAAACCACCGACATCAAGCCGCTGCGCCTGACGCGCACCCTGCTCTGGCTACCGATCGACAGCCTGCCGGAGCGCAATGCCGAACAGATCACCGCCTTGCGCGGCATCCCGGCCGACAAGCTGGCCAGCTACCGGGAACGCTTCTCCCAGGGGCTATATGCCGATCTGCTGGTGGATCTGGAAGCCAGCACCGCCCGCGCGCCCTTCTGGCTGGACGGCCAGCGCCTTGCCTGGGAGTGCCTGCAGGAACTGAACGCCGACCTGGCGATGCGTGAACTCGAGATCCAGCTCGCGCTGTTTCTGAAACGCCTGCCCGGACTCGACGAATTGCGCTTTCACGACGGAACCCCGTTCGCCGATGCCGAAACCCGCGCCTGGATCAGCGCTCAGGTGTTGCCGACCCTGGATCCGGCGCCGGCAGCCAGCGAACGAGACAGTATCCCAAACGGCGCCACGCCGCCCTGGGAAGAGGCCCTGCAGAACGTACTGCCGCAACTGCGCAAGGACGGACTCAAGCCCGCCGTGCAGCAACTCAAGAAAGGACTCGCCACTGCGCGAGGCGGCCGCGAGCGTTTTTTCTGGCAACTCACCCTGGCCCGGCTCTGCTACCAGGCCAAAAAATACGAGCTGGCGAAGACCCAGCTGGAAACCCTCGACCAGACCCTCAAGGCCACTGGCCTTGCCGACTGGGAACCCGATCTCGCCCTGGAAATTCTGCGTCTGCTGCACAGCTGTTGCGAGCTGCTGCCGCAAAACCATGCCACGCGTGAAAGCAAGGATGAGATCTACCGCAGGCTGTGCCACCTCGACCTCGAAGTGGTGCTGGATTAACCGCAAAGGAGAACACCCATGGCCAAAGAAGGCTCAGTAGCACCCAAGGAACGCATCAACGTCACCTTCAAGCCCGCCACCGGTAATGCCCAGGAAGAAATCGAACTGCCATTGAAGCTGATGGTACTGGGCGATTTCACCCAGCGCGCCGACGATCGCAAGATCGAAGAGCGCAAGCCCATTTCCATCGACAAGAACAGTTTCGATGAAGTCCTGGCCAAGCAGGAGCTGAGCCTGACCCTGGGCGTACCCAATCGCCTGAACGACGAAGCCGTCGACGAAGACCTGGCCGTTCAGCTGAAAATCAACTCGATGAAGGACTTCAACCCCGCCAGCCTGGTCGAGCAGGTGCCGGAACTGAAGAAGCTGATGGAATTGCGCGACGCGCTGGTCGCACTCAAGGGCCCGCTGGGCAACGCGCCCGCCTTCCGCAAGGCCATCGAGAGCGTGCTTTCCGACGACGACTCGCGTGAACGCGTACTCGGCGAGCTGGGCCTCGCCGCCAAGAACAAGCTGGACGCCTGACCCCACAAAAGGAATTGATCCATGACTACAACCGCAGCCGCCGTCGAAACCGGCAACTTCGCCGAAGCCGGCATCCTCGACCGCATCATCGCCGAAACCCGCCTGACCCCGGATGACGAGGCCTACGACATCGCCAAGCGCGGCGTATCGGCCTTCATCGAGGAACTGCTCAAACCGCAGAATGAAAACGAGCCGGTGAAGAAGGCGATGGTCGATCGAATGATCGCCGAGATCGACGCCAAGCTCAGCCGGCAGATGGACGAGATTCTCCACCACCCCGAGTTCCAGGCGCTGGAATCCTCCTGGCGCGGCCTCAAACTGCTGGTGGACCGCACCAATTTCCGCGAGAACATCAAGCTGGAGATCCTCAACGCCTCCAAGCAGGACCTGCTGGAAGACTTCGAGGACAGCCCGGAGATCGTCCAGTCCGGCCTCTACAAGCACATCTATACCGCCGAGTATGGCCAGTTCGGCGGCCAGCCGGTAGGCGCCCTGATCGCCAACTATTTCTTTGACCCGAGCGCACCCGACGTCAAGACCCTGCAGTATGTGGCCAGCGTCGCCAGCATGTCCCACGCGCCCTTCGTCGCGGCAGCCGGGCCGAAATTCTTCGGCCTGGAAAGCTTCACCGGGCTGCCTGACCTGAAGGATCTCAAGGATCACTTCGAAGGCCCGCAATTCGCCAAGTGGCAGAGCTTCCGCGAGCAGGAAGATGCCCGCTACGTGGGTCTCACCGTTCCGCGCTTCCTGCTGCGCAACCCCTATGACCCCGAAGACAACCCGGTCAAAAGCTTCGTCTACAAGGAAAACGTCGCCAACAGCCACGAGCATTATCTCTGGGGCAACACCGCCTATACCTTCGCCAGCCGCCTGACCGACAGCTTCGCCAAGTTCCGCTGGTGTCCGAACATCATCGGCCCGCAGAGCGGTGGCGCGGTGGAAGACCTGCCGCTGCATCATTTCGAAAGCATGGGCGAGATCGAGACCAAGATTCCAACCGAGGTCCTGGTCTCCGACCGCCGCGAATACGAGCTGGCCGAAGAAGGCTTCATCGCCCTGACCATGCGCAAGGGCAGCGACAACGCCGCATTCTTCTCCGCCAATTCGGCGCAGAAGCCGAAGTTCTTCGGCAACAGCGAGGAAGGCAAGACCGCCGAACTGAACTACAAGCTCGGCACCCAGCTGCCCTACCTGTTCATCGTCAACCGCCTGGCACACTACCTGAAGGTGCTGCAGCGCGAGCAGATCGGCGCCTGGAAGGAGCGCACCGACCTGGAGCTGGAGCTGAACAAGTGGATTCGCCAGTTCGTTGCCGACCAGGAGAACCCCAGCGCCGAAGTGCGCAGCCGTCGCCCGTTGCGCGCCGCCCAGGTCAACGTCAGCGACGTGGAAGGCGAGCCGGGCTGGTACCGAGTCAGCCTGAGCGTCCGGCCGCACTTCAAGTACATGGGTGCCGACTTCACCCTGTCGCTGGTCGGCAAGCTGGATAAAGAGTGAACAGGAGCTGAGCCTTGAACGGATACGGCAGCCTTTTCGAACGCCTCGCCGGCGATGCCGGCCTGCGCGCGGGCTGGAGTCACGAGATCGCGGCGATGGACTCGGTGGCCACCCATCTGTCCAAGATGCTCAGCACCCGGGCGGGCAGCGTGCAGACGCTGCCCGACTACGGGTTACCCGATTTGAACGACATGCGCCTGTCGCTGCACGACTCGTTGCAACAGGCGCGTGTCGCCATCGAACGCTTCATCGAAGCCTACGAACCACGCTTGAGTCAGGTCCGGGTAGTTTCCCTGCCCCGTGACCACGACCTGCTTCGCCTCGCCTTCGCCATCGAAGGCCTGCTGGAAGTCGATGGAATCAAGCGCAAGGTCAGCTTCTCCGCCAGCCTGGATGGCAGCGGGCAAGTGAAGGTTCAAGGCAACGGCTAAATCATGGATGACCGGGAAATGATGCGCCCAGGAAAGAAATATCTGCTTGTCAGCCTTTTGCTGCCCGTACTGCTATCGGCCAATCCCGCCCATGCGGAAGGTTGCATCGGCGGCGGCTGTGCTTTTGGCAGCGACAACCCATTCATCGTGACCGCCGCATTATCAGCCTTGACCCTGTATGCCGCGGTGAGCTCCTTTTCGATCATCACAGACACATCAAAGGAAAACAGTCGTCGCTATTCGCAACTGGTCCACGACGACGCGGCGTACTTCGTCGCCAGCAGTGGCGAGCGGCGTGGCGCCTATTTTGAAAACGCACTCAGAGCCTATCGACTCGAATCACGCACACAGACGTCGCCCGTAAGCGACCTGGCGTTCGCCCAGCTCGTCCTGGCATCTCCCACACAGGACTGAAGCCGTCATGTCTTTCAACCATTACTACCAGAGCGAACTCACCGCCCTGCGCGAGCTCGGCAAGCGGTTCGCCGAGCGCAACCCGGCCCTGGCGCCCTTTCTGGGCCAGAGCGGACGGGATCCGGATGTCGAGCGGCTATTGGAAGGCTTCGCCTTTCTCACAGGACGCCTGCGGCAGAAACTCGACGACGAACTGCCGGAGCTGACCCACTCGCTGATGCATCTGCTGTGGCCGAACTACATGCGCCCGCTGCCGGCATTCAGCATGCTGCAGTTCGATCCGCTGAAGCGACCGGGACCGGCGCTGACGGTGGCGCGCAACACCCCTGTCGAGTCCCGGCCAGTACAGGGCGTGGCTTGCAGGTTCCGCACCGCCTACGAAACGGAAGTGCTGCCACTGGCGCTGCAAGCGCTGGAATACTCGGTCAAGGGTAACGGCGCGCTGCTCAGCCTGCATCTTCGGATGAGCGCCGATGGGCATATCGGCGAAGTGGGGCTCAAGCGCTTGCGTCTGCATCTGGCAGGCGAGCCCTACATCAGCCAGTTGCTGTACCTGGGCCTGCTACGGCATCTCGGCGGTATCGAAGTGGTGATACTGGATGATCAGGGCAAGCCGCTGCTGGGAGCGGACGAGCAACCTCTGCCCCCCCTGCAACTGAACACCAAGCAGGTCGAGCCGGTAGGCTTCGCCGAAGACCAGGCGTTGATTCCGTACCCGCTCAACACCTTTCGCGGCTATCGCTACCTGCAGGAATATTTCGTCTTCCCCGAGAAGTTCCTGTTCGTCGACATCAAGGGGCTCGAGATTCTTGCACGTCTACCGGAAGAACAGCTCAAGCAGGCGCGCGGCCTGGAGCTGCGCTTCGATATTCAGAAAGCCGGTGCTCAACGTATCCGCCCCACGCTGGATAACGTGCGGCTGTACTGCACGCCGGTGGTCAACCTGTTTCAGCACGACGCCACACCGATTCGCCTCGACGGTCGGCAGGACCAGTACCTGTTGCGCCCCGCCGAGTTCGTGCCCCAGCAATGCGGTGTCTTTTCGGTGGATCGCGTGACCGGCTGGAAACCCGGCGGTCTGGGCTACGAGGAATACGTGCACTTCGAATCCTTCGAGCACGATCCCAGCTTCGACGTGCCGCTGTCGCGCCCGCACTACAGTATCCGCCAGCAACCTTCGCTGCTGGGCGAGAGCCAGGACACCTACCTGAGTTTCGGCCTGCGCGATCACAGCCAGCACGAAACGCTGTCGGTCGAGCTGACCTGCACCAACCAGAACCTGCCGCGCCAACTCAAGCCCGGTGATATCTGCATGTCCAGCGAGGACACGCCGGAGTTCCTCACCTTCCGCAACATCAGCGCGGTCACGCCCAGCTACGCGCCTCCACTGGAGCAGGATTTCCTTTGGAAGCTGATCAGCAACATGTCGCTGAACTACCTGTCGCTGGCCAACGTCGAGGCGCTCAAGGTCATTCTCGAAACCTATGACCTGCCGCGCCACTACGACAAGCACGCCGAAAGCGTCAGTCGCCGCCGGCTTGGCGGGCTGAAGGGCATCGCCCACGAGCATGTCGATCGCCTGTACCGCGGCCTGCCGGTGCGCGGTGTGAGAACCGACCTGGCCATGGATCTGGAGAGCTTCATCGGCGAAGGCGACCTGTTCCTCTTCGCCTCGGTGCTCAATGAATTTTTCGCCCTGTACGCCAGCCTCAATTCGTATCACGAACTGCGCGTACGGAGCACACAGGGAGAGGTGTATCAATGGACGCCGCGCATGGGTCAACAACCGTTGCTCTGAATCCGTTGCGCCGCGGCATTCGCGAGTACAGCCTGTTCCAGGGCGTGCTACTGGTGCTGGATAGGCTGCGCAAGGCACATCCGGAACTGGATGACGAATCGCTGTACGAACGTCTGGAGTTCGAGGCCAACCCGAGCCTGGGCTTTCCCGGCAGCGATATCGATCAGGTGCAGTTCTTCGAGGAGCAGGGCGAGCTGCGCGCGCGTCTGCGGGTCAATCTGATCGGATTGTTCGGCTCTTCCTCGCCGCTGCCGGCATTCTATGGCGAGCAGGCTCTGGGTGACGGCGAGGATGGCAATCCGACACGCGCCTTCCTCGATCTGTTCAACAACCGACTGCAGCGTCTGATGCTTCCGATCTGGCAGAAGTATCGCTATCGCGCACGCTTTACCAGCGGCGCGCGCGATCCTTTCTCCTCGCAGTTGTTCGCGCTGATCGGCCTGCGTGGCGAAACCATCCGCGGCGCCAGTGAGCTGAACTGGAAGCGTCTGCTGCCCTACCTCGGGCTGCTCAGCCTGCGAGCCCATTCGGCGGCGCTGATCGAGTCGGTGCTGCGCTACTACTTCAAGCACGCCGAACTCCATATCGAGCAATGCCTGGAACGACGCGTCGAGATTCTGCAGGAGCAGCGCAACCGGCTGGGCATGGCCAACAGCGAGCTGGGCGAAAGCTTGGTGCTGGGCGAGCAGGTGCGCGATCGAGGCGGCAAGTTCCGCATCCACATCCTCCAGCTCAGTTGGGATCGCTTTCACGAATTCCTGCCGATCGGCAACGGCTACCAGCCACTCTGCGCGCTGGTGCGCTTCACCCTGCGCGACCCGCTCGACTACGACCTGCGCCTGCAACTGCGCGCCGATGACATTCGCGAGCTGCGCATCGGCTCGGACAATACCTGCCGCCTCGGCTGGACCAGCTGGCTCGGGCGCGAACGCGCCGATGGCCTGGTCACGCTGGGAACGGCCCGCACTCAACAAGGATAGCGAGATGATCAACGTCGATTTGCAACAGCTGGTACAGGCGCTGGATGTCGAAACCCGCCGTGACCTGGAAACCGCAGCCGAGCGCTGCGTCGTACGAGGGGGCAGCAAGGTGCTGGTGGAGGACCTGCTGCTCGGCCTGCTGGAGCGCGGCGATGGTCTGCTGGTGCGGGCCTTGCAGAATGCAGCTGTCGATGCGGGCGAACTGGCCCAGGCGCTGCAGCCTCGTGGCGAGAATAGCGAATCGCGCAACCCGGTATTTTCCAGCGAGCTGGTGCAATGGCTGCAGGACGCCCTGCTGGCAGCGAGCCTCGAGCTCGGCCAAAGCCACGTGGACCAGGCGGCGCTGATTCTGGCGTTGCTGCGCAATCCCCTGCGCTATGCCGGCAGCCATTACCAGCCACTGTTAGCGAAACTCAATGCCGAACGCCTGCGCGAATTCGCTCTGGCCCAACAGCCACAACAAGCTGGCCAGCCGGCCGCACCGGGCGATACCAACCTCCAGCGCTTCACCCACAACTTCACCCAGCAAGCCCGCGACGGCAAGCTTGACCCGGTACTCTGCCGCGATGCGGCGATCCGCCAGATGATCGACATCCTCGCCCGCCGGCGCAAGAACAACCCCATCGTGGTCGGCGAGGCAGGTGTCGGCAAGACCGCCATCGTCGAAGGGCTGGCACTGCGCATCGCCCATGGCGAGGTGCCCGATGCGTTGAAGGGCGTCGAACTGCTGTGCCTCGACCTCGGCCTGCTGCAAGCAGGTGCCAGCGTCAAGGGCGAGTTCGAGCGTCGTCTTCAGGGCGTGATCGATGAAGTAAAGAACTCGCCGAAACCCATCATCCTTTTCATCGACGAAGCCCATACCCTGATCGGCGCTGGCGGCCAGGCCGGCAGCGGAGATGCCGCCAACCTGCTCAAGCCGGCTCTCGCACGTGGCGAGCTCCGTACCATCGCCGCAACGACCTGGAGCGAGTACAAGAAATACTTCGAGAAAGACCCTGCGCTGGCGCGGCGCTTTCAGCCCGTGCAACTGCATGAACCGAGCGTCGACGAAGCCGTCACCATCCTCCGCGGTCTGGCGCCGGTCTATGAAAAGAGTCACGGCATCTATCTGCGCGATGACGCGGTGGTCGCCGCGGCCGAGCTGTCCGCACGCTATCTGGCAGGACGCCAGTTGCCGGACAAAGCCGTGGACGTGCTTGATACAGCCTGCGCACGGGTGCGCATCAGCCTCGCGGCCGCGCCCGAGATATTGGAACGTCTGAGAAACGAAATCGCCGAGGGCGAACGCCAGCATAAGGCGCTGGAGCGCGACCAGGAGGCCGGGCTGCCAATCGACACGCAGAATCTGGATCGCCTCTACGCTCGTCTGGCCAAAGCACAAACCGAACTGGAGCAGATCGAAACACGCTGGACCGAGCAACGTGAACTGGCCGAGCGAATGCTCGAGCTGCGCAGACAGTGCGCAGCCGCACGCGTGGACGACGAACGGGTGACGTGCCTGGAAGAACTCGAAGCCGATCTGCGAGCGCTCCAGGCACGGCTGGCTGCAGCGCAGGCACAGGAACGGCTGGTTAGCCACGAAGTCTGCCCCCGCCTGGTCGCCGAGGTGATCAGTCACTGGACCGGTGTGCCGCTGTCGCAGCTGGCGCGCGAGCACAACAGCAAGGTGATCACCTTCGCCAACGATCTCGGCAACCGCGTTCGCGGACAGAAGCAGGCGGTCGAAGCGCTCGACCGGGCCATGCGCGCCACGGCTGCCGGCCTGAACAAACCCGACGCGCCGGTAGGCGTCTTCCTGCTGGTCGGCCCCAGCGGCGTCGGCAAGACGGAAACCGCGCTGGCACTGGCGGACCTGCTGTATGGCGGCGAGCGCTTCCTGACCACCATCAACATGTCCGAATTCCAGGAAAAGCACAGCGTTTCACGACTGATCGGCGCCCCACCGGGCTATGTCGGCTATGGCGAAGGCGGCATGCTCACCGAAGCCGTGCGCCAGAAACCCTATTCCGTGATCCTGCTGGATGAAGTCGAAAAAGCCGACCCGGAAGTGATGAATGTCTTCTATCAGGTCTTCGACAAGGGCGTGGCCAACGATGGCGAAGGTCGCGTGATCAATTTCCGCAACACGCTGATCCTGATGACGTCGAATCTCGCCAGCGATCGCATCGAGAGCCTGTGTGCCGATGGCCAGCGACCCGAGGTGAGCACGCTCGAGCAAGCCATTCGCCCGAAATTGACCCAGCATTTCAAACCAGCATTGCTGGCACGCATGCGCGTGGTGCCGTACTACCCGGTCAATGGCGAGGTGCTGAACGAACTGGTGGCGCTGAAGCTCGCGCGTTTTGGCGAACGCCTGGCTCGACGCCAGTTGCAATTCAGTTACTCGCAGGCACTGCTCGAGCACCTCTCTCAACGTTGCGACAACGGTAACAGCGGCGCCCGCCTGATTGATCAGCTGATCGACCAGCACCTGCAGCCACTGGTAGTGGATCGTCTGCTCGATGCCATGGCCGGTGGCGAACCCCTGCAGCGGGTACATGCGACACTCGATGGCGAAGGAGCTGTGATCTGTGAGTTCGCTTGAGCAGCCCGGAATGCTTCCCTCGCTTCGCCATGCCGAATTCCTGCTCGAGCGCTATGCCGATCTGGCACGCGCCATCAACGCGGAAAGCCTGCTCGGCAGGCTGGTGGAAACCGCCGCACGCCTGAGCGATTGTCGGCTGAGCCAGATCTATCTGCTCGATGCCACCCACACGCGCCTGATGCTCGCAGCCGAATGGTGCGACGGCTTGCTGCAGCCACGGGAGGCAGCGAGCCTGTCCAGCGATTACGATGGCGAGCAGCTGCTGCAGTACTGCCTGTGCCAAAACCGAACGCTATGCCTTGCCGAGCTCGACACCAGTCTGCATGCGTCGGGCTTCCTGCCCAATATCCAGGAAACCTGGCGTAGTCTGCTCTGCCAGCCCCTGCAGGACGAGCACCAACGCGTCGTCGGCCTTCTGCTCGTCGCTCATACACAGTCAAAGGACCTTCAGGGTTTGAGCGCCTCGCTGGCGCAACTGGGCACCTTCGGGATCGCCCAGCTGCACTTGTTGCAGCGGTTGCATACGAGCGGTAAGGAACTATCGGTAATGCCAAGCAGCCCCTGTGCCAGCGGATATGGCCTGATCGGCGATAGCCTGCACATGCGCGCGGTGTATCAACTGATCGGCAAAGTCCTGCATAGCCCGGTCAGCGTGTTGCTGACCGGGGAAACCGGCACCGGCAAGGACCTGGTTGCACGGGCCATCCATGACTGCGGCTATCGGCGCAGCAAGGCCTTCGTCGTGCAGAACTGCGCGGCGCTCCCTGAGCACCTGCTGGAAAGCGAGCTGTTTGGTTACCGCAAGGGCGCGTTCACCGGAGCCGAGCAGGACCGCACCGGCCTTCTCGACGCAGCGGATGGCGGCACACTTTTCCTCGACGAGATCGGCGACATGCCCTTGTTGCTGCAAGCCAAGCTGCTGCGTGTCTTGCAGGAGGGAGAAGTACGCCCGCTGGGCTCAACCAAGACTCATAAGGTCGACGTGCGCATTATCGCCGCCACTCACCGCAACCTGCGCGCACAAGTTGAAGATGGACGATTTCGTGAGGACCTCTTCTACCGCCTCTCGAATTTCCCCATCGAGCTGCCGGCCCTGCGCGAGCGTGGCGAAGATATCTTGCGTCTGGCCCGCCATTTCGCCGACAAAGGCTGTGCCTTTCTCCAACGCGACCTCTGTCGCTGGTCGGACGCGGCACTGGAGCTTCTCGCCAGCTACGCGTTTCCCGGCAATGTGCGCGAACTGAAGGCCATGGTCGAGCGCGCCGTCCTGCTCTGTGAAGGCGGCGAGCTGTTGCCGGAACACTTCAACTTTCGCGTCGAAACGGGCCTCGATAGCAGTATGAATCTGCGTGAACGCATGGAGCGCGTCGAGCGAAGCCTGTTGATGGACTGCTTGCGCAAGAATGGAGGCAACCAGAGCCAAGCCGCACGCGAACTTGGCCTGCCCCGTCGGACCCTGCTCTACCGCATGGAACGCCTGAACATCAGCCCGGCGGATCTATAGGCGACGACACTGCCTGCTCCGGCCGGTGGAGTTTCTATCGCTTCCAGACTTCGCTGGTGCGCCTCGAACAGCGCTTTCGATACAGCCACCCACTCCCACGGTTAGTTAGGTCTCCTGCGCCGAGCCGCAGGGCCTGGCGATCGCCGGGAACGCTCTCCAATCAGCCCTGGGCCGTGAAGAAATGCATGGTGTGCTTCCGCTTTTTCTTCCACGCAAAGACAAACCCCCGACC
>NZ_RFFL01000060.1 GCF_003696285.1 Stutzerimonas nitrititolerans
TGATGGCCAGGCCGCCGTTCTCGGTGGTCAGCTCCAGCAGCAGCGCACCGCCTATGCCGGCGCGGACCTGCATGCGGACCGCCGCGCCGGTAAGGTCAACGGGCGGCTTGTAGATCAGCTGACCGCCGCTGGGTGCCAGGCCGAACGCGGACAGCGCGTTGATCTCCAGCGTCGACTGATCAACTACGGTGACGCGGTGCGGGCGCTCGCGGGTGGAGCGGTTGAGGCCTTGCAGGCCGGTCGAGCCCTCCACCCAGGCGAGCCAGTTGCCCGGCAGGCCGTGGTCGACGGTAAGGCGCACCGGCGAGCCGCCGATGGCGGTGATGGGCCGGTATTCCAGGCGCGGCTGCATCAGCCGCAGGGTGTCGCGCAGGGTCGCGCCCTGCACGATGTGNGCTACAGGTAGAGATTGAGGGGTCGAGCCGTGAGGTTCATGCCAAAGCTCTCGTAGTCACCACCACCAGGCGGATATGCCCAGCCGCCCGCATCGATCCAGACGTTGGTGGCGGGTGGCAGCGTGATGACCGTAACCCGATCATCTGTGCCCTCCTGATTCACCGTGAGGCCGAGCTGCGCGAAGCCCTCGAGGAGCAGATCGAAGAGGAGCCCGCTGACCCAGAATGCGGAGGGGTCCAACCGGATCGTCCACGTCTGTTGGCTCCAGTTGGTGAAGACCAGCGGCAGCGGGCCATGCGCGAACCCATCCTCGTACACGCCCTCAATTAGCGCCGGCAGGTTTACCGTGATGGTGCGGGGATTCTCCGCGCCACGGTCCGTGGTCGCGG
>NZ_RFFL01000061.1 GCF_003696285.1 Stutzerimonas nitrititolerans
GCACCATCCTGTCCGTTGCCGATGATGTAGCGGCCTTCGTTGTCCTTCGTCAGCTCAATGGCTGCCCAGTCGATCGGGTTCAGCACAATGCCGTCAGCCGGAAACTCGGACAGCTCGGCCTGCAGCAGAGCCAGACGCAGGCGGTCGATCCGCTGCTCCCCGGTGACCGTGATGCCGCCAGGCGCAGCGTACGTCTCCGCCAGGGTCATCAGGCCCTCGAGGTTGGCCCCGGTGCCATTGCCGTAGAGCAGCTGCAGTTCTTCGGCCATCAGCAGGCCATAGCGCGCACGAGCATCGATGTAGCTGCGCAGCGCCCGGGCGTCGTCGAGGATCTGGCGGCTCGCCTTGAACAGGTGAGCGATGGTGCGAACCGGCGCCGTCACCAACTCGAACGTGATATCCGAGTACGGCTTCGGCGAGCCTTCAGCGACCGGGGCCGCGTTGTTGGTAAAGCCGGTTTCACGCACGTACTCGTAGGAGTTGCTCTCGGTTTCACCCGGGGCGATCAGATCGCGGATGGTCAGGCGGCGCTCAGGCGGCATGATGATGTCGGTGCGGCGATCAGGTGCGACAGCAGCTCCACCAGTCGCGGTGGTGATCGCGGCACGCGGTACCGAGACGCGTCGCGAACCACGGAAGGAAGAATTCACACCCTCCATCGCCTCCGCGCCAGCGACGAGCTCGCCTGCCGACTTCGGACGCTCGGGCTCTCCG
>NZ_RFFL01000062.1:0-387 GCF_003696285.1 Stutzerimonas nitrititolerans
AATGAGGATAATGCTATATTTTTACTTTAACACTTATTTATTTTCATCTCATCCAAAACCATTAAAAATAGTCACTCAATTATTGAGTGACTATGGGTTGGTAGAAGAACTATTTCATGTTAAAAGAATTAATGATATTCGAGAATTATATTTTCACTTTAACATTTATTTAATCATAGTGCATTCAAAAGTATTTAACGATGAGATTTTTTGGCTTTTTTGAAACGAGTTTCTTCTTGTCTTGATACTATATAGAAATAACTCAATTTTTGAATTAAGGCTTTAAACCTTGTCATTAAAGGCCTTAAGCGATTTTTTTATGTTGAAAAGAAAATTTGACATAGGTTTATAAACACCAAAAAGCTTGGTCATAATAGACCAAGCTTT
>NZ_RFFL01000062.1:489-710 GCF_003696285.1 Stutzerimonas nitrititolerans
AACCGGCTACTCTAATAGCCGGTTAGGTGGTAATTTTTGTACCACCCCTCAGCCAGAATTAAATTTTGATGCCATGACTATTGTTGGAAATCTTAATAAAAATAATGCTCAAAAGCTATCTGAATTCATGAGTACTGAACCACAAATTAGACTTTGGGATATACTACAAACGAAATTTAAAGCTAAAGCGCTGCAGGAAAAAGTTTATATCGAATACGACA
>NZ_RFFL01000063.1 GCF_003696285.1 Stutzerimonas nitrititolerans
TGTGGCAAATACTTTTAATAAAACTATTATAGTGATAATATGTATATGATATACAAGGACTTATAAAAATAATGACCTTTTTGGAGTGATATATATGTCGAACGAAACTGTTATTTATCATAATGAAATGAATTTGGTTCCTTTGAGAAAATTTACTTCTGTTGAAATAGACTTATTTTTTGCAATGTGTAATAAGCTAAAAGAACAAGATACTAATAAATTATATTTAAGTTTTGAAGAACTTAAATATTTAAGTAATTATAACTATGAAACTAGAAATCTTAATCGTTTTATTGGAGATTTACAAAATATTTATAAAAAGATGCTCGAGATAACTTATCGAAGAGAAGATGAAGATGTAATAGAGTTTTTTGTACTTTTCAATCACTTTAAAATTCATAAAACGGAGAAGTATCTTGAAATTTCCACTAATCCTGACTTAAAGTTTGTTTTAAATGATATTACTCGTAATTTTACAAAATTCGAATTAAAAGAACTGACTAATTTAAAATCTTCGTACTCTAAAACCATGTTTCGCTTACTTAAACAATATAAACATACTGGATATTTAAAATTATCAATGGAAGATTTTAGAACTCGATTAGACGTATCAAAGTCTTATCAAATGTGTGACATTACTAAACGTGTATTAAAGCCAATATCTAAAGAGCTTACACCTATTTTTAATAATCTTAATATTAATAAAGTT
>NZ_RFFL01000064.1 GCF_003696285.1 Stutzerimonas nitrititolerans
TGGGAGGAATAATAATTTAAATGAGCTACATATATTTTTTATTCTTATTTCCATTAATAATGGGATTTATCGTATCAATAAAAAAGAAAAAACATGACTAAACGGTTAGCTGTATAATTTGATTTTTGTTTCGGACAACTCCTTTTAAAGTGTTTTTGTTGGATTATTATGTAACTTTAATTTACATAAAAACTTAAATATTTTGAGGAGATAAGGAGTCTTTAAATGAAAAAAATAGTTTATATACTTGGTATTATTATAGTTTTAGGCTTTTGTTATTTTTATGTAAATTTAATTTTTTTTGATAATTGGACACGTTATTCTGCTGAAAAAGAAATAAATAATTATATTTCAAATCATGATACAAAGAAACTAAAAGAAATATCCGCGAATAATAAAACATATCAACTTTTGAAACGTACTAAACATGTGACAATAAAGGGAGATACAGATAATCAAGGTGGAGGTCATATAGGGTATTTTACTAGTACGATTAATGGTANCATATCAACTTTTGAAACGTACTAAACATGTGACAATAAAGGGAGATACAGATAATCAAGGTGGAGGTCATATAGGGTATTTTACTAGTACGATTAATGGTAAAGAAGGAGCGCTTTTTGTACATCTTAATTTTGGTTTGTTTCCTGAAATTCCTAAAGTAACCAAGTTGGAAGTTTTTGATAAAAATATTTATGAGTAGCA
>NZ_RFFL01000065.1 GCF_003696285.1 Stutzerimonas nitrititolerans
CGATGCCGCCGTAGCGGTCGCCGGCCCAGCTGGAGGATACGCGTAGCCAGCAGCTGGATTTGTCGTCCGCCAGGCCTTCACGGTCCCCGTGCTTTCTGTCCCAAAAGAAATGTACTTTCACGCGGCCGTACTGGTCGCAGTGGATTTCCTCGCCGGCGGGGCCAGTGACCACGGCGGTCTGGCTGCCGAGGACTTTGGGTTTGGGGTGTTCGAGCCGGGGGCGATAGAAGATGTCCCAGGGCGTGGCGGTGAAGTGGTTGCGGTAGCCTTGGGTGAAGTTGCTATCCCCCTCTCCCCTATGCCGGGCGCCCCAACCCTCTCCCGCCAGGGGAGAGGGAGCTTGATTGTGCATAGCCGAGGGATTGGTGACNAAGGTCGTTCCACTGTTGGCGCGGGTGGTCGGTGAGGGCAAGGAAGTGGCCGCTCGCCAGGTAGGCGTCGCTGAGACCCTCGGCCAGTTCGTAATCAGCGCGCAGGCGCTCCAGGCTGCGTTTGGCCAGGTGCTTGCCTCGGATGCGGTCGGTGAAGCGGCCGGGATAGTCGTAGGCTTCCAGCGTCGGCGTGAATTCGCCCCCATAGCCGGCTTCCATCCTCAGCCGGGGTTGTTCGAAGTCATAGTCGCGGAAGGTGGCGTGGCTGCTGCGGGTTTCCAGGCGCACGCCGAAGCGCTTGACGACTGCCCGGTCTGCAACCAGGCCGGA
>NZ_RFFL01000066.1 GCF_003696285.1 Stutzerimonas nitrititolerans
CCACCGTGCTCGAGGCTGAAGTGGTTGCCGTCGTTGAAACGGCCGCCCCAGGTGCCGCCGAGGCTTTCCCAGTATTCGCCGAGGGCCGCGTAGTCGTCGCTGCGCGTCAGGTACTGGCCATCCTTGAACAGGTTGAAGTCCACAGCCAGCCGCTCCTTGTGCAGCGATCCGGCCGAGCTGTAGGACTTCTTCTCGCCAATCGCGCCGTGCACACGCGGGTCACGGTAGGCATCGCCGAAGGTCAGTTCGTAGCCCTCCTGGTAGGCGTACTCGATCAGCAGGCCGACCAGGCGAGTAAAGCGGCGTTGCTTCTGTCCGAGCGTTTCGGTCATGGTTGCCTCCACAAAACAAAAAGCCCGCACAAGGCGGGCCGGGGGTTATCAATGGTCAAAGCGAATGTTCAGGCGTTTGCAGCCGTGTGGGCGGCTCAGGCGATCCGGGATGCAATACCTACCGAACTTGATTTCACGCACGCAGAGCTGGGCCCCAAAGACAGAGCCGCAGCGCTACAGGAGCTGGAGCGGATCGCCAATCAGCTGCTGGCAGAGGCCATGCGGCTGGAAGCGCTTTAGAGATGCCGCTCGGTTACTGAGACGGAATGCACCCAGCTGATTCGATGATTGCCGGCAACTCAGCATCAAGCCTGTCGTAGGCCTGGTTGATGCCGAGGTA
>NZ_RFFL01000067.1 GCF_003696285.1 Stutzerimonas nitrititolerans
CAGGACTATCTGCTGAGCATGGAGGTCCTGCCGCTGAAGTCCCTGTTCATGACTGACGCAACTGGCGCCGCCGTACAGATGGACTTCGCCCTGCCGGTGAGGGAGGAGCCCTGATGTTCGACTCGCCGCTTGAAGAGTCGATGCCAGGGCGCGTGGTGCGCTTTGGTCTTGGGTATCACGGCTTCGTCGAGTTTCCGACCCTGGAAGGAAAAACGAACTGCCCAGGGAATGAGGTTCGGCTCACCACCCATGGCGGCCGCATCCTGAACCCGTTCCCGGCAGGCGTGACGTTTTCCCGCGGAACGGAAGAAAGCGCAGTGCTGTTCCGTGATCCCAGGGCGGTCGATACGCCGGATGATCTGGAGGATGAGCTCGGTCGCGATTGGCGGCGCTTTGCCGTCATCCAGATACAGGGAATCAGGGCTGGCGCGTCGTCAGGGGAGCTGGCCTATAACTTCGCGCTGCACACCCCCACGCAGAACCTGTTGGTGAACATATCGCTGACCAGTTTGTTCGTGACTCGCACCCAGGTGCTTGCCAGGCGCAGCCGGCAATCGAACAGCCCGCAGTCATTCCGCATCGCTGGCCCATCACTCGGCAACAGCACGCTGTTCCTGGACGCGGTGTCCACGGGCGCCCGAGCGCTGTATTGCACCCCGGG
>NZ_RFFL01000068.1 GCF_003696285.1 Stutzerimonas nitrititolerans
GCAGCATTTCCGGCTCTGGCTGGATGCCGCCCGGGCTGGCGGGCCTGGACTACTCGCAGCCGCTGGAGCTGCGCAGTACCAAGGTTATCAACCACGTCGGCACCGGTCCTGAATTCGCGCTACAGCACACGCCGCGCCCGGACATGGCTCCATGGGCTCAGGCGCTGATCGGTGACCAGTGGGTGCGGGTGCCATGCAGCTATGCCGCTGGCGTGGTCACCATCCCGCCGGTACCGGGCGCCACGCTGTACCAGGCCTGCTACATGCCGGTCTTTTCCGTGTTCGCCGAAGCTCCGTCTGAAACGCAGGGCGCCACCCACGGCTGGTCGCTCAACNAGCCTGCCGGGCGGTGCCGCCGAGCCTGAATATGTGGTGCGTGGCCAGGCCTTCGCGTGGGCACTGCGGCTGCTGGTGGCTGGGGTGGCCGTCACTGCCCAACTCACCGGTACCGTCACCGTCGATCGGGAGGAGGGCGCCGCCGGCATCGCCGGGTTCGACCTGTTTATCGCGCCCGGTGTGCCGGTAGTGCCGACAGATTGGATCGGCCGCACCGTAATCTTGGATTACATCAGCACGTCTGCCGGCGAAACCACTGAAACCCGGCGTTTTACCGGCCAGATCAGCGGTCCGACCTGGAACCCCATCACGCGCCTGCTTCACT
>NZ_RFFL01000069.1 GCF_003696285.1 Stutzerimonas nitrititolerans
ACACCGATGAGTCCCGCACAGACGATCGCAGCTTCCAGGTGACGCTGGATGGCACGAACATCCTCGCCGACTTCCCGGGCGAATGGGAAATCATCGGAGGCGGTAGCTACGGCCGTTTTCCGCTTGAGGATACCTCCGCGCCCGCCGGTGAGCGCATCTACCTCGACCTCGTCGTCAGCGTGTACAGCTACTCCAGGCAGCTGAAATGCCTACGTGTGGCGGCAACCTATAGGCGGCGAGTCTCCGACGTGGTGGTGGAGACCCGTGCCGCCTATTTCTACGGCAACGCCTGCTGTCGTGGCCGAGCGGATAACAGCGTTTTCGTCACCGGTAACGGCGGCAACATGTACGGCTCCGCCGATCCTCTGACCGGCGCTATCCGCCGCAACTATCCATACCCTGTGACCTGGTGCTGACCATGCTGACATTCGTAAACAACTGGCTTCGGGAGATATCCCTGCCGCAGGGCGCTACCGCGTGCCCGCTCGATCTGCCTGATGGCGAATATCGCCTGACCCTGGCCGACGCGGCGAGCGGTGCGACGCGCTGGGAGATCGTGGACGCAGTGGTGCTGGGCGGCGCCGCAACCTTGGTCCGGGCGCGGGAAGGGACCGCCGACCAGGAATGGCCGGCAGGCAGC
>NZ_RFFL01000007.1 GCF_003696285.1 Stutzerimonas nitrititolerans
CAACACCTCCACTCGGCCTCCTGACGGGGAATGGGGTCCGAGTCGCCTGGAAGGCGGTTGGTATCGCTTGGTTGGCTTTGCTTTTTTTGCACAAGTTAACAGGCGACACCAACCGCCCCTTTCAGGAGGGTGAGTGGAACCGTTGCGTAAGGGAGCGAGCCGCATGGATGCGGCGAGAGGCTTAAAGGGCCAAGGACGGCCCTTGTAAGCCGGCCCCTGGAGCAGCGGTGGAGCGAACGAACCCTGCGCGCAGCGCAGGGCCGTATGGAGGGGCAAGCGTTTTTGGTTACTTTTTTCGCGACTGAAAAAAGTGACTCGCCCAGCAGGGCGAAACCCGCGTCATCAAGCCCCTCGATAAACGTTCATGAAAGCGCAACTTTCATACAAACTTGCCAGTCCGGTATCAGGCAAACCATGTCTTAATGAAACGCGAAGAGCCCCAAAACAGGCTCGAAACGCTCAACGCTTCTTGTCGCGACGCTTCTTCTCGGCTTTCTTGTGGTGCGACATGAGCCGCCGCTTCTTGTTCACCTGACGGTCGGTCAGAGTGTTCTTCTTGCCCTCGTAGGGGTTCTCGCCGCCCTTGTACTCGATGCGGATCGGCGTGCCGACCAGCTTGAGCACACGGCGGTAGGTATTCTCGAGATAGCGCGAGTAGGACTTGGGTACCGCATCGACCTGGTTGCCGTGAATCACGATGATCGGCGGGTTCGCCCCCCCCAGGTGCGCATAGCGCAGCTTGATGCGGCGGCCGGCGACCATCGGCGGCTGGTGTTCGCGCACTGCATCCTCGAGGATCTGCGTCAGGCGGCTGGTAGGCCAGCGAGTAACCGCCGACTGGAACGAGGACTGCACCGACTTGTAGAGGTTGCCGACGCCGGTGCCGTGCTTGGCGGAGATGAAGTGGATGTCGGCGAAATCGACGAAGAACAGCCGGCGCTCCAGCTCGGTCTTCACGTAGTCGCGCTCACCGGGCTCCATACCGTCCCACTTGTTCAGCGCGATCACCAGCGCGCGACCGCTGTCGAGCACGAAACCGAGCAGGTTCAGGTCGTGCTCGACCACGCCTTCGCGCGCGTCCATGACGAAGATCACCACGTTGGCGTCCTGGATCGCTTGCAGCGCCTTGACCACGGAGAACTTTTCCACCGCCTCGAAGATCTTGCCGCGACGACGAACGCCCGCGGTATCGATCAGGGTGTACTTTTCCTCGCCGCGCTCGAAGGGAATGTAGATGCTGTCGCGGGTGGTGCCGGCCTGGTCGTAGACGATCACGCGCTCTTCACCGAGCATCCGGTTGACCAGCGTCGACTTGCCGACGTTGGGGCGGCCGATGATGGCGATCTTGATGCCATCCTTGTCGCTGGGGCCGGGAATCCGCTTGTGCTCCTCGCCCTCGGCAACCTGCTCGGCGCCCTCGCCTTCCTGTTCGGCTACGTCCTGCTCGGCGGCATCCTTCGGGAAGCTGCCCAGGGCCTGCTCCAGCATGTAGCTGACGCCACGCCCGTGTGCCGCGGCGATGGGTAGCGCATCGCCCAGGCCCAGCGGGCTGAATTCGGCGCGGGCGAGGTCCGGGTCGATGCTGTCGACCTTGTTGGCCACCAGGAAGTAGCGCTTGTTCAGCTTGCGCACGTGCTCGGCGATCATCTGGTCGCCCGGCGTCATGCCCACCCGCGCATCGACGATGAACATCACCGCATCGGCTTCTTCCATGGCCTGCAACGACTGCTCGGCCATCTTGGCGTCGATCCCTTCCTCGTCGCCCGTCAGGCCACCGGTGTCGATCACGATATAGGTGCGACCCTGCCATTTGGCCTCGCCGTACTGGCGATCACGAGTCAGGCCGGCATACTCGGCAACGATGGCGTCGCGGCTTTTGGTCAGGCGGTTGAACAGGGTGGATTTGCCGACGTTCGGGCGGCCCACCAGGGCGATTACGGGAACCATGCGGCTCTCCACTGCGATATTTCAGAAAACACGAAGGCCGCTGCAAGCAGCGGCCGAACATTCAGCATCCCGCCATCCCGCCAGGGCGGGGTCGCCGGACTGAAGAGGGCCTTGGCCCTCAGTCCTGCCGGCGGATGGTCAGAGCGACCAGCTTGCCACCGTTGCCGTAGGCATACAGCCAGTCACCCTCGACCACCGGATGAGCGCGCATCCCGGCACTGTCGATACGGGTACGTGCAACGAAACGGCCATCCACCTGGCTCAACAGGTGCAGGTAGCCTTCCATGTCGCCCACGGCGACATAGCTGGAGAACACGCTAGGCCCCGAAAGCTGACGACGCGCCAGAGCGTCGTTGCTCCAGAGGACGGTGGTCGAGCGCTCGTCGACGCCTTCCACCGTACCGCTGGCCTGGCTCAGGTAGACGCTGCCGTAGCCGAGCGCGACACCCGAGGACGTGGACGCATCGCGCTGCCAGAGAATCCGTCCGCTTTCCAGGTCGAGCGCCGCCAGGCGGCCCTGGTAGGTAGCGACATAGAGCGTTCCGCCGGAAAGCAGCAGGCCGCCGTCGATATCCACCACCCGCTCCAGCTCAGAGCGGCCTTGCGGAATCGCCACGCGCTGCTCCCAGACCGGCAGGCCACGCTGCGTATCCAGGGCGATGACCTTGCCGCTGGATAGGCCGGCAACCGCCAGCTGGTTGGTCAGCAAGGGCGCACCGGTGCCACGCAGGGTCAGTACCGCGGGCGAGCTCTCGTAGCTCCAACGCTGGTTGCCGGTATCGATATCCAGCGCAATGAGCCGATCATCCTGGGTCTGCACCAGCACCACATCACCGTTCACCGCAGGCGCGGCGAGCACTTCGCTGCTGACCTGACTGCGCCAGCGCTCCTCGCCGGTACTGACGTCAAGCGCAAGCACTTCTCCACGCAGCGTGCCCACCAGCACCAGACCGTAGCCGGCACCGACGGCGCCGGAGATCGGCACTTCCAGATCCTGCTTCCAGTTGACCTTGCCGGTCAGGCGGTCCATGGAAACCACCAGACCGGTGACATCCGCGGCGTAGATCTGGTCGCCGTAGACCACAGGCGTCAGACGGTTGTAGGTCTCGCCCTGGCCATCGCCGATGGAGCGACTCCATTCCTTCTTCAGCTGAACCTCAGCGTTGAATTTGGGCAGCTCCGCGGGTTCGAGCTCCTTCGTGTCGTTGCTGCTGCAGCCGACCGCCAGCAGGGTCAGGGTCAACAGCGCCAATGTCTTCAAACGCATCGATCACGCCTCCCCACGAGCCAGGTCATCCAGCTTCAGTTGCAGGCCACCAACGGCCGCATCCTGCGACAACGCTTGCTTGGCTTTGGTATAGGCGGAATGGGCATCCTCGTCGCGACCGAGCTGCACCAGCAGATCGCCCTTCAATTCTTCGCGGCTGGCGGCAAACGCCTTATCCGCGTCGCCTTCGAGCAACTTCAACGCGTCCTCGGCCTTGTCCTGCGCGGCCAGCACGCGAGCCAGGCGCTGGCGGGCGAGCTCACCCAGTGTAGCGTCGGCCGGCTTGTCGACGACCCGCTGCAGCTCGGCAGCCGCCTCGTCCAGACGCCCGCTTTCGACGGCGACCTTGGCGACGAACAGCGAGCCGTATTGCGCGTAATGAGTTCCAGCGAACTCCTTCTGCAGCAGGTTGCCCAGACGGGCGACTTCGGCACTGTCCACCTCGCCGGCATCGAGCGCGGCGTTCAGCAGTTGCTGATAGAGGGACGAGGCGCCATGCGCCTGATTGAGCTGATGCTTCTGCCAGAGCTGCCAGCCAAACACCAATGCCAGTGCCAGCACGGCACCCAGCAGCAGCGGCATGCCGTTGCGTTGCCACCATTCCTTGATCTGCGCCAGTTGTTCTTCTTCGGTACCCGAGGTCACTCTGTCACTCCTTTCATTCGCTTAGTCTCAGGCCTGCTCGATGCAGGCGGCCAGACGCTCGGGCAGAGCATCCCAGGCAATGCTTTGTTGCTCGCTGTCGTCGCGCAGCGGCTTGCAACCTACCACGCGCCCGGCCAGTTCGTCCTCACCCAGAATCAGCGCAAAGCGCGCGCCGCTCTTGTCGGCCTTCTTGAACTGGCTCTTGAAGCTGCCGCCGCCCGCGTTCACCAGCAGGCGCAGACCGGGCAGCGCATCGCGCAGGCGCTCGGCCAACGACAGCGCAGCCAGTTCGGCCGCTTCACCGAAGGCGCAGATGAACGCATGAGCGGGGCGATTCAGCTCTTCAGGCAGCAGCGCCAAGGTTTCCAGCAGCAGCACCAGCCGCTCCACGCCCATGGCGAAACCAACACCCGGCGTCGGCTTGCCGCCGAACTGGCTGACCAGCCCATCGTAGCGGCCACCGGCGCAGACGGTACCCTGGGCGCCGAGCTTGTCGGTGACCCACTCGAACACCGTGCGGCCGTAATAGTCCAGCCCGCGCACCAGCTTCGGATTGATCTCATAGGCGATCCCGACGGCATCGAGTCGCGCCTTGAGTCCTTCGAAATGAGCGCGCGACTCCTCGTCGAGGAAATCGGCGAGCGTCGGCGCATCCGCCAGCAGTGCCTGGGTCTGCGCATTCTTGCTGTCGAGGATGCGCAGCGGGTTGGTCGTCAGGCGCCGCTGGCTGTCTTCGTCGAGCTGGTCGAAACGCTCCTGCAGGTAGGCAACCAGCGCGTCGCGATAGATCGCACGGGCTTCGCTGGAGCCCAGGCTGTTCAGTTGCAGGGTCACCGCATCGGCCATGCCCAGCTGTTTCCAGAGGCGCGCGGTAAGCACGATCAGCTCCGCGTCGACATCCGGCCCGGGCTGGTTGAAGATTTCCACACCGACCTGGTGAAACTGGCGGTAACGGCCCTTCTGCGGCTTCTCGTAGCGAAACATCGGGCCGGTGTACCAGAGCTTCTGCACCTGGCCACCACCCGTCAGGCCATGTTCCAGAACGGCGCGCACACAACCGGCGGTGCCTTCGGGACGCAGCGTGAGGGATTCCTCGTTGCGGTCCAGGAAGGTGTACATCTCCTTGTCCACCACATCGGTACCTTCGCCGATGCCGCGGGCGAACAGCTCCGTGTATTCGACGATGGGCAGACGGATCTCGCTGTAGCCATAGCTGTCGAGCAATTGCGCGAAAGTACTTTCCAGGTAACGCCAGGCCGGCGTCTGCGCCGGCAGGATATCGTTCATGCCACGAATGGCTTGCAGGGACTTGCTCAATTCGGTTCCTTAAATCAGCTACGCACGATCAGCGCGGCATCGGCCTCGACCTTCTCGGCCGCCTTGCGACGAATCAGTTGCTCCAGCTCGTCGACGAGTCGTTCGTTGTTCAGCTTCTGTGCCGGTTTGCCGTCGATGTACACGAGATTGTTCGGCGTGCCGCCGGTCAGGCCGATATGAGCCTCCTTGGCTTCGCCAGGGCCATTGACCACGCAACCGATCACCGCGACGTCCATCGGCACCAGCAGGTCGTCCAGGCGCCCTTCCAGCTCGTTCATGGTCTTGACCACATCGAAATTCTGCCGCGAGCAGCTCGGGCAGGCGATGAAGTTGATCCCGCGCGAACGCAGCCGCAGCGACTTGAGAATATCGAAGCCGACCTTGATCTCTTCCACCGGATCGGCGGCCAGCGAGATGCGGATGGTGTCGCCGATGCCTTCGGCCAACAGCATGCCCAGGCCCACCGCGGACTTCACCGTGCCCGAGCGCAAGCCGCCGGCTTCGGTGATGCCCAAGTGCAGCGGTTGCTCGATCTGGTCGGCCAGCTGGCGGTAGGCGGCAACCGCCATGAACACGTCGGAGGCCTTCACGCTGACCTTGAAGTCTGGGAAATTCAGGCGATCCAGATGCTCGACATGGCGCAGCGCGGACTCGACCAGCGCTTCCGGTGTCGGCTCGCCATATTTCTTTTGCAGGTCCTTCTCCAGCGAACCGGCATTGACACCGATGCGGATCGGAATACCCCGATCGCGCGCCGCGTCGACCACCGCTCGGACGCGATCTTCGCGTCCGATGTTGCCGGGATTGATGCGCAGGCAATCGACACCCAGTTCGGCCACGCGCAGAGCGATCTGGTAATCGAAATGAATGTCGGCGACCAGCGGCAGCTGTACGCGCTGCTTGATCTTGCCGAAGGCTTCGGCGGCGTCCATGGAGGGTACGGACACCCGCACGATATCGGCACCGGCATCCTGCAACCGCTGAATCTGCGCGACGGTCGCATCGACGTCACAGGTTTCGGTGTTGGTCATGCTCTGCACGGCAATGGGTGCGTCGCCGCCGACCGGTACGCTGCCCACCCAGATCTTGCGAGTGTGGCGGCGTTTGATGGGAGACTCACTGTGCATGTTTTACTGTCCGAGCTTGAGGCGAGCAGTCTCGCCACGGGTTTGGCCGGAAAGGCTGACGGCTTCGCCGTTGTAGGTGACCTGTGCGCCGGAGGCATAGCCGAGGCGCAGGTCGAGCGGCGCCTTGCCGCTGACGGTACGAGAGGTGCCCGCCTTCGCCAGCACGCTGAGCAGCACGCGACCATCCGCATCGGTGACCTGCGTCCAGCAATCGGCCGTATAACGCAACTCCAGCACGCCTTCACCGGGCGCCGCAGCCGCTGCTTGCGGATTCTGTACCGGGGCCTCGGCCACCACGGGCGCATCGACGGGTTGCGATACGGAATCGGAAGGCGCTTGGTCAGTCGATGCAGTTTCGTCGATCACCTGCGGCTCGTCGGCTGCCGCCTCGGGATCAATCGAAGGCACCGGTTCTTCAGGTGTCGACGAAGGCTCGGCGGCCTCGCTTTCCGACTCGACCTGCCCTGCCTCTTCGTCGGTTCGATCGAGCAGATGGATCTCGGTGGTGCCATCCGCCGCCTCGACCTCGATTCGCTCCAGGGCCGTCACGGCCGGTCCGGACTGGACAGCGAGCTGCTGATCCTGCCACCAGTAGAATCCGCCACCGATCAACAGCAGAAGCAGTGCGAACAGGAAGAAGCGCACCATGTTCCGCGACAGCCGCACCGGCTGATCGATATGACCAAGGCTGTTGACGCTGCTGCCGGTCGCGGTGGTTCCGGTGTGCTGGTCGAACTCCTGGACCAGGCGATTCTGATCCAGCCCCAGCAACTTGGCATAGGCGCGCACGTAACCGCGGGCGAACGTATGCCCCGGCAACTGGCTGAAATCTCCCGCCTCGATGCGAGCCAGCGCACGCTCGGAAAGATTGAGCTGTTGCGCGACCGACTGCAGCGACAGGTTCTTGCTCTCACGCGCGATACGCAGCGTTTCGCCAGGGTTGTTCGAGGACGGGACAGCGGCTTCGGATTGGGGCGCTATCATCATTGCTCCGAAAGGAAATGCCGATACTCAGGGGTGCCCGGATACAGACGCTTGAGTTGCAGGGCGAGACTCGCTGCCGTATCGCGATCCTGATGGATGTTGGCCAAACGGATTCCCAGCAGCAGGCTGCGGGCATTCTGTTCGGACAGTTGGCTGAAACTGTCGTAATAGCGTTTCGCAGGTACGTACTGCTTGTCCTCGTAGGCCATCATGGCCAGCTCCAGCAGGGCGAGCGGCTGGCGGCTGTCGAGACGCAGGGCGCGGGTGAAGTAGGTTTCGGCCTGCTCCTTCTGGCCCAGCTGAAGAGCAGTCATGCCCATGTTCTGGAATACCCGCGAACGCTCGGGGTAGAGGTGATCGGTGGAAGCCTGGGTGAAACGCTCCAGCGCCTCGGCGTAGCGTTTCTGTTCGTACAGGAAGCTGCCGTAGTTGTTCAGGATGCGCGCATCGTTGCGGCTCGACAGCGCATCCCGGTAATGCCGGTCCGCGAGATCGTTCTCCATCTCGCTCTGGAACACCAGGGCCAGTGCCGCATGCGCATCGGCGCTGCGCGAGTCGATTTCCAGGGCCTTGCGCAGCGGGGTCTTGGCCCGCCCCGTCTCGCCCTGCTGAAGATAGCCGATTCCGAGCTGAATGTAGGCATCGCGCGCCTCGGAACGGCCTTGCTCGGTGCGCATGGGGTTGACGTTCCCCGAAGAAACGCAGCCGGCCATGAGGCCGGCCAGTAACAGCAGCAGCGCAGAGCGCAGAATCATCAGCATCCCCCTCAGGATCGGTTGCCAGCAGCAGACGCCGCAGGGTCGGCCCGCAATTCACGCACAGCGATGTAACGCTCGCTTCGACGTGTGCGATCCATCACCTGCCCGACCAACTGGCCACAAGCCGCATCGATGTCTTCGCCGCGGGTCGTACGTACCGTCACATTGTGCCCGGCTTTGTGCAGGATGTCCTGAAAACGGCGGATCGCATTGTTGCTGGGCCGCTCATATCCGGAATGAGGGAAGGGATTGAACGGAATTAGGTTGATCTTGCAGGGAATATCCGCCAGCAAGGCGATCATCTGCTCGGCGTGCTCGGGCTGGTCGTTGACGCCCTTGAGCAGGGTGTATTCGATGGTGAGCACGCGCTTCTCGCCCAGCCGGGAGATATAGTTACGGCAAGCGCCCAGCACCACGGCCAGCGCATACTTCTTGTTGATCGGCACCAGCTGGTTGCGCAGCTCGTCGTTGGGCGCATGCAGCGACAGCGCCAAGGAGACGTCGATCACCTCGCCCAGGCGGTCGATCATCGGCGCCACACCCGAGGTGGAAAGCGTCACCTTGCGCTTGGAAATACCGTAGCCGAGGTCGTCCATCATGAGATTCATGGCGGCGACCACGTTGTCGAAATTGAGCAGCGGCTCACCCATGCCCATCATCACCACGTTGGTGATGGCACGGTCGATCTTGGCCGGCACGCTGCCGAACGACTTGTTGGCGATCCACACCTGGCCGATGATCTCGGCGGCCGTCAGATCGCTGTTGAATCCTTGCTTGCCGGTCGAGCAGAAACTGCAATCCAGCGCACAGCCCGCCTGCGAGGAGACGCACAGCGTTCCGCGGCCGTTCTGCGGGATATACACGGTTTCGACACAGCTGCCCGAAGCGACGCGCACCACCCATTTGCGGGTGCCGTCGCTGGAAATGTCTTCGCTGACCACTTCAGGCCCGCGAATTTCGGACGAGGCCTTGAGCTTTTCGCGCAAGGCCTTGCCGATGTTGCTCATGGCATCGAAGTCATCGACGCCGAAGTGGTGAATCCACTTCATGACCTGACCGGCACGAAAGCGCTTCTCCCCGATGGACTCGAAGAAGCTTTCCAGCTGGGGCTGGGTCAGCCCCAGCAGATTGACTTTACCGGTGGTGGCAATCATGGAATTCACCTGTCGCTCAACTCAGCGAATGCGCGCGCAGACTTCGGTTTCGGCGAAGAAGTAGGCGATTTCGCGAGCAGCGGAAGTTTCGGAGTCGGAACCGTGAACGGCGTTCTCATCGATGGATACGGCGAAGTCGGCGCGAATGGTGCCCGGAGCAGCTTCTTTCGGGTTGGTGGCACCCATCAGCTCACGGTTCTTGGCGATGGCGTTCTCACCTTCCAGCACCTGCACGATGACCGGACCGGAGGTCATGAAGGCGACCAGATCCTTGAAGAAACCGCGCTCGCTGTGCTCGGCGTAGAAACCGGCGGCTTCGCGCTCGGACAGTTGAACCATCTTGGAAGCGACGACGCGCAGGCCGGCCTTCTCGAAACGGGTGGTGATTTCGCCGATGACGTTCTTGGCGACGGCGTCAGGCTTGATGATGGAGAAGGTGCGTTGCAGGGCCATTTGAAACTCCAGACTGATGGGTTAAAGCAAACGAGTAAACCCGCGGATTATACGCGGGTCCGGGGTAAAAATATAAGGGCAGCCTGAAGCCGATCAGCGCGCAGGGCAACAGCGAAACGCCGCCACGCGCCTGCCTTTACCTGCAGCTCGACGCTGCCGGTCAGGCCTCTTCTATCCAGGCTGCCTGGATGGCTTCGAGAATCTTCTCACCACCACGCGTCGGATCATCCGAAAAGTCGGGGAGTTCGGTCACCCAACGATGCAGCTCGACGAAATTGACGTAGCGGGGATCCACGTCCGGCTTGCTCTCGGCCAGCTCGATGGCAATATCCAGTACATCCGTCCAGTTAAGCGCCATGTATCACCTCGCCTTCAGTGGCCTTCGGAAACCTGGTTGATGGTGTATTTCGGGATCTCCACCACCAGATCAACGTCGGCCACCTGCGCCTGGCAGGACAGGCGCGAATGGGGCTCCAGCCCCCAGGCCTTGTCCAGCATGTCGTCCTCCAACTCGTCGGACTCCTCCAACGACCCGAAGCCTTCGCGCACGATCACGTGGCAGGTGGTGCAGGCACAGGACTTTTCGCAGGCGTGTTCGATATCGATGCCGTTGCGCAGCGCCGCATCCAGCACGGTTTCACCGGGTTGCGCCTCGACCACCGCGCCCTCGGGGCAATGGTCGGCATGGGGCAGGAAAATAATCTGCGGCATCTGGATCAATCCTCGATATCGTTGAGCCGTCGGCCGGCGAGCGCGGCCTTGACGGTGGAATCTAGTCGGCGAGCCGCAAAGGCATCGGTAATCTGGCTCAGGCGCTTGATCTGTCGCTCGATCGCCACGCCGTCCTGGCTGTCCAGCAGCTCGCGCAGCGCCTGCATCTGAACGTCGATCGCCAGGCGCTCCTCCTCGTCGAGCAGACGTTCGCCATCCGCCGCCAGGGCCGCCTCCACTGCCTCGAGCAAACGCTGCGCATCGACGATCTGCTCGCGCAGTGCGCGGGCGGCCTTGTCTTCGCCGGCCTTGTGGAAGGAATCCTCGAGCATCCGCGCGATTTCGCCGTCGGTCAGTCCATAGGAAGGCTTGACCTGAATACTGGACTCCACGCCCGACGCCAGCTCGCGCGCGGAAACGCTGAGCAACCCGTCGGCATCGACCTGGAAGGTGACGCGAATCTTCGCCGCGCCAGCCACCATCGGCGGAATGCCGCGCAACTCGAAACGCGCCAGCGAACGGCAGTCGGCGATCAGTTCGCGCTCACCCTGGAGCACGTGAATCATCATCGCGGACTGACCGTCCTTGTAGGTGGTGAACTCCTGCGCACGGGCCACCGGAATGGTGGTGTTGCGGGGGATGACCTTCTCCATCAGCCCGCCCATGGTTTCCAGCCCGAGGGACAGCGGAATCACGTCGAGCAGCAACAGCTCCTCGCCATCGCGATTGTTGCCGGCCAGGGTTTCGGCCTGGATCGCCGCACCGATGGCAACGACCTGATCCGGATCGATATCCGTAAGCGGCTGACGCCCGAACATCTCGCCGACCTTTTCACGAACCCGCGGCACGCGCGTCGAGCCGCCCACCATCACCACGGCGCTGACCTCCTCCGCTTCCAGCGAGGAATCACGCAGGGCACGGCGGCAGGACTTGAGGCTGCGCGCGATCATCGGATCGATCAGGTCGTGGAACTGGTTGCGGGTCAGCACGCCGCTCCAGCCGCCATAGGCCAGATCCACCGACTCGGCATTCGTCAGCTGTTCCTTGGCATCGCAGGCGATCTTCAGCAGCGCGCGCTGGGCACCAGGATCGAGATCGGCCGACGCGCCTGCCTGCTCGAGAATCCAACCCGCCACGGCGTGGTCGAAATCATCACCGCCCAGCGCGGTATCGCCACCCGTGGCCAGCACCTCGAACACACCCTTGGTCAGGCGCAGGATGGAGATATCGAAGGTGCCACCGCCCAGGTCATAGATCGCCACCACACCCTCGGCCTGGCGATCCAGGCCGTAGGCCACGGCCGCCGCCGTGGGCTCGTTGAGCAGTCGCAGTACATTCAGACCGGCCAGACGCGCGGCGTCCTTGGTGGCCTGGCGCTGAGCATCGTCGAAATAGGCCGGAACGGTGATCACCGCACCCACCAGATCGCCACCCAGGGTCGCCTCAGCGCGCTCACGCAGCGCACGAAGAATTTCGGCCGAGATTTCCACCGGGCTTTTCGCGCCCTGCACCGTCTCGATGAAAGGCATCTGCGATTCGCCTTCGCTGAAGCGATACGGCAGCTGGCCACCCAGCTGCTTGACGTCGCCAAGGCCACGCCCCATCAGGCGCTTTACCGAAACGATGGTGTTCAGCGGATCGCTGGCAGCGGCCTGCCTGGCGGCATGACCGACTTCGATGCGATCGGCGTGATAGCGGACGGCCGAGGGCAGTATCAGTCGCCCTTCGGCATCGGCCAGCGGCGCGGTGATGCCGCTGCGCAACGCTGCCACGAGGGAATTGGTGGTGCCCAGGTCGATGCCCACGGCCAGACGACGCTGGTGAGGCTGAGGGCTTTGTCCTGGCTCGGCAATCTGAAGTAAGGCCATATCTATCTGATATCGAGCGTAACGCCAGGCGCTACGTAGGTTAATCGTCGAGGCGTTCTTCCAGCTGGCGCACTTCCTGCGTCAGCTTGTCGAGAAACTGCATGCGCCGCACCAGTCGCTCCGCCTCCTCACGCTGCGCTTCGTCCTGCCAGATGGCGGCGAAGGAGTCATTGAGCAGCTGTTGTGCGGCCTTCAGCCGGGCCTTGAAAACCGCGACGCCGGCGAGATCCGCCTCGTCCTGCAGGTCTTCCAGCTCCTCGCGCCACTGCATCTGCTGCATCAGGAACGCCGGATCCTGCACGGTGGCTTCGAGCGGCATTTCCCTTCCCTGCAGTTTCAGCAGATAGCGGGCGCGCCGCGACGGGCTCTTCAGCGTCTGGTAGGCCTCGTTGAGATTCGCTGACTGTTCGATGGCCTTGCGCTGCTCCGACTCGCCAGCGTCGGCAAATCGATCGGGATGAACCTTGCGAGCCAGCTCGCGATAACGCACCGAAAGCCGCTCCAGATCGAGATCGAATGCCGGCTGAAGCTCGAACAAAGCGTAATGACAGGGAATGCCCACAGCGCCCTCAGATATTGAAGCTCTCGCCGCAGCCGCATTCGCCACGCACGTTGGGATTGTTGAACTTGAAGCCCTCGTTGAGGCCTTCACGAACGAAATCGAGCTCAGTGCCATCGAGGTAGACGAGGCTCTTGGGATCGATGACGACCTTGACGCCGTGGCTGTCGAAGACCGAGTCTTCCGGAGCCGTCTCGTCAACGAATTCGAGCGTGTAGGCCAGCCCGGAACAACCGGTAGTACGTACCCCCAGCCTTACACCGACGCCCTTGCCGCGCCCTTCCAGGGAGCGGCGTACATGATCGGCTGCGGCGCTGGTCATGCTGATAGCCATCGAAACCTCCTTCGCTTATGCCTGATTCAGGCCTTTCTTCTCGCGGTAGTCACGCACCGCCGCCTTGATGGCGTCCTCGGCCAGCACCGAGCAGTGGATCTTCACCGGTGGCAGGGCCAGTTCTTCGGCGAGCTGCGTGTTCTTGATGGTTTCCGCCTCTTCCAGGGTCTTGCCCTTCATCCACTCGGTTGCCAGCGAGCTGGACGCGATGGCCGAGCCGCAACCGTAGGTCTTGAACTTGGCGTCTTCGATCACGCCCTGCTCGTTGACCTTGATTTGCAGACGCATCACGTCGCCGCAAGCCGGAGCGCCGACCATGCCGGTACCGACGGAAGGATCCTCGGCGTCGAACTTGCCGACGTTGCGGGGGTTTTCATAGTGGTCGATGACCTTGTCACTGTATGCCATGGTGCAATCCTCGTTGATTCAGACTATGCGCAGCGTGGTGCCTCAGTGGGCTGCCCACTCGACCTTGGAGAGGTCTACGCCCTCCTTGAACATGTCCCACAAAGGTGAAAGTTCACGCAGCTTGATGACCGCCTCGCTGACCTTCTGCGCGGCATAGTCGACTTCTTCTTCGGTGGTGAAACGGCCGAAGGTGAAACGAATCGAGCTGTGTGCCAGCTCGTCGTTGCGCCCCAGCGCACGGAGCACGTAGGACGGCTCCAGCGAAGCGGAGGTGCAGGCCGAACCGGACGACACCGCCAGGTCCTTGAGCGCCATGATCAGCGACTCGCCTTCGACGTAGTTGAAGCTGAGGTTGAGGTTGTGCGGCACGCGCGCGGTCATGCTGCCGTTGACGTACAACTCTTCGAGGTGCTCGACCTGCTTGAAGAAGCGATCGCGCAGCGCACGGATGCGCTCGTTCTCCGCCGCCATCTCTTCCTTGGCAATACGGAACGCCTCGCCCATGCCCACCGACTGATGCGCAGCCAGCGTGCCCGAACGCATGCCGCGCTCGTGACCACCACCGTGCATCTGCGCCTCGAGGCGCACGCGCGGCTTGCGGCGGACATAGAGCGCACCGACGCCTTTCGGGCCGTAGGTCTTGTGGGCGGAGAAGGACATCAGGTCGACCTTCATCTTCTCCAGATCGATTTCCACCTTGCCCGTGGACTGGGCCGCATCGACGTGGAACAGCACGCCGCGGGCACGGGTCAGCTCGCCGATGGCGGCGATATCGTTGATGGTGCCGATCTCGTTGTTCACATGCATGATGGACACCAGCACGGTGTCCTCGCGCAGAGCGGCCTCGACCATTTCCGGCGTGATCACGCCGTCTTCGCCCGGCTCGATGTAAGTGACCTCGAAACCTTCGCGCTCCAGCTGGCGGGTGGTATCCAGCACCGCCTTGTGTTCGATCTTGCTGGTGATGATGTGCTTGCCCTTGGAGGCGTAGAAATGGGCAACGCCCTTGATGGCAAGGTTATCGGATTCGGTCGCACCCGAGGTCCAGACGATTTCCCGCGGGTCGGCATTGACCAGCTCGGCCACCTGGCGACGCGCATTCTCCACCGCTTCCTCGGCTCTCCAGCCAAAGGCATGCGAGCGCGAGGCTGGGTTGCCGAAGTTGCCGTCGGCAGTCAGGCACTCGATCATCTTCTCGGCCACACGAGGGTCGACCGGCGTTGTAGCGGAGTAGTCCAGGTAAATCGGCAATTTCATCAGGTATCTCCTATCAGGCTGTCGTCCGGCTCATTCGATGGCGGACGCTTCGATCTTTTCCAGCTGCGGGGCACGGCCATTGGCACGACGCATATCCTGGCGCAACGCAACCTCTTGCACCTCGCGCCGGTTGACCAGATCGGCCAGACTGATGCCACTGAGGAATTCGTGAATCTGCTGACTCAGGTCGCACCAGAGGTGGTGAGTCAGACAGGTGTCGCCCGAATGGCAATCGCCGAGCCCCTGGCAACGGGTGGCGTCAACGGACTCGTTGACCGCATCGATTACCTGGACGACCTGTATGTCGGCCATCTCACGGGACAGCTGATAGCCACCACCCGGCCCGCGAACGCTGGTTACCAGGCTGCCACGGCGCAGCTTGGCGAATAATTGTTCGAGGTAGGAAAGCGAAATGCCTTGCCGTTCGGAAATATCCGCAAGGGAGACCGGACCCTGCTGCGCATGTAGCGCCAGATCGAGCATCGCGGTTACGGCGTAGCGTCCTTTGGTAGTCAATCGCATCGGTTTGCACCAAGCATCAAGGTTTGGCGCAAGTATGCAATACCCGAGTGTTTAGATCAACTATAAGTCCGATCGATTCACTCAACCTTTGTCATCGCCCCCGCTCACTTCGACCCGCCAGTCCGGCAACGGCGCGACATCATACCAGTTCGCCCCCGCCTCGCCCATCAGGCGCGGGGCGACTCGCCATCCTCCTTGATCTCGGCGAAATCCTCCTCACGCAGCTCGGGCATCTTCTTCGCGCAATAATCGCTACCCAGCGCGGTGAGCGCCTCGCACATGCCCTCCATGCGCTCCTCCACCGCCTGCACGTGATCGAGCAATTGCCCGATGGCTCGCGCGACCGGATCAGGCATGTCCTCACTGACCCCATAGGCATCGAAACCGATCTTCTCGGCGATCGCCTTGCGCTTGGCCTCCTGCGCATCATCGGACTTGACGATGACCTTGCCCGGGATGCCCACCGCGGTCGCCCCCGCCGGAACCGCACGAGTCACGACGGCGTTCGAGCCAACCTTAGCGCCGGCACCGACAGTGAACGGCCCGAGAATCTTCGCGCCAGCACCGACAATCACGCCATCCTCGAGCGTCGGATGGCGCTTGCCCTTGCTCCAGCTGGTGCCACCCAGGGTAACGCCGTGATAAAGCGTCACGTCGTCGCCGATCTCCGCCGTCTCACCGATGACGATACCCATGCCATGATCGATGAAAAAACGCCGGCCGATCTGCGCGCCGGGATGAATCTCGATGCCGGTGAGCCAGCGCCCCAGATTGGAATTCATCCGCGCCAGCCACTTGCAGTCACGCTGCCAGAGCCAATGCGACAACCGGTGGAACCAGATCGCATGCAGCCCCGGATAGCAGGTCATCACTTCGAAGGCGTTGCGCGCCGCGGGATCGCGGTGGAATACGCTCTGGATATCTTCGCGCATGCGTTCGAACATCAATCTTGTCTCCGCTTGTGAGGCTCGCCGCGGACGGCCTTCTGGGTCTCGGTAAGGATGCCACGCAGGATATTCATCTCCAGCTTGCTGATAGCGCTGCGACCGTAGAGCCGGCGCAATCGAGGCATCAGATGTCGCGGCTTGGCCGGATCGAGAAAGCCGATGTCGATCAGCGTCTGCTCGAGGTGCCCGTAGTAATGCTCCAACTCATCGGCCGTAACCGGCTGGGCATTGAGCAGCGAAGTGGTCTCCAGCTTTTCTTGCTTGCTCGGCTGGTCATGCGCTGCCAGCCAGGCCATGCGCACCTCGTAGGCAAGAACCTGCACGGCCGCCGCAAGATTCAGCGAACTGAACTGCGGATCGGAAGGGATGTGCACATGAAAATGGCAGCGCTGTAATTCTTCGTTGGTCAGCCCCGCATATTCGCGGCCGAACACCAGCGCCACTTCACCACCCTGCTCCGCCTGCCGGATGCAGGTAGCGCCCGACTCGCGCGGATCCAGCAAGGGCCAGGGAATGCGCCGATCCCGCGCACTGGTGCCCAGCACCACGCTGCACCCCACCAGCGCCTCCTCGAGCGTTCCGACCACCCGTACCGCATCGAGAATATCGGTTGCGCCCGAAGCCCGTGCAACGGCTTCGGAGCTGGGAAACTCAACGGGATCGACCAGCACCAACCGAGACAACCCCATGTTCTTCATTGCTCGGGCGGCACCGCCGATATTGCCCGGATGGCTGGTATTGACCAGCACCACGCGAATGTTCTGAAGCGACACTTGTTCTTCTCGGCCAGAAAGCGAACCGAAATCTTACAGGAACCACGCCGTTCTTCGCCATTAACCATCGGAGCGCACAACATGCGTGAAACGCTTTCTGCTAGAATTGCCGGCTTTCTTTAAACGACCAGGTATTTGATCGATGCAGCCCATGCTGAATATCGCGCTGCGCGCCGCCCGCAGCGCCGGCGAACTGATTCTTCGTTCCACCGAGCGCCTGGACGTGATCTCGGTAAATGAGAAAGATGCGAAGGATTATGTCACCGAGATCGACCGCGCCGCCGAACAACTGATCGTGACCGCGCTACGCAAGGCCTACCCCAATCACGGCATCCTCGGTGAGGAAAGCGGGCTCTCGCAGGGCACCGGAGAAGGTGCTGATTACCTCTGGATCATCGATCCGCTGGATGGCACCACCAACTTCGTCCGCGGCGTTCCGCACTATGCCGTGAGCATTGCATGCAAATACCGTGGTCGCCTCGAGCACGCGGTAGTGCTCGACCCGGTTCGCCAGGAAGAATTCACCGCCAGCCGTGGCCGTGGTGCAGCGCTCAACGGGCGCCGCCTGCGTGTCGGCTCGCGCAAGAGCCTCGAAGGCGCACTGCTGGGCACCGGTTTTCCGTTCCGCGACGGGCAGATGGACAATCTGGACGCCTATCTCGGCATGTTCCGCAGCCTGACAGGTCAGACCGCCGGCATCCGTCGCGCCGGCGCCGCGAGCCTGGACCTGGCGTACGTCGCAGCCGGTCGTTACGACGCCTTCTGGGAGTTCGGCCTTTCAGAATGGGACATGGCCGCCGGTGCACTGCTGATCCAGGAAGCAGGCGGCCTGGTCAGCGACTTCAGTGGCAGTCACGACTTCCTCGAGAAGGGACAGATCGTTGCAGGTAACACCAAGTGCTTCAAGGCAGTGCTGACTGCAATCCAGCCGCACCTCACGCCCTCGCTGAAACGCTGAACGATCGGCAGAAACAAAAAACGCCCCTCAGGGCGTTTTTTGTTTGAAGCGAAAGAAACCTACTGCTGCGTCAGCACCAACTGGCCGTCCTGTACCGGAATTCGATTACCGGGATCACGATCCATGCGCACGGTGCCGATCTTGCCATCCAGATCGTACTTGACCTCATAGCCCACGACCTTGTCGTGAGTATCGGTCACGGTGCTGCAGCGGGTTTCCGTGGTGGTGTAGGTATCGTTGGCCTGCATGCGCCCCTGCACCTGATTACCGGCGTAACCGCCGCCCACTGCACCCGCGACCGTCGCGATCTTCTTGCCACTGCCGCCGCCAACCTGGTTGCCGAGCAGCCCTCCGACCACGGCCCCCACTGCGGTGCCCGCGATCCGATGCTGGTCCTGCACCGGCTTCTGCCGGGTAACAGTCACATCCTTGCAGACCTCGCGCGGAGTCTTGATGACTTCCTTCACGGGTTCGACCCCGACCACCTCGGCGAATGCCGGGCCACGATCGACCAGGGTATAGGTGGCGAATGCACCGCCGGCGGTAACGACTACGGCTCCCAGAACCGCACCCACCATCATTGACTTGTTCACTGCATTTTCCTTCTTCCGACGGGCAAGGTCCCGCTGCGCCGTTAGGCAACCGAACCCGCCAGAAGTTCGATGCCTCAGGGGCGCTCGTCAGCTTCTTCCACGACCGGTGGAATCAGATCCTCACGGGTCAGCTTCAGCCAGATCAGGAGAATGCTGGCGATATAGATCGAGGAATAAGTGCCCGCCCCGACGCCGATCATCAGCGCCAGCGAGAAACCCCAGAGGTTCTCGCCACCGAACACCATCAACGCCGCAACCGCGAGCAATGTGGAGACGGAAGTCGCCAACGTACGCAGCAGGGTCTGGGTTGTGGAGATGTTGATGTTCTCGACCAGCTCGGTCTTGCGCAACAGCCGGAAATTTTCCCGAATGCGGTCGAAGATCACGATGGTGTCGTTGAGCGAGTAACCGATCACCGCCAGCACGGCCGCCAGCACCGTCAGATCGAAGGATATTTCGAAGAACGAGAAGACGCCCAGCACCACGATCACGTCATGGAACAGCGACAGCACGGCGCCGAAGCCGAATTTCCACTGGAAGCGGAACGCCACGTAGACCAGGATTCCACCCAGCGCCAGCAGCATGCCCAGACCGCCCTGGTCGCGCAGCTCTTCACCCACCGAAGGGCCAACGAACTCTGCGCGCTTGACGAGGATCTCGCCACCGGCATTCTGGCCGCGCAGCGCCTCGGCAATATGCTCACCCAGCAACGGGTCGTCGCCAGGCATCCGGATCAGCACATCGGTGGTGGCGCCAAAACTCTGCACCAGCGCATTCTCGAAGCCGCTCTCGGCCAGTTGGACACGTATCTGATCCAGAGGAACCGGGTTCTCATAGGTCAGCTCGACCAGCGTGCCGCCGGTGAAATCCAGGCCGAAATTCAGGCCTTTCACCGCCAGACTGGCCAATGAGGCAACGGTCAGCAGCATCGTCAGAACGAAGGCCAGGTGACGCACCGCCATGAAATTGATTACGCGTTTCATCGTGCTAGCCCCTTAAATCCACAGCTTCTTGAGATCGCGGCCACCATAGATCAGGTTGACCATGGCGCGAGTCACGATAACCGCCGTGAACATCGACGTCAGAATGCCGAGCGACAGCGTGACCGCGAAGCCCTTGATCGGCCCGGTGCCCATGGCGAAGAGAATGCCACCCACCAGCAGCGTGGTGAGGTTGCCGTCGACGATGGCGGAAAGCGCGCGATCGAAACCCTCGTGAATGGCTCGCTGCACCGACATGCCGTTCTGAATCTCCTCGCGGATCCGCGAGAAGATCAGCACGTTGGCATCCACCGCCATGCCCATGGTCAGCACGATACCGGCGATACCCGGCAGCGTCAGCGTCGCACCCAGCAGCGACATCAGCGCCATCAACACCACCATGTTGAACAGCAGTGCCACGGTTGCCAGCAGCCCGAACACCTTGTAGATCAGCACCATGAAGATCGCGACGAACAGGAAGCCCCACAGCGCCGCCTGGACGCCCAGCGTGATGTTCTCGGCGCCCAGACTCGGACCGATGGTGCGCTCTTCGGCAAAATACATCGGCGCCGCGAGACCACCGGCACGGAGCAACAGGGCCAGCTCGGAGGACTCACCCTGGCCATCGAGCCCGGTGATACGGAACTGACTGCCCAGCGGCGACTGGATGGTCGCCAGGCTGATGATTTTCTTTTCCTCCTGGAAGGTCTCGATTCGCTCTTCCTGCTCGACGCCGTCGACCATCCGCTTCACGTAACGCGTCTGCGGCCGCTGCTCGATGAAGACAACCGCCATGCTGCGGCCGACATTGTTACGTGTGGCCCGGTTCATCAGCTCGCCGCCGTGGCCATCCAGACGGATGTTGACCTGCGGACGACCATTCTCGTCATAGCTGGCCTGGGCATCGGTGACCTGATCGCCGGTGATGATCAGCGTGCGCTCCAGCTGCGCTGGCGGGCGACCTTCTTGGCGGAACTCGAAGGTCTCGGTGGTCGCGCGCGGAGCATCCGCTTCGGCTGCCAGACGGAACTCCAGGTTTGCGGTCTTGCCGAGGATGCGCTTGGCTTCGGCAGTATCCTGCACGCCCGGCAATTCGACCACGATACGGTTGGCGCCCTGGCGCTGCACCAGCGGCTCGGAAACGCCCAGCTCGTTGACCCGGTTGCGAACCGTGGTGAGGTTCTGCTTGATGGAGTATTCGCGAATCTCCGCCAGCTTCGCCTCGGTGAGAGCCAGGCGCAGCACCTGCTGGCCATTGCGCTCACTGGAGGTGATCTCGAAATCGTTGAAATTCTTGCGGATCAGCGCCTGGGCAGAAGACAGCGTGGCCTGATCGGCAAAGCCCAGCTGCACCGCATTGCCCTGGGTCGGCAGGCTGCGATAGCGAACACGCTCCTTGCGCAGAAGACTCTTGACCTCACCCTCGTGGACGTTCAGGCGCGTTTCGACGGCCTTGTCCATATCCACTTCGAGCAGGAAGTGCACACCGCCGGACAGGTCCAGGCCGAGCTTCATCGGGCTCGCGCCGAGATTGCGCAACCAGTCGGGCGTGGTCGGTGCAAGGTTGAGGGCAACGACGTAGGCGTCACCGAGGGCGCGACGGATCACGTCCTTGGCCGGCAACTGATCGTCCTGATGCACCAACCGCAACAGGCCACCGCGGCCCTGTTCGTCCAGCGAAGCCTCCTTGACCTCGATCCCGGCCTCTTCGAGCGCTGCACCGGCTCGATTCAGATCAGCCTCGGTCACGTTCAGCGAAGTGGTCGCGCCGGTGATCTGGACAGCCGGGTCGTCGGGATAGAGATTGGGCGCCGAATAGATGCAGGCAACCGCCAGCACCACCAGTATCAGCAGGTATTTCCAGAGGGGGAATCTATTGAGCATGACGCAGCCCGTCTAATGACGCGGGGCGCCTTGCGCGCCCCGTCGTTGGTGTTGAAGTATGAAGTCAGCTCAGATGGCCTTCAGGGTACCCTTGGGCAGGGTCGCGGCAATCGCTACTTTCTGGAACTTCAGTTCGACGTTGTCGGAAACCTCGATCACGACAAAGTCATCGGCTACTTTGGTGACCTTGCCGGCGATGCCGCCGGAGGTGACCACTTCGTCACCCTTCTGCAGGCCACCGATCAGGTTCTTGTGCTCCTTGGCGCGCTTGGCCTGAGGACGCCAGATCATCAGGTAGAAGATGACTAGGAAGCCGACCAGGAACAGCCACTCGAAGCCGCTGCCGGCAGGACCAGCGGCAGCCTCTTGGGCGTAGGCGGCGGGAATCAGAAAGCTCATGTAGCACTCCTGTTGCAGAGATTGGATTTTTCTAGGATTTCGTCATGCGAGCGGTGGCGTTGGCAGGCCGCGTTTTGCATAGAAAGCATCGACAAAGGCCGCCAATGTACCTTGTTGAATAGCCTGGCGTAAACCAGCCATCAAACGTTGGTAATGCCGCAGGTTGTGGATTGTATTCAACATGCTGCCCAGCATTTCGCCGCATTTGTCCAAATGGTGCAGATAGGCGCGGGAGAAGTGTTTACAGGTGTAACAATCGCACCCCGGCTCCAGCGGCGAATCGTCATGGCGATGCACCGCGTTGCGGATCTTCACCACCCCGGCATCGGTGAACAGGTGGCCGTTGCGGGCGTTGCGGGTCGGCATCACGCAATCGAACATGTCCACACCGCGTCGCACCCCCTCGACCAGATCCTCCGGCTTGCCGACGCCCATGAGATAGCGCGGCTTGTCAGCCGGCATCCGCGACGGCAGGAAATCCAGCACCCGGATCATCTCCTCCTTCGGTTCGCCCACCGACAACCCGCCGATCGCCAGACCGTCGAAGCCGATCTCGCACAATCCCTCCAGCGAACGCATGCGCAGCGATTCGTGCATGCCGCCCTGGACGATGCCGAACAGCGCCGCGACGCTGTCGCCGTGCGCCTCTTTGGAACGCTTGGCCCAGCGCAGCGACAATTCCATGGAGCGCCGCGCCACCTCTTCGTCGGCCGGATAGGGCGTGCATTCATCGAAGATCATCACGATGTCGGAGCCCAGGTCGCGCTGGACCTGCATCGACTCCTCCGGCCCCATGAAGACCTTGGCGCCGTCGACCGGCGAGGCGAAGTAGACGCCCTCCTCCTTGATCTTGCGCATCGCCCCCAGGCTGAACACCTGGAAGCCACCCGAGTCGGTCAGGATCGGCCCTTTCCATTGCATGAAATCGTGCAGGTCGCCGTGCGCCTTGATCACCTCGGTGCCGGGGCGCAGCCACAGGTGGAAGGTGTTGCCGAGAATGATCTCGGCACCGATTTCCTCGACATCGCGTGGCGACATGCCCTTGACCGTGCCGTAGGTACCCACCGGCATGAACGCCGGCGTCTCCACCGTGCCGCGCGGGAAAGTCAGGCGCCCGCGCCGAGCCCTGCCATCGGTGGCGAGCAGTTCGAAGGACATATGGCAGGTACGACTCATGGGGTTTCCTCGGGGCCGCGCGGGGCCGGGTTGCGCGTGATGAACATGGCATCGCCGTAGCTGAAGAAGCGATAGCCCTCGGCGACGGCTTCGGTATAGGCCGCCATGGTTTCCGGGTAGCCGGCGAACGCCGAAACCAGCATCAGCAGGGTCGATTCGGGCAGATGGAAGTTGGTCACCAAGGCATCCACCACATGGAAGGGCCTGCCCGGATAAATGAAGATATCGGTATCGCCACTGAAAGGTCTGAGCGTGCCGTCGCGCGCCGCGCTCTCCAGAGAACGCACGCTGGTGGTACCCACCGCAATGACACGCCCACCCCGCTCACGGCAGGCCGCGACCGCATCGACCACATCCTGGCCGACCTCCAGCCACTCGCTGTGCATGTGATGCTCTTCGATACGCTCGACACGCACCGGCTGGAAGGTACCCGCACCCACGTGCAGCGTGACGAAGGCCGTTTTCACGCCTTTTTCGCGCAACGCAGCCAGCAGGGCGTCATCGAAATGCAGGCCGGCCGTGGGCGCCGCGACTGCACCGGCGCGCTGGGCATAGACGGTCTGGTAGCGCTCGCGGTCGGCACTGTCGTCCGGCCTGTCTATATAAGGTGGCAACGGCATGTGGCCGACACGCTCGAGGAGCGGCAACACTTCTTCGGCAAAATGCAGCTCGAACAGCGCATCGTGCCGGGCCAGCATCAGCGCCTCGCCACCGCCGTCGAGATGGATCTTCGTACCGGGCTTCGGCGATTTGCTCGAGCGCACATGAGCCAGCACGCGATGGCTGTCCAGCACTCGCTCGACCAGCACTTCGAGTTTGCCGCCGGTATCCTTCTGGCCGAACAGGCGCGCCGGAATCACCCGGGTATCGTTGAACACCATCAGGTCGCCGGGGCGTACGTACTCGAGCAGATCGGCGAAGCGGCGATGAGCGAGCTGCCCGGTCGCGCCATCGAGCACCAGCAACCGACTGGCACGGCGCTCGGCGAGCGGATGGCGGGCGATGAGTGAATCGGGCAACTCAAAGGAAAAAGCGGAGACGTGCATCAGCAGATGATCGGTCGAAGCGCAAGGGGCGCAAAGCTTAGCGGAAACACCGCGATCTGACCACGCCAGACGATTGACCGACTCGCTCCGCGTCCCTATACTGCGCCGCCACTGTGCCTCGATGGCGGAATCGGTAGACGCAGCGGATTCAAAATCCGCCGTTGGTAACAACGTGAGAGTTCGAGTCTCTCTCGAGGCACCATCATCATTTCAACGAACATCGCATTCGTTGAGCGCCGAATGCTCGCCAAGCTCGGCATCGCTTCAGACAGGATCCTGCACGACAGCGTTCGGCTCGGCAGTCCTCGCAGTACCCGGCTTCGGCGGTTCGAACCCCGCGCCATCACGATTGACACCAGGCTCGACAGCACCACCTCCGACGGGCTTCTGACCGTCCACATCGCGCCGAAAAGCGCCGCCTGAACTGGGCAAATTCTATGGCTCCGAGGGGTTGGAACTCCTAGCGAGTTATCGTAGAGTGTGCCCACTGTGTTTGCATGGGTCGCTGTTGAATCGTGACCTGATGCGGTAGATCATCCGATCCGCTACATCCCGCTCGACTACTCCTTGCAACCAGTTCCCGCTCCTGCCGCGCAGGTGCGCTTCTACTATTGAGCTTCAAGGATACAAAGACATGTCGAATCGTCAGAACGGTACCGTCAAGTGGTTTAACGACGAGAAAGGTTTTGGTTTCATCACTCCCGAGAGCGGTCCGGATCTGTTCGTGCACTTCCGCGCGATCGAAGGCAATGGCTTCAAGAGCCTGAAAGAAGGCCAGAAAGTCAGCTTCATCGCTGTGCAAGGTCAAAAGGGCATGCAGGCTGACCAGGTTCAAATCCAGGAATAAGCCGCCGCTCCGAAAAGCCCCTGATGGCAACATCAGGGGCTTTTTTATGCGCGCGTTCCGCAGGAACTGCTGACGCTTCTTCGCTCGCGACTCGCACCGAACGTTACCAAACCCTAGAATACGCGCCTGCCCCACGAACGAGTGTCCCGATGCGCAAACCTCTGCTGAACCCCCAGGGCCAATTCCCCGCTGCGGGCCTGTTCCGCAGGCTCGCTGCCATGTTCTACGACCTGCTGCTTTCAGTCGCGCTGATGATGGTGGTCACCCTGCTCTATCAGCAGGTCGTGCTTCGCCTGCTGTATGGCAGCGAAGGCCTCAAGGCCCTTTCCGAAAGCGGCGGCCTGGATATCGACCCGATTCTTTCGACGCTACTGCTGTTCAGCCTGTTCGGTTTCTTCGCCAAGTTCTGGACCCATACCGGCCAGACACTCGGCATGCAGGTCTGGGGCATTCGCGTACAGAATGCCGACGGCAGCGCCATCGACCTGTGGCAGGCACTGCTGCGCTTCCTGATCGCGATCCCGTCCTGGCTGAGCCTCGGTCTGGGCTACTGGTGGATGCTCTGGGACAAGTACCAACGCACCTGGCATGACATCTACTCGGAGACCCAGGTAGTACGTCTGCCGAAGAACGTGCACAAGAAATGAGGTGCAGCGAAACGCTTGAGAATATTCAAGCGGCAACACAGCCGAGAGGCTCTTACATGGTGTGCGTCGGGCGATCAGACTTCAGTGCGCCGGCCAGGTAGGTTTCGATCTTGTTGCGCGCCGTCGAGTCCCCTTCATTGAACTGCACGCCCACACCTGCAGCGCGGTTGCCCTGGGCACCCTTGGGGGTGATCCAGACGACCTTGCCGGCCACCGGAATCTTCTCCGGCTCATCCATCAGGTTCAGCAGCATGAACACCTCATCACCAAGCTTGTAGCTCTTGTTGGTGGGAATGAACAACCCGCCATGCTTGATGAAGGGCATGAACGCAGCGTACAGCACGGACTTGTCCTTGATCGTCAAGGACAGGATGCCATTACGCGGACCGAGATTTGCAGGCAGGCTCATGCGAGGTTCCTAGGGTCTGTTCGGAAGGAGTCTACCGTGACCCGGGCAGGCTTGCCCACTGCACCAGCAGCGCTTCGAGAAGCAAGACACGGTTGAGATTGGCCTTACCCAGCACTTTCTGACGATGGGCCAGCAGCCACTCCTGCAAAGCCAGCACTTTCGCCGGTGAGGACTTCTGCGCCAGGTACTGCACCACTTTATGCATGTCCGCCGCCCCTGCCGCCGCCGCATCACCCGCCATCTGACAGCACAGGATCAGATGAGCCCACTGGCAGAACCAATCGAACAGCAATGGAAGCGGCAGCGCATTCCAGCCCTCGGCCAACTGACTCGGCGATTGCTGCTGCTTGTGCAATTGCTTGATACCTTCGATGACCTGCGCGCGCATCTGCAATGCACCCGCCCCATGCAGCTGCAAGGCGGCCAGGGGTGAGCCGGCCGCCAGAGCCAGCAGCTCCTCCCTGCTCCGCTCCGGCAAGTCCGGCAGCTTGGCCGACAGCCAGTCCAGGCTCTGCTGCCGCTCGGGCAGTGGGCAGGCCTGCTGCACGCAACGACTCTTGAGTGTTGGCAGAAGACGGCTGGGCTGGTGGCTCACCAGCAGCAGCACCGTATTGCCGGCAGGTTCCTCCAGGCTCTTGAGCAAGGCGTTGGCGGCATTGATATTCATCGCCTCGGCCGGCTCCAGCAATACCACCTTGCGCCCGCCCAGTTGTGCGGTCTGGGTAATGAAGTCAACCAGATCGCGCACCTGATCGACACGAATCGCCTTGTCGACCTCCTCGGGCTCGAGAATGTAATGATCGGGGTGGGTCTGCGCGGCAAGCAACTGACAGCCCCTGCAGGCGCCACAGGCACCCTCCAGTGAAGGACGCTGGCAAAGCAGAAGCGCCATCAACCGCTCGGCGAAGTCCCGCTTGCCGATACCCGCAGGGCCATGCAAGAGATAGGCATGGGCATGCTGTTGTCGACCGGCGAGCAACTGCCAGAGCCCGGCCTGCCAGGCGAGAATGCCGTCAGCCACGCGCACGCTCCAGCAACTCCGGCAGCAGTGCCTGCAAGCACTGCTGAACGACCTCCAGCGGCATCCCCGCATCGATCACTCGGTAGCGATGCGGCGCCTGTCTCGCGCGCTCGAGATAGGCATTGCGCACCGACTCGAAGAACCTCAGCCCTTCCTGCTCGAAACGATCCAGGCGCCCTCGCGCCGCGGCGCGGCTCAGGCCGATCTCGACGGGAAGATCGAAGATAAGCGTCAGATCGGGGCGAAGCTCGCCCTGCACGAAGGTTTCGAGCTGCTCGATGCGCTGAAAGGACAGCCCGCGGCCACCGCCCTGATAGGCATAAGTCGCATCGGTAAAACGATCACAGAGCACCAGCGCACCACGTGCCAGAGCCGGCCGGATGACCTGCTCAAGATGCTGCGCGCGGGCGGCGAAGACCAGCAACAGCTCGGTGTCGCTGCACATGGGCTCGTCGCTCGGCGCCAGCAACAGCTCGCGAATTTGCTCGGCCAGCGGCGTACCGCCCGGCTCCCGTGTCAGCAAGACTTCCTGCCCACGCTCGCGCAGCCGCTCGGCCAGATACTCGCGATTGGTGCTTTTGCCAGCGCCTTCCGGGCCTTCCAGCGTAATGAAGAGTCCGCTCACTGGGTTGTCTCGCTTGGCGTAGGCGTTTGTCGGGGAGGCGGACTGGAACGGTAATCCGCTCGCCGCTTGAGCTGATATTCACGTACGGCACGATTATGCTCGGCCAGGGTATTGCTGAACACATGGCTGCCGTCGCCGCGGGCGACGAAATACAGGCTCTTGCCCTCGGTCGGATGCAGCGCGGCATGAATCGCCTCGCGTCCGACCATAGCGATCGGCGTTGGCGGCAGCCCGGCCTGGGTATAGGTGTTGTAGGGCGTCGGTCGACGCAGGTCGTTGCGAGTGATTTTTCCTCGATAGCGCTCGCCCATGCCGTAGATCACCGTGGGATCGGTCTGCAGCAGCATGCCACGCGCAAGCCGGCGCACGAAGACGCCAGCGATCTCCCCGCGCTCGTGGGGCACGCCGGTTTCCTTCTCGATGATCGACGCCATGATCAGCGCCTGATAGGCATCCTTGTAGGGCAGATCCTTATCGCGCTGCTCCCACTCCTCGGCGAGCACGGTCTGCAGCCGTGTAAAGGCCCGCTGGAGCAGCTCGAGATCAGTGACCCCGCGCGTATAGCGATAGGTGTCGGGAAAGAACCGCCCCTCCGGATGCAGACCGGCCTGCCCCAACCGCGCCATGACTTCCTCGTCGGAAAGTCCCTGCAGGGTCTGTTGCAGCTTCGACTGTGCTGTCAGCGCCGTACGCAGCTGGCGGAAATTCCAGCCCTCGACAAGCGTCAGGCTGTACTGAACGATCTCGGCCTTTTGCCATAGCGTGATCATGTCACGGGCAGTCATGCCTGGCGTCAGTCGATACTCCCCACTGTGCAGCGGTTGCTCCGCAAGATTCATCCGCCAGTACAGCCGCAGCCAGAGCGAATCCTGGAGCAGCCCCTCCGCTTCCAGCTGGCGAAACAGGCCACCGGGCGTGTCCCCAGCCTGAACGTCGAGCAGACGAACCTCATGCAGCGCCAGCGGCTGCTCGAGCACCGAGCGCTGCTTCCAGGCAGCCAGACCCGCTGCCACCACCATGAGCAGCGCAGCACAAAAGAGTAACGACAACAGCTTGCGAATCACGAATTACCTGACAGTTCGACTAGACGACCCTGAAGTTTACGGGTGAGCGGACCCGCCGACCAGCGATGCTCCATCAAGCCCCGTACCGGCCAGATACCGAAAAGACTGTTGCAGAGAAATACCTCGTCGGCGCACAGCAGTTGCTCGAAGGCGATGTCCTGCACTTGAACGGCCAGCTGCAGCTGCCGGGCCTGCTCGATGATCTCCGCGCGCATGACCCCGGCCACACCGCAACGATGCAATGCCGGCGTCGACAACCGACCGTCGCGCACCAGGAAAATGTTGCTGAAGACGCCTTCGACCACCCGTCCCGACATATCCCTCATCAGACCTTCGGCAAATGCCGGATCCTGCCACTCCGCTCTGGCCAGAACCTGCTCGAGGCGATTGAGGTGTTTCAGGCCGGCAAGCCGGGGCTGCTCGGCCAGGCGCGTAGCGCAGGCGAACAGATGCACACCTTGTTCGGCATTTTCGATCGGATAGGCCGGCGCGGGGGAGCCGAGCAGCACGCGCCTCGGCGCAGAAGCACGGGGAATGGCATAGCCCCTCTCCCCTTCGCCGCGGGTGATGACCAGCTTGGCGACGCCATCGCCCAGGGCGGCACTGAAGGCGAGGATTTCCGCGCTCAGCGCAGGCAGGTCACAGGCAAGGCCGAGGCGCTGGCAACCATCCTGCAGGCGCTGAAGATGGCGTTCGAACAGTTGCGGCCGAGCGGAGCGGACCCGGATCGTCTCGAACAACCCATCACCGTAGGCCAGACCGCGATCGTGGACGGACAAACCCGGAGCGGGCTTGCCGTCCACCCAGCTCAATTTCACTCGGCGAACCGACGGAACACCAGCGAGCCGTTGGTGCCGCCGAAGCCGAAGGAGTTCGAAATCACCGCATCGATGGCTTTCGGCTTGGCCTGCAACGCCACGAAATCGAGGTCGCAACCTTCGTCCGGCTCTTCCAGGTTGATGGTCGGCGGTGCGACCTGGTCGCGAATGGCGAGGATGCTGAAAATCGCCTCGACGGCACCCGCCGCACCCAGCAGATGGCCCACCATGGATTTGGTCGAGCTCACCGACAACTCATAGGCGTGATCGCCGAAAACCGTCTTGATCGCTGCCGCTTCGGCCTTGTCGCCCGCCGGCGTGGAGGTGCCATGGGCGTTGATGTACTGGATCTGGTCGGTGTTCAACTGGGCATCGCGCAAGGCATTGCGAATGCAGCGCATGGCGCCGGCGCCATCTTCGGGTGGCGAGGTCATGTGGAATGCATCGGCACTCATGCCGAAACCGATCAGTTCGGCGTAGATGGTCGCACCACGCGCCTTGGCATGCTCCAGCTCCTCGAGCACCAGCGCACCGGCACCGTCGGACAGCACGAAACCGTCACGCCCCTTGTCCCATGGGCGACTCGCTGCCGCCGGGTCGTCATTGCGAGTGGACAAGGCACGGGCGGCAGCGAAACCACCGATCCCCAGACCGCTGGCAGCCATTTCCGAGCCACCGGCGATCATCACGTCCGCCTCGCCGTAGGCGATGTTGCGGGCGGCCATGCCGATGCAATGTGTACCGGTGGTACAGGCGGTGGCGATGGCGTAATTCGGCCCCTGCAGCCCCAGGTGAATCGACAGGAAGCCGGAGACCATGTTGATGATCGAGCCCGGCACGAAGAACGGGGAGATGCGCCGCGGGCCTTGCTCGAACAGCGCTCGGCAACTGTTCTCGATATTCGTCAGCCCACCGATCCCGGAACCCATGACAACGCCGATCCGCTCCCGGTTCTCATCGGTGACCTCCAGGCCGGAATCGCGCACGGCCTGGAAACTGGCCGCCAGACCGTACTGAATGAACAGGTCCAGCTTGCGCGCTTCCTTGGCCGGGAGATACTCCTCGACATCGAAGTCTTTGACCGATCCGCCAAAACGGGTGGAGAAGGCGGACAGATCCATGTGCTCGATCAGGCCGATACCACTACGGCCGGCGAGAATCCCCTGCCAGCTGCTCGGCACATCGTTACCCAGTGGCGATACCATGCCCATCCCGGTAACCACGACGCGTCTACGCGACACAGCAATTCTCCTTACGTTACGTTCGGCTCATCTCCGCCATTCGCCCGTCAGGCAGAAGAGAGAAGGCCATTGCCAAGGCACCGCACGAGTGAAACGGAGCCGGCTTGCATTTTTATGTCTAGCTCAAAGAAAAGCCGCACTACCTTGTTCAAGGCAGTGCGGCTCTACTGACTCGAAGCGAGGTTACGACTTACTGCGCGTGCGCGTTGATGTAGTCGATGGCTTCTTGAACAGTGGTGATCTTCTCGGCTTGCTCGTCCGGGATTTCGGTCTCGAATTCCTCTTCCAGAGCCATCACCAGCTCGACGGTGTCAAGGGAGTCGGCACCCAGGTCTTCAACGAAGGAAGCGCTGTTGGTGACTTCCTCTTCCTTGACGCCAAGTTGCTCGGCAACGATTTTCTTGACGCGTTCTTCGATGGTGCTCATACCTTGTTTTCACTCCTATGGAAAAATCCAGGCAGCTGGTCTGCGCGGTAGTTTATAGAAAGCGTTTTCCGCATTTCAAGCTGAAAGCGGGCAAGCATGCCCTTGCTTCCAACCTTCTGTCTATAAAAACACCGCAGTTTTATAAACGAATAATCAGCCCTAAGACTGCAAACATGCATTGGACGTCACATTCAGCTCATGTACATGCCGCCGTTCACCGGAACCGTAGCGCCAGTGACATAGGAAGCACCGTCAGAAGCCAGGAAAGCGACGACCTTGGCAATTTCTTCCGCCTGACCGAGACGTCCCAGAGGAATCTGCCCCAGCAATGCGTCACGCTGAGCTTCAGGCAGCTCTCGCGTCATGTCCGTGTCGATGAATCCGGGCGCAACCGCATTCACGGTAATACCTCGCGAACCCACCTCGCGCGCCAGGGCACGACTGAAACCCTCCAGCCCCGCCTTGGCTGCGGCGTAGTTTACCTGCCCGGCGTTGCCCATGGCACCAACCACCGAACCGATACTGATGATCCGTCCCCAGCGCGCCTTGGTCATTCCACGCAGAACGCCCTTGGTAAGGCGATAGAGACTGCTGAGGTTGGTGTCGATCACATCGTGCCACTCATCGTCTTTCATGCGCAGCATCAGATTGTCACGGGTGATGCCAGCATTGTTGACCAGAATCGCCGGCTGACCGAGATGCTGCTGGATATGCTCGAGCGTGGTGGCCACGGATTCGTCGCTGGTAACGTCCAGCACCAGCCCCGCGCCCTGAATGCCATTGTCCTTCAGGGTTTCGGCGATTCGCTCGGCGCCGGAAGGCGACGTAGCGGTACCGATGACGATCGCGCCCTGACGGCCCAGTTCAAGGGCGATCGCCTGGCCGATACCTCGGCTGGCACCGGTTACCAGCGCCACTTTGCCTTGCAGACTCATAATTTGCTCCTTGTTCAAACCAATGCACCGCGTGCGGCAGCAAAGGCCTCAGGGGTGTCGAGATTGTAGGTGTTGATGCCCTTGACGCAACGCTTGTTCAGCCCCGAAAGCACCTTGCCGGGCCCGCATTCCACGAGATCGCTGACGCCACGCTCGCTCAACGCGACCATGGATTCGACCCAGCGGACCGGGCTGTAAAGCTGCGCCAACAGGTCGCGCTTGAGCGCATCCAGATCGGCAACGACAGCGGCGCTGACGTTCTGCACCAGAGGAATCTGCGGGGCCTGCCAGGCCACCGCCGCAACCGACTCAGCGAAGCGCTCCGCAGCCGGACGCATCAGTTCGCAATGCGAAGGCACGCTCACCGGGAGCGCCATCGCGCGCTTGGCGCCGCGCGCCTTGCAGGCCTCGATGGCACGCTCGACCGCTTTTGCGCTACCTGCGATCACCACCTGCCCCGGCGCGTTGAAGTTGACGGCGCTGACGATATCGCCTTGCGCAGCCTCACTGCAGGCTGCCAGCACGTCGGCATCCTCGAGACCGAGAATGGCGGCCATTCCGCCCGCCCCCGCAGGAACCGCCTGCTGCATCAACTGGCCACGCAGCTCCACCAGCTTCACGGCCGCACCGAACGACAGGCTCTCGGCCGCGACCAGCGCGGAATACTCACCCAGGCTATGCCCCGCGACGAACGCCGGCTTCGCCCCTCCCTCGTTCAACCAGAGGCGCCACAGCGCAATCGAGGCCGTCAGAATAGCCGGCTGCGTCTTGTCGGTCTGATTCAGCTGGTCTTCCGGGCCCTCTTGGGTCAGCGCCCAGAGGTCATAGCCCAGCGCGGCCGAAGCCTCGGCGAAGGTATCTCGAACGATAGCCTGCTGCGCGCCCAGCTCTGCGAGCATGCCCAGGGACTGCGAACCCTGCCCTGGAAAGACGAAAGCGAGTGATGCGGACATGAAACGACTCTCTTCTAGTTCTGTTCGTCGGGAAACGCGCCCTCGTCGCGGCGCATCGAATAGTCAGTTGGATGGCGATCCATCGGATGCGGTCACATCATCGCCTCGCTCAGTGGCTCGAGCGCAGACCAATCTGTGCTCGAGCCGCTCGTGCAACTGCTCCGGAAGATTGTAGCGAACATCCTGCGTGGCACGTCGGATCGCCCACTTGAAGCTTTCCTTCCCCGCACCGCCATGGCTCTTGACGACAATCCCCTGCAGCCCAAGAAAGCTGGCTCCGTTGTATTGCGCAGGCCTGAGATCGGCGCGCAACTTGCGCAACAACGGCAATGCCAGCCCACCGACCAACCGGGCAAGAAGGGATCGTTTGAACAGTAGTTCGACGCGCTCGGACACCATCTGCGCCAGCCCCTCGCTCGACTTGAGCAGGATATTGCCGACGAAACCGTCGCAAACCGCGACGTCGACTTCGCCCCGATACAGACCGTCGCCCTCAATGAAGCCTCTGTAGTCGAGATCGGCCTGCTGCAGCAGGGCCGCCGCCTGCCTGACCTGCTGGTTACCCTTGATGTCCTCCGTCCCCACATTCAGCAGGGCGACCTTGGGGCGCTCCACGCCCAACACCTGCGCCGCCACCGAGCCCATGACCGCGAACTGGTAGAGCTGTTCGGCCGTGCAGTCGACATTCGCCCCCAGATCCAGCAGCAGACAGGGATTGGCCCTCGTGGGGATGGCTGTGACCATGGCAGGCCTGTCGACGCCCGGCAGGGTTTTCAGCACCTGCCGGGCCAGCGCCATCAAGGCTCCGGTGTTACCGGCGCTGACACAGGCCTGCGCCTTGCCATCGCGCACCAGCTCCAGGGCGATACGCATGGAAGAGCCTGGCTTGCCGCGCAAGGCCTGGGCGGGCCGCTCATGCATGCCAATCGCTTCATCGGCATGAACGATCTGCAGACGCGCACGATCGGTCCCCGGGTGCAGGGCAACGATTTCTTCGATAAGGGAGGATTGACCGACGAGGGTCAGATGCAGCGAGGGGATCTCAGCCAGACACTCGAGACTGGCCGGAACAATGCAGCGAGGACCGAAGTCCCCGCCCATTGCATCGATCGCGATGATCGGAGCGGACAAGACTTACTCGTCAGCGCCCTTGTCGATCACTTTACGACCACGGTAGAAACCTTCCGGGGAAACATGGTGGCGCAGGTGAACTTCACCAGTGCTCTTTTCCACGGACAGGGCGTTCGGCTCGAGCGCGTCGTGCGAACGGCGCATATCGCGGGCGGAACGGGATTTTTTGTTCTGCTGAACAGCCATTGGGATCAACTCCTAAACGTTTGGGTCACGCTTTAACTGCGCCAGTACGCTGAACGGGTTGGACCGCGATACCTCGTTCTCACTCGGCTCGGGCTCATCGGGCCCAGCCGGCGGCTGGCAAATTTCAGGGTCATGGAGTGGAACAATCGGAAGAGCGAGCAAGAGCTCCTCTTCAACCAGCGCCAGCAGATCCAGAGGATCCTCTCCCACTTCCAGCACATCGTAGCCCTTGGGCAGGTGCTGGCTGTTCGCCCCTTCATTCACGACGGCATATTCGCACTCGCTGTGAATGGGTAGAACAACCGGCTCCAGACAACGCTGGCAAATCATCGTGACCTCAACATCCAGCTCACTGCGGATAACCACGGTATGCTGTTCGTCGCGCCCGAAATCGAAACGGGCACGCACCACACCCTTGTCGTCCTCGAGAGGGTCGACAAGCCGCTTCAGCTCAGACAACTGCAGCTCACCCTCAAGGGCAGCCGCGCGGTCAGCGAGCTTGCGCGGATCAACGTGCGGAGGTATCGGTCCTTTCAACATAAGCGCGGCATTCTAGGGATGCGCCCCTCGACTGTCAAAGGAATTCAACCCCATAATCGCGCGCTGCCGACCAGCATCAGGCACCTGTATATAAAGGAAGGAAAATGCGTCGACTGCTTCTCGCTTCAAGCTCGCCCTATCGACGCGACCTGCTTTCGCGCCTGCAACTGCCTTTCGACTGCTGCGCTCCGGATATCGACGAAACGGCGTATGCCAACGAGCCGGCCGAGCGCCTGGTACAACGACTTGCCGGCGCGAAAGCCCTGGCACTTGCAGCGAGCCACCCGGACCATCTGATCATCGGCTCCGACCAGGTCGCCGTACTGGGTGGCGACATACTGGGCAAGCCGCATACGCTGGAGCGGGCCATGGCGCAGCTGAAAGCCTGCAGCGGTCACAGCGTCAGCTTTCTCACCGGCCTCGCATTGCTGGACAGCCGAAGCGGCAGGCTGCAGGTCGACTGCGTGCCCTTCACCGTGCATTTCCGGGAGCTCGACGAAGCGCGCATTGAGCGCTACCTGCGAATCGAACAACCCTACGACTGCGCCGGCAGCTTCAAGGCCGAGGGCCTGGGCATCAGCCTGTTCCGCTCCACCTCAGGCACCGACGCCACCAGTCTGATCGGCCTGCCACTGATACGACTGGTGGACATGCTGCTCGCAGAGGGCGTGCAGATTCCCTAGCCCTACCCTGCAGGGCCATGCCTTACCTCAGGGTCGGCCCGGACACACCGACCAGCATCGCCAGCCGCTCGGCCACGCTCGCACCCAGCTTCTTGGTGAAGCGATCCAGCGGCGAATCCTTGACGGTGAAGTCGACCATCTCCTCCTCGCCAATCACCTCCCGGGCGACATGACTGGCACTGCCCAGGCCATCGATCAGACCCAGTTCGAGCGCCTGCTCGCCGGACCAGATCAGCCCCGAGAACAACTCCGGATGCTCGGCATCCTGCAGGCGGTCGCCGCGCCCCTTCTTCACGCTGTCGATGAACTGCCGATGCGTCGTGGCCAGCACCCCCTCCCAGAACTCGGTCTCTTCCCGCTTCTCGGGCTGGAAGGGATCGAGAAACGCCTTGTGCTCGCCGGAAGTATAGACGCGCCGCTCGACACCCAGTTTTTCCAGGGTATCGACAAAACCGAAGGTCGCCGCAGTCACGCCTATGGAGCCCACCAGACTGGACTTGTCGGCGTAGATCTCATCCGCCGCGCTCGCGATGTAATAGGCACCCGAGGCACCGAGGTCGGTAATCACTGCATAGACTTTGATCGCCGGATACTCGGCGCGCAGGCGGCCGATCTCGTCGTAGATGTAGCCGGACTGCACCGGACTGCCGCCCGGACTGTTGATCCGCAGCACCACGCCCTTGGTGTTGGCATCCTCGAAAGCGGCCCGCAATGCGCCCACCACCTTGTCCGCACTCGCCGATTCCTCGTCGGCGATCATGCCCCGCACATTGATGATGGCGGTATGTCCACTGCTGCTGGCGGCCTTGTCGCCACCCAATTGCAGCATCGGCGTGAACAATGCCAGCGCGCCGAACAGATAGATGAAGGTCAACAGCTTGAAGAAGATCCCCCAGCGCCGGGCGCGACGCTGTTCCTGAACACCAGCAAGCAGAGTCTTTTCGAGCAGCCTCCAGCTGCTGCGCTCTTCCTTATCCTCGCCAACCGGCGCTTTCCACTCATCCGACATAATCAACCTCAGCGATACTCACGGAGCCCAGCCAGTCGCCGATCTCCGAAAACTCATTCACGACCAGGCGCGGAGAACACGCCAGCAATGTTTCGACAGGTTGCGCACCATAGGTGACAGCCACGCTATCCAGTCCCGCTCGATTGGCCATCTGCAGGTCGAAAATCGAATCACCGACCATCAATGCGCGCTCGGGCCGCACACCGCAGTGAGCCAGGATTTCATGGATCATCAGCGGATCCGGCTTGCTTGCCGTTTCGTCCGCACAACGGGTGATATCGAAGAAATCCTCCCACCCCTGCGCCACCAACGCCCGATCGAGACCGGTCCGACCTTTTCCAGTGGCCACCGCGAGAACGTGCCCACGCTCGCGGAGTGCCTGCAAGGTCTGCGCGACACCCGGGTACAGGACCGCAGGCTCCGTCTCGAGCGTCAGATAGTGTTCACCATAAGCACGACGAAAAACCTCGACCACCTTCGGATCCGTTACATCCGGGTACAACGAAGCGATCGCCTCCGGCATCGCCAACCCGATGATGCCGCGTACCCGCGCCTCGTCCCTCCTGGGCAGACCACAGACATCCGCCGCCATGCCAATGGATTCGACGATGCGTCCGATGGAGTCGACCAGAGTTCCATCCCAGTCGAAAATCAGAACCTCATAGTCACTCAACGAGCTTCCCCAGTGTCTGCGACCAGACCTCATCGACCGGCGCCTCGAGATTGAGTTCGCCACCATCCGGCAACGGCACCTTCAACCCATAGGCATGCAGGAACAGCCGCTTGCCGCCCAGCTCGCGGATCTCGCGGGAAAAGTCTTCATCGCCATATTTGCTGTCGCCGGCGATGGCGTGCCCCGCATGCCGGGCATGCACTCGGATCTGGTGGGTTCGCCCGGTGACCGGCCTGGCCTCGACGAGCGTGGCGAAATCACCGAAACGTCGCAGCACGCGAAACAGGGTCAGGGCCTCCTTGCCTTCGTCGGTCACTTCTACCATGCGCTCACCGGAGCGCAGCGTATTTTTCAACAAGGGCGCACTGACCTGCTTCTTGCCGGTTTCCCAGCGACCACGCACCAGGGCCATGTAGCGCTTGTCGACCCCGTCACCACGCAGCTCTTGGTGCAGATGGCGGAGCATACTGCGCTTCTTGGCGACCATGAGCAGCCCGGAGGTATCGCGATCGAGGCGATGCACCAACTCCAACTCCTTGGCATCGGGCCGCAACTGGCGTAACGCCTCGATCACGCCATAGCTGAGGCCGCTGCCGCCATGCACGGCGATACCGGCCGGTTTGTTGAGCACGATCAACGCCTTGTCCTCGTAGACAATCGCCGCCTCCAGGCGCTCGAGCAGGCCCTGCGCCAGCGGCGCGGGCTCGTCGCGCTCGGCCAGCCGCAGCGGCGGAACGCGCACAAGGTCCCCCGCCTGCAGCTTGTACTCGGGCTTGATCCGCCCTTTATTGACCCTCACCTCACCCTTGCGCAAGATGCGGTAAATCAGGGTCTTGGGCACACCCTTGAGCTGATTGCGAAGAAAATTGTCGATACGCTGGCCGGCAAACTCCGGCGACACCTCGAGCATTTGCACGCTGGAGGCCTGAGAAGGGGTATTGGTCATCGCGGCATGATAGCAATTCCACCGATTTGAAGCACTTGGGCATTGCTGTTATAGTCGCGAACGCCGCCAAAAGCGGCCAGGCCGCGAATGCCAGCGATACCGCCATTCCGGCTCAGCAAAATGTACAGGACGTGAGGCCGTCCGACGGAGCTTCCTTCTCATTGCGGTGAAGCCCCGAAACAAGCCTTGAAGACATGATGCGTGCCCCCGCTGGGGAATCGCGACAATCGATAACCCGCTCCCGGATTCGACGAGCGGCACCCGATTTTCAAAGTATGAGTGTTGGGTGGAGATGCACAGTCATCGGAATGCGTAGCAAAGGCTTTCACAGACGCTTCATTCCGTCCGCTACCGATGGCTGATTCCTCCTCCCAAGGGTTTTTTGTACGAAAGGCCAGCCCAAACGAAGGTTAGGCAAGGCGAAAGCCGGCGAGTAGGCGCAACGGCTTGTAACGAGCAGTCCAGGCCGGTTTCTACGCACATTTCCGGTGCGCAGGCGCTTTCGTGCATTACCCCAGTAGTGCTGCTGTTCCGACAGCAAGCAGGAGATGTCGTCGCGACGCCGGCCGTACTGGCCCTACATCGCTGGACACTGGAGTGCCTTACAACCATTCCTGACTCACCTGACACCGACTGCGAGAGTCGTGTGTGCCGAACGCCGTTTCCCGATGCCATGGAAACCGACGGTACTACATGAAAAGAATGCTAATTAACGCAACTCAGCCTGAAGAGTTGCGTGTCGCACTGGTCGATGGTCAACGCCTGTTCGATCTCGATATCGAGTCCGGCGCTCGCGAGCAGAAGAAAGCCAACATCTATAAAGGCAAGATCACTCGCGTCGAACCCAGCCTGGAAGCGGCCTTCGTCGATTTCGGCTCCGACCGTCACGGCTTCCTCCCCCTCAAGGAAATTTCCCGCGAATACTTCAAGAAGACACCCGAAGGTCGCGTGAACATCAAGGACGTCCTGAGCGAAGGCCAGGAAGTCATCGTCCAGGTCGAGAAAGAAGAGCGTGGCAACAAGGGCGCAGCCCTGACCACCTTCATCAGCCTGGCCGGCCGTTACCTGGTGCTGATGCCCAACAACCCTCGTGCCGGTGGCATTTCGCGGCGCATCGAAGGCGAGGAGCGCAACGAACTGCGCGAGGCGCTGAACGGCCTGAACATTCCCGCCGACATGGGCCTGATCGTTCGCACCGCCGGCCTGGGCCGTTCCAGCGAAGAGATGCAGTGGGACCTCGACTACCTGCTGCAGCTGTGGAGCGCAGTCAAGGAAGCCTCGGCCGAGCGCCAGGCGCCCTTCCTGATCTACCAGGAATCCAATGTCATCATCCGCGCCATTCGCGATTACCTGCGCCAGGACATCGGCGAAGTCCTGATCGACAGCGTGGAAGCCCAGAACGAAGCACTGAGCTTCATCCAGCAGGTCATGCCGCAGTACGCCAGCAAGATCAAGCTGTACGAAGACAGCGTACCGCTGTTCAACCGCTTCCAGATCGAGAGCCAGATCGAAACCGCCTTCCAGCGCGAGGTGAAGCTGCCCTCCGGTGGCTCCCTGGTCATCGACCCGACCGAAGCCCTGGTCTCCATCGACATCAACTCGGCGCGCGCCACCAAAGGCGGCGACATCGAGGAAACCGCACTGCAGACCAACCTGGAAGCCGCCGAGGAAATCGCGCGCCAGTTGCGCCTGCGCGACATCGGCGGCCTGATCGTCATCGACTTCATCGACATGACCCCGGCCAAGAACCAGCGCGCCGTGGAAGAGAAAATGCGTGAAGCGCTGGAAGCCGACCGCGCGCGCATCCAGGTCGGCCGTATTTCGCGCTTCGGCCTGCTGGAGATGTCCCGTCAGCGCCTGCGTCCGTCGCTCGGCGAAACCAGCGGCATCGTCTGCCCGCGCTGTAACGGCCAGGGCATCATCCGCGACGTCGAGTCGCTGTCGCTGGCGATCCTGCGCCTGATCGAGGAAGAAGCCCTCAAGGACCGCACCGCCGAAGTCCGCGCCCGTGTGCCCTTCCAAGTCGCCGCCTTCCTGCTCAATGAAAAGCGCAACGCCATCACCAAGATCGAACTGCGCACCCGCGCGCGGATCTTCATCCTGCCGGATGACCACCTGGAAACACCGCACTTCGAAGTGCAGCGCCTGCGCGATGACAGCCCGGAAATCATGGCCGGCCAAGCCAGCTACGAGATGAGCCAGACCGAAGCCGAAGACGCTCAGCCAGCGGCCTCGACCCGCACCCTGGTTCGTCAGGAAGCGGCCGTGAAGACCGCACCACACCGCACCGCACCGGCCCCCACTCCCGCGCCCACTGCCAGCAGCGCAGCACCGGCTGCGCAGGAACCCAGCCTGTTCAAGGGCCTGGTCAAGTCGCTGGTCGGCCTGTTCGCCGGAAAGGCGGAAGAACCCACCGCGGAAGTCGAGAAGAAAACCTCCAGCAGCAGCCGCGCGCCGCGTAACGACGAACGCCGTAGCGGTCGCCAGCAGAACCGCCGCCGCGATACCCGAGGCGCTCGCGACGAGGAGCGCAAGCCGCGGGAAGAGCGCGCACCTCGCGCCGAACGCCAGCCACGTGAGGAACGTGCCCCGCGCGAGGAGCGTCAGCCGCGTCAACGCGAAGAGCGCAAGCCACGTGAGCAGCTCGAAACGAACGACGCCCAGCCACAAGCCCGCCGTGAACGCGCACCCCGCGAGGAGCGTCAGCCACGCGAAGAGCGCAAGCGTGAACTGCGTGCGCCCCTCGATGAGGTCGTCGATAACGTACAGGCGCCGAGCGAAGAAAGCGTCGAGCGCAAGCCTCGTCAGCCGCGTGAAGAACGCAAGCCGCGCAACGAGCAGAACCTGAACGAAGAAGTGCAGCAGACAGAAGAAGCGGCCGAGAACGCTCAGAACGAGCAGGATGCAGCCGAAGGCGGCGATCGTCCGCGTCGCCGCTCGCGTGGCCAGCGTCGCCGCAGCAACCGTCGTGATCGTCAGCGCGATGCCAATGGCAACGAGATCGAAGGCGAAAACGATGCAGAAGAGGTGGCGAACGCGGTCAGCGAGAGCAACGCACCCGTCAAGTCCGAGCAGGTAGCCATCGCCTCGACTGCCGCGGCGCTTGCGGCCAACACGGCCGATACCGAGCCAGCCACTGAGGCGCCGGTAGTCGAAGCCGAGCCAGCGGTACAGGCACCGACCGAGACGATCGAGGAGGCGGTGACAGCAGCACCGGCTGAACAGGCCAAGCCTGAAGCAGCGGCAGAAGAACCCACCGCTGCGATCCCGGCTGCCCAGGCGCCGGTGCAAGAGCCGGCGCCGAGCGAGCCTGCAGCTGAAGCCGTGGTGGCGCCAGTGGTTGCAACTGCCGAACCTGCCGTTGTCGAGCCGGCGCCCGTAGCGCCAGCCCAACCAGCTGCTCCGGCACCGGGACTGACGCCTTCGGGCCGTGCTCCGAACGATCCACGCGAAGTGCGTCGCCGTCGCCGCGAGGAAGAGCGCCTGGCCAAGGAAGCTGCTGAAGCCGAGGCCAAGGCCGCCGCTGCCGTCACCGAGGCGCCGGCCGAGGTCGCGCAGCCGCTGGCCAGTCCAGAAATCGTTGCCAGCGAGCCTGCCGCCAGCCATGCGCCAATCGAGCAGCCGCTGGAAAACACTCCAACTGCCAGCCTGGAAGAGCCCACCGCTGCGCAGACCGAGGAACAGCTCAGCGAGGCCGCTGCAGCCACGGCGCAGACCGAGCCGGCCGCTAGCCAGGAACCCGAGGTGAAGGCTGACGACGAGGAGAATCGCCAGCGCTGAAGCGCGGCGTAGATGAAAAGGATGCTGCGGCATCCTGATCGCTGACATAACCCCGCCCCCATGGCGGGGTTATGTCTTTCAGGGATGTGATCAGCACATCGCCTGATCGACTCCACTTCTCAAGACGACCAAGGCAGCGTTTGCCAAACACATCGCCGGCGACCGAACATGGACGGCTCAGTAAATCCCGCCCGATCGTTCAAGGACGCCGAATGAACCTGTCGCTGACCAACCGCTACGCATTCTTTGCCGGCTGCGTGCTGATCACGCTAGCGAGCCTGCCCTGGCTTGGCAGCCTGTGGCCGCTGACGCTGAGTACTGCCCTGCTCAGCCTGATCGGTATCAACGACCTGCTGCAGACACGCCAGGCCGTCCGTCGCAACTACCCCATCCTGGGCAATCTGCGCTACCTGATCGAAACCATACGGCCCGAGATCCGCCAGTACCTGTTGGAAAACGACAGCGACCCCCTGCCCTTCTCCCGTGCCCAGCGCTCGCTGGTCTATGCCCGCGCCAAGAACCAGGTCGCCGACAAGGCCTTTGGCACACTCAGCGACGTATACGGCACGGGTTTCGAGTTCATCAGCCACTCGATCCGCACCGCCTCGCACAGCGATCCACGGACGTTCCGGGTGACCATCGGCGGGCCGCAATGCAGCCAGCCCTACAGTGCCTCGATCTTCAACATCTCGGCGATGAGCTTCGGCTCGCTCAGCGCCAACGCCATCCGTGCGCTGAATCGTGGCGCCAGGATGGGCGGCTTCGCCCACGACACCGGGGAAGGCAGCATCAGCCCCTACCATCGCGAACATGGCGGCGACCTGATCTGGGAACTGGGCAGCGGCTATTTCGGCTGCCGTGACGAGCAGGGCAATTTCGATCCGGAACGCTTCGCCGAGCAGGCACGACAGCCGCAAGTCAGGATGATCGAGATAAAGCTCAGCCAGGGCGCCAAGCCCGGGCACGGCGGCATCCTGCCGAAGCACAAGATCAGCGCCGAAATCGCCGCCACCCGTGGCGTGCCAATGGACCGCGATTGCGTCTCCCCCGCCAGCCACAGCAGCTTCTCGACGCCCCTGGAGTTGCTCGCATTCATCGCCCGGCTGCGCGAGCTCAGCGGTGGCAAACCGGTGGGGTTCAAACTCTGCCTGGGTCACCCCTGGGAATTCATGGCGATCGCCAAGGCCATGCTGCAGAGCGGCATTCTGCCGGACTTCATCGTGATCGACGGCAAGGAAGGCGGCACTGGCGCCGCGCCTCTGGAATTCACCAACCATATCGGCGTGCCGCTGCGCGAGGGCCTGCTGTTCGTGCATAACACCCTGGTGGGCCTGAACCTGCGCGAGTACATCAAGCTGGGCGCCAGCGGCAAGATCGTCAGTGCTTTCGATATCGCCAGCGTGCTGGCCATCGGCGCCGACTGGGCCAACTCGGCACGCGGCTTCATGTTCGCCATCGGCTGCATCCAGTCGCAGAGCTGCCACACCAACAAGTGCCCGACCGGCGTGGCCACCCAGGATCCGCTGCGCCAGCGCGCACTGGTGGTGCCGGACAAGGCCGAGCGCGTCTATAACTACCACCGCAATACGCTCCAAGCTCTGTCCGAAATGCTCGCCGCCGCCGGCCTCGAACACCCAAGCCAACTGGAGGCCAAGCATCTGGTACGCCGCGTATCGGCCACCCAGATCAGCCTGTTTTCCCAACTGCACATCTTCCTTGAGCCGGGAGCGCTGCTGCGCGAACAGCTGGAAGGTGATTTCTATCCGAAGATGTGGGAGATGGCCCAGGCCGAGAGCTTCGAACCACGCACTCCGTAAGCGGCTGATCAGCCCTCGATGACGTTCGGCTCGATTTCCAGCTCCACTCCGAAGCGCGCGGCGATGTCCGCCTGGATGCGCCGCGCAAGGGCCAGAATCTGCCTGCCGCTAGCCTGGCCGTGGTTGACCAGGACCAGCGCCTGCAGCTTGTGCACGCCCGCATCGCCTTCGCGGAAGCCTTTCCAGCCGGCCTGATCGATCAGCCAGCCGGCGGCGAGCTTCACCCTGCCGTCAGGCTGAGGATAGGTGGCCAAGCCGGGAAAGCGAGCGCCCAGTTCGTCGGCGAGCGCCTGCGGCACCAAGGGATTCTTGAAGAAACTTCCGGCATTGCCCAAAACCTGCGGATCGGGCAGTTTTTCGCTGCGAATGGCACATACCGCCCGGCTGACGTCGCGCGGCGTCGGCACGTCCACACCGGCCTGCTGCAGCCGTTGCCGCAGCGGACCGTAATCCAGTTGCAGGCGCGCGGTCCGGTGCAACGCGAAACGCACCCGCAGAATGATGAAGCGCCCTGCCTGCTGCTTGAACAGACTGTCGCGATAACCGAACGCGCAGGCCTGCAGATCGAATTCACGCAACTCACCGGTCTCGCGGTCCAGCGCGCTCAAGCCGGCGAACACGTCGCTGATCTCCACACCGTAGGCTCCGACGTTCTGGATCGGCGCCGCCCCCACGGTTCCGGGGATGAGGCTCAGGTTTTCCAGACCGGCCAGTCCCAGCTCGAGGCTGTGCAGCACGAAAGGATGCCAGGGCTCGCCGGCTTCCGCCTCGATGACGACTCGCTCACCATCATCCGAAAGCACCCGGACGCCGCGACTGACCAGGCGCAGCACCAGCGCATCCACGTCCGCGGTGAGCAACAGGTTGCTGCCCCCGCCCAGCACACGCAACGGCAACCCCAGACGCGCCGCGGCAGCCATCGCCTCACGCACGTCCTGGTCGTCATGCGCTTCGGCGTACCGGCTGGCACGGGCTTCGACCGCAAAGGTGTTGAACGGCTTGAGCGAGCGATTCTCTTCGATGAGCAGACTCACAGCCGCCCCTTGATTTCAGCCAGGAGCGCGGCGCTGGCCCGCTCGACCAGATCCAGCACATGCTCGAAGCCGTCGTCGCCGCCGTAATAGGGATCCGGCACGGCATCGCAGCCCAGGTCGTAGCGCTTCAGGAACAGATCCAGCTCGGCACGCGCCGAAGCCGGTCGCAGCTGCTGCAAGCGTGCGAGGTTGTCGTGATCCATCGCCAGTATCAGATCGAAACGGTCGAAATCCTCGGGGCAAACCTGGCGTGCCCGCAACGACTCGAGAGCGTAGCCACGGCGGCTGGCGAACTGGCAGCTGCGGCTATCCGGCGCCTTGCCCTGATGCCAGTCGGCCGTTCCGGCGGAATCGATATGAATCCGCCGTTCCAGCCCCGCCGCCTGTACCTGGTGGCGAAACACCGCCTCGGCGGTGGGAGAACGACAGATGTTGCCCAGGCAGACGAACAGGACCTTCACGTTCAGCCTCCCAGCAACCGACGAACACGTTCCAGATCTTCCGCGGTGTCCACCCCCGTCGGCGGCGCCTCGACGGCATCTGCGACGTGAATCCGCTTGCCATGCCAGAGCGCACGCAGCTGCTCCAGACACTCGGTGCCTTCCAGCCAGCACGGGCCCCAGGCGACGAAGTCGGCGAGAAAGCCGGCGCGGTAGGCATAGATGCCGATATGACGGCGGTAAGGCACGCCGGCCGGCAACTGATTGCGGTCGTTGGCGAACTCGTCACGCGCCCAGGGCAGCGGTGCCCGGCTGAAAGTCAGCGCAAGTCCATCGATGTCACTGAGCACCTTCACCACATTGGGATTGAACAGCGCCTGGACGTCAGCCAGCGGCTCGGCCAGGGTGGCGATGGCCGCTTCGGTATGTGCTGCAAGGTTGGCGGCAACCTGATCGATCACCGCCGGCGGAATCATCGGCTCGTCGCCCTGTACGTTGACCACGATGGCGTCGGCGAGCAAGCCCAGCGTTGCTGCAACTTCGGCCAGCCGGTCGGTGCCCGATTCATGATCGGGGCGCGTCAGCAGCACCTCGGCGCCAAAGGCTTTGCAAGCCTCGAGAATGCGCGAGTCATCGGTCGCCACCACGACCCGCTGCGCGGCGCTTTTGCAGGCCTGCTCCCAGACGTGGCGGATCATCGGCTTGCCGGCGATATCCTGCAGCGGCTTGCCCGGCAGGCGGCTGGATGCGTAACGCGCCGGAATCACTACGGTAAAGGCGGTGCTCATTTATCCAGGCGCTCGTCCACATCCAGGGTGCGGGCTTCACCTTCCAGCATCACCGGAATGCCATCGCGCACCGGGAACGCCAGGGCATCCACCTTGCAGATCAGTTCGGATTTGTCGTCGGCGACCCTCAACGGCCCCTTGCACAGCGGGCAGGCCAGAATATCGAGCAGTTTGGTATCCATGTGCAGTCCTTGAAAGCAGCCGACCGCATCAGGCTGTCGAGCGGCTTTATGTGGTGTGGTCGGGCAGTAAACGGGCCAGCTGGGCATCGAACCAGGCGACGAACGCCTTCGATGGCTCGGCCTGCACCTGCAGATACGTCCAGCCCGGTGGTGCGAATGCCCGGCATTTGACCGCATCCTTCTCGGTCATCACCAGCGGCAACGCGGGGCTGAAATCCAGCTGCTCGCGGCTGTAGGCGGCATGATCGGCAAAGGGGTGCGGAATCGGGCACCAGTGTAGCGCCTCGAGCGTGGCGAAGAAACGCTGCGGGTTGCCGATACCAGCCACCGCGTGCAGCCGCTGACCGACCGGAAAATGATTTAGAGGCCAGGTCGCACCGCTGCTCAGCTCGATCAAAGCCGAAGGTCGCAGGCCGAAGGCGTAACCGGTGGTGGAATCCTCGGACGCGCCATTGAGCAGTACGGCATCCACGCTCTGCAGCCGCTCGACCGGCTCACGCAGCGGCCCGGCTGGCAGGCAGCGGCGATTGCCCAAGCCTCTCGCCGCGTCGATCAGTACCAGCTCCAGATCACGCGCCAGACGATAATGCTGCAGGCCATCGTCGGAAAGGATCAGATCCAGCGACTCGCTTTCAAGCAATGCGCGCACCGCACGCGCCCGATCGGGGTCGATCATCAGCGGCACGCCGGTTCGCTGAACGATCAATAATGGTTCGTCGCCAGCTTCGGCAGCGGACTGATCAGGCATCACGCGCCAGGGCAGCGAAAGCGGTTTCGCGCCGTACCCACGACTGACCACCCCGACCTTCAGTCCACGGCTGCGGCAATGCTCGATCAGCCAGAGGATCAGCGGCGTCTTGCCGGTGCCGCCCACCGTGATGTTGCCCACCACGATGACCGGTACCGGCGCACGATAGCTGTCAGCGCCGCCTGCGAGAAAACGCTGGCGCCTGGCTGTAGCCACGCGGCGATAGAACGCTTCCAGCGGCGTCAGCAAGCCCAGCAAGGGATGGCCCCGATACCAGGCCCGCTGCAAACGGTCGGCGAAGGACATCAGGGCGCTGCCTGAGCCTCGACGGTGGTAATGCGCAAATGCGCAAAACCCAGCTTGCCGGCGGCATCCATGGCAGTGATCACCGCCTGGTGCGGCGTCTTGCCGTCGGCGCTGATGATCATCGGCAGGGTTCGATCACCCGCGGATTCCTTGTTCAAGGCGGCCATCAGCGTATCCAGGTCGTGCTTCACCAGCGCCTTGCCGTTGAGCGTGTAGTTACCGTCGACATCGATCACCACCTCCAGCTGCTTGATCTCGGTCGCCTCCGGCGGCGTGCCGCTGGCCGCTTCGGGCAGATCCACCCTGAGCTGGGTTTCGCGGGTAAAGGTGGTGGTGACCACGAAGAACAGCAGCAGAATGAATACCACGTCGATCAGCGGCGCGAGGCCTATGTCGACGTTTTCCCTGCGCCTGCGCCGAAACTTCACGCCTTGCCCTCACCCAGATCGACGTCACGGTCGCCCTGTACCACTTCCACCAGCTTGATGGCTTCCTGTTCCATGCCCACCACCAGCTCGTCGACACGACGCAGCAGGAAGCGATGGAAGAACAAGGCCGGTATGCCGACCATCAGGCCCGCCGCGGTGGTGATCAGGGCCTTCGAGATACCGCCGGCCAGCAAGGGCGCATTGGCCATTCCCGAGCCCATGAAGGCGCTGAAAATCTCGATCATCCCCAGCACCGTCCCGAGCAGGCCCAGCAGGGGTGCGATGCCGGCGATGGTGCCCAGCGCGTTGAGGTAACGCTCCAGATCATGCACGACACGAGCAGCCGCCTCCTCGATGCATTCCTTCATGATCTCTCGGCCACGTTTGGAGTTGGCCAGGCCGGCAGCCAGGATTTCCCCCAGCGGGGAGTCGGCACGCAACTCCTTGAGCTTCTGGTTGCTGAGCTGTTTGTCCTTGATCCATTTCCATACCTGCCCGAGCAGATGCGGAGGCGTGACGCGGCTAGGCCGCAATGTCCACAGGCGCTCGACGATGATGCCCAGTGCCGCGATGGAACACAGAATGATCGGCAGCATTATCCAGCCGCCCGCTTTGACCAGCTCCCACACGAGATGAATCCCCCTCGGAAAAGTGGCGCCACTCTAGCATAGGGTCGGCCTGCCTCCGTCGGTTGCCGTTCTCATTTTTCCCGCCAGAAGCGTGGTTCGTCACGCATTCTTCGCGCACCGTCAAACGCACCCAGCTGCAGGCTCAGCGCACCATGCTCGGCCGTATCGTGGAGTTCCGCGCCCGCGTTTTGCAGCCGCTTGAGCACCGCCGGATGCGGATGGCCGAACGCGTTGTGCCTGCTGCGTGAAATCAGCGCGCCATCCGCTGCCACGGCTGCCAGAAACACAGCGGACGAGGAGCTGTTGCTGCCATGGTGCGGCGCCAGCAGCCACCGGGCGTTCACCTCCATTTCGCCATCGACCAGCGCGCGCTCGGCCTGCGCGTCGATATCCCCGGTGAGCAGCAGCCGTTCGCCGGCCGCCTCGACCATCAACACGCAGGAGGCCTGGTTGCCGTTGGTCGCCTGCGGCCAGCGCCAGACACTGAAATTGACCTGATCCCATGACCAGCGCTGTCCGCTCCGACAGGAACGGGCAGCCAGCACCGCCGGCAGTCGTTCGGGTTCGCCGCTGAGCACGGCGCCAACCGGCATGGCCCGCTGGATTGCGAGCGCCCCGCCCGAATGGTCACTGTCGGCGTGGCTGAGCATCATCAGATCCAGCCGCGCCAGCCCCAGTTGGCGCAACGAAGGAAACACCACCCGCTCACCGATATCGAAATCGCCGTAGCGCGGCCCTGCGTCATACAGCAGCGCATGATCCCGAGTGCGCACCAGCACCGAAAGCCCCTGCCCCACGTCGAACACCCAGACCTCGGCACGTCCTTGCTCCGGTCTGCTGTCGGGTGCGAACAGCAGCGGTGCCAGCAGCAGCGCGCCCAGCATCCGCAGCGGCACACCGGCGGGCAGCAGCAGGATCAGGGTACCCAGTACCACGAGGCCCCACGCCCACAGTGGCAGCGCCGCCGCCAGCCAGGCCGGTTGCCAGCCGGCGATCAGCGCCAGAAGGTCGAACAGAATCGCCAGCAAGCCGCCGGCGAGCCATAGCAATGCCTCGCCAAGCCAGGGAATCCACAACAGGAAACTGCCGAGCAAGGCCAGCGGAACCACCAGCGCGCTGATCCAGGGAACCGCCAGCAGATTCGCCAGCGGCCCGCTCAGGCTGACCGGCAGGCCCAGCACCAGCATCGCCGGCAACAACCCCAGCGCCATGGCCCATTGCGCGTACAGCAACGCCCGCCACCATGAGGGAACGCCGAGCCGACCACGGAAGATCCAGATCAGCAACGCCACCGCGACGAACGACAACCAGAAACCGGGCTGCAGACTGGCCAGCGGATCGACCATTAGCACCCCGACCAGCGCGATCAGCAGCGGCAGCCAGACGCCAAGGTGGCGAAAGCGCAGGCGCCATAACAGGACGATCGCCACCATCAGGCAGGCCCGTCGGACAGGCACTTCGAAGCCCGCCAGCCAGCCGTAGCCGAGCGCACCGGCGAAGGCCAGTCCGCACGCCCAAGGCAGCCAGGGCAGACGCTGCGACCAGATACCCCAGCGAGCCAGCAAAAGCACCAGCGCATAAAGGAGGCCGGCCAGCATGCCGACGTGCTGGCCCGAGATGACCATCAGGTGCACCGTGCCGGTATCCTGCAGAACCCGCCAATCGGCCGTGGACAGACCCGAGCCATCCCCCACCACCAGCGCGGCGATGGCGCCCGCTCGGCCATGGGCCTCGACCGTCAGCAACCGCTGGCGCAGGCGGTCGCGCCAGGCACCGCTGCTTGCCGCCTCGGCAATCCGCTCCCCCGCCTTGATGGTGCCAGTGGCACCGATGCGCCGCGCCAGTAGCCAGGCTTCGTAATCGAAAGCGCTGGGATTGACCATGCCGCTGGGACGCTTGAGCCTGGCCGCCAGGCGCCAACGTTCGCCGCTGCGGATTTCCGGCCCGCCATACCAGGCCAGGCGTATCCGGGACGGCAGGCCGGCATGTCGGGAATGGATGTCCTCCAATTCGAACCGCACCACATCGCCGCGCCTGTCCGGCAACCCGGTCACCTGCCCTTCCAGCCAGAAGGTTCGCCCGTCGAGGTCTACCGGCAAACGGTCATCGAGCGCCCATTGAGCGTTGAGGCAGGCCCAGACCAGACCGAAAAGGAAGAACGCCAGCGGCCGCCAGCGAAACGGCAACAGCAGCAGGCCGACCAGCGCGAGCGCCAGCAGCCAGCCGAACGAAGGCAATTGGGGCAGAAAGCGCAGCAGCAACAGGCCTGCCGCGAGCGCCAGCATCCCTGCGCGCATGGTGTCTCTCCTGGAATCCATTCCGGAACGGTGGTGGTACCGCGCATGCGGCCGGCTTCGACGAATTTACGCTATCCAGGTCGTCCGTCGTGTAACGGCGCCAGGCATGGAAGACCAAATGTCACAAACTGCTGATAGGCCTCGAGCTCAACTCAGGCATAATTGGCAGGCTTAAGCCTGCCAGAGAGCCTTCATGCCGCGTCGTTTCTTCAAGCGCTACATGCCGCACCCCGACCGCATCAAGGGTAACAAGTCCCTGCGTTTTCTCGGCGCGCTGATTCACGATTCCAACCTTTGGCATCTCAATCGCCACTCGGTATCCCGTGCGATGGCGATCGGCCTGTTTTGGGCGATGATCCCGATGCCCATGCAGATGCTCGCCTCCGCCTTGTGCGCGATTCCGGCGCGCGCCAACCTGCCGATTGCCATCGGACTGGTCTGGCTGACCAACCCGCTGACCATGCCGCCGGTCTTCTATTGCAACTACAAGGTAGGCGCCTGGCTGATGGATACACCAGCCATGGCCATGCCGGAACATCTGACCCTCGCCTGGGTGGCCCAGATGCTGAACACCCATTGGCAACCGCTCTATCTCGGCTCGCTGGTCATGGCGATCGTCTTCGCCGTGCTCGGCTACAGCCTCACCCTGGCCTACTGGCGCTGGTGGGTGGGTCGCAGCTGGCGCAGGCGGCAACACAGCCGCCGCTGAGCTTCGCCAGCGATCATTCGTAACGCAGGGCTTCGGCCGGCTGGGTCTGTGCGGCGCGCCAGGCCGGATACAGCGTGGCCAGAAAGCTCAGGCCGAGCGCCACGGCCGAAACCAGAACCACATCCTCCAGGCGCAGCTCGGAAGGCAAGGTACTGATGAAGTACACGTCGGAGCTGAAGATCGCCTGACCCGAGACCCGCTCCAGCCAGCCGACCAGGGCGCTGACATTCAAGGCGCCGAGCACACCCAGCAGCGTGCCTATCAAGGTGCCGGTAAAGCCGATGATGCTGCCCTGGACCACGAATATGGCCATGATCTGTCGCGGCGTGGCACCCAGGGTTCGCAGGATCGCGATGTCCGCGCGCTTGTCGGCGACCACCATGATCAGGGTCGCGATGATGTTGAAGGCCGCCACCGCCACGATCAGCATCAGCAACAGACCGATCATGGTTTTCTCCATCTTCATGGCGCTGAACAGGCTACCCTGGGTGCGCGACCAGTCCTCGGCGTGGAACGCTTCGCCCAGTTGCGCAGCGATGCCACCGGCGATTTCCGGCGCCCGGTAGAGATCGCTCAGGCGCACCCGCACACCCTCCACCTGCTCCGGCTGCCAACGCAGCATCTGCGCCGCATCGGCGCGGTGGATCATCGCCAGGCTGCCATCCAGTTCGGCGCCGACCTTGAAAACACCGACCAGATTCAGACGCTGCATGCGCGGCGTGATGCCACTGGGCGAATCGCTGGCTTCGGGCACGATCAGGGTCAGTTTGTCGCCCAGCTTCAGGCCGAAACGACGCGCCGTCATCAGCCCGACGATCACTCCATACTCGCCTGGCTCGAGGTCTTCGAGCCGCCCTGCGACCATCTTCGAACCGACGATGGAGACATCGCCTTCCGCTTCGGGCTCGATGCCACTGACCTGAATCGGCTGCATCACACCGCGGAACGAGAACATACCCTCCAGCTGGGTGATGGGCGCCGCTCCCAGCACCTGCGGGTTTTCCCGTACGCGCTCGGCCACCGCCTGCCAGTCATCGAGCGGCTGCTCGGTCGCGAGCACCGCATGCGGCACCATGCCGAGGATGCGGCCGCTCATCTCGCGCTGGAAGCCATTCATCACCGACAGCACCATGATCATCGCCAGCACACCCAGCGACAGGCCGATCATCGAGGTCAGCGAAATGAAGGAGATGAAATGGTTGCGACGTTTGGCCCGCGTGTAGCGGCTGCCAATGAAGATGCTCAGCGGCCTGAACATCATTCGGCCACCAGCCGGCCGTCTTCCAGGCGCAGCACCTGATCCATCTGCGCAGCCAGCTGCGGGTCGTGGGTCACCACCAGGAACGCCGTGCGCAGCGTGGAGCTCAATTCGAGCATCAGGCTCTGGATGCCCTGGGCGGTGTGATGATCGAGGTTGCCGGTGGGCTCGTCGAGCAGCACCAGCGCCGGGCGGTTGGCCAGCGCCCGCGCGATCGCCACACGCTGCCGCTCACCACCGGACAACTCCGAGGGCTTGTGCGCCAGGCGATGCCCCAGCCCCACTCGCTGCAACAGCTCGCTGGCACGCTCACGCGCCTCGGGAATCGCCGTCTTGCCGATCAGCAGCGGCATGCACACGTTTTCCAGAGCAGTGAATTCCGGCAGCAGATGATGGAACTGATAGACGAAGCCCAGCGCCCGGTTGCGCAGCAGGCCGCGCTGCTTTTCGTTGAGCGCCGAGAGCTCCTCGCCAGCCAGCCAGACGCTGCCTTCGCTCGGCGTATCCAGGCCGCCCAGCAAGTTCAGCAAGGTGCTCTTGCCCGAGCCGGAGCTGCCGACGATCGCCACGCGCTGCCCCGGATACAACTCCAGTTGCAGCCCTGCCAGCACCTCTACCGATTCCGGCCCCTGCTCGTAGCGTTTGCCCAGGTTGCGACAGCTCAGCACCGCCTGCTCGTTCGAAGACCGCTCGTTCATAGCCCTTTCACTCATAACGTAACGCCTCGGCCGGTTGGGTGCGCGCGGCGCGCCAGGCCGGATACAGGGTGGCAAGGAAACTCAGCAGCAGTGCGGCGACGCACACCTGCACCACGTCCGCGGTCATCACCCGTGACGGCAGGTAGTCGATGAAATAGACGTCCGCACTGAGAAACTTGTGGCCGATCAGACGCTCCAGCGCCGCAATCCAGCTGCTCACGTTGAGCGCCGCGAATATGCCCAGCGACGCACCCACCAGGGTACCGACGACACCGATGACCGTACCCTGGACCATGAAGGTCGCCATGATCTGCCGGGGCGTGGCACCGAGGGTACGCAGAATGGCGATATCCCCGCGTTTGTCGGTCACCACCATGACCAGCGTCGAGACGATGTTGAAGGCCGCGACCGCGACGATCAGCAGCAGCAACAGGCCGATCATCGCCTTCTCCATGCGGATCGCCTGGTACAGGTTGCCGTGGGTGCGAGTCCAGTCGCGCGAATAGAAGTCGTCGCCCAGCTGGCCGGCCAGCGACCAGGCGATGCTCGGCGCCTGGAACAGATCGTCGAAGCGCAGGCGCAGCCCCTGGACCTGGTCAGGCTGCCAGCGGTGCAGGCGCGCCATGTCGGCGATGTGCGTCATCGCCACGTAGCCATCGATCTCGCCAGCGCCCACATGGAAGATTCCCCGGACCGTGAAGCGCTTCATGCGCGGGAACACGCCCGCCGGCGTCACCGTCACTTCCGGGGCGACGAAGGTCACCTTGTCGCCGACGCCGACGCCGAGCGTCTGGGCCGCCTTGTCGCCGATGACGATGCCGAAGTCGCCCGGTTCGAGGCTCTGCAGTGAACCTTCGCGGAAGAATTCGCCGATGATCGAGACATCCGGCTCGCGCTCCGGATCCACCGCATTGACGAGGATCTTGCTGACCTCGCCACGGTGCGTCAGCAATCCCTGCATCTGAATGAACGGCGCCACGGCCGCGACCTGCGGATGCGCCATCAGGCGCTGCCCCAGCGCCTGCCAGTCGCCGATGGGCTGCGGACTCTCGATAGTGGCGTGGGGCACCATGCCCAACACGCGGGTGCGCATCTCGTGATCGAAGCCGTTCATCACCGAAAGCACCACGATCATCACCAGCACGCCCAGCGCGAGACCGATCATGGAGGTAAAGGAAATGAAGGAAACAAAAAGGCCACGGCGCCTGGCGCGGGTGTAACGCGCTCCGATATATACGGATAGCGGTCTGAACATAGATCGACGGGTTCGCTTTCGCTGGCGGGAAGGAAGAGCAACTGACGACTGCTGTTGCCGGGCGGCCTGATACACTCGACTCATCAACCAACCCGGTGATCGACATGACCGAAGACACTGAAGATCGTCGCGAATACTACCGCATCGAGGACGTGGTCGCACTGCAAATCCTCCCCTCGGAGGAGGCGCAGACGGTCCCCGGATCGGGTTCGTCCCAGCTTTTCGATCTGCTCGGCGAACTTCATCAGCTCGATTTCGAGGCCCAGTATCTGCTGCGTCAGATAGCCGAGGGCAACCGCACCCTGGCCAATTACCTGAAGGTACAGAACAAGCGCATCGACCTGCTGGGCCAGGCACTGGCCCAGGGGCTGCTCAAGGACATCGGGCCGGTGCGGCCGGTCATACTCTCCGAAGGAGGCATCAGCTTCACGCACGATCAGCCGCTGGAGGAAGACTCGCACTGCCGACTGAAGATGGTGTTGATGCCTCAGGGCCTTGGCCTGCTGCTGCAGGCGCGAGTCCTCGGCTGCCAACCGCGCACTGACGGGCGGTTCGCCATAGGCACATCCTTCGAAGCGTTGACTGATGCACAACGGCAGCTCCTAGCACGACATATCCTGCAGAAACAGGCGACGGAACGCCGCCTGGCCCGAGAAACCCTGCAAGGAGACTGAGGATGCACCGCCTGTTCATCGCACTGTTCACGCTGACACTCACCACGCCATCGATCGCCGAGACCATCCGCATACCGGTGGGCCATCAGGGCCAGGCTGAAACGCCAATGCCCAGCCGTGGCCAGTCGAAAGCCAGCGTACTGGAGCGCTTCGGCCTGGCCGACCAGGAGCACCCCGCCGTCGGCAAGCCACCCATCAGCCGCTGGGATTATCGAACCTTCTCGGTCTACTTCGAGGACAAGCACGTCATCAACAGCGTGCGCCACCACCAACGCAGCAGCCCTCCTCAACAAGAGGTACCACAGTGACGTCGATCTACGGCCATCGCGGCGCCAAAGGTGAAGCACCGGAAAATACCCTCGTCGGATTCCAACGATGCCTGGAACACGGCGTGCGGCGCTGCGAACTGGATCTGCACTTGTCGCGCGACGGGGAGCTGATGGTGATCCACGATCCCACCCTGAAACGCACCACCGGGCGACGCGGCAAGGTGGTCGAGCACGATGCCGAAGAGCTGACCCGCTACGACGCACGCAGCGGCGGCCCGGGCTGGAAACAGCCCTGCCCCATTCCACGTCTGAGCGAACTGTTCGAGAAATGCGATTTCGAGCACTGGCAACTGGAAGTCAAGAGCGCCTCACGCGTTCGTGCGGCCCGAACCGTGCTGGCGATCAAGGCGCTGGCCGAGCGGCACCAGCTGCTCGATCGCATCACCGTCACCTCCAGCTCCCGTGAGGTGCTGCGCGCATTGATGCGCCTGACGCCGGAAATTCCCCGAGGCCTGGTTGCCGAATACACTTGGCTCGATCCGCTCAAGGTAGCCCGGCAGTACGACTGTCGGTTGCTGGCGTTGAAGTGGACGCTGTGCACCCCCGAGCGCATCGCCAAGGCCCAGGCACAGGGTCTGCACGTATCGGTATGGACGGTAAACGAACCCGCGCTGATGCGGCGTCTGGCCGATTTCGGCGTCGACAGCCTGATCACCGATTTCCCGGGCCTGGCTGTCGAAACGCTCGGCAAGGGATAAAGATTGAAGCTGGAAGCGCGGCGCTCAAGCTTCCGCTTTTTACTTCCAGCTCAGGCTTCCAACTGCTTCTACCTGATCAAAAGCTCTCCCGGTTTGGCCAGCGCCAGTTCCGGGAGTCATCTCCGACCGTCTCAGGCCACTGGTCGGAGCCGCTCAAAAAAGCCGGTTGAGCCCGTCGAACGCCGCGACGCGATAGGCTTCCGCCATGGTCGGGTAGTTGAAGGTCGTGTTGACGAAGTACTTCAGCGTATTCGCCTCGCCCGGCTGGTTCATGATGGCCTGGCCGATGTGCACGATCTCCGAGGCCTGGTAGCCGAAGCAGTGCACACCCAGCACTTCCAGCGTCTCGCGGTGGAACAGGATCTTCAGCATGCCGGCTTTCTCCGCGGCGATCTGCGCGCGTGCCATGCCCTTGAAGAATGCCTTGCCGACCTCGTAGGGCACCTTCGCCTGAGTCAGTTCGCGCTCGGTCTTGCCGATGGAGCTGATCTCGGGAATGGTGTAGATGCCGGTGGGCACGTCGTTGACGAAACGCCAGCTGTCATTGTCGACGATGCTGCCGGCGGCGGAGCGCCCCTGGTCGTAGGCGGCGCTGGCCAGCGAAGGCCAGCCGATCACGTCACCGGCTGCATAGATATTGCCGATGTCGGTACGGTAATGCTCGTCGACCTTGATCTGGCCCCGGCTGTTGACCTTCAGACCGATATTCTCCAACCCGAGCTTGTCGGTGTTGCCGGTGCGCCCGTTGCACCAGAGGAAGGCATCGGCCTTGATCTTCTTGCCCGATTTGAGATGCAGGATCACACCGCTATCCAGCCCTTCCACGCGCTCGTACTCTTCGTTGTGGCGAATCAGCACATTGTTGTTGCGCAGGTGGTAGCTGAGCGCGTCGGATATCTCGTCATCGAGGAAGCTGAGCAGCTGATCGCGGTTGTCGATGAGATCGACCAGCACCCCCAACCCGCTGAAGATGGACGCGTATTCGGAACCGATGACGCCCGCTCCGTAGATGATCAGGCGGCGCGGCGTGTGGCTCAGTGTCAGGATGGTGTCGCTGTCGTAGATGCGCGGATGGGAAAAATCGACATCCGCGGGGCGGTAAGGCCGCGAACCGGTGGCGATGATGAACTGGGCCGCGACCAGCCGCTCGACCATACCGTTCCCGCTGACGACCTCGACCGATTGCTCGTCGGAAAAACTGGCCGTGCCGAAAAAGATATCGATGCGATTGCGCGCATAGTAGCCGGTACGGGAAGTCACCTGCTTCTCGATGACGTCTTCGGCGCTTTTCAACACATCGGGAAAGGAGAACCAGCGCGGTTCGCCGATCTGCCGGAACAGCGGGTTGGTGTTGTACTGCATGATCTGCCGCACCGAATGACGCAGCGCCTTGGACGGAATGGTCCCCAGGTGAGTGGAGTTGCCGCCTACTTTTGGCCGACTGTCGACTACGGCGACCTTGCGCCCCGCCTTGACCGCATTCATCGCCGCGCCTTCACCCGCGGGCCCCGAACCCAGTATCACCACATCGTAGTTATAGACAGCCATATGAACTCCCCCGAAACAGGCGACAGGGAGTGTCCTGTCACCCTTGACGAAAACCTCGAAGCCGGACGCGTGCGCCCGCTTCGCCTTTCTCGATACGCCGCAGCGCACCTCGGCATCGGCTAATTCGCAGACCTGATGCCAATGGTTACCGGCTGCAGCTCCTCGAGCTATCGATCCTCAGGATCGGGTCGCGTCATATGCGAGCCCGCCCTCGTCATCCTTGCCGGCATTCACCTCTTCACACTTCTCGCGGCTGCCGCCACAGATCGAACATTCCTTTTCGATCCCCAGGTTGGCGATACCGCCGCACGAGCCTGCAATCGGCTTGCGGCCCATGATGACGCCGATGGCCATGCCGAACACGACAAGTACCATCACGAGAAACACGATCAACCAGGTCATTGCTCTGCTCCCGCACCGAACAGCTCATCGAAGGCTGCGGTGCTTTTGCTGATGAATTCCTGCTCTTCATGAATCACGAAGAGCGCTGCGATCCTGTGCTCCGCGGCATACGCCAGGCCACGTTCCGGCCCCAGCACCATCAGGACGGTAGACAACCCGTCCGCGCGCAGTGCTGATGGATCGACGACCGTCACGGCCGCCAGGCGATGCTCGATCGGGGCACCGGTTTGCGGATCCAGCGTATGCGAGTAGCGCTTGCCATCACGCTCGAAATAATTGCGGTAGTCACCCGAGGTGGAAACGCCATAGCCATCGAGCTCGATGACGCGCTGCGCCACACGCTCATTATCCCGCGGCGCTTCGATGGCGATCCGCCACGGCGCGTCACCCGGCTTTCGGCCTCGTGCCTTGAGCTCGCCAGTGATTTCCACCAGATAGCTTTCGACCCCGAGCGCTTCCAGCCTTTGCGCCACCAGATCGACAGCGTAACCCGCAGCGATGCTGTTGAAATCGACCTCGACGGCCGCATCCTTGCACAGCTGCTCGCCGACAACCTGCAGATGCCGGTGACCGACAGTCTCGCGGGCCCTGGCAATTTCCTCGGCAGAAGGTACCTGCTCACGGCGCCCCTGCGGGCCGAACCCCCAGAGGTTGAGCAGCGGCTGAATGGTCAGGTCCAGTGCGCCGTCGCTTTCCTGCGACAGCTGCTGCCCAGCCAGCACGAGCTCGCGGGCGGACTCGGGCATGGCCATGCACTGCCCTGCCGGGAGGGCATTGAAGGCTTCGATATCCGAATCGGCGCGGTAGGTCGACAACTGCTCGTCCAGCTGGGCCAGAATCGATTCGGTCTCGCGCTGCAGTTGTGCCTTGGCAGCCGCACCATCACTGGCAACGTACTTCACCGAGTAGGTACTGCCCATGGTCGGGCCACCGAAGTCTTCTACCTTGTCCTGAAACAGACAACCCGTCAGGGCTGCCGCCAGGGCGACAGCGATGACGGGTTGGAGTGACGCTCGGCCCATGCTAGCCGCCGAAGTCATCGAGCAGGATATTCTCCGGCTCCACGCCCATATCGGTGAGCATCTTGATGACCGAGGCGTTCATCATCGGCGGGCCGCACATGTAGAACTCGCAATCCTCCGGAGCCGGATGGTCCTTCAGGTAGTTCTCGTACAGCACGTTGTGGATGAAGCCGGTCGGACCTTCCCAGTTGTCTTCCGGCAATGGGTCGGACAGCGCCAGGTGCCATTTGAAGTTCTCGTTCTCGGCCTGCAGCGTGTCGTATTCATCGACGTAGAAGGCCTCACGCATGGAGCGAGCGCCGTACCAGAAGCTCATCTTGCGCTTGGATTTCAGGCGCTTGAGCTGATCGAAGATGTGCGAGCGCATCGGCGCCATGCCGGCTCCACCGCCGATGAACACCATCTCGGCATCGGTGTCCTTGGCGAAGAACTCACCGAAGGGGCCATATACGGTGACCTTGTCACCCGGCTTGAGACTGAACACCCAGGACGACATCTTGCCTGGCGGCAGGTCGTCGCGCCCTGGTGGCGGCGAAGCCACACGGATGTTGAACTTCACCAACCCGCGTTCTTCCGGATAGTTGGCCATGGAATAGGCGCGGATGGTGGTTTCGTCGACCTTGGAGACATAACGCCACAGGTCGAACTTGTCCCAGTCGGCGCGGAACTCCGGCTGGATGTCGAAATCCTTGTAGGCGACGGTGTGTGGCGGGCATTCCAGCTGCACGTAGCCGCCGGCACGGAAATCGACGTTCTCGCCTTCGGGCAGCTTGAGGGTCAGCTCCTTGATGAAGGTGGCCACGTTGGGGTTGGACTCCACCGTGCATTCCCATTTCTTCACACCGAAGACTTCTTCCGGCACCTCGATCTTCATGTCCGCCTTGACCGGGGTCTGGCAGGACAGGCGCCAGCCCTCACCCGCCTCGCGACGGGTGAAGTGCGACTCCTCGGTAGGCAGCATCTCGCCGCCCCCGCTCTCGACGATGCACTTGCACTGCGCGCAGGTACCGCCGCCGCCACAGGCGGACGAGAGGAAGATGTTGTTGGAGGCAAGTGTCTGCAGCAACTTGCCACCGGCAGGAACGGTAATGGTGCGTTCGCCGTTGATCTCGATGCTGACGTCGCCGCTGGAAACCAGCTTGGCGCGTGCCGCCAGGATGATCACCACCAGCGCGAGCACGATGGCGGTGAACATGCCGATGGCGAGGAAAATTTCGTAACTCATCTGTTCATCCCGTCCTTAGAGCTGTACGCCAGAGAATGACATGAAGCCCAGCGACATCAGGCCGATGGTGATGAAGGTGATGCCCAGCCCCTGCAGGCCATCCGGTACATCGCTGTACTTCAGCTTCTCGCGGATACCCGCCAGCAAGGCGATGGCCAGTGCCCAGGACAGACCCGAGCCCACGCCATACACCACACTCTCGCCGAGGTTGTAGTCGCGTTCGACCATGAACAGCGTGCCACCCATGATGGCGCAGTTCACGGTAATCAGCGGCAGGAACACGCCGAGGGCGTTGTATAGGCTGGGTACGTATTTATCCAGCAGCATCTCGAGGATCTGCACGATCGCCGCGATCACGCCGATGTAGCTGAGCAGGCCGAGGAAGCTCAGATCGACGTCCGGCAGACCGGCCCAGGACAAGGCCCCGGCCTTCAGCAGGTAGGCGTAGATCAGGTTGTTGGCCGGTACGGTAATGGCTTGCACCACGATGACCGCGATACCCAGACCGATTGCCGTTTCCACCTTCTTCGAGATGGCGATGAAGGTGCACATGCCGAGGAAGAACGCCAGGGCCATGTTCTCGATGAACACGGCGCGGACGAACAGGCTGATGTAATGCTCCATTAGTAAGCCTCCTTGTTAGAGACTTGCGGGGCCATCTTGAACGATGGCTTTTCGAGCTGCTCCTTCTTCCAGGTACGAATGCCCCAGATGATCAGGCCGATCAGGAAGAAGGCCGAAGGGGGAAGCAGCAACAGGCCATTGGGCTGATACCAGCCGCCATCGTTGACCACCGGAATGATGGTGTAACCCATCAGCTTGCCGGCACCGAACAGCTCGCGGATGACCCCCAGGACGATCAGCATGGCGCTGTAGCCCAGACCGTTGCCGATACCGTCGAAGAACGACACCACGGGCGGGTTCTGCATGGCGAATGCTTCCGCCCGGCCCATCACGATGCAGTTGGTGATGATCAGGCCGACGAACACCGACAGCTGCTTGGACAGCGAATAGGCATAGGCCTTGAGCACCTGATCGACCACGATCACCAGCGAGGCGATGATCACCATCTGCACGATCATGCGGATCGAACTGGGGATCTGGCTGCGGATCATCGAGATGAACAGGTTCGAGAACCCGGTGACCAGCGTCAGGGCAATGGACATCACCAGCGCGGTCTTCAGGTTCGAGGTGACCGCCAGGGCCGAACAGATGCCGAGGATCTGCAGGCCGATGGGGTTGTTATTGAAGATCGGATCGAACAGAACTTGTTTGATAGTGGGTTGCGACATGCTCATGCCTCCCCTGTGCGCAGTTTAGCGATAAAGGTGCCGAAGCCGTTCTCGCCCAGCCAGAAGTGCAACAGGTTGTTCACGCCGTTGCTGGTCAGGGTCGCGCCTGCCAGGCCGTCGACCTGATGATCTGCCTTGGCGCTCTGCGGATCTACGTTGCCCTTGACGATCTGTATGGCCAGCTTGTCGTTGTCGTCGAACAACTCCTTGCCCGTCCACAGACCACGCCATTTCGGATTATCGACTTCGCCACCGAGACCGGGGGTTTCGCCATGCTGGTAGAAGCCAAAGCCGGCGATGGTATCCAGGTCACCCTTGACGGCCATGAAGCCGTACAGCGTGGACCACAGACCATAACCCCGCACCGGCAGGATCAGCGTGTCGAGCTGGCCATCTTCTTCCACTATATAAACAGTGCTGTAACGCTCACGGCGCTTGATGGAAGCGATGTCTTCCGAACCGGGAAGCGCCTCGGAGAGTGCCGGATCCTTCGCAGCCACGAGCGGGTCGAAGGTCTGCGGATCGAACTCGTCGCTGAACGTGCCGGTTTCCAGATCGACCAGCTTGGCGATGATTCGCTCGTTATACAGCGCCTTGACCTGATTGGCGGACATGCCCGCCTCGCCCAGCCCGGCGATCGCCAGGATGCTGCGCTGCTTGTCCAGTTGGCGGTTCTCCAGTTGCGTCGGGCGCAACGCCACCGCTGCGCCAGCAACGAATACCGAGCAGACCAGGCAGACCAGCAAGGCAACCGTCAATGTACGGACGGTGGATTCTTTTTGACTAGACATTGCGTGCCAGCCTCCGCTTGATATTGGCCTGGATGACGAAGTGGTCGATCAACGGTGCGCACAGGTTGGCGAACAGGATCGCCAGCATCATGCCTTCCGGGAACGCCGGGTTAACCACGCGGATCAGCACGACCATCACACCGATGAGGATGCCGAACACCCATTTCCCGGTGTTGGTCATGGAGGCCGAAACCGGATCGGTCGCCATGAAGATCAGACCGAAGGCGAAACCACCCACCACCATGTGCCAGTGCCACGGCATGGCGAACATCGGGTTGGTATCCGAGCCGATCATATTGAACAGGTAGCTCAGGGCGATCATGCCGATCATCACACCGGCAACGATTCGCCAGGAAGCGATCTTGGTCAGCAGCAGCACCGCACCACCGATGAAGATGGCCAGCGTACTGGTCTCGCCGATCGAACCGTGCATGGTACCGATGAAGGCGTCCATCCAGGTGATGCCGTTGTTGACCACATTCTCGATGCCGCCGGCGAAGCCGAGGCTCAGCGCGGTGGCGCCGGCAAAGCCGTCCACCGAGGTCCACACCATGTCGCCGGACATCTGCGCCGGGTAGGCGAAGAACAGGAAGGCACGACCGGTGAGCGCCGGGTTGAGGAAGTTCTTGCCGGTACCACCGAAGACTTCCTTGCCGATCACCACGCCGAAGCTGATGCCCAGCGCCACCTGCCACAGCGGAATGCTCGGCGGCAGGATCAACGCGAACAGCACCGAGGTGACGAAGAAGCCCTCGTTGACTTCATGCTTGCGGATCGAAGCGAACAGCACTTCCCAGAAACCGCCGACGATGAAGGTCACCGCGTAGATCGGCAGGAAGTAGGCCGCACCCTGGATGAAGTTATCCCACAGGCTGCCCGGGTCGAAGCCGGCCAGCGCGCCGATCAGCGCGAAGCGCCAGCCTTCCTGCGCCGCCAACAGATCTGGGCTCTGCGCGAAGATCAGGTTGGCCTGGTAACCGGTGTTCCACATGCCGAAGAACATCGCCGGGAAGGTGCACAGCCAGACGGTGATCATCATGCGCTTGAGGTCGATGCCGTCACGCACGTGCGCGGTGGTCTTGGTGACGCTGCCCGGACGATAAAGGAAGGTATCGGCGGCTTCGTACAGCGCGTACCACTTTTCGTACTTGCCACCCTTTTCGAAATGGTGCTCGATCTTGTCGAGGAATGCGCGAATGCCCATGCCTTACCCCTCCTTCTCGATGCGGGTCAGATTGTCCCGCAGGATCGGGCCGTATTCGTATTTGCCAGCGCAGACATAGCTGCACAGCGCCAGATCTTCTTCGTCGAGTTCCAGGCAGCCGAGCTTCTGCGCCACCTCGGTGTCGCCCACGATCAGCGAGCGCAGCAACTGGGTCGGCAGAATGTCGAGCGGCATCACTTCCTCGTAGTTGCCCACCGGCACCATGGCGCGCGGGCTGCCGTTGGTGGAGGTGGAGAACGCGAATTTCTTGCCGGCGTTGAGCTTGGAAATGAAGATATTGAGTACCGAGTGCTTGGTCCGTCCCAGCCGCATGTAGTGCAGCATCTCGCGTTCCTTGCCTTCACGCAGGCAGGACACCTGCTGGTGATAGCGACCGAGATAGGCGAAGGCGCCATGCGCCGTACGACCACCCAGCAACGAGCCGGAAACGACGCGATTGGCGCCAGGCTGCAGTTCGCCAGCGCTCAGCTCGTCCAGGTTGGCACCCAGACGGGTGCGCACCAGGCGCGGATTTTCCACCACGGGGCCGGCCAGCGATACGACGCGCTCGACCGAGAGGCGCCCTGTCGTGAACAGCTTGCCCATGGCGATCACGTCCTGATAGCCGATGCTCCAGACGCTCTTGCTGGCGCTCACCGGGTCGAGGAAGTGAATGTGCGTTCCGGCCAGGCCCGCCGGGTGCGGGCCCGCGAAGGCTTCGGTCTGCACCTTGGTCAGGCTCTCGCCCGGCAGGGTGCTTTCCGGCGCTTTGCACAGGAAAACCCTAGCCAGATTGCCGAGCACCTTGAGCCCCGCTTCGAAATCAGCCGCCTGCTCGGCGATGACCACGGCCGGATCGGCTGCCAGCGGATGCGTGTCGATGGCCGTCACGAAAATCGAATTGGGCGTTGCGTCGACCGCCGGCACCTTGCTGTAGGGGCGGGTGCGCAGCGCGGTCCACAAACCGGACTGCTGGAGATTCTCACGCACCTTGGCCTCGCCGATGCCGTCCAGCTCGGCGCTCGGATACTGCGCGAAGGTCAGCTCGTCGTCGCCTTCGAGATCAATCACCACCGATTGCAGCACACGCCTTTCACCGCGATGAATCGCGCTGACGACGCCTGCGCCTGGCGCGGTGAAGTGGACGCCCGGCGTCTTTTTGTCGGAGAACAGGATCTGCCCCAGCTTCACTCGATCGCCAACCTGGACTTCCATGGTCGGCTTCATGCCGGGGTAATCGAACCCTACTACGGCGACGCTTCGCACAGGCCTGCCGGCCTCTATACGCTGCGTCGGCGCCCCTGCGATGGGCAAATCGAGCCCACGTTTTATATTGATCATCGGTTCGCCTAACCACTGATTTTTAGAAACTTAGGAACTCCGACGACTAGCGCAAAGTCCAATTGCGCAACGCGCGCCAATACGGTATTGGCGCGACGCTATGTCGCAGAGTCGAGGTAGAAATCCGCCCGATTATAGAGGCCGCGACCCCGCACTGGCCACCCAAGCCATTCCAATTTTTTGACTGGCGACAAGTGCATAGCGATGTCGAACCTATCGATGAGCCGATAATCGATAGCGTCCCTTCGCTTCACCTTCTCTCATCATCCAGACGCTCAGCATCACCTTCCGGCAGGCAAAAAAAACGGGAACCGAAGTTCCCGTTCTTTCGCTGACGTTGCCTCAGCGCGGGAAGGCAGGCGGGTTGACGCCAGCCATGTCTTCCATCACGCGCACCACCTGGCAGCTGTAGCCGAACTCGTTGTCGTACCAGACGTAGAGCACGACACGGTTGTCGCTGCAGATGGTCGCTTCGGCATCGACGACACCGGCATGACGCGAACCGACGAAATCAGTGGAAACAACTTCCTGCGAATTGACGAAGTCGATCTGCTTTTGCAGGTCCGAGTGCATGGCCATCTGACGCAGGTACTCGTTGATCTCGTCGCGACTGGTGGCCTTCTCCAGGTTCAGGTTGAGAATCGCCATGGAGACGTTGGGCGTCGGCACGCGGATCGCATTGCCGGTCAGCTTGCCCTTGAGCACCGGCAGCGCCTTGGCCGCGGCGGTGGCGGCACCGGTCTCGGTGATGACCATGTTCAGCGCGGCGCTGCGACCACGACGACTGCCCTTGTGGAAGTTGTCGATCAGGTTCTGGTCGTTGGTGTAGGAGTGAACGGTCTCGACGTGGCCGTTGACGATACCGTACTGGTCGTTGACCGCCTTGAGCACCGGCACGATGGCGTTGGTGGTGCAGGAAGCCGCGGAGATGATCTTGTCGTCGGCGGTGATTTCGCCATGGTTGATGCCATGCACGATGTTCTTCAGCTCGCCCTTGCCCGGCGCAGTCAGGACGACGCGCGCGACGCCAGGGCACTTGAGGTGCTGGCCGAGACCTTCGGCGTCGCGCCACTTACCGGTATTGTCCACCAGCAGCGCGTTCTCGATGCCGTACTGGGTGTAGTCCACCGAAGCCGGATCGTTGGAGTAGATCACCTGGATCAGGTTGCCGTTGGCGGTGATGGTGTTGTTCTCGGCATCGATATGGATGGTGCCGTCGAACGGGCCATGTACCGAATCGCGGCGCAGCAGGCTGGCGCGCTTGACCAGGTCGTTCTCGGCGCCCTTGCGCACGACGATGGCACGCAGGCGCAGGCCGTCGCCGCCACCGGTCTTCTCGATCAGGATGCGCGCCAGCAGGCGGCCGATGCGGCCAAAGCCGTAGAGCACCACGTCGGTGCCCTTGTGGCCCGCGGCGGTGGTGCGCTTGCCGGCGACTTCGGCCAGCTCCTCACGGACGAACTGGTCCAGAGTGCGGCCATTGCCTTCGGCCTTGAACTTGCCCACCAGCTTGCCCAGGTCCACCGAAGCGGCGCCCAGGTTCATCTCGCTCATGGTGGTCAGGATCTGGTGAGTCTCGTGGACGGACAGTTCCGCCGCGTCGGCCTGGCGGTGGCGAGCGAAGCGATGTGCCTTGAGAATGGCGATCACCGAGCGGTTGATCAGGCCACGGCCGTAGATGGAAGTCACCACGTTATTGTTGCGGTACAACTGACCAATCAGCGGAATCATCGCTTCAGCGAGCGCTTCGCGGTCAATCCATTCACCAAGACACTGGTCGGGCTTCTGAGTCACGGGCAGTTCCTTCCAACATGTAGGGGCAGAGAAAAAGGGCTACATTATGCCGTCGCACCCCAACTCGGGCAATTGCAACGGACGAAACACTGACAGCCGTACCCCGCGATAGTTACAATCCCGGCGGTCCATTTTTACTGACCCGGAGTCACGTCCACTCGTGTCCGTACTGCGCCTTCCGCCCATGCCTGCCGCCAGCGGCAAGCAAACCTGGGGCAATCTTCCCGGAGCCGCGCTGAGCCTGGCCATCGCCGAGTCCGCCAGCAGCGCAAAGCGCTTCACCCTTCTTCTCACTGCCGACAGCCAGAGCGCCGAGCGCCTCAAGGAAGAACTCGCCTTCTTCGCCCCCGAGCTGCCGGTGCTGCATTTCCCTGACTGGGAAACGCTGCCCTACGACGTGTTCTCGCCGCACCAGGACATCATCTCCCAGCGCATCGCGGCGCTCTACCAGCTGCCTGAACTGACCCATGGGGTACTGGTAGTTCCGATCACCACTGCGCTACACCGCCTGGCGCCCAAGCGCTTTCTGCTGGGCTCCAGCCTGGTGCTGGACGTCGGCCAGAAGCTCGATGTCGAGCAGATGCGTTCGCGCCTGGAAGCCGCGGGTTATCGCTGCGTGGACACGGTGTACGAGCATGGCGAGTTCGCCGTGCGCGGCGCGCTGATCGACCTGTTCCCGATGGGCAGTACCCTGCCCTATCGCATCGATCTGTTCGACGACGAGATCGAGACGCTGCGCACCTTCGACCCAGAAAACCAGCGCTCCATCGAAAAGGTCAATTCGGTGCGCCTGCTGCCGGCCCGCGAATTCCCGGTGAAGAAGGAATCGGTCACTGGCTTTCGCGCACGCTTCCGTGAGCGCTTCGACGTGGATTTCCGCCGCTGCCCGGTCTATCAGGACCTCTCCACCGGCATCACACCGGCGGGCATCGAGTACTACCTGCCGCTGTTCTTCGACGAGACCTCGACCCTGTTCGACTACCTGCCCGAGGACACTCAGGTGTTCTCCCTGCCGGGCATCGAGCAGGCCGCCGAGCAGTTCTGGAAGGATGTGCGCAACCGCTTTGAGGAACGCCGCGTCGATCCCGAGCGCCCGCTACTGCCGCCCACCGATTTGTTCGTACCGGTGGAGGACTGCTTCGCCCGTCTCAAGTTGTGGCCGCGCGTAATCGCCAGCCAGGAGGATGTGGAAACCGGCATCGGCCGTGAGCGCTTCCCCGCCAGCCCGCTGCCGGAGCTGGCCATCGAAGCCAAGGCCAGCGAACCGCTGGGGGCGCTGCGGCGCTTTCTCGACGAATTCCCCGGTCGCGTGCTGCTCACCGCCGAATCGGCCGGTCGCCGCGAAGTACTGCTGGAACTGCTGGCCCGCCTGAAGTTGCGTCCGCAGGAAGTCGATGGCTGGCCGGCATTCCTGCAGAGCAAGGAACGCCTGGCGATCAGCATCGCGCCGCTGGACGACGGCCTGCTGTTGCAACAGCCGCAGCTGGCGCTGATCGCCGAAAGCCCGCTGTTCGGCCAGCGCATCATGCAGCGCCGCCGGCGCGAGAAGATCCGCGATGCCGGCGAGAACGTCATCAAGAACCTCACTGAGCTGCGTGAAGGCGCACCAGTGGTGCATATCGACCACGGCGTGGGCCGTTATCAGGGTCTGATCACCCTGGAGATCGAAGGCCAGTCGGCGGAATTCCTCCAACTGCAATACGCCGAGGAAGCCAAGCTCTACGTGCCGGTAGCCAGCCTGCACCTGATCGCCCGCTACACCGGCAGCGACGACGCCCTGGCGCCGCTGCATCGACTCGGCTCCGAGCAATGGCAGAAAGCCAAGCGCAAGGCCGCCGAACAGGTACGCGACGTTGCCGCCGAACTGCTGGACATCTATGCCCGCCGCGCCGCCCGGCAAGGCTATGCCTTCCAGGATCCGCAGCTGGACTACGACACCTTCAGCGCCGGCTTCCCCTTCGAGGAAACCCCGGACCAGCAGGCGGCCATCGACGCGGTGCGCGCCGACCTGCTCGCGCCGAAACCCATGGATCGCCTGGTCTGTGGCGATGTCGGCTTCGGCAAGACCGAAGTGGCCATGCGCGCGGCCTTTATCGCCGTTCACAGCGGCAAGCAGGTCGCCGTACTGGTCCCCACCACGCTGCTCGCCCAGCAGCACTACAACAGCTTCCGCGACCGCTTCGCCGACTGGCCGGTAAAGGTCGAGGTGATGAGCCGCTTCAAGTCGGCGAAGGAAATCCAAGCGGCGGTAAACGAACTCGCCGAAGGCAAGGTGGACATTCTCATCGGCACCCACAAGCTGCTGCAGGATGATGTGAAGTTCACCAACCTGGGGCTGGTGATCATCGACGAGGAACACCGTTTCGGCGTGCGCCAGAAGGAGCAACTCAAGGCGCTGCGCAGCGAGGTGGACATCCTCACGCTGACCGCCACACCGATTCCACGCACCCTGAACATGGCCGTGGCCGGCATGCGCGACCTGTCGATCATTGCCACACCGCCGGCACGCCGCCTCTCGGTGCGCACCTTCGTCATGGAGGCCAACAAGCCGACCATCAAGGAAGCACTGCTGCGCGAGCTGCTGCGCGGCGGCCAGGTCTATTACCTGCACAACGATGTGAAGACCATCGAGAAATGCGCCGCCGACCTCGCCGAACTGGTGCCCGAGGCGCGTATCGGCATTGGCCACGGGCAGATGCGCGAGCGCGAGCTGGAACAGGTGATGGGCGACTTCTACCACAAGCGCTTCAACGTGCTGGTGGCCTCCACCATCATCGAGACCGGTATCGACGTGCCCAGCGCCAACACCATCATCATCGAGCGCGCCGACAAGTTCGGCCTGGCCCAGCTGCACCAGCTGCGCGGCCGCGTCGGCCGTAGCCACCACCAGGCCTATGCCTACCTGCTGACGCCGCCGCGCAAGCAGATGACGCCAGATGCGGAAAAGCGCCTGGAGGCCATCGCCAATGCCCAGGACTTGGGGGCCGGCTTTGTCCTGGCCACCCACGATCTGGAAATCCGCGGCGCTGGCGAACTGCTCGGCGAAGGCCAGAGCGGGCAGATCCAGGCGGTCGGCTTCACCCTCTACATGGAAATGCTCGAACGTGCGGTCAAGGCCATCCAGAAAGGCGAACAGCCGAACCTGGACCAGCCGCTGGGCGGTGGCCCGGAGATCAACCTGCGCATTCCGGCGCTGATCCCCGAAGACTATCTGCCGGACGTGCACGCGCGACTGATCCTCTACAAGCGCATCGCCAACGCCACCGACCAAGACGGCCTGAACGAATTGCAGGTGGAGATGATCGACCGCTTCGGCCTGCTGCCGGAACCGGCCAAGCACCTGATCCGCCTGACGCTGCTCAAGCTGCAGGCCGAGAAGCTCGGCATCACCAAGATCGACGCCGGCCCGCAGGGCGGGCGCATCGAGTTCGCCGCCGATACGCCGGTCGACCCGATGGCGCTGATCAAGCTGATCCAGACCCAGCCCAAGCGCTACAAGTTCGAGGGGGCGACGGTGTTCAAATTCCAGGTGCCCATGGAGCGGCCCGAAGAGCGCTTCAACACGCTGGAAGCGCTGCTCGAACGCCTGGCACCCGCGGAATGAGGCAATGCCACGGGTCGCGACGACCCTGGCGCGCCGTCGCGGCGAGCCGCTGAACCATGCCCGGTGACTTTCTCGCCCACCTGCCGCCCGGCTGGCAGCTGTCGTTTTCCGACGGAGCCCTGGCCAGAGGGCGGCAATACGCCGATGAGAACCGCGTCATCCTCATGCGCGAGGAGGATCGCTTCGTCGAGGCGAGTTGTCGCGGCTCCGGCGGCAATCGCTACCGCCAGTCGCTGATGCTCGACAAGCGCGACAGGCTCAGCTGCGTCTGCACCTGCCCGGTCGGCCTTTCCTGCAAACATGCCGCCGCCGTCATCCTTCATCTCGAACAGATGCGGCACGCCGCCGATGACGATGCCCAGGCCGACGGCGAGCTTCCGAACACCCTGCGCCAATGGCTTTCGCAACTGCCCAGGGCGCTGGGCGACAACCCCGACACCCCGCAGGGCTGTCTTCATTACCGGATCGGAGCGGACGTACAGGTCGAGGTCTCCAAGGTCCGCTTGCACAAGGATGGCACGATAGCCGCAAGGGAGCCCTACCAGGCGATGCACGAAGCGACCTTCCGCCAACCGCGCTTCATGCAACCGCTGGATCTGCACATCGCGGCCCTGCTGACGCTGTGCCGGCACCAAGGCAGCCATTTCACGCTCAGCGGCGAGAACGGCGGCGAAGCCCTGCGCCTGCTGCTGGAAAGCGGGCGCGCCTTCCTTGACTGGGAACGACCGCCATTGAAGGCCGGCCAGAACCGCCCGGCCCGCTTCGACTGGATGCAACGGACCGACGGTTCCCTTCGGCCCGAGCTGGTGCTGGAAGAGGATACGGCCACAGCCCTCACCGCCGTCGACCCGCTTTACTACCTCGACGAAACCACCAACGAAGTCGGTCTGATCCAGCACGGCCTGGCCGCGCCGCTGGCCCGTCATCTGCTCGAAGCCCCGCCGGTGACCTCCAGCCAGGCGGGCCTGTTCAGCCTGTCGCTCAACGAGATCGCACCCCAGCTGCCGGCCCCGGCCCGAGCCGAGGAACGCCGCATCGATACGCTGCAGCCCATCGCCCGCCTGACCCTCGGCAGTCACCAGTCCCGCGTCTATCATCCGGGGAGCGGGCGGATGGTCAACGAACAGCAGCATCGCGCCGGCCTGGCTTTTGTCTACGGCAAAGTGGCGGCCCACGGCAAGTTCAAGGGCGAGCAGCGCCTGCGCCAGGCCGAGGGCGACCACATACTCAGCATCGCCCGACAGCCCGGGGCCGAACAGGCACTGCGCCAGCAGCTGCAGCAGCTGGGCTTTCGCGCGGCCTTGCGCCAGAGCCAGGCGCTGCCCAAGGATTCGGGCGAAATGTACGAGTTGCCCAACGAGGCCGCCTGGCTGCATTTCACCCAGGAGCAGCTGCCGGAGCTGCGCCGGCAAGGCTGGCGGATCGTCGTTCAGCCAGGTTTCGCCTATGACCTGGCCTCGGTGGATGACTGGTATGCCGAGCTGGGCGAGACGCCCGAACAGCGCTGGTTCGATCTGGAGCTGGGCATTCTGGTCGAGGGCGAGCGCATCAGCCTGCTGCCGGTGCTGCTCGACGTGATCCGCAAGAATCCGGCGCTGCTCGCCCCGACCAACCTGGCCAGGCGCGCGGACGACGAGATGCTGCGGGTGCCGCTGGGCAAACGCAGCGCGGTGGATGACCGGCCGTTGCAGGTGCTGCTGCCCTTCGGCCGGCTGAAACCCATCCTCGCCACCCTCGGCGAGCTCTACCTGCGCGAACAGCCGAGCGGCGACAGGCTGCGCCTGGAACGGCTCGATGCCGCGCGTCTGGGCGGCCTCGAAGCCTTGCCACTCGAATGGCACGGCGGCGAGCGGCTGCGCGACTTCGCCCGCCGCCTGCAGGATTTCGCTCGACAACCCTGCGCGGCGCCGACCGGCCTCAACGCCGAACTGCGGCCCTACCAGCTGGAAGGGTTGAGCTGGCTGCAAACGCTACGGGCGCTGGAAGTGGGCGGCATCCTCGGCGACGACATGGGCCTGGGCAAGACCTTGCAGACCCTTGCCCATCTGCTGCTGGAAAAACAGGCCGGACGCCTGGATCGTCCCGCTCTGGTGGTGATGCCCACCAGCCTGATTCCCAACTGGCAGGACGAGGCCGCGCGCTTCACGCCTGAGCTGAGGGTACTCACGCTGCACGGCCCCTCCCGGCAGAAGCACTTCGCCGAGATCGCGGGCTACGACCTGTTGCTGACCACCTATGCGTTGCTGCCACGTGATATCGAGCAGTGGCTCGAACTGCCGCTGCACGTGCTGGTGCTCGACGAAGCGCAGAACATCAAGAACGCCAGCAGCAAGGCCGCGCAGGCCGCCAGCCGGCTCGTGGCCCGACAGCGCCTGTGCCTGACCGGCACGCCGCTGGAAAACAACCTGAGCGAGCTCTGGTCGCTATTCCATTTTCTCCTGCCCGGCTGGCTGGGCGATGCCAGGACGTTCACCCGGACCTATCGCACCCCTATCGAGAAGCACGGCGACAGCGACCGGCTGCAGCACCTGATCGGCCGTATCCGGCCCTTCCTGCTGCGACGCCGCAAGGAGCAGGTCGCCCACGAGCTGCCACCCAAGACCGAGATCCTGCATTGGGTGGAGCTGACCCCAGCACAGCGCGACCTGTACGAGACGGTGCGCCTGGCCATGGACCACAAGGTGCGCGATGAGATCGACCGCAAGGGCCTGGCGCGCAGCCAGATCGTCGTCCTCGAAGCCCTGCTCAAGCTGCGCCAGGTGTGCTGCGACCTGCGCCTGATCAAGGGCGCCACGGAACGCCCGCGTGGCGGCAGTTCCGGCAAGCTGGACAGCCTGCTGGAGATGCTCGAGGAACAGCTCGCCGAGGGCCGCCGTGTGCTGCTGTTCTCGCAGTTCACCTCGATGCTGGCGCTGATCGAGGAAAGCCTGCAGCAGCGCGGCATCGACTACGTGCAGATCACCGGCGACACCCGTGACCGTCGCACCCCGGTACGACGCTTCCAGAACGGCGAGGTGCCGGTGTTCCTGATCAGCCTCAAGGCCGGCGGCACCGGACTCAACCTGACCGCTGCCGATACCGTGATCCACTACGACCCCTGGTGGAACCCGGCGGCGGAAAACCAGGCCACCGACCGCGCCTACCGCATCGGCCAGGACAAGCCGGTGTTCGTCTACAAACTCATCGCGCGGGGTACGGTGGAAGAGAAAATCCAGCAGTTGCAGACCCGCAAGGCCGAGCTGGCCGCCAGCGTGCTCGAGGGTACTGGTGATGCGGATTGGCGGCTGCAACAGAGCGATATCGACGCGCTGCTGGCACCGCTTGAAGGTTGAAATTTCCCTCGTAGCGCACAAGCAATCCAGTGCACAGCGGCGTCTTTCCGGGCTGGCTGACGCTTTGCTTTTAGTCCAAGCTCTCACCACCACGCCATCGAACCAGACAAGGACATGCCGATGAGCCTCTACGAAATCGCCTTCTCCGGCCAACTGCTTCCCGGTGCCCGCCTCGAGCAGGTCGAAGCCAACCTGAGCAAGTTGTTCCAGGCCGATGCCCAGCGCATCGCGCAGCTGTTCTCGGGGCGGCGCATCGTCATCAAGCAGAACCTGGATTTCGCCGCCGTGGAGAAGTATCGCCAGGCCATGGAGCGCGCCGGCGCCCAGGTCGAAGTCAGGCCGATGCCGGTCGACGTCGAAGAAATCGAACTGGCGCCACCGCCTGTCGAAGCGGCACCGGTGCCCTCGGAATCCGCAGTCGCGCCCCAACCGCTGAAAGTCGCACCGCGCGACGAATACATGGCCGCTTTCGTCGACGTCGAGGCACCGGATTTCGGCATCGCACCGGTCGGCGCCGACCTGCAGGACACGCGCGCGCCCATACAGACACCGGCGCTGGACCTGTCCCAGTTCAGCCTGGCACCGCTGGGCAGCGACATGAGCGAGCGCCGCCGGGCAACCGACCTGCCCGCACCGGATACCTCGCACCTGAAGTTGGCGGATTGAGCGCGATTCGCTGACCTGGAACGGCTTCGATCCGCCAAGCGCACGCCGCCCGGCAACGGTCGGATGGCGGAAAAATTTCCGCCCTACGGAGCCAACCATGGCTCGTCCCGTAGGGCGGATTTAAATCCGCCGGCTCACGCAACCTGACGATGCTTCGTGAACAAGGAACTTCCGTCTACGGATTCACGGCGCTCAGGCATACGCGACAGCCGAACTCACGCAACCCCGACAGGTTCCAAAGCTGCAAGCCCTCAGAACGCCTGTGCCCATGGATCTCGTCGTCGCCCGCCCCGAAGGCCTCTATTGCCCGCCCGGTGATTTCTACATCGACCCCTGGCGACCGGTGGAGCGTGCCGTCATCACCCACGCCCACGGCGACCATGCGCGCTGGGGCATGGGGCATTACCTCGCCGCCGCCGAGAGCGAAGGCATCCTGCGTTCGCGTATCGCCGCCGACATGCCGCTGCAGACGCTGGCCTACGGCGAAGCCATCGACCATCACGGTGTGAAACTCTGCTTCCACCCCGCCGGCCACGTGCTCGGTTCGGCGCAGATACGCCTGGAATACCGCGGCGAAGTCTGGGTCGCCTCGGGCGACTACAAGGTCGAGCCGGATGGCACCTGCGCGCCCTTCGAACCGGTGCGCTGCCATACCTTCATCACCGAATCCACCTTCGGCCTGCCAATCTACCGCTGGCCCGCACAAAGCGAAGTGTTCCGCGACATCAACGACTGGTGGCGCGCCAACGCCGCCGCGGGCCGCGCCAGCGTGCTGTTCTGCTACGCCTTCGGCAAGGCCCAGCGCATCCTCCACGGGCTCGATGAAAGCATCGGCACAGTGGTGGTGCACGGCGCGGTCGAACCGCTGAACAAGGTCTACCGCGACGCGGGCGTATACCTGCCGCCCACCGTCTATGCCGGCGACCTGAAGAAGAGCGATCCGCTGCTGCGCAAGGCGATCGTGCTCGCCCCGCCGTCGACCGCCGGCAGCAACTGGATGCGCCGCTTCGGCGATTATGCCGATGCCTTCGCCAGCGGCTGGATGATGCTGCGCGGCACCCGCCGGCGGCGTGGCGTCGACCGCGGCTTCGTGCTGTCCGACCACGCCGACTGGCCGGGTCTGCTGTGGGCCATCGGCGAGACCGGTGCCGAACGGGTGATGGTCACCCATGGTTCGGTACCGATACTGGTGCGTTACCTGCGCGAACAGGGCCTCGATGCGCAGGCATTCGAGACCGAATACGGCGACGAGGACGAGTCCGAGGCCGACGAAGGAACCTCTGCGGGTGATGCCCGATAGGCACTTGGTCCACAATGGGCGCTCGTTCCAAGGGAAGCCCTCCCCGATGCTCCATGATCCCTTCGATGATCCTTTCGCCAGTCCGGTTTGCGCCATCGCCCAGGACTATGCCCATGGCGAGCGCGTGCCGGTACACCGGCACTCCCGGGCGCAGCTGGTCCATGCGTTGAGCGGCGTGGTCACGGTGAATACCGCGCTGGGCAGCTGGGTGGTGCCACCGGGTCGCGGTGTCTGGTTACCGGCGCAGGTGGAGCACGATCTGAAATTCGCCGGGCGGGTGCGCATGCGTACCCTGTTCGTCGACAGCCTGGCCAGGGCCGATCTACCGTCCGCCTGCCGGGTGGTGGACATCACGCCTCTACTGCGCCAGTTGATCATCGCCGCCATGCGGGTCGCGCACGATTACCCGCCCGGAGGTCGGGAGGAGCGGATCATGGAGCTGATCCTCGATGAGCTGCGCGTACTGCCGATCCTCGCGCTGCACGTCCCGCTGCCGATCGATCCGGCGCTGGCCGAGCTGTGCCGGACCATACGCCGTCGGCCGGCGGACGACTGGAGCCTGCAGCGAAGCGCCGAGCGGCTGGGTATCAGCGGACGCACCCTGACCCGGCAGTTCCAGCGCGAAACCGGGCTGAGCTTCAGCCAGTGGCTGCAGCGGGCCCGCCGGCTGGCGGGTCTCGATGCGCTGGCCGCCGGGCGCCCGATCATCGAGGTAGCGCTGGATCTCGGCTACGACAGCCCCAGCGCCTTCAGCGCCATGTTCCGACGCACCCTGGGCGTGCCACCCAGCCAGTACTTCGGCGACACCCCGGCGCATGGCGCCGAGGGTGACTAGCGCAACAACCGCGCGGTGGCGCTGATCAGCGCACGAATCGCGGACGCCGTGGCATCGCTATCGATGCCCACGCCGAACAGGCTCCGGCCCTCCGGCCCCCGGCACTCGACATAGCTCACCGCCCGACTGGCGGTGTCGCGACCGAGGCTGTGCTCCTGATAGTCGAGGATTTCCAGCTGCAGGTCGAAGGCGCCGCGCAAGGCATTGACCGCGGCGCTCAGTGCACCATTACCCTGCCCCTGCAGCGAGATGACCTCGTCGCGGCGGCGCACCTGGCCGGAAAAGCCATGCAGCCGGTCGGCATCTCCGGACCCGCTGATCCGGTAATCCAGCAGGCTCAGCTCGGCCTGCCCATGCAAGCCATAGGTCTGCCGGAACAGCTGCCAGAGCTGCGCCGAGGACTGTTCCCGGCCGGTTTCGTCGGCCCGCAGCTGGACGATGCGGCTGAACTCCATCTGCAACCGGCGTGGCAGCCGCAGCCCGTGATCCTGCTCCAGCAGCCAGGCGATGCCGCCCTTGCCCGACTGGCTGTTGACCCGGATGACCGCCTCATAGCTGCAGCCGACATCGGCCGGGTCCAGCGGCAGATAGGGCACGCACCAGAGCCCGTCGCTGCGTTCGGCCTGCGCCGCGAAGCCCTTCTTGATCGCGTCCTGGTGCGAGCCGGAAAAGGCGGTGAACACCAGCTCGCCCGCATAGGGATGACGAGGATGCACCGGCAACTGGTTGCAGGCCTCCACCAGCCGCACCACTTCGCGCATATCGGAAAAATCCAGCCCCGGATCGATCCCCTGGGTGTAGAGGTTCATCGCCAGCGTCACCAGGTCGACGTTGCCGGTACGCTCGCCATTGCCGAACAGGCAGCCTTCCACCCGCTGCGCCCCGGCCAGTTGAGCCTGCTCGGCACAGGCCACCCCCGTGCCCCGGTCATTGTGCGGATGCACACTGATGGTCACCGCCTCGCGAGCCCCGAACCGCCGGCAGAACCATTCGATCTGGTCGGCATAGACGTTGGGCAGCGACACTTCCACGGTGGCCGGCAGGTTGAGGATCAGCGGCCGTTGCGCATCGGGCTGCCAGGCTTCGGCCACTGCCTCGCAGATTTCCAGGGCGAACTCCAGTTCGGTGAAGCAGAAGGTTTCCGGCGAATACTCGTAGGTCCAGCGGGTCTGCGGTTGCGCCTCGCACAACTGGCGGATCAGCCGCGTGCCCCTGACCGCCAGATCGATGGTCGCGGCCTTGTCCTGGCGGAAGACCACTTCGCGGAACAGCGGCGCCGTGGCGTTGTAGAGATGGACGATGGCCTGCGGTGCCTCACGCAAGGACTCGAAGGTCCGGCGGATCAGGTCCTCCCGGGCCTGGGTGATGACCTGGATGCAGACGTCCTCGGGGATGCGTCGCTGCTCGATGAGCTGGCGGACGAAGTCGAAGTCCGTCTGCGAGGCCGAAGGAAACGCCACCTCGATCTCCTTGAAGCCGAGCGCGACCAGAAGGTTGAAGAAGCGCGCCTTGCGCTCGGCGTTCATGGGTTCGATCAGGGCCTGGTTGCCGTCGCGCAGGTCGGTGGAACACCAGCGCGGGGCGTGCGTCAGGGTACGGGACGGCCACTGGCGGTCCGGCAGGGATACAGCGGGAAAGGGACGGTATTTGTCTTGCGGTCGTTTCAGCATGAGCGTGCTCCAAGTGGCTGGCAGCACAGCATCGCCGCGTATGACGCCTCGCTGCGCAGGCGCAGCGGACGGTCGCCGTCGCGAAACGGACACGAACCCCTCCTGCCCTTGCGCGTCTGAATAGCAACGCTGCATCGTCAGAGAATCCGATGAAAGCCTTCGCCACCCTCTACAGCCGTCTCGATGCCACCACCTCGAACAACGCCAAGCTGGCCGCCATGCGCGACTATTTCCGCGCAGCCGACCCCGCCGATGCGGCCTGGGCGGTGTACTTCCTGGCCGGTGGCCGGCCACGCCAGCTGGTGCCGGCTAAGGTGCTGCGCGCGACAGCCATAGCGGTCGCGCAGCTGCCCGAATGGCTGTTCGAGGAGAGTTACCAGGCCGTTGGCGACCTGGCCGAAACCATTTCCCTGCTGGTGCCCGAGGTTAGCCACAGCTCCGATGAAGGCCTGGCCGTCTGGCTGCAGGACAGGCTGTTGTCCCTGCGCGGCCTGCCACCCGAAGAGCAGGCCGCGCGCCTGCCCGAGCTCTGGGCGCAACTGGACCGGCTCAGCCTGATGGTCAGCATCAAGCTGATCACCGGCGCCTTCCGGGTCGGGGTCTCGAAGCTGCTGGTCACCCGTGCCCTGGCCGCGCTGGCCGACCTCGATCCGAAACGGGTAGCGCAGCGCCTGGTGGGCTACACCGACCTCTCCCACCGGCCCAGCGCCGAAGGCTACCTGGCGCTGATCGCCGACGAATCGGAACACGAGCATGCCCAGCGCGGTGGCCAGCCCTATCCCTTCTTCCTCGCCCATTCGTTACAGGCGCCGGTGGACGAGTTCGACACGCTGCTCGGAGCGCCGGAACACTGGCTGGTCGAATGGAAGTGGGACGGCATCCGCGCGCAACTGGTCAAGCGTGACGGGCAGATCTGGATCTGGTCGCGTGGCGAGGAGCTGGTCAGCGAGCGCTTTCCCGAGCTGTGCGAGCTGGCCAGCTGCCTGCCGGACGGCACGGTGATCGATGGCGAGATCCTGGTCTGGAGACATCCGCCCGAGCAGCCGCCCGCCGCGCTGCCCGGCATCGATACCGCAGCGCCCATCCTCGAAAGTTTCGGCGTGCAGCCTTTCGCCCTGCTGCAACAGCGCATCGGCCGCAAGAACCTCACCGCCAAGGTGCTGGAAGAGGCGCCCGTCTCCGTACTCGCCTACGACCTGCTGGAATGGCAAAGCGAGGATTGGCGGCAACACCCTCACCACGAGCGCCGACAGCAGCTCGAAACGTTGGCCGCGCAATGCCCCAACCCGCGCCTGATGGTTTCGCCCCTGGTCACCGGAAGCGACTGGCAGGACCTGGCCCGCCAGCGCGAAGCCTCTCGCGCCCTGGGCGTCGAGGGCATGATGATCAAGGCGCGCGCCGCCCAGTATGGCGTCGGCCGCACCAAGGACGTGGGGCTCTGGTGGAAATGGAAGATCGACCCTTATTCGGTGGATGCCGTGCTGATCTATGCCCAGCGCGGCCACGGCCGCCGCGCCAGCCTCTATACCGACTTCACCTTCGCCGTGTGGGACGGCGAACCGGGCGAGCCCGAGCGCAAGCTGGTGCCCTTCGCCAAGGCCTATTCGGGCCTCACCGACGAAGAGATGCGCCAGGTGGATGCCATCATCCGCAAGACCACCGTGGAAAAGTTCGGCCCGGTGCGCAGCGTGACACCGACGCTGGTGTTCGAGCTGGGCTTCGAAGGCATCGCCACCAGCAGCCGGCACAAGAGCGGCATCGCGGTGAGATTCCCGCGGATGCTGCGCTGGCGTCTCGATAAACCGGTCGAGGAAGCCGATACGCTGGAAACGCTCAAGGAGCTGCTGGGATGACTGCGCCCTAGCCAACCCAACGCTAGGCCCCAACTCTCACAACCACACCGCATCCCACCAGGGATAATCGCCGATACGCTCCACCAGCCTGGCACGCAGCGGGTTGGCGACGATGTAGCGTGCAATCGCCTGGACGTCTTCTTCGTAACGCAAGGCATGATCGTGATAGCCCGGTTGCCAGACCGAACCAGGTCGTTGCAGCGCTCGGCTGAGGAGTTGCCCGCTGCGACCTTTGAAGCATCTCAGCACCTGATCGAGCGAGCGCTGCTCACCAAGCTCGAACAACCAGTGCAGATGATCCGGCATCAATACCCAGGCGAGCGTGGAAACCCAAGTGGCGTCATTCAAGACGCGCATCTGGCCAATGACCAGGCGCGCGCAGGCCGGGTCCGAGAACAGTGGCTGACGGTTTTTTGTACAGCTAGTGACGTGGTAAAGCTGACCGGGCGCGGAATAACGACCCCGCCGTAGAGCATCGCGCGACATGTCCGTATGTCCGTGCGGTGGAGAGATGCGAAACCCTATAGCGTGCATGTCGGCCGAACAAGTTCGGCCCTACGGGCGTGTGATCGCTGCCACACCAGCGCAATGCCTACCCTTGTAGTACCGAATTCATTCGGCCGCTCCGGTCGCCGCACCAATTTCGGGCGCAACAAAGAAACCGCGCGCACCAAGCACCAGGCTGGTGCAAAGCCTGACACCCCAATCCTGTTACTACTGGCTGCGATCAAGGTGCAGCGGCCATACCGCTCGCAAGGCACGACTATTGCTGAACGGCCTTTCAACTGCCCAAGAATGCTTTTCGATGACCGCGCTGACGCCCCTGTTCACCCCTCGTTGGCACGCCGAACTGGAACTCGGTTACACGCGTTTCGGCGAGACGACGCGCCCGGTATTGCGCCGCCATAGCGGCCCGCTGCGGGTGCAGAAGCATTTGTATGCCGAAGGCCCGGAGGTCTGCCAGCACATCATCGTGCATCCGCCCGGCGGGATTGCCGGCGGCGACCGCCTGGACATCCAAGCGCGGGTAGGCGCCAGTGCCTGGGCGCAGCTGACCAGCCCCGGTGCGGCCAAGTGGTATCGCGCCACGGGTCCTGCGTCTCAGCACTTACAGTTGCACGTCGAAGCCGGCGCCACGCTGGAATGGCTGCCACAGGAAACCATCGTCTATTGCGGCGCCCAGGCCGAGCTGAGCACGCTCATCGAACTGGAAGGCGATGCGCGCCTGTTCTACTGGGACGTCACCGCCCTAGGTCGCCCTGCCGCGAGCGAACGCTTCGATACCGGGCACTTCCAGGCACGGCTGGACATTCGCCGTGACGGTGAATTGCTCTGGCACGAGCGCCAGCGCGTCGCAGGCGGCGACGGGCTGCTGGACTCGCCGATCGGGCTCGACGGCCAGCCGGTGTTCGCCACGCTGATCGCCAGCGGCGAAATCGATGCCGCGCTGCTGGAACGCTGCCGCGAGGTGCCGAGCCAGGTTCGCGGCGACCTGACGCAATTGCCGGGCCTGCTCGTCGGGCGCTGCCTGGCCCACGAAGCGCTGCATGCCCGCGCCTGGCTGATCGAACTGTGGCGTCTGCTGCGCCCGGAACTTCTGGGACGCCAAGCCATGCCGCCACGTATCTGGAGCACCTGAAACAACTCCGCCGGGTGGAATCACGCAACGCTTTTCACCCAGCGGACGAAACTTCCCTGGCGGACAAGGCTTGCCACTGTTCGCCCAACGACTGGAGCCGTTATGGATTTGTCGCCAAGAGAAAAAGACAAGCTGCTGATCTTCACCGCCGGCCTGGTGGCGGAGCGACGCCTGGCGCGCGGCGTAAAGCTCAACTACCCGGAAGCGATGGCCTACATCTCCGCGGCGCTGCTCGAAGGCGCCCGCGATGGCCAGACCGTCGCCGAGCTGATGCACTTCGGCACCACTCTGCTCAGCCGCGAACAGGTCATGGAAGGCGTGCCGGAAATGATTCCGGAGATTCAGGTCGAGGCCACCTTCCCTGACGGCACCAAGCTGGTCACTGTCCATCAACCCATCCCCTGAACAGGATTCCCGCCATGATCCCCGGCGAATACCAGATCCAGGACGGCGACATCGAACTCAACGCCGGCCGCCGCACCCTGACCTTGAACGTGGCCAACAGCGGCGACCGGCCGATCCAGGTCGGCTCGCACTACCACTTCTTCGAGACCAACGACGCCCTCGCCTTCGACCGCGAACAGGCGCGCGGCATGCGCCTGAACATCCCGGCCGGCACCGCGGTGCGCTTCGAACCGGGCCAGAGCCGCGAAGTGGAACTGGTCGAACTGGCCGGCAATCGCCGCGTGTTCGGCTTTGCCGGACGGGTGATGGGCGACCTCTGACGCGACCCGATTCGTAGGGTGGAAAACGCCGAAGGCTTTTCCACCGTGCCCCTGACCGGTGGATGGCTTCGGCCATCCACCCTACCGAGACGAAACGAATGAAGATTTCCCGCCAAGCCTATGCCGACATGTTCGGCCCCACCGTCGGCGACAAGGTGCGCCTGGCCGATACCGAGCTGTGGATCGAAGTGGAGCAGGACTTCACCGTCTATGGCGACGAAGTGAAGTTCGGTGGCGGCAAGGTCATCCGCGACGGCATGGGCCAGGGCCAGTTGGGCGCCGCTGAGGTGGTCGACACGGTCATCACCAACGCGCTGATCCTCGACCACTGGGGCATCGTCAAGGCCGACGTCGGCCTCAAGGACGGGCGCATCGCCGCCATCGGCAAGGCCGGCAACCCGGACATCCAGCCCGGCGTGACCATCGCTATCGGTGGCGCCACCGAAGTGATCGCCGGCGAGGGCATGATCCTGACGGCGGGCGGCATCGACACCCACATCCACTTCATCTGCCCGCAGCAGATCGAAGAGGCGCTGATGAGCGGCACCACCACCATGATCGGCGGCGGCACCGGGCCGGCCACCGGCACCTTCGCCACCACGGTCACGCCAGGGCCGTGGCACATGGCGCAGATGCTCAAGGCGGCCGAAGCCTTCCCGATGAATATCGGCTTCACCGGCAAGGGCAACGTCTCGCTGCCCGGACCGCTGGTGGAGCAGATCGAGGCCGGCGCCATCGGCCTCAAACTGCACGAGGACTGGGGCACCACCCCGGCGGCCATCGACAACTGCCTGTCGGTCGCCGACCGGTACGACATCCAGGTGGCGATCCACACCGACACGCTGAACGAGTCCGGCTTCGTCGAAACCACCCTCGGCGCGTTCAAGGGGCGCACCATCCACACCTACCATACCGAGGGCGCCGGCGGCGGCCATGCGCCGGATATCATCAAGGCGTGCGGGTTCCCGAATGTGCTACCGAGCTCGACCAACCCGACCCGGCCGTTCACCCGCAACACCATCGACGAGCATCTGGACATGCTGATGGTCTGCCACCACCTCGACCCGAGCATCGCCGAGGACGTGGCCTTCGCCGAAAGCCGCATCCGCCGGGAAACGATTGCGGCGGAGGATATCCTCCACGACCTGGGCGCCTTCTCCATGATCAGCTCCGACAGCCAGGCCATGGGCCGCGTCGGCGAGGTCATCACCCGCACCTGGCAGACCGCCGACAAGATGAAGAAGCAGCGCGGGCCACTGGCCGAGGATGCGCCGGGCAACGACAACTTCCGCGCCAGGCGCTACATCGCCAAGTACACCATCAACCCGGCGATCACCCACGGCATCAGTCACGAAGTGGGCTCGATCGAAGTGGGCAAGTGGGCCGACCTGGTGCTCTGGCGCCCGGCCTTCTTCGGCGTCAAGCCGACGCTGATCCTCAAGGGCGGGGTCATCGCCGCCAGCCTGATGGGCGACGCCAACGCCTCGATCCCGACCCCGCAACCGGTGCACTACCGGCCGATGTTCGGCAGCTACGGCGGCTCGCTGCACGCGTCGAGCTTCACCTTCATCAGCCAGGCCGCGTTCGAGGCCGGCGTGCCCGAGCAACTGGGGCTGAAGAAGAGGATCGGTGTGGTCAAGGGTTGCCGCGAGGTGCAGAAGAAGGACCTGATTCATAACGACTACACGCCACAGATCGAGGTTGATCCGCAGAACTATCAGGTCAGGGCCGACGGCCAGCTGCTCTGGTGCGAGCCGGCCGAGGTACTGCCGATGGCGCAGCGCTACTTTCTGTTCTGATCCCCACGCGCCGCAGCGGCGGAAAGATTTCCGCCCTACGGATTTGCGCTATGCGCGCGGCAGCGCGCCCGACGATGTTCCGCTCCTCGGTTCGCGGCGCGGCACATGTAGGGCGGATTTCAATCCGCCATCGCGTGGTTATCACGCACCAACGTGATGCGCGACGCACCGCCACGCACCAGGACGACACAGTCCATGCGCCATTTTCAGGCAATCCGGCTGCCACAGCCCGCACGACAGGTCGAGCCCCACAGATTGGCAAGGGCCTTGCTCTGCTTTGCGTTCATCAAACAAGCGGAACTGCCCCATGCTGGTCATTCACCAACGCACCACTGCGCAGGCCAACGGCGACGCCGAGCTGGAACTGAGCTACGAGGCGCGCAGCAAGTCGCGCCTGCGCTGTTTTTCCACCACAGGCGAAGAGGTAGGTCTGTTCCTCGAACGCGGCCAGCCGCCGCTACGCGAGGGCGAATGCCTGCTGGCCCAGGACGGACGCATCGTCATTGTGCGCGCCCGTGCGGAACAGCTGCTCCAAGTCACCTGCGCCAACAGCTTCGAGCTGACACGGGCGGCCTACCACCTGGGCAATCGTCACGTGGCCCTCCAGATCGGTGACGGCTGGCTGCGCCTGCTCGACGATTACGTGCTCAAGGACATGCTGCTGCAACTGGGCGCCTGCGTCGAAGCCATCGAAGCGCCCTTCCAGCCGGAACATGGCGCCTACGGCGGCGGCCACCACCACTCCCACGCCGGCGAGGCCGAGTTCAGTTATGCGCCGAGGTTGCACCAGTTCGGCGCGCGCCGGTGAATCCGCCTGCGTTCGCGTTGCTGCGCCTGGCCAGCCCGCAGTTGCCTATCGGCGGTTACAGCTATTCCCAGGGTCTGGAAATGGCGGTGGAACGGGGTCTGGTGCGTGACGAGCCCAGCGCCCGACGCTGGCTCGGCGACCAGATGCTGTTCAATCTGGCGCGCTTCGAGATGCCCTTGCTGCTGGCCCATTGCGACGCGGCCGCCGCTGACGACTGGCACGCACTGGAGCGGCTGACCGCGTGCCATCGCGCCAGCCGCGAAACGCGGGAGCTGCGCCTGGAAAGTCGGCAGATGGGGTACTCGCTCAAGCAGTTGCTGAGCAATCTGCCGGAACTGGACGAGCCTGCCCGCGCGCTATTCGAACGCATCGACGAACCCGGCGTTGCCCTGGGCTGGGCGCTCGCCGCGCGCGCCTGGGCCATCCCGCCCGCCGATGCGCTCACGGCCTGGCTCTGGGGCTGGCTGGAAAACCAGTTGGCCGTGCTGATGAAGACCCTTCCGCTAGGCCAGCAGGCCGCCCAGCGGCTGACTTCCGAACTGCTGCCGACGCTGGGGCAGGCCCAGCGCACCGCGAGCGAAATCGCCCCCGAGCACTGGGGCAGCGCTCCTTTCGGCCTGGCGCTGGCGAGCATGGCCCATGAGCGCCAGTACAGCCGACTGTTTCGCTCATGAGCGCGACAGGCATCGCAATCACCCTATTACCGCAACAGAGGACATCACCATGAACGCCCAACCCCTGCGTGTCGGCATCGGCGGCCCGGTCGGCTCCGGCAAGACCGCGCTGACCCTCGCCCTGTGCCTGGCGCTGCGCGAGCGCTACAACCTGGCCGTGGTCACCAACGACATCTACACCCAGGAAGACGCCCAGTTTCTGGTGCGCAACGAGGCGCTGGTGCCCGAGCGCATCATCGGCGTGGAAACCGGCGGCTGCCCGCACACGGCGATCCGCGAGGATGCCTCGATCAACCTGGAGGCCGTCGAGCAACTCAACCGGCGCTTTCCGGGGCTGGATCTGATCCTAGTCGAATCCGGGGGTGACAACCTGTCGGCCACCTTCAGCCCCGAGCTGTCGGACCTGACGATCTACGTGATCGACGTCTCGGCCGGCGACAAGCTGCCGCGCAAGGGCGGACCGGGCATCTGCAAGTCCGACCTGCTGGTGATCAACAAGATCGACCTGGCGCCCATGGTCGGCGCCTCGCTGGAAGTCATGGAGCGCGACACCCGCACGATGCGCGGCGACAAGCCCTTCGTGTTCAGCAACCAGAAAATCGGCCAGGGCCTGGACGACATCATCGCCTTCATCGAACGACAGGGAATGCTCCGTAGCGCCTGAGCAGAAGCATCCCGTAGGCGTGACGCCTGCAACCGCAAATCGCAACCGACCGTCAGAGGAACACCGCATGAACCTGCAGAAAAATTTCGCCTTCGCTTTCGCCCTGCTGCTCAGCCCGGCTTTGGCCTTCGCCCACCCGGGCCATGACCATGCCGGGGTAATGTCCGGCATCACGCATCCGATCCTGGGTCTCGATCATCTGCTGGCGATGCTTGCCGTCGGCCTGTGGGCCTCGCAACAACAGGGCAAGGCGCGGCTGGCGCTGCCGCTGACCTTCGTCGCGACGATGCTCATCGGCGGCCTGCTCGGTTTCGCTGGCATTGAACTGCCACTCATGGAAACCGGTATCGCCGGTTCGGTCCTGGCGCTCGGCCTGCTGGTGGCGCTGGCGGTACGTCCGCCGCTGCCGCTGGCGGCCGGTCTGACTGCCCTGTTCGCGCTCAGCCATGGCATGGCGCACGGACTGGAGCTGCCGGAGCTGGCCAGCCCCTGGGGTTACGCGGTCGGCTTCATCGCCGCTACGGCGTTCCTGCATGCCGCCGGTTACCTCGTTGCACGCAACCTGCCGCAAGCCGCCGCGCCCCTGATCCGCATAGCCGGTGCCGCCTCGGCACTGACCGGCGCCTGGCTGCTGGCAGGCTGACCTTTAGCCAGCCGCACCACGAGCGCGCAACACAACGCCCCACCGCAGGTCCATTGCCCCGTTTTCGCACCACCCCAGCCCGCCACATTGTCGTGGCGCATGGGCGAAAACGGCGGCAAAGCCCCGATCTAGAAGGCTCCCCGCAAAACTGGCACGGATGCTGCGATAACGCTCCAGGTCCCCACGGACCCACCCACAGTTGCGCACGGACAGCCAAGGAGCCATTCACGATGAAACGCCGTCCCCTACTGAAGTCCACCCTCGCCGCCAGCGCCTTGATGCTCAGCGGCCTGTTCCCGTTCACCCTGCAGGCCGCCGAGACCATCAAGGTCGGTATCCTGCATTCGCTGTCCGGCACCATGGCCATCTCCGAGACCTCGCTCAAGGACATGGCGCTGATGACCATCGACGAGATCAACGCCAACGGCGGCGTGCTCGGCAAGCAGCTCGAGCCGGTGGTGGTCGACCCTGCCTCGAACTGGCCGCTGTTCGCCGAGAAGGGCCGCCAGCTGCTCACCCAGGACAAGGTCGCGGTGACCTTCGGCTGCTGGACCAGCGTGTCGCGCAAGTCCGTGCTGCCGGTCTATGAAGAACTCGACGGCCTGTTGTTCTATCCCGTGCAGTACGAAGGCGAAGAGCTCTCGCCGAACGTCTTCTACACCGGCGCCGCGCCGAACCAGCAGGCCATCCCGGCGGTGGAATACCTGATGAGCGAGGATGGCGGCAGCGCCGAGCGCTTCTTCCTGCTGGGCACCGATTACGTCTACCCGCGCACCACCAACAAGATTCTGCGCGCCTTCCTGATCAGCAAGGGCGTGCCGGAAGCGAACATCGAAGAGGTCTACACCCCCTTCGGCCACAGCGATTACCAGACCATCGTCGCCAACATCAAGAAGTTCTCCGCTGGCGGCAAGACAGCGGTGGTGTCGACCATCAACGGCGACTCCAACGTGCCGTTCTACAAGGAACTGGCCAACCAGGGCCTGGAAGCCACCGACGTGCCGGTGGTCGCCTTCTCGGTCGGCGAAGAGGAGCTGCGCGGCATCGACACCAAACCGCTGGTCGGTCACCTGGCCGCCTGGAACTACTTCCAGTCGGTGGAGAATCCGGTCAACGAGCAGTTCGTCGCCAAGTGGAAGGCCTACGCCAAGGACAAGGGCCTGCCGGGCGCCGACAAGGCGGTAACGAACGACCCGATGGAAGCCACCTATGTCGGCATCCACATGTGGGCGCAGGCGGCCGAGAAGGCCGGCAGCACCGACGTCGGCAAGGTGCGCGATGCCCTGGCCGGGCAGACCTTCGCAGCGCCGAGCGGCTACACCCTGACCATGGACAAGACCAACCACCACCTGCACAAGCCGGTGATGATCGGCGAGGTACAGGAAGACGGCCAGTTCTCGGTGGTCTGGGAGACCGAAAGCCCGGTCCGCGCCCAGCCGTGGAGCCCGTACATCCCCGGCAACGACAAGAAGCCGGATTACGCGGTTAAGTCGAACTGAGGATGTCCTTCGTGGTGGATGGATGAAACGCCATCCACCTGTCGGCCGCCACAAGCTCCATCAAGAGAGCACGCGGCCTCCCTGGGAAATACACAGATGAACACTGCCCTGCACCGAATCCTCCTGTTGCTCCTGCTGGCCCTGCCTTGGGTGGCGCAGGCCGGAGACGCAGCCAACTATGCCAGCGCCAGCCCGGCGCAGCAGGCGAAACTGCTGGAAAGCTGGGCCGTCGCGCCCATACCCGAGCGCCTGCAATTGATCGAAGCGCTGCGCGCCAACCGCGTCGCCATCGACCGCAACAAAACCCCCTTCGTCGAGGAGAACGGCGGCTACCGCGCCCTCGAAGGCGAGGCCGAACCCGACGGCACGCCGAAGAAGCTGCGCCTGAACAACCGCCTGCGCGGCTTGCTGAATACGGCGCTGGCCAGCCACCAGCTGTTTTCCGAGGAAACGTCGCAGCGTCTCAGTGCCGCCAAGCGCCTCCAGCGCAGCGGCCAGCCCGAACAACTCGGCCTGCTCCAGCAGCGCCTCGAAGCCGAAGACGACCCGGCCGTGAGCGAGGCCCTGGCACTGGCACTCGCCAATCTGCAGCTCAGTGCTGGCGATCCCGCGGTACGCCTGGCCGCCGTGCGCCTGCTTGGCGAAACTGGCGCACCGCTTGCCCGGGTGCGGCTGGAAAACCTGCTGGCCGACGAGGCTGAAACCGACGCCGCCGTGCGCAAGGCCGCCGAAACCAGCCTGGCGCAGGTCAAGCGCAAGCTGTTGTTCGGCGAACTGCTCGGCCAGGCCTTCAGCGGCCTGTCCCTGGGTTCGATCCTGCTGCTGGCCGCGCTCGGCCTGGCGATCACCTTCGGCCTGCTCGGAGTGATCAACATGGCCCACGGCGAAATGCTCATGCTCGGCGCCTACACCACCTACATGGTGCAGGTACTGATGGCCCGACTCGCGCCCGAGGCGCTCGCCTTCTACCCGCTCGTGGCGCTACCGGTGGCCTTCTTCGTCACCGCATGCATCGGCATGGCGCTGGAGCGCACGGTGATCCGCCACCTCTACGGCCGCCCGCTGGAAACCCTGCTGGCGACCTGGGGCATCAGCCTGATCCTGATTCAATTGGTGCGCGTGCTGTTCGGCGCGCAGAACGTCGAGGTGGCCAACCCCGCCTGGCTCTCCGGTGGCTTGCAGGTGCTGCCGAACCTGGTGCTGCCGTATAACCGCATGGTGATCATCGGCTTCGCGCTGTTCGTCGTGGCGCTGACCTGGCTGCTGCTGAACAGGACCCGCCTGGGCCTGAACGTCCGGGCCGTGACGCAGAACCGCAACATGGCCGCCTGCTGCGGCGTGCCCACCGGCCGTATCGACATGATGGCGTTCGGCTTGGGGTCCGGCATTGCCGGGCTGGGCGGCGTGGCGCTGAGCCAGATCGGCAACGTCGGCCCGGATCTCGGCCAGAGCTACATCATCGATTCCTTTCTGGTAGTGGTGCTCGGTGGCGTCGGCCAGTTGGCCGGTAGCATCTTCGCCGCCTTCGGCTTAGGGATAGCCAACAAGATCCTCGAGCCACAGATCGGCGCGGTGCTGGGCAAGATCCTGATCCTCGCGCTGATCATCCTGTTCATCCAGAAGCGTCCCCAGGGGCTGTTCGCGCTGAAAGGGAGGGTGATCGATTGAAAGCGCTCTCTTCCATCGATGCGTTCGGCGTCAGCTCCGTTGGCCGAATAAATTCGGCCCTACAGTTCGCATGCGTCACCGCTCGGGTAAATCCGGGCCTGCATCTTGCCGGCGCCCCTGGCCGATTGAATTCGGCCCTACAGGCTGATCTCGTAGCCGAATCAGCGGCTTGCGTAGGGCCGAACTTGTTCGGCCATGGCTCCCCTCGCCCCTCCACATGGGCAGCCTCGCCGGCTGCCCGGCCGACTGAATTCGGCCCTACATTCGCTGCCCAGATTCGAGGCTGTCGCCCATGAACCAGCCAATCACCCTCACCGCCGCACAGAAAGCCGGCCCGGCACTGACCGTCATCGTTCTCGGCGCCGTTCTCGCCATCCTCGTCGCCATGCCCCTGCTGCATCTGCTACCGGCTGACAACGCCTTCCATGTCTCGGCCTATACCCTGACGCTGGTAGGCAAGATCCTCTGCTACGCCATCGTCGCCCTGGCGCTGGACCTGGTCTGGGGCTACGCCGGGCTGCTGTCGCTCGGTCACGGGCTGTTCTTCGCCCTCGGCGGCTACGCCATGGGCATGTACCTGATGCGCCAGAGCGCCGGTGACGGCCTGCCCGCCTTCATGAGCTTCCTCGCCTGGAACGAGCTGCCCTGGTACTGGTACGGCACCTCGAGCTTCCTCTGGGCCATGTGCCTGGTGGTACTGGTACCGGGCCTGCTGGCCTTCGTGTTCGGTTTCTTCGCCTTCCGCTCGCGGATCAAGGGCGTGTACTTCTCGATCATGACCCAGGCGTTGACCTTCGCCGGCATGCTCTTGTTCTTCCGCAACGAGACCGGCTTCGGCGGCAACAACGGCTTCACCGATTTCAGGACCATCCTCGGCTTCTCGATATCGGCCCCGGCGACCCGCGCCGTCTTGTTCCTCACCACCGTGGCCCTGCTGGCCGGCAGCCTGTATCTCGGCTGGCGGCTGGCGCACAGCAAGTTCGGTCGGGTACTGACCGCGCTGCGCGACGCGGAGAACCGCCTGATGTTCTGCGGCTACGATCCGCGGGGCTACAAGCTGTTCATCTGGACGCTGTCGGCTGTGCTCTGCGGCCTGGCCGGCGCGCTCTACGTGCCTCAGGTAGGCATCATCAATCCCAGCGAGATGGCGCCGACCCAGTCCATCGAAGCCGCCGTCTGGGTCGCCCTGGGCGGACGCGGCACGCTGATCGGACCGCTGCTGGGCGCCGGCATCGTCAACGGGATGAAGAGCTGGTTCACAGTGGCCTTCCCCGAGTACTGGCTGTTCGCCCTCGGCGCGCTGTTCATCGTCGTCACCCTGTACTTGCCCAAGGGCGTCATCGGCTTGCTGCGCCGGAGGAACGAGCAATGAAAACCGCCCCCGTAGCCGAACTGATGGCCGACGGCCGAGGCCGCGACGCCATCGGCCTCGGCCGCATGAAAAGCGAAGGCCTGGATGCCCGTCACGGCACCATTCTCAGCCTCGAAGACATCAACGTCAGCTTCGACGGCTTCAAGGCGCTGACAAACCTCAGCCTGTACATTGGCGTCGGCGAGCTGCGCTGCATCATCGGCCCCAACGGCGCCGGCAAGACCACCATGATGGACGTCATCACCGGCAAGACCCGCCCCGACAGCGGCAGCGCCTGGTTCGGCGACACCCTGGACCTGACGCGCATGAGCGAGGTGGAGATCGCCCAGGCCGGCATCGGCCGCAAATTCCAGAAGCCGACCGTGTTCGAGGCATTGAGCGTGTTCGAGAACCTGGAGCTGGCGCAGAAGACCGACAAATCGGTGTGGGCCAGCCTCGGGGCCAGGCTCAGCGGCGAGCAACGCGACCGCATCGACGAAGTATTCGACACCATTCGCCTGGGCCAGTCCCGCCACCGCCCGGCCGGTCTGCTCTCCCACGGCCAGAAGCAGTTCCTCGAGATCGGCATGTTGCTGATGCAGGCCCCGCAACTGCTGCTGCTCGACGAACCGGTGGCCGGCATGACCGATGCGGAGACCGAGTTCACCGCCGAGCTGTTCAAGTCCCTCGCCCGCAAGCATTCGCTGATGGTGGTCGAGCACGATATGGGCTTCGTCGAGACCATCGCCGACCACGTCACGGTGCTGCACCAGGGCCAGGTACTGGCCGAGGGCTCACTGGCCCAGGTACAGGCGGATGAACGTGTGATCGAAGTGTATCTGGGGCGCTGAACGAGCGGCCGAACCGTAGGGTGGAAAACGGCGAAGCCTTTTTCACGCGTACAACACCAGCAAGGACATCGACATGCTTACAGTCGAGCAACTCCATCAGTACTACGGCGGCAGCCACATCCTGCGCGGCCTCTCGTTCGAGGCGAAGATCGGCGAAGTCACCTGCCTGCTGGGCCGCAACGGCGTCGGCAAGACCACGCTGCTCAAGTGCCTGATGGGCCTGATCCCGGCCAAGGAAGGTTCGGTGAGGTGGGAAGGCAAGCCGATCACGGGGTTCAAGCCCCATCAGCGCGTGCATGCAGGCATCGCCTATGTGCCTCAGGGGCGAGAGATATTCGGCCGCCTCACCGTCGAGGAAAACCTGCTGATGGGGCTTTCCCGTTTCAGCGCGAAGGAGGCCAGGGAAGTACCCGAGTTCATCTACGAGCTGTTCCCGGTCCTCGAGGAAATGAAGCATCGTCGCGGTGGGGACCTTTCCGGCGGCCAGCAGCAACAGCTGGCCATCGGCCGTGCCCTGGCCAGCCGCCCACGCCTGCTGATCCTCGACGAACCCACCGAAGGCATCCAGCCCTCGGTGATCAAGGAGATCGGCGCCGTTATCCAGAAACTCGCCGCCAAGGGCGATATGGCGATCCTGCTGGTGGAGCAGTTCTACGACTTCGCTGCGGAACTGGCCGACCAGTACCTGGTGATGAGCCGCGGCGAGATCGTCCAGCAGGGCCGGGGCGAAACCATGGAAGCCGACGGCGTGCGCGGGCTGGTGGCAATCTGAGGACAGCGCGGTCGAGCTAGGCGGCGCCGCGCGCTGTCAGACCAGGTGGTGCTTACGGAAGGCCGGCCCGTCATGGCCGGCCAGGCCCTGCGAGGGCCTGAATGTCCGGCAGGCAAGATCCCACCAGACGGAATGGCACATGACGCAGTCCCCGCTGAAAACTGGCCCTCTCGCCGAAACCTGGTTCGCCCGCCATGGCTGGCAACCCTTTGCGTTCCAGCGGGACGTCTGGCAAGCCGTGCAGAACGGCGAGTCCGGTCTGCTCCACGCCACCACCGGCTCGGGCAAGACCTATGCCGTCTGGCTCGGCGCGCTCGATCGTTTCGCTTCCGTAGGAGCGGGCTTGCCCGAGAAGAAGCCACAGGCACCTGTCAAACCATCGGACAAACCCGCCCCACTCAGCGTCCTCTGGATCACGCCCATGCGCGCCCTGGCCGCCGATACCGCGCGAGCATTGCAGGCGCCACTGGACGATCTCGGCATCGCCTGGAGCGTCGGCCTGCGCACCGGCGACACCGGCAGTGCCGAACGCGCACGCCAGAGCCGACGCCTGCCCAGCGCGCTGATCACCACGCCGGAAAGCCTGACGCTGCTGCTGACCCGCGCCGATGCCCGCCAGGCCTTCGGCAGCCTGCGCATGCTGGTGGTGGACGAGTGGCACGAGCTGCTGGGCAACAAGCGTGGCGTGCAACTGCAACTGGCGCTGGCGCGGCTGCGCCGCTGGATACCGGAGCTGATCGTCTGGGGCCTGTCTGCCACCCTGGGCAACCAGCCCCACGCGCTCGACGTACTGCTGCACCCCGGACAGGGGCGGTTGATCCAGGGGCGCATCGACAAAGCGCTCAAGGTCGACACCCTGCTGCCACCCAGCCTCGAACGCTTTCCCTGGGCCGGGCACCTGGGCCTGCGCATGCTGCCGCAGGTGGTCGAGGAGATCGAATCGGCCGCCACCTCACTAGTGTTCACCAACACCCGCTCGCAGTCGGAGCTCTGGTATCAGGCGATTCTCGATGCACGCCCGGATTGGGCCGGGCTGATCGCTCTGCACCATGGCTCGCTGGCCCGCGACGTGCGCGATTGGGTCGAGCTGGGCCTGAAACAGGGTGCGCTGAAGGCCGTGGTCTGCACGTCCAGCCTGGACCTGGGGGTGGATTTCCTGCCGGTCGAACGCGTGCTGCAGATCGGCTCGCCCAAGGGCGTCGCCCGCTTGATGCAGCGCGCCGGGCGTTCCGGTCACGCGCCGGGACGCACCTCACGGGTGACGCTGGTGCCCACCCACAGCCTGGAAGTGATCGAAGCCGCCGCGGCGCAGGTGGCGGTCGCCGAACGCCGGATCGAGGCCCGCAGCGCCCCGCAGCGACCGCTGGATGTGCTGGTGCAGCATCTGGTCAGCATGGCGCTGGGTGGCGGTTTCCGCCCCGAAGAACTCTTCGTCGAAGTGCGCCAGGCCTGGTCCTATCGCCAGCTGGACGACGACCAGTGGCAATGGGCGCTGGCGTTCGTGCGCCACGGCGGCCATTCGCTGACGGCCTACCCGGATTATCAACGCGTCGAGCCGGACGAAAGCGGCCTGTGGAAAGTGCCGAGCAAACGCGTGGCGCTGCGCCATCGCATGAGCATCGGCACCATCGTCAGCGATGCCAGCCTGACGGTGAAATTCTGGGCCCGAGGCGGCACCGGGCGTTCGTTGGGCTCCGTCGAGGAAGGTTTCATCGCGCGCCTGCGGCCGGGTGACAACTTCCTCTTCGCCGGGCGCCTGCTGGAGCTGGTGCGGGTGGAAAACATGACCGTCTACGTCAACCGCGCCAGCGGCAGGAAGGCCGCCGTGCCACGCTGGAACGGCGGGCGCATGCCGCTTTCCAGCGAACTGGCCGATGCCGTGGTGGAGCAGCTGGGCGCCGCCGCGCGGGGGCGCTTCGACAGCCAGGAGATGCGCCTGGTGCAACCGCTGTTGCAGGTGCAGATGAACTGGTCGGCGCTGCCCAGCGAAACCACGCTGCTGGCCGAGGTGCTGAAATCCCGCGAGGGCTGGCACCTGTTCCTCTACCCCTTCGCCGGTCGCCACGTGCACCTCGGCCTGGCCAGCCTGCTCGCCTGGCGCATGGGCCAGCGTCAGCCGCTGACCTTTTCCATCGCGGTGAACGACTATGGCCTGGAACTGCTCTCGGCCACCGAAGTGGACTGGTTGCAGGGGCTGACCCCGGCGCTGTTCGACACAGGCAACCTGCTGCACGACGTGCTGGCCAGCCTCAATGCCGGCGAGCTGGCGCGCCGGCGCTTTCGCGAGATCGCGCGCATCGCCGGACTGGTCTTTTCCGGTTATCCCGGTGCGCAGAAGAGCGCGCGACAATTGCAGGCTTCCAGCGGGCTGTTCTTCGACGTGTTCCGCCAGTACGACCCGGCCAACCTGCTGCTGACCCAGGCCGAGGAAGAAGTGCTGCGCCAGGAGCTGGATGTGGAGCGGCTGGAACAGACCCTGACGCGCCTGCAGCAGCGCCGGCTGGACGTGCATCAGGTCAAACGCACCACCCCGCTGGCCTTTCCACTGATGGTCGAGCGTTTTCGCGAAAGCCTGACTTCGGAAAAGCTGGCCGACCGCATCCGCCGCATGGTCGCCGAGCTGGACAAGGCCGCCGGCCCCGGCGGCTATCAGCCCGAACGGAACGCCGCCATCGCCGTCGAAAAGGAAACCGGCCCGAAACGCAAACCCCGCGTGCGCAAGGACGGCACACCGAGACCGCGAAGATGACGACCGTAGGGCCGAACTTGTTCGGCCTGGCACAACCGCTGGCCGAATAAATTCGGCCCTACAGGAAAGGTGGTGCCTTCAAGCGCTCCGGCAAAGCTGACCCCGAACCCGTAGGGCCGAACTTGTTCGGCCTTGCCCAACCGCTGGCCGAATGAATTCGGCCCTACAAGCCGCACGCAACGACCGACCGAACGGGTTCGACCCGATAGGTGACGAAAACGGCCAGCGACAGGACAACGATGAACCCCTACCTTCCCATCGAACTGGAACAGACCGAACTCTGGCTGCTCGCCGACAAGGCTGTCTACTGGCCGGGCGAACGGGCGCTGTTGATCGCCGATATTCATTTCGGCAAGGCCGCGGCCTATCGAAGGCTCGGCCAGCCGGTGCCCCAAGGCACCACCCAGGCCAACCTGCAACGCCTCGACGCACTGCTGGCGCAGTACCCCAGCCGTCGGTTGATCTTCCTCGGCGACTTCCTGCACGCCCCCGAATCCCGCACGCCGGCGACGCACGCACAATTGCTCGCCTGGCGCCAACGACATCCGTGGCTGGAAATCACCCTGATACGCGGCAACCATGACCGCCGCGCGGGCGATCCGCCCATGGAGCTGGACATCGGCGTCGTGCCCGAACCGCTGCTGCTCGGCCCCTTCGCCCTGCAGCACGAACCCGAACCGCACCCGAGCCACCACGTGCTGGCCGGCCACCTGCATCCCGCTTTTCGCCTGCAGGGGCGCGGCCGGCAAAGCCTGCGCCTGCCATGCTTCTGCATCGGCGAGCGAATCAGCCTGTTGCCCGCCTTCGGCGCCTTCACCGGCATGCTGGAAGTCGGCGCCGAAGACGCTCAGCGCATCTATGTGGTGGGCGAGGACAGCGTCTGGAGAGTGCGCTAGGGTCCGTTCCCGTTTCGTCGCGAGTCGCGCCTCAGGCCTGGGAAATCCCCGTGATGGTGATGCCGTAGCGCTCGGCCAGGCGGGTGGCCGGCGTGTCCTCCAGGTCCGGGTCATGTTCGTGATCCAGATCCCCTTCGCCAAATTCGCGCCGGGCCATCTGGGTGACCAGTTCGACCGCCTCGTCGATATCCGGCTGGTGATCGGACTCGGTTTTCAGGGTCTCGGTATTGCCGTCCTTGTTATAAGCGATGATCCAGGTGGTCATGGGCAGCCCCTCTCTAAATAGCGCCTTCGGCCGGAAAAGCCCGCCGACATCGACGTCCATCCGTTAGAGGCCCGCGCGCCACTTTCAGTTCGGCGGTTCGGATTACTTCGGCCTTCCGTCGAGCCGAATGAACAGGGCCTGTGGGGCTGGGTCATTGATAGACACCCCACCAAGAGGAGCGAGGCCATGAGCGAACCCCGCCTTAGAGCCTCTGCCGAGGTCAGCGAAAAACAACTGGTGGCCCTGCTGCGTGCCCATGCAATCGCGCTTCCGTCGATCGACGACCCGCATTTTGCCGACCATTTCGAGCGCTTCGCCGATGCCCGCGTGGTGCTGATCGGTGAGGCCAGCCATGGCACCTCGGAGTTCTATCGCGCCCGCGCCGCCATCACCCGGCGCCTGATCGAGCGCCACGGCTTCAACATCGTCGCCGCCGAAGCGGACTGGCCGGACGCCGCGCAGATCGACCGCCACGTGCGCCAGCGCCAGCCCGCCTCCTGGGTCGAGGATTCTTTCAAGCGCTTCCCCGCCTGGATGTGGCGCAACCGCGAGGTGGCGGACTTCACCCGCTGGCTGCGCCGGCACAACGATGCTCTGCCGACCGAGCGGCGTGTGGAGTTTCGCGGGCTGGACGTTTACAGCCTGGGCGCCTCGATACGCGAGGTGCTGAGCTATCTCGACCAGGTCGACCCGGCGGCGGCCAGCGCCGCCCGCCGACGCTACGGCTGTCTGAGCCCCTGGCACGAAGAACCGGCCGGCTACGGCCACAACGTGATGCTCGGCCAGCCATCCTGCGAACAGGCGGTGACCGAGCAGCTCAGCGCACTGCTGGCGCAGCGCCTGGAATACATGGGCCGCGACGACGGCGACTTCTTCGATGCCGAGCGCAACGCCCGTGTGGTGATGGCCGCCGAGCACTATTACCGCGCCATGTATCGCGGCTCCACCGAGTCTTGGAACCTGCGCGACCGGCACATGTTCGACACCTTGCGCGCACTGCTGGAGCATCGCGGCGCGGACGCCCGTGCGGTGGTCTGGGCGCACAATTCGCACATCGGTAATGCCGCCGCGACTTCCATGGGCTGGGGCGGCGAGTTCAACATCGGCGAGCTCTGTCGCACCGCCTTCGGTCGTGAGGCGGTGCTGATCGGCATGGCCACGGACCGCGGCGAAGTCGCCGCCGCCGACAACTGGGACGAGCCCATGCAGCTCAAGCAGGTGCGCCCGTCCCGACCGGACAGCTGGGAGCAGCTGTTCCTGCAGGCCGGCCATCCCGCCTCGCTGACCGAGTGGCGCGGCGACAACCATCGCGAGCTGCGCCAGGCACTGGCGCGGCCACGCCTGGAACGGGCGATCGGCGTCATCTACCGGCCCCAGACCGAACGCCAGAGCCACTACTTCCAGGCGATCCTGGCCGAGCAATTCGACGCGTTGCTCTGGCTGGAACAGACCACGGCAGTTACACCCATCGGCCCGCGCCGTATCGACGAAACCACCGTGCCCGACACCTACCCGTTCGGAGAATGAGCCATGCGCATGTTCGTTCCTGAATCGAGCCTGTTCCGCGACCGTGTCCACGCCGGTCAGGAACTGGCCGAAGCCCTCCTCCATCTGGCGAGCGAACAGCCGCTGGTGCTCGCCCTGCCGCGCGGCGGCGTGCCGGTCGCCTTCGAGGTGGCCAGCCTGCTCAAGGCGCCGCTGGATCTGGTGCTGGTGCGCAAGATCGGCGCGCCGGGCAATGAGGAACTGGCGCTGGGTGCGGTGATCGACGGCGCCGATCCGCAATGGGTGGTCAACCAGGCGTTGCTGCAGCAGATAAATCCGCCGCCGAGCTGGTTCGAGGAAGAGATGCAGCGCCAGCTGACCGAACTGGAGCGGCGGCGCCAGCATTATTGCGGCGATCGTCCGGCACCTTCGGTGGCAGGTCGCTGTGTGATCGTCATCGATGACGGCATCGCCACTGGCGCGACCGTGCGGGCAGCGCTCAAGGGCCTGCGCCAGGCCGGCCCACGGCGAATGGTGCTGGCGACCCCCGTGGGCCCACGCGACGTGATCGAAGTGCTGCAAGGTGAAGTGGATGAGCTGATCTGCCTGGCCATGCCCGAGCCCTTCATCGGCGTCGGCCGGCATTACGCCAATTTCGACCAGACCAGCGACGAGGAAGTGATCGACCTGCTGCGGCGGGCCGAGGGCCTGGCAGCGAATACCGCGGCGGACTAGGGCTGCGTGGGCTGACCTGTCCGCCCTTATGCAACGGCTGGCCGAATGAATTCGGCCCTACGGGTGGAGCTTGCCAAACCGTAGGGCCGAACTCGTTCGGCCTGATGCGATGCCTAAGGTGCCTGGTGTCCTCTGACTCAGGCCACCGGCGCCGGTGGCGGCTGATCCGGGATCGTCGGCTCGCCCGGTTCGGTGGGCAGATCCGGTACGCCGGGCTCCTCGGGATCGCCCGGTACGCCACCGGCGTTCAGGTCGAGTCTGTCGAGCTCGTCGGAATGACGGATGGCTTCATTACCCATGTCGCTGCCCTCCACGGCTGTAATCGGACGGTCCGGTCAGGTCCAGCCGGACCGGGGGTCTATCTGTAGAGGAGCAGCGGCCGGGTTCTATCCCTCCTTCCGTCGGCGACTCACCACATCAGGTCGTCGGGAATCTGGTAGGCGGCGTAGGGGTCGTCGGCATCCGGCGCTTCGGTCTGCACGTTGAGCTGCACGATCCGGCGCGGGTCGCGCTCCTGGATCTTCAAGGCGGCCTCGCGCGGAATCACCTCGTAGCCACCGCCGTGACGGACGATCGCCAGCGAGCCGCTGGAGAGCTTGTCGCGCATCAGCTTGTTGACCGACAGGCGCTTGACCTTCTTGTCGTCGACGAAGTTGTAGTAATCCTCGGTGGTCAGCTTGGGCAGGCGGCTGGTCTCGATCAGCTGCTTGATCTGCGCGGTGCGCGCCTTCTGCTCGGCCTTCTCCTGCTGCTGGCGGTTGAGCTCCTGGTCGCGCGCCTGCTTCTCGGCCTGGGCCTTGAGCGCTGCCTCGCGTTGCGAGTCATCCTTCTCGGCCTGGCCCTTGTGCACCAGACGCTGCTGTTTCTTTTGTTGCTTGCCGGCCTGCTTGACCTGCTTCTCATTGACCAGCCCCGCTTTGAGCAACTGGTCGCGAAGGGAAAGACTCATGTTTCGGCTCGTCTGTCGTGATTGGGATTAAGCGAAGGGTCGATTGTGGTGGATATGAAAAGCCACATCCACCAAGTACTTGCAGCCCGTGGCTGCTGGACCCGCGTAGGGCCGAACTTGTTCGGCCTGGGGCACCGTGCCGAATGAATTCGGCCCTACAGGCATGGAGGGATTGTGGTGGACGTGAAAAGCGACTTCCATCCTACGAAATCCTCAGTGCCGTCAACCGCAGGAAAGCGGCTGTTCGGCCTTCTTGGCTTCATCCCATAACGCATCCAGCTCAGCCAGATCGCAGGCCTCGATGGGTCGGCCGCGCTCGCGCAGGGCCTGTTCGATGAAGCGGAAGCGCCGCTCGAACTTGCCATTGGCGCCGCGCAGGGCATTTTCCGGGTCCACCTTCAGGTGCCGCGCGAGGTTGACGGTGACGAACAGCAGATCGCCGATCTCCTCGGCCATGGCCTCGGGATCGTTCTCGCTCATCGCCACGAGCACCTCATCGAGTTCCTCGCGCACCTTGTCGACCACCGGCAGTGCGTCCGGCCAGTCGAAACCGACCTGGGCCGTGCGCTTCTGCAACTTGGCGGCGCGACTCAATGCCGGCAGCGCACCAGGCACATCGTCGAGCAGGGACAACTGCTCGGGCGCGGAGGATTTCTCGGCGCGTTCCTCGGCCTTGATCTCTTCCCAGCGCTGCTTGATGGCCGCCTCGTCGAGGCGCGGCAGATCGAACGAGCCGTACAGATCGCCGTCGGGGAAGACATGCGGATGACGCCGGACCAGCTTGCGGGTGATCGCATCGACCACCGTGGCGAAATCGAAACGCCCCTCTTCCTGACCCAGCTGGCTGTAGTAGACGACCTGGAACAGCAGATCACCCAGCTCGCCGGGCAGGTGCTCGAAATCGCCGGTCTCGATGGCATCGGCCACCTCGTACGCCTCTTCCAGCGTGTGCGGCACGATGCTGGCGTAATCCTGCTGCAGGTCCCAGGGACAGCCATGCTGCGGGTCGCGCAGCCGGGCCATCAGGTGCAGAAGGTCGTTGAGTTGATACATGGGATTCCTCGGTGAAGCTGAGCGGAGATCATCGTGGGCATCATGGTGGATGTAAAAAGCGACATCCACCCTACAGGTTTAAGTGAACCCTGACCGTAGCGAGCGAAGGCCAGACAAGGCGGAAGCCCGTTGGAAAAGCGGAGTTGGCTGTTGCCAATGAGCATTTTCCAACGGGCTTTCAACGCAGTTTGGCCGAGCGCAGTAGGTCAGGACGCTCTCTGCCGCTTGGCCTCGATGATGTTCGGCAACTGCGATATCCGGCTCAGGAGTCGCCCGAGCGCGTTCAGCCCGGGAATCTCGATGGTCAGCAACATCTGCGCGGTGCTGTCTTCCTTGTTGGAGCGGGTATTCATCGACAGCACGTTGATCCGCTCGTTGAGCAGCATCTGCGAGATGTCGCGCAGCAGCCCGGCGCGGTCGTAAGCGCGGATGAAGATTTCCACCGGATAGGTCTTCTCCGGCACCGGCCCCCAGCTGACCTGGATGATCCGTTCCGGTTCGCGGCCAGACAGCTGCAGCACCGACGGGCAGTCCTGGCGGTGGATGCTGACGCCACGCCCGAGGGTGATGTAGCCGACGATGGGGTCGCCCGGCAGCGGCTGGCAGCAGCCGGCCATCTGCGTCAGCAGGTTGCCCACGCCCTGGATCTGCACGTCGCCGCGCTTGCCCGGCTTGTAGGGCGCCGAGCGCCGCGGGATCAGCTCCAGCTGGTCGTAACCGCGCTCCGGCTCCACCAGTTGCTGCGCCAGGTTGACCAGATGGGCCAGCCGCAGGTCGCCGGCGCCGAGGGCGGCGAACATGTCTTCGGCGTTCTTCAGGTTGGCCTTTTCCGCCACCTTGTCGAAATCCACCGGTGGCAGGTCGAGCCGGCCGAGTTCCCGCTCCAGCAACGCCTTGCCGGCCGCGACGTTCTGGTCGCGCGCCTGCAGCTTGAACCAGTGGACGATCTTCGCCCGCGAGCGCGAGGTGGTGATGTAGCCCAGGTTGGGGTTCAGCCAGTCGCGGCTCGGCGAGCCCTGCTTGCTGGTGATGATTTCCACCTGCTCGCCGGTCTGCAGGCTGTAGTTGAGCGGCACGATGCGCCCGTTGACCTTGGCTCCGCGGCAGTTATGGCCGATCTCGGTGTGCACGCGGTAGGCGAAGTCCAGCGGCGTGGCGCCCTTGGGCAGGTCGATGGCGTGGCCGTCCGGGGTGAACACATAGACCCGGTCGGGCTCGATATCGACCCGGAGCTGGTCGGCCAGGCCGCCGATGTCGCCCAGCTCCTCGTGCCATTCGAGCACCTGGCGCAGCCAGGCGATCTTCTCCTCGTAATGATCGGAGCTGGAATTGACGTCGGTGCCCTTGTAGCGCCAGTGCGCGCACACCCCCAGTTCGGCCTCCTCGTGCATGGCCAGGGTGCGGATCTGCACCTCCAGCACCTTGCCTTCGGGGCCCAGCACCGCCGTGTGCAGCGAGCGGTAGCCGTTCTCCTTGGGATTGGCGATGTAGTCGTCGAATTCCTTGGGGATGTGTCGCCACAGCGTATGCACGATGCCGAGCGCGGTGTAGCAATCGCGCACTTCCGGCACCAGCACGCGCACGGCGCGAACGTCGTAGATCTGGCTGAATTGCAAGCCCTTCTTCTGCATCTTCCGCCAGATCGAATAGATGTGCTTGGCGCGACCGTCGATCTCCGGCTGGATGCCGGCGGCGGTCAGCTCGTCGCGCAGTTGCTGCACCACGTTGTCGATGTACTGCTCGCGATCCAGGCGTCGCTCATGCAGCAACTGGGCGATCTGCTTGTACTGTTCGGGTTCCAGGTAGCGGAAGGACAGGTCCTCCAGCTCCCACTTGATATGGCCGATGCCCAGCCGGTGGGCCAGCGGCGCGTAGATATCGAACACCTCGCGCGCCACGCGGTGGCGCTTGTCGTCATCGGCATTCTTCACCGCACGGATGGCGCAGGTGCGCTCGGCCAGCTTGATCAGCGCGACACGCACGTCGTCGACCATGGCCACCAGCATCCGGCGCAGGTTGTCCACCTGGGTCTGGGTGCCCAGCACCAGGGATTCGCGCGGATTGAGACTGGCGCTGATGGCCGCCATGCGCAGCACACCCTCGATCAGCTTGGCCACCACCGGACCGAAACGCTGATGCACGTCGGCGAGCTGCACCTTGCCTTCGCGCACGCCGCGATAGATCACCGCGGCGACCAGGCTGTCCTGGTCGAGCTTGAGGTCGGCGAGGATTTCAGCGATCTCAAGGCCTATCCGGTAACTGGAGGTGCCCTCGCTCCAGAGATTCTGCGCGGCGTTGGCCTGCTGCTCCGCTTCGCGGGCGAACTCGCAGGCTTCCTTCAGCGCTGCGCGGTCGAGTGCCGGGTCCATGCCCAGCACGTGATCGAGCCAGCCATCGAGATTGATGCTGCCGTCGGTGTTGATCGGCTGAAGAGCTCTGACCTGGACCATCTGATTACCTTCCTTCTACGCAGCAACTGCGTCGCGTACGCCGACATTCTCTGTGCCGGTCGGTTGATCCACGGGCGGTTCGCCCGTCTAACCCGCCGGGCGCTCGAACAGCGCCATGGCCTCGACATGGGCCGTCTGCGGGAACATGTCCAGCATCCCGGCACGCTTGAGCCTGTAACCCTGGCGCACCAGCTCGGCCGCATCGCGCGCCAGCGTTGCCGGGTTGCAGGAAACGTAGACGATACGCTCCGCACCCAGTGTCGCCATTTGCCGCACCACTTCCCAGGCCCCGTCGCGCGGGGGGTCGAGCAGCACGGCGTGAAAACCTTCGCATGCCCAGCCGGCTTCGGCCAGCGGCTTCGACAGGTCCGCTCGATAAAAGTGCGCATTCTCCAAGCCGTTGTGCACGGCATTGGTGCGCGCCCGCTCGACCATCTCCTCGACGCCTTCCACACCCGTCACCTGCGCCCCGGCACGCGCCAGCGGCAAGGCGAAATTGCCCAGCCCGCAGAACAGGTCCAGCACGCGTGCATGCTGCACGGGAGCCAGCCAGTCGAGCGCCTGGGCGACCATCGCCTCGTTCACCGGCTCGTTGACCTGGACGAAATCGCCCGGCCGCCATTCCAGCTGCAGGTCCCACTGGGCCAGGCGATAACCCAGCACCTGTGCGGGCCGCAGCGGTGCCGCCGGCCCTTCACCCTGGAGCCAGAGCTGGACGCCCGCCTCGCCGGCGAAAGCGACCAGTCGCTGGCGGTCGAAATCGCTCAGCGGGGCCGTATGCCGCACCAGCACCGCTTCGGCCGTGCCGCTGAACAACTCGACATGGCCGATCGCCTGCGGCTTGTCCAGCGCCTTCAACACCGCCAGCAGCGCCGGCAACAGCAACTGCAAGGGCCGTACCAGCACGGGGCACTGTTCGATGGAAACGATGTTCTGGCTGGCGCTGGCGCGAAAGCCCACGTCGAGCCGCCGCGCCTTGTTGTCCCAGCGCACCGCCAGGCGCGCGCGGCGCCGATAGCCGAACTCGGGGCTGGTCAGCGGCGCGGCCCACTGCTCGGGCTCGACGCCGGCCACACGGGACAGTTGCTCAGCCAGGCTGCGCTGCTTGAGCGCCAGCTGATCCTCAGCGGAAAGGTGCTGCAAGGTGCAACCGCCGCACACACGTGCATGGGGACAGGGCTCGGCGCGTCGCTGGGCACTGCCGGCGAGCACCCGTTCGACCCGCGCCTCGACCACCTGACTGCGTGCCGCCAGCACCCGTGCTTCGACCTGCTCGCCCGCCAGCGCCCCTTCGATGAACCAAGTACGCCCCTCGACGAAGGCGATGCCGCGCCCATCGTTGGCCAGGCGCTCGACGCTCAGGCGCTGTTTCTTGCCCACCGGAATCTGCGGTTTCCTTTCGCCACCGCTGGGCTGGAAGCGCAGGCCGCCGCCGTGACGGGCCATCAGTTGCTCCAGCCAGTTGGGAAAAGGTTGCTCATTTCGGTTCGTCGTAGACGCCGGTCGACAGGTAGCGGTCGCCCCGGTCGCAGATGATCGCCACGATCACCGCATTCTCCACTTCGCGCGACAGCCGCAGCGCAGCCGCCACCGCGCCACCCGAGGAAACCCCACAGAAGATGCCTTCTTCGCGGGCCAGACGGCGCATGACCTGTTCGGCCTCCGCCTGGGACATGTCGACCACGCGGTCTACGCGCTCGGCCTGGTAGATCTTCGGCAGGTACTCCTGCGGCCAGCGGCGGATACCGGGAATCGCCGCGCCTTCCATCGGCTGCAGGCCGATGATCTGGACCGCCGGGTTCTGCTCCTTGAGGTAGCGCGACACGCCCATGATGGTGCCAGTGGTGCCCATGGAGCTGACGAAATGGGTGATGCTGCCGCCGGTCTGCTGCCAGAGTTCGGGGCCGGTGCTGCTGTAATGCGCTTCGGGGTTGTCGCCGTTGGCGAACTGGTCGAGCACCTTGCCGCGCCCCTCGGCCTGCATTTTCAGCGCCAGGTCGCGGGCGCCTTCCATGCCCTCTTCCTTGCTTACCAGGATCAGCTCGGCACCGTAGGCGGTCATCGCCGCCTTGCGCTCGGCGCTGGAGTTGTCCGGCATGATCAGGATGAATTTGTAGCCCTTGATCGCCGCCGCCATGGCCAGGGCGATGCCGGTATTGCCCGAAGTCGCCTCGATCAGGGTGTCGCCGGGCTTGATGTCGCCACGCGCCTCGGCACGGGCGATCATCGACAGCGCCGGACGATCCTTGACCGAACCAGCCGGATTGTTGCCTTCGAGCTTGACCAGCAGCGTGTTGGTGGTTTCGCCCGGCAGGCGTTGCAAGCGAATCAGCGGAGTGTTGCCGACGCAGTCGGCAATGGTCGGGTACTGAATTGTCATGGCGTGGTTGAACCGCACGGCGTGAAAAGGCGCACATGATACCGGCATCGACCGATCACGGGCAGACCGCTGGGCCCATGTCCGAGGTGGTTCCACGACCCAGGCGCAGGGCATGAACGAACCCGCCCCCATCGGCGGGAGTCATCCCGTTCTGTAAGCTGCTGATTCTTTTCTTCTGCATCGGGGAAAATTCCATGCTCGATACCCGCACGGCACTTCTTTCAGGCTTTTTGCTACTGGGCGTGGCGGCCTGCCAGAGTCCCGAAACGGACGTGTCGGTACCCGCTCTTCCCGAAGCCGCTACCGGCTATACCGCCAAACCCGGCTGGGCCACCGAGCGCTTCGCCGTGGCGGCGGCCAATCCGCTGGCGACCGAGGCCGGTTATGAAATCCTCAAGGCGGGCGGCAGCGCGCTGGATGCCGCCGTGGCCGTGCAGATGGTGCTGACCCTGGTCGAGCCGCAATCCAGCGGGATCGGTGGCGGCGCCTTTCTGCTGCACTGGGACGGTGAGCGCGTGGTCGCCCTGGACGGCCGCGAGACGGCTCCGGCCGCCGCCGACGAAACACTGTTCCTGCAACCGGACGGCACGCCGATGAACTTCCAGCAGGCAGTGATCGGCGGCCGTTCGGTAGGCGTGCCCGGCGCGGTGAAGATGCTCGAACAAGCGCACCGGGAGCACGGCAAGCTGCCCTGGAAATCGCTGTTCCAGACCGCCATCCACCTCGCCGACGACGGATTCCCGGTGAGCCCGCGCCTGCATGGCCTGCTGCAGAAGGACCCGGCCCTGCGTGACGATCCACAGGCCGCGGCCTTCTATTACCAGGCCGACGGCAACCCCTGGCCAGTCGGCCATCGGTTGCGCAATCCCGCCCTCGCCGCGCTGTTGCGCGAGATCGCCGAACACGGCAGCGCCGCTTTCTATCAGGGCGAAAACGCCGAGGCGCTGGTGCAACAGGTGAATCGACACCCGAGCAATCCGGGGCGGTTGTCGCTCAGCGACCTGGATGGCTATCAGCCGCGCCAGCGCGAAGCCATCTGTACCCTGTGGCAGCAGCGCTACCAGGTCTGCGGCTTCCCGCCGCCTTCCTCGGGACACATCGCTCAGATGCAGATTCTCGGCCTGCTGGAGCAACTGGGGCCGCTGGCACCTCTCGAGCAGGGCCTGCCGTCCGCCGACTTCCTGCACCGCTACACCGAGGCGGCGCGCCTGGCCTATGCCGACCGCGCGCAGTACCTGGCCGACCCGGACTTCACCCCGGCGCCGGGCGGCGACTGGAATACGTTGCTGGCCCCGGGCTACCTGAAGCAACGTGCCAGCCTGATCGGCCCGACCAGCATGGGTACCGCCGAGCCGGGCAACCCGGGGCCGCTGCCGCTGGCCTTCGCGCCGCAACCCGAGCAGCCGGAGTACGGCACCAGCCACATCAGCATCGTCGACGCCGACGGCAACGCGCTGGCGATGACCACCTCTATCGAACAGGCCTTCGGCTCGCGCCTGCTCAACGACGGCGGCACCGGGCTGCCGGGCGGCTACCTGCTGAACAACGAGCTCACCGACTTCGCCTTCGAGCCGCGTGACGCCCAGGGCAAACCGGTGGCCAATCGCGTCGAACCGGGCAAGCGGCCACGCTCGAGCATGAGCCCGACACTGGTGTTCGAGGCCGATAGCGGCCGGCTGCTGGCCAGCGTCGGTTCGCCGGGCGGCGCGGCGATCATCCACTTCACCGCGAAAACCCTGCTCGGCATGTATGGCTGGGGCCTGGATGCGCAGCGGGCGATCGACCTGCCGAACTTCGCCAGCTACAACGGCCCGACGATGCTGGAGGCCGGACGCTTTCCGCGCAGCAGCCTGAAGGCGTTGGAAGCACGCGGCCACGAGGTGCGCGAAAGCGAGATGACCAGCGGCCTGCAGGCCATCCAGCGTACGGCCAGCGGCTGGTTCGGCGGCGCCGACCCTCGCCGCGAGGGCCTGGTCATGGGGGAATGAAGGCAAGAGACGCTAAAGGCCCCGAAGGTCGAAAGGCCTGAGGCTTCGTGACTAGAAGACCCGAGCCTCGCGCGCCAGTCGCTCGATGGCGCTGTCCAGTTCATCCAGTGCGCTGCCGGCGCTCGGGTGGTGCTGCTTGAGCAGGGTCTCGCTGCGTTCGCAGGCCGCGCGCAGCTGCGGCACGCCGCAGTAACGGGTGGCGCCGTGCAGGCGATGCACGCGGTCGATCAGCGCCTGTTGATCCTCGGCGGCACGGGCCTCGCGAATCGACTGGCGGTCGCCCTCCAGCGACGCCAGCAGCATGCTCAGCATATCCGCCGCCAGGTCGGCCTTGCCGGCGGCCAGGCGTAGCCCCTCTTCGGCATCCAGCACCTTCAGTTCGCTCTCCGCCGCGATGCTCTCGGCCGGTACCGCGACAGCGCCCCGCCGCAACGGCAGGCCGGTCCATTTCAGCACCACCTGGGCCAACTGCCGCTCGCTGATCGGCTTGGTCAGATAATCGTCCAGGCCGCTCTGCAGCAGGGAGCGCCTCTCGTTGGAGAGCGCGTGGGCGGTAAGCGCGACTATGGGCAGCGGCGGCTGACCGCTTTCGAGCTCCCAGCGACGGATCGCCTCGGTGGTCTGCCGGCCGTCCATTCCGGGCATCTGCACGTCCATGAAGACCATGTCGAACGATTGCTGCTGCACGACTTCGAGCGCCTGCTGCCCGCTGCTGACGGCCACCACCTCGCCGCCCATGTCGGTCAGCAGGGTTTCGAGCAGCATCAGGTTGGCCGGGTTGTCATCGACACAGAGCACGCTGGGCGGTCGGCTATCGGAAACCGGCATCTGCTCGACCAATGCCTGCGGCGGACGCAGCAGTTCCAGCAACACCTGCTGCAGCTTGCGGGTGCAGGCCGGCTTGCCCTGCAACTGGGTATGGGTGTGGGTTTCGGGCAGGGCGTCGTGGTACTGCGCCTGCTCGCTGGTGGGACAGAGCACGATGCACTTGCAGCCCAACGCCTCGAAGTCCCACAGCCGCTGGCACAGCTGCGGCGGCGAGATTTCACGCATGGTCACACCCAGCACCGCGATCTCGATCGGCTGCTCGCTCGCCCGCGCGGCGACCACCGCATCCTGCAACTGATCGAGGCTGTCGAACGGCAGTACCGCCAGCCCGCAGGCCTCCAGCTGATGCTGCAACGCCTGGCGCGCCAGCGGATGCTGTTCCAGCAGTCCCACCCGGCGCCCCAGCAGCGCGGCACGCGGCAGGTCCTCGGCATCGTCGCGCGCCTTGGGCAGGCTCAGACTGACCCAGAATTCGGAACCTTCCTCGGGAATGCTGTCGACGCCGATCTCACCGCCCATCTGCTCGATCAGGCGTTTGGAAATCACCAGCCCCAGGCCGGTGCCCCCGGGCTGCCGGGAGATCGAATTGTCCGCCTGGCTGAACGCCTGGAACAGCGCGCGCAGGTCCTGATCGGTCAGGCCGATGCCGGTGTCCTGCACGCTGATGCGCAGCTGAGCACGGTCGCTGCGCTCGTCTTCGACCATCGCGCGGACCACCACGGTGCCTTCGTTGGTGAACTTGATGGCGTTGCTGACCAGGTTGGTCAGCACCTGCTTGAGCCGCAGCGGATCGCCCACCAGCGACAGCGGCGTGTCGCGATAGACCAGGCTGACCAGCTCCAGCTGCTTGGCGTGCGCGGCCGGGCCGAGAATGGTCAGGGTGTCCTCGATCAGGTCGCGCAGGTTGAAGGGCACGCTCTCCAGCACCAGCTTGCCGGCTTCGATCTTCGAGAAGTCGAGAATCTCGTTGATGATGCCCAGCAGGCTGTCGGCGGACTTTTCGATGGTCGCCAGGTAATCCTGCTGACGCGGGGTGAGATCGCTTTTCTGCAGCAGGTGGGTGAAGCCCAGGATCCCGTTGAGCGGCGTGCGGATCTCGTGGCTCATGTTGGCGAGGAACTCGGACTTGATCCGGCTCGCTTCCAGCGCCTCCTTGCGCGCCAGATCCAGTTCGATGTTCTGGATCTCGATGGTTTCCAGGTTCTGCTGCACGTCCTCGGTGGCCTGGTCGATGCTCTGCTGCAACTCCTCGCGTGCACTGAGCAGCGCCTCGGCCATGCGGTTGATGCCCGAGGCGAGCTCATCCATCTCGTGGCTGCCCAGCGCCGGCAGCCTGGTTTCCAGATAGCCGTCCTTGAGCTGCGCCACCGCCGCCTTCACCCGGTGCAGCGGCGCGCTGATGGTGCTGCTCATGCGCAACGCCAGCAAGGCGGTGACGATCAGGCCCGCGCCGATCAGCAACAGACTGGTGAACAGGCTGCGGTAGCCGCGCAGCAAGGTGCCCTGGTGGGACAGCTCGAGCTCCAGCCAGCCGACCTGGCGCTCCACGTTGCCCGGCGCCTCGGTGGCGAAGTTCAGATGGCGCCCCTGCACCGGCATCAGGATGCGCGTGGTTTCCAGGCTGCTGACCTGGGTCAGCGCCTCGGGATCGGCCGGCGGCGAGGGGGTGATCATGTTCGGCCCGGCGTGGGCGAGCAGGTTGCGCCCGGTATCCAGCGCCGCCACCGAGCGCACGTCGGGCTGATCGAGTATCTGATTGAGGATGCGCTGCAAGCGCTTGCTGTAACCCTGGGCCATTGCCGGGGCCGCCAGCGGCGCCAGTTGCTCGGCGAGCAGATGACCGCGCTCCTGCAGTTGCAGGCGCATCTCCGAGAGCTGCATCGCGGTGAAGTAGATGCCCAGCACCACTGCCAGCAGCGTGCCGGGCAGCAACGACAGCACCAGCACGCGGCTCTTGATTCCCAGATGTCTCAGCACGGTTCCGTTTCCCTGGTTGACTGGCACCTAGTGTAGCGCTCGACTTCCCTGAATCTGCAACGCATGGTACCGCCGGACTCAATCCAGGCCGCGGATTTCCTTGCCCTGGAAATCCGGCAGCTTCCACTGGAAGGTCATCGCCAGCATGCGGAACAGGAAGCCGGCGCAGAGCGCGACCAGCGACGCGATGCTGTTGCCGATGCCCAACCACAGCAGCCCCACGTAGAGCACGCCGGTGAACAGCGCCACCGTGGCGTAGAGTTCGCGCTGCAGCACCATCGGTACCTGGTTGCACAGCACGTCGCGCAGCAGGCCACCGAAGATACCGGTGATCACGCCGGCCAGCACCACGATCGAAGGGTGCGCCCCCATCTCCATGCCCACGCCGCAGCCGATCACCGTGAACGCCACCAGCCCCAGGCCGTCGACGATGAGGAACACCTTGCGCAGATGATGCATGTGCCGCGCGACGAAGCCGGTCACGATGGCCGCGCCGATGGTGAAGGTCAGGTACTCGGGGTTGGCGATCCAGCCCACCGGATAGTGCCCCAGCAGGATGTCGCGCGCAGTGCCGCCGCCCAGTGCGGTCACGGTGCCCAGCAGGCAGATGCCGAACAGGTCCATGCCCCGGCGCATCCCCATGATGGCACCGGACATGGCTTCGGCGGTGATGGCGACCAGGTAGATGATATGCAGCAACGTCACGGGCGACTCCGGAATGGACAGGCAGGAATGAAAGCGGCGCGATTATGAGGCAAATCCATACTCATGACGCACGAGTAAGTATTTTTAGGCTATACAAACATTTTCTTAATCTGGCGCCACCGCATGAATCTCGATCCCAGGCAGACTGAGGCCTTCCGCTTCGTCATCAAGACCGGCAGCTTCGAACAGGCCGCCGCACGGTTGCACCTCACCCCGCCGGCGATTTCGCAGCGGGTGCGTGCGCTGGAAAGCGCACTCGGCAGCGCCCTGGTGGTACGCAGCCGGCCCTGTCGCGCCACCGCGACCGGCCAGCGCCTGCTGCAATACCTCAAGCGTGCGCGATTGCTCGAATCCGACCTGATGGCCGAACTCGCCGAACGCAGCGACGCGCCGCTGATGGTGGTCGCCGCGCTGAATGCCGACACCCTGGGCACCTGGTTCTTCCCGGCGCTGGCCGAGGTGCTGATTCGCGAGCAGGTATTGCTCGACCTGATCGTCGAGGATCAGGACCACACCTACAACCTGCTCGAATCGGGCCTGGCGGTCGGCTGCATCAGCACCGAACCCAAGCCGCTGCGCGGCTGCACCGCGAGCCCGCTGGGCAGCATGCGCTATCGGCTGCTCGCCAGCGTGGCGTTTCGCGACCGCCACTTCGCCAACGGCCTGAGCCGCAACGCCGCGCGCAAGGCGCCGGTGGTGGCCTATTCGCACAAGGACAGCCTGACCTCATCCTGCCTGCTGCAATGGATGGGATTGCCCGAAGGTGCCTACCCCTGCCACTACGTACCGGGCTCCGAACCGCACTTCAGCGCCATTCGCCATGGCCTGGGCTACGGCATGGTGCCCGAGTCGCTGGCGCAGGACGCCCTGGCGCGAGGCGAAGTCGTCGACCTGGCGCCGGATGCCCCGCTGGACATCTCCCTCTACTGGCATACCTGGAAGGTGCAGTCGCCGCGGATGGAAAACCTGTCACGGCAGATCATCGAAGCCGCGCCACGCATCCTCGCGCCTCCACCCGCGGGAGTTGAGGCACAATGAGCCACATGACCCAGCCACCCACTCTTCCAGCCTGCTGCGCGCCGCTGCTTGATCACTGGCCGCTGCCCCGTGCGTTGCCCGGCGTGCAACTACTCAGTACCCGCTTCGACCCGGAACGGCTTGACCCCGAGGATTTCACCCGCTGGGGCATCGCGCCGCTCAAGGCGGTGAACAAGCGCCAGACCGAATTCCTCGCCGGGCGGATCTGCGCGCACGAGGCGCTGCGACGGCTCACCGGGGCACCGCTGATTCTCCCGGTAGCCGAGGATCGCTCGCCCTGCTGGCCCGCCGGCGTGGTGGGTTCCATTACTCACGGTGCCGGTTGGGCCGCTGCGGTGGCAGCCCGCGCCGAGCACTGGCGCGGTCTTGGGCTGGACGTGGAGAAACTGCTGCCGAGCACCCGCGCCGATCGCCTGGCTGCGGAAATTCTCACGCCCGCTGAACTGCTGGGCTACGCCGAACTGCCCGAAGCACAGCGCGCGCTGCGGGTGACCCTGACCTTCTCGATCAAGGAGAGCCTGTTCAAGGCGCTCTACCCGCTGGTGCAGAAGCGTTTCTACTTTCAGGAAGCCGAGCTGATTCAGCATGATGCCGACGGCCATGCGCGCCTGCGCCTGCTCAACGATCTGTCTCGAGAGTGGCGGACCGGCGCCGAGCTCGAAGGCCAGTTCGCGCTGTTCGAGGGTTATCTGCTGAGCCTTGTCAGCATTCCGAGATAGGTCGGCGTTTCACTAGAGGATCAAGCCGAGCGGGTTCAGCCTGTTGCCTCTGCGGCCGAAAAAATTCGGCCCTACAGAGCACGAGCACATGTAGGGTCGAACTTGTTCGACCTGTGCCCTCTCTGCGGTCGAATGAATTCGACCCTACGGGACAACCTGCTCGCGCGGCCAGGTCAGGCTGAAACGCGCGCCGCCCAGCTCGCTGCTGCCGACCCCGGCGCGGCCGCCATGCCAGTAGATGATCCGGCGCACGATCGACAGCCCCAAGCCATGCCCGCCCGACGCACGTGTGCGGCTGTCGTCGAGCCGCAGGAAGGGGGTGAAGATGCGCTCCCAGGCCTCCTCCGGTACGCCCGGCCCATCGTCGTCGACCACCAGCCGAGCCTGTTGCGCGTCGATGATGAAGCTGACCTGCACCCGCGTTTCGGCGTGGCGCATGGCATTCGTCACCAGGTTGCTCAAGGCGCGCCGCAGATAATGCGGCTCGGCCTGGGCCCAACTGCCGCCGTCGGCCACCACGAGGCAATGACCGCGCTCTACCGTCACGTCCGCACGCAGGGGCGCCAGCTCGCCGATCACCTGATCGACCAGCGCCGCCAGGTCGACCGCGCTGAAGGCCAGCGCCGGCGAACCGCGTTCGAGGCGGGTGTACACCAGCATCTCGTCCACCAGCCGGTCCAGGTCCTCGATATCGGTGTCCATGCCATCGAGGTACTTGCCGCGGGTGGCCGCGTCTTCCGCATCACCGGCCATCTCCAGACCGAAACGCAGCCGCGCGACCGGCGTGCGCAACTCGTGCGCGACCGCGCTGACCATCTCGCGCTGGACCGCCAGCAGGCGCTGCAGATGCCTGGCCATGTCATTGAAGGCGGCCGCCAGACGCCCGACCGAATCGGTGCCGGCATCCGGCACGCGCACCTCCAGATTGCCGCTGGCGATGCGCGTGGCTGCGCCTTCCAGCTCGCTCAGGCGCTGTTCCAGCTGACGCACCAGCAGATAGACCGTCAGGCCGATCAGCGACAGCCCCAATACTCCGATCAAAAGCAGCAACTGCGCGGGATAGGGGTTCATCTGGTACAGCGGCCCCAGCTGCATGATCCAGGGTGTGCCGGCGACGGCGGCGAACACCCGGATCGCGTCGCCGCCGCGATCGAGCGCCATCACCGTATCGCCCTCATCCAGGCGGCGGCGCTGATCGTCGTCGAGGTTGGCATTGTCGCGGGTCAACAGGCTCAGCTCGTAACCGAAACCGTGCCTGGCTTTGAGCTCCGCAAGCCGCTGGGGCTGTTCCTCCTCGGGATAACGCACCAGTTCGTCGATCAGCAGGTAGATGGTGGCCCGCGCCAGCTGTTCGCTGACCTGCTCGACATCGCCGGTCAGCACCAGCCCGTCGCTGGCCCTGACCAGCGCGTACACGGTGACTCGGCCCGGATGCAGCGACTCGACCAGCACCTGGCCGCGCAGCAGGCGGGCTTCGAGGCGGCTCTCCAAACTCACGTCCGAGAGGGTGCGTACCCGTAGCGGAATGCCCAGCAGGCGCCCCCAGAGATTGGCCGCCTGGCGCCTTTCGATGGGCGTCATGCTCTGCATGTTGTACGCCATCAGGCGGAAGGTGCCGCCGGCCAGGCTTTCGCGATGCTTGTCGGCGCGGACCTCGTTGAGCAGCTGCAGGCCGCCAGCGCCCAGCAGTGCCACCAGCACCAGCACTGCCAGCATGCCGCCGTAGATACGCAGGAAGATGGAATTCATCAGGCGTCCAGGGTCTCACGCGCGACGCACAGCGGGATCACCGGCGGCATCGCTCAGGCAAAGGCTTCGGAGACGAACAGATAGCCCTTGCCACGCACGGTCTTGATCAGGCGCGGATGCTCCGGGTCATCGCCGATCTTCGGCCGGATGCGCGAAATGCGCACGTCGATGGAACGATCCTGGCCGTCGTATTCGATGCCGCGCAACTGGGCAAAGATCTCCTCGCGGGAAAGAATGCGCCCGCCATTGGACGCCAGCAACCAGAGCAGGTCGAACTCGGCGCCGGTCAGCTCGATCAGCTGTTCGCGCAGCCAGGCCTCGCGCAGGGCGCTGTCGATCACCAGCGGGCCGAATTGCAGCCGCCTGGCGTTCACTGCCACGCCCTCTGGGCTCTCGCGGCGGCGCAGCAAGACCCGGATCCGCGCCAGCAACAGCCGTGGGCGCACCGGCTTGCAGACATAGTCATCGGCGCCGGTTTCCAGCCCCAGCACCTGATCGAGATCGTCGGCCCGCGCCGTGAGCATCAGGATGGGGCCGTCATAACGATCTCGGACCTTGCGGCAGATCGACAGGCCGTCTTCGCCGGGCAACATCAGGTCAAGCACCACCAGATCGGGCGCCTCCTCGACGATGCGCTGCGCCGCGAGTGCGCCATCGGCCTCGATGGAAACCTGCAGGCCGTTGCTTTCCAGATACTCGCGGGTCAGCTCGGCCAGCCGCTGATCGTCCTCGACGATCAGGATGCGCCAGGCACCTTGTTCCATCTACTTCACTCCCTCAATGCTTCGGCCGATTGTATCTTCACGGCGCAGCGGGATGGCAATCGCGACAGCCCCACCGGATTCATCGCCGTGATGACGGCGAGCTCCCTACCAGGCCAGGTAACCGGCCAGCGCTGCGGACAATAGCCGGAGCGCCCCAAGCGGTCATTTTTCCGAACACTACATATAGTGTTTTCGCAATGCGGGCGAAAGGCCTTGAGCAGGCTCAATTCCCACGGCATTTCGTCGGTTGCCCGCTATCCCTTGGCCCATGCGGCCTGCTTTGGCGCCGGCCTTTTTCACCCACAAATCGCCCACATGTTATCCACAGGTTGTTCCTGCTCCGCGCCTTGATTTAGGTCATGATCGGCACTATCGTGTCGCCCGCTTGCGATCAGGCCCAATATGTTGGGGCTGAAATCAGCCAAAGACACAAGATCGCAAAAAAGCAAGGCATTTATTTCAACGCCTCACCCGGCACCCACGACATCGCCCCGCAAGCCAGGAAACAGCGCGTTCGGCAGCAGATGGAGGTACCGGGGCGATGCCTCTCCCGATGCCCATGGATGGTTGTCCCACCAAGCGCATCACACTATATGTTGTGTTTCAAGGTTGTGATCCTCACGGGTGATGACTATGCTTCGTGACATTCGATTCGTAGCGTCCTTCAGAGACATCCCATGCGTCGCGCACCAGCGCGCGCCACTGTAATAACCGAGACCACGGGCCGCGGCAGAATGGCCTTGATACCTAACGTGCGACAGCGACATAAAGAGAATCCGGAGACCCCCATGCAGAACGAGTCCATTCGCGAGAATTCGCAGGCAGCCGATACCACACCGGATCTGGCCGCCACCGCGCCGGGCCAGCTACGCGTGATCAAGCGCAACGGCACCGTGGTGCCCTACACCGATGACAAGATCACCGTTGCCATCACCAAGGCCTTTCTCGCAGTGGAAGGTGGCAGCGCCGCCGCTTCCTCGCGCATCCATGACACCGTCGCGCGCCTGACCGAGCAGGTCACCGCCACCTTCAAGCGCCGCATGCCCTCCGGCGGCACCATCCATATCGAGGAAATCCAGGACCAGGTCGAACTGGCCCTGATGCGTGCCGGCGAGCAGAAGGTCGCCCGCGACTACGTGATCTACCGCGAAGCCCAGGCCACCAAGCGCAAGAGCGCCAATGCCGGCAGCGACATCGCCCAGCCGCACCCGAGCATTCGTGTCACCCAGGCCGATGGTAGCCAGCGCCCGCTGGACCTGGGCCGTCTGCAGACCATCATCCGCGAAGCCTGCGAAGGCCTGGCCGAAGTCGATGGCGCGCTGATCGAACGTGAAACCCTGAAGAACCTCTACGACGGTGTCGCGGAAAAAGACGTCAACACCGCCCTGGTGATGACCGCGCGCACTCTGGTCGAGCGCGAGCCGAACTACTCCTACGTCACCGCCCGACTGCTGATGGACACCCTGCGCGCCGAAGCGCTGGGCTTCCTCGACGTTGCCGAAGCCGCCACCCACCACGAGATGGCCGACCTCTACGCCAAGGCGCTGCCGGCCTACGTGGAAAAAGGTGTGGAGTTCGAGCTGCTCGACCCGCGCCTGAAGGAGTTCGACCTGGCCAAGCTGGGCGCCGCGATCAACCATGAGCAGGACCAGCAGTTCACCTACCTCGGCCTGCAGACGCTCTACGACCGCTACTTCATCCACAAGGACAACATCCGCTTCGAGCTGCCGCAGATCTTCTTCATGCGCGTCGCCATGGGCCTGGCCATCGAGGAAGAACAGCGCGAAGCCCGCGCCATCGAGTTCTACAACCTGCTGTCGTCCTTCGACTACATGGCTTCCACGCCGACGCTGTTCAACGCCGGCACCCTGCGTCCGCAGCTGTCCTCCTGCTACCTGACCACCGTGCCGGACGACCTGGGCGGCATCTACGATTCCATCCGCGATAACGCCCTGCTCTCCAAGTTCGCCGGCGGCCTGGGCAACGACTGGACCCCGGTGCGCGCGCTGGGCGCCTACATCAAGGGCACCAACGGCAAGTCCCAGGGCGTCGTGCCCTTCCTGAAAGTGGTCAACGACACTGCCGTGGCCGTGAACCAGGGCGGCAAGCGCAAGGGCGCAGTCTGCGCCTATCTGGAAACCTGGCACCTGGACATCGAGGAATTCCTCGAGCTGCGCAAGAACACCGGTGACGACCGCCGCCGCACCCACGACATGAACACCGCCAACTGGATTCCGGACCTGTTCATGAAGCGCGTGTTCGACGACGGCAAGTGGACCCTGTTCTCGCCGAGCGAAGTACCCGACCTGCACGACCTCACCGGCAAGGCCTTCGAGGAGCGCTACGAGTACTACGAGGCGATGATCGAGTACGGCAAGATCAAGAACCACAAGACCCTGCAGGCCAAGGATCTGTGGCGCAAGATGCTCTCCATGCTGTTCGAGACCGGCCACCCCTGGCTGACCTTCAAGGACCCATGCAACCTGCGCAGCCCGCAGCAGCACGTCGGCGTGGTGCACAGCTCCAACCTCTGCACCGAGATCACGCTGAACACCAACAAGGACGAAATCGCCGTCTGCAACCTGGGCTCGGTCAACCTGCCGAACCACATCGTCGACGGCAAGCTCGACACCGCCAAGCTGGAGCGCACCGTGCGCACCGCCGTGCGCATGCTCGATAACGTCATCGACATCAACTACTACTCGGTGCCGCAGGCGCGCAATTCCAACTTCAAGCACCGCCCGGTGGGCCTGGGCATCATGGGCTTCCAGGACGCGCTGTACCTGCAGCACATCCCCTACGGTTCCGATGCCGCCATCGATTTCGCCGACAAGTCCATGGAAGCGGTCAGCTACTACGCCATCCAGGCCTCCTGCGACCTGGCCGACGAGCGTGGCGCCTACGAGACCTTCCAGGGTTCGCTGTGGAGCCAGGGCATCCTGCCGCTGGATTCGCAGCAGATCCTCATCGAAGCTCGTGGCCAGAAGTACATCGACGTCGACCTTTCCGAGTCCCTGGACTGGGCCCCGGTACGTGCCCGCGTCAAGAACGGTATCCGCAACTCGAACATCATGGCCATCGCGCCGACCGCGACCATCGCCAACATCACCGGCGTGTCGCAGTCCATCGAGCCGACCTACCAGAACCTGTACGTGAAATCGAACCTGTCCGGCGAATTCACCGTGATCAACCCCTACCTGGTACGCGACCTCAAGGCGCGCGGCCTGTGGGACGCGGTGATGATCAACGACCTCAAGTACTACGACGGTTCCGTGCAGCAGATCGAGCGCATCCCGCAGGAATTGAAAGACCTCTACGCGACCGCCTTCGAAGTGGAAACCAAGTGGATCGTCGACGCCGCCAGCCGCCGCCAGAAGTGGATCGACCAGGCGCAGTCGCTGAACCTCTACATCGCCGGCGCCAGCGGCAAGAAGCTCGACGTGACCTACCGCATGGCCTGGTACCGTGGCCTGAAAACCACCTACTACCTCCGTGCCCTGGCCGCGACCAGCACCGAGAAGTCCACCGTCAACACCGGCAAGCTCAACGCCGTGTCCAACGGCAGCGGCGACGGCTTCAGCGGCAGTCCGGCGAAGGCGGCTCCGACCCCGGAACTGTCCGCCGGCCCGGCACCGGTACCAAAAGCTTGTGCCATCGATGAGCCCGACTGCGAAGCCTGCCAGTGAGTTAACTGGCGCACGAACCTGAGCGGCGCCCGCGTTGTTGCCGGGCCGCTTCGGCTCCTCACGTACAACAGTACGCTCCGGGGCCAAAGCAACCCGGCGCCTAGCGCTCACTCACTCAGTTTCGCGCTCGCACCGAGCTGCCGCTGATAAGCGTGCTCTTCGTAGGAGCGAACTTGTTCGCGAAACGCTATCCGCCAACTCACAACCTGAGTTAACGCATAGCCGAAGCCACCTCAAAACCCATCCCCTCGCCCCTCCGGGGAGAGAGCTAGGGTGAGGGGCAGCCCCACCAGACAACACAAAAGGCCGGCCCTAAACCCCGACCTAATACAGAACACCGGGACCCGGGCACCACCGCCCTCCCCTGAAGGAACACCGCTTTTGCGTGCAAACCAAAAGCCACCCGAACACTTCCGACCGGCTACCACCGGTCCCCAATCAGGAGAAACCGCCATGCTGAGCTGGGACGAATTCGACGAAGAAGAAACCACCACTGCCGCGCCGGCCGCCGCTGCCGCACAGCCCGCGCAACAGAACACCGCCAAGCTGGACAACGAAGCCGCCGGCTCCGTCGAAGAAGCCCGCGCCGTCGCCGCTGACGACTCCGCTGCCATCGCCCGCGCCAAGCAGGCGCTCAACGAGCTCGACATCCGCGAAGGCCTCGCCGAACTGGAAGGCGAATCCGCCCGCGTTCACGTCGGCGACAAGCAGATGATCAACGCCCGCGCCGACCTCAACCAGCTCGTACCCTTCAAGTACGACTGGGCCTGGCAGAAGTATCTGGATGGTTGCGCCAACCACTGGATGCCGCAGGAAGTGAACATGAACGCCGACATCGCCCTGTGGAAGAGCCCGGACGGCCTCTCCGAGGACGAGCGCCGCATCGTCAAGCGCAACCTCGGCTTCTTCTCCACCGCCGACAGCCTGGTCGCCAACAACCTCGTGCTGGCCGTGTACCGCCTGATCACCAACCCCGAGTGCCGCCAGTACATCCTGCGCCAGGCCTTCGAAGAGGCGATCCACACCCACGCCTATCAGTACTGCATCGAATCGCTGGGCATGGATGAAGGCGAGATCTTCAACATGTACCACGAGATCCCGAGCGTCGCGAAAAAGGCCTCCTGGGGCCTCAAGTACACCCGCTCGATTTCCGATCCGACCTTCCAGACCGGCACCGTCGAGACCGACAAAGAATTCCTGCGCAACCTCATCGCCTACTACTGCGTGCTGGAAGGCATCTTCTTCTACTGCGGCTTCACCCAGATCCTCTCCATGGGCCGCCGCAACAAGATGACCGGCACCGCCGAGCAGTTCCAGTACATCCTGCGCGACGAGTCCATGCACCTGAACTTCGGCATCGACGTGATCAACCAGATCAAGATCGAAAACCCACACCTGTGGGACGCCGCCATGAAGGACGAAGCGACCCAGATGATCCTCCAGGGCACCCAACTGGAAATCGAATACGCCCGCGACACCATGCCCCGCGGCGTCCTCGGCATGAACGCCGCGATGATGGAGGACTACCTCAAATTCATCGCCAACCGGCGTCTGACGCAGATCGGGTTGAAGGAAGAGTATCCGGGCACCACCAACCCGTTCCCGTGGATGAGCGAGATCATGGATTTGAAGAAGGAGAAGAACTTCTTCGAGACGCGGGTGATTGAGTATCAGACGGGTGGGGCGTTGAGCTGGGATTGACCCTCTTTAAGCCAAGGCAGCGTGTTGCCTTGGCTCATCTAAGATTGCCTGAAGGTGGCTTCATGCTCACGGATGAATCGCTTGAGTTTGCAAGGCAACATATTTTCTGGTTTTACGACACTGACTTCTACCCCAAGCCATTCGAGTTCAAGGCGCTTTGGCATTCATGGGAAGAAGTCAAACAGTACCTGATCTCAACTCCCATACAACAACTTCAGACGACGAATCCGAAAGTACTACCTTGGCTCAAAGCGAAGGGTGGCTATCGTGTGGTACACCAACTTGAACCCTTAGACGCCCTCATCTACACAGCCCTCGTCTATATTTGCGCCGCCGACATAGAACAAGCAAGAATGGTACCTTCCGTTGCTTGTTCCTACCGCATATCTCCGACCGACTCGAGTTTCTTCGCCCATGGCTCAGGGTTCCCGCTATATCGAAATAGCTGCGAACTTCTATCCAGCCGGCACAATTACGTACTCTCTACCGACATTAGTGATTTTTATAATCAAATATACCTTCATCGCATCGCCAACTCTATTGAAGCTGTAAGCACCTTTCCGAAGATCGGATCCACCATCGAAAACTTTTTGATGCGATTAAATAACAAGGCTTCCCAAGGAATCCCCGTTGGCCCTGCCGCGTCAGTTGTACTTGCAGAAGCTATATTGATTGACATCGATCAATTCATTGCAAACAACCACGTGGAGCATGTTCGGTACGTAGATGACATCCGTATATTCTCCGACTCGCAGAAAGAGCTAGAAGAAATCCTTGAAAGATTGGTTATTTACTTGCACGACCAACATCGACTTAGCTTGTCCGGTGAAAAAACCAGCATCAGAACCACTGACGAATTTCTTCATGAAGAGCTTCAAAACCAATATCAACTCGAGAAGCTAGAAATTCTAAACGACATTGAAGCAGGGAATCCGTATGAAATATATGAAGAGCCTGAAGATGCCGATGCGTTAGATGATGCTGAGGACAACACTAGCGAAGATAATCTATCGCAGACCCTGCTGGATGCTCTGGTGAGAGCCAAGAATTTTGGCTATGTCGATCTTGCCGTTTTGCGCGCTATCATTCGAAGGGCGAAATCACAAAAAATCCCAGATCTAGCGGAATTCATACTCACCGATATCGCCTTTTTCAGGCCAGTGATAAATGACGTAGCCTTGTACTTAGACTCGCTACCTTCGGCAGCTTTGTTGAAGCTGAAGGCGCTATTTTCTAGTTTGTGTAGCGATAGAAAGCTCGAAAGCTTGAGCACAAGAGTATGGATGGAATGGCTCCTAACGAGGCATCCCGATCTCCTTCAAGAGCAGGCCATTCGAAAATATGTGTACTCAGGGAACACCATAGCCGCCTCATCTGCAGCAATCATTCAAAAGAACCAAGCATGGGCCAAACAAGCAAAACAAAATTTACTTAGCCTTGCCTCTTGGAATCGCCGAGCCTCTATCTATTCGCTAAGTGCGCTATCCAATGACGAGAAGAACAAATTTATCTCACACATAATGCAAAACCCGACAATGACAGCAACCGACAAGTGGGTTTGCAAGTGGGTCAAAGATGGCTGCCCAGAGCTAGACTTTGTTGACCTTGATGATATATTTGGGTAATACCTTCCCGCTTAGATGAAAAATTCCATCTCAGAAAAATAAAAAACCGAGAACGACTCCTCCCTCTATTATCGTCATACATACACGAAAGGCTCTAGCATGAATGAAGCTCAGCTGACGGCGTTGGCAACCGTGCTTTTAGTTCTCGTGGGCGGCGCGCAAGTTGGTATTCTTTTGGGACAGCGGCAACAACAACGGCTCGACTGGGCAGAGATGTATCGACGCAGGTGGATTGAGCTAAAGGGAGATTGGGCAACGGTAGTGTTTCTTGGACGACGAGCTTCTGATTACTACCAAGTAGCCCATCATGAAGACTTGCAACGCCTTCGCGAGGCGACGCAGGCCACTTCCAATAGCGTAGCCTCATCGTGGGCTCAAGCATCGGTACGTAATATTTGCGGGATGCTAAGCGACCTCTGCTCCCGGGTACTCCAAGGTCATATTCAAGTACAAGACGTCTATCCGATCTTTGGAAGTGAACTGCTCAGGCAGGGAGCTCCGTTACGAGTGCTCCTTGATGGGAACTCAAGTCATTTGCAAGCTTACGGAAGGTTGGGACCGACAGAAGAAGAGAAGCGTCACGATATTCTTCGCAGAGAGATGACGACGTGGCTCGTTTGTCACGATGGAATACGAAGACGCTGTTTGATCATGATTGATTTACTTTGGGCCGAGGCAGCGAGGCTTGAAGATCTTCCTCCTTATGAATTAATACAAGCCGCCAATATTAAGAAGGGAACTGGTCATCTAAATCGGGCTAGGCTTCGCACGGAAGCGTTTAGGTTAAATCGGTGGTGGTCTTGGAGGAAGTGTCTTCGATTAGCTAACTATCTGCGTCATTCGGAATGGCGCCACGTTCCTTGGCGGAGAGGGCTAAGCAAAACGCGGCTGAAAAAGCTCGATGATGCTTGGACGAAGCGATACCTAAACACCTAGGCCTCTGCAAAAGGGGGGAATTGAGCGAGGTAGCCTGGAAGTGACGCGTGGAAAAGGCTTCGCCGTTTTCCACCCTACGGTTCTACCAATGCAAATGTTGACAGGCGCCACCAAACGCCCCTTTCAGAAGAGTGAGCGCAATCGTTGCGTAAGGGGTTGAGCCGCATGGATGCGGCGAAAGGTTTAAAGGGCCCAGGATGGCCCTTTAAACCGACCCCTGAAGCGGCGATGCAGCGAACGAACCCGGAGCGAAGCGTAGGGCCGGATGGCGGGGCACGCGTTTTTGGTTACTTTTGTCGCGACTGACAAAAGTGACCCGCCCAGCAGGGCGGAACCAATGTTTCGACCCACCTCGTAAAACAGCAGCGCCACAAACGCGCAACTACAACTCACACAACCCACCCGGCACCCCCACCACCCAATCCCTCACAGCCTTAATCGTCGGATCATCCCGCCTCCCCTCCGGATAAACGAGATGAAACGGCTTTCCCTGCATCACCGGCCCAAACGGCTGCACCAACCTCCCCTCCCTCAACTCATCCTCGATCAACTGCCGACTCATCAGCGCCACGCCTTGCCCACCGATGGCGGCTGAAATGGCGTGGGTCTCGTCGGAGAAAACCAGCCCGGCGCTGACGTCCAGGCCTGACACGTTGGCCAGTTTCTGCCAGGCAGACCAATGAATCGGGGCGGACGTCGCGCCTTGGGCGCGGAAGTGGATCAGGGAGTGCTTGGGCAGCTCTGCCACATCATGCAAGCCAAGCAGCGGGCTGCAGGTCGGGACGAAGGTGTTGTCGAACAGCTTCTCCGCCACCAGCCCTGGCCAGCGGCCGTCGCCATAGCGGACGGCGATATCGGCCGTGACGCCATCCAGCGCTACCGGTTCGTGGGAGGTGTGAAAGCGCAGATCAATCTCCGGGTGAGAATCGCGCAGCATGCACACCCAGGGCACCAGCCAGCGGACCGCTATCGCTGGTGTGGTGCTGAGCGTGATCGCCTGGCGGCAGGGCCCCGCACTGAGGCGGTCGACCGTTGTGGCGATGGAGTCGAACGCCGTTTCCAGCACCTGGTGCAGCTCACGGCCCTGATCGGTCAACTCCAGCTTGCGCGGCTTGCGCAGGAACAGCGCTACGCCGAGCGATTCTTCCAGCAAGCGAATCTGGTGGCTGATGGCCGTGGCGGTGACGGAAAGCTCTTCCGCCGCCTGCTTGGCGCTCTCATGGCGGGCGGCCGCTTCGAAGGCGCGCAAGGCGGAAAGCGAGGGCAAGCGGCGGTTCGCCATGGCTGAGTTTTCCTCATCTGTACCCGGAAATAATGATCGTTTGTCGCTTACAGAGCCTAAACCTAGCCTGGGTCTACCGCGAATGACAGATGAATTCATCTACAGAGGAGACCCACCATGACGCACCTTCTGCACCTCGATGCCAGCGCCCGCCCCGGCCTTGCCGGCAAGGACGCCCACGGCTCCCACAGCCGCAATCTCAGCCAGCGTTTCGTCAGCCAATGGCTGTCCCGCAATACGCAGGACAGCGTGACCTATCGAGACATAGGCCAGAACCCGCCCTCGTTCATCGACCATGACTGGATCGCCTCGGCCTTCACATCGGTAGAGCGCCGTGAGCCGTGGATGAGGAACGCGCTGGCGGAAAGCGACCAACTGGTGGATGAGCTGATAGCAGCCGATGTGCTGGTAATCGGGACGCCGCTATACAACTTCAGCATGCCCGCGGCGCTCAAGGCCTGGATCGATCAGGTCGTGCGTCTGGGCCGGACGGTTGAGGTCGACGAATCCAAACCAATCGATCCCTACGTCCCCTTGCTCGCAGAGCGGCCACGGCATGCGGTCATCCTCACCGCCAGGGGCGGCGTAGGCTTTGGCGCCGGTGGGGAGATGGCACATATGAACCATCTGGAATCCAGCCTGGCGACAGCGCTTGAGTTTATCGGGATCACTCGCATCCACCAGATCGCGATCGAAGGCCAGGAAGTCGGTGGCGAACTGTTGGCTGCCTCGGTGGCCCAGGCGCAACGTCGGGTTGATGTCCTGGTGGCAGAGCTTCAGGCGGAACTTGAGCGCACCGCTCCGGCCTTGGCTCACCAGACGCAGGCCGAGCTCATTTGCTAGTAGCGATCATCGATCGTTACGCAGCGTTGATGCCCAGCGCTCCTCGCTACCGGATGGTCTGGAACACTTGCTTGCGCAGAGCACCGCGAATTGGCTCCCACGCAGGAGGAGCATGGGAGCCATCAGCCGCTCCGGCGTGGGAACCATCAGTATCGCTCCCCCCCGAGCGTCTTGTTCCTGGGCTCGTAGCTTGACCACCTCCCACACGCCCCCTACCCTAGCCGCTGGCGCCTAAGAAACGCCTCACACAGCGGCCTGCCCGCTTCCGACATCGCGGCTTTTTTGTGCCTACGGCCCGCCCGTGCGCGCAAGAAAAACACCTCTGCGACGTCGGGAGTGGGCTAATACAAGACCCGAAAGGGAAATACGTCCGGCCCTCTGTGTGGGGTTTCTTAGCTCCCGGCACCAGCCAGCCCTAAGAAAGCTGACCAATCACACAGAGGTAAAGGAAATGCCTACCACTCATACCCTTCATTTCGAAGGCAAGCCTGTTCGCATCCATCATTTCGTCGACGGCCAGCTCTGGTTCAACGGCCGCGACCTCGCGCTGTTTCTGGGTTATGCGGACGTCATCGAGGCGCTGCATCGTCACTGCAATCAACAGGGCCTGAACTTCGGCAGCGGGACGCGCCCGTTACGCCTGATCGACCTGGGCAACGTGTACCGTCTGATCGTCAACAGCCCAACCGCCCAGGCGGAACGCTTCGAGAGCTGGCTACGCCAGGATTGCTTGCCGCACTTCGTCGATTTCGCGCGGCCATCGCAGAGCGACGGGCCGAAGCTGGAAAAACGCTACGTGGAAGTGTTGTGGTGGCAAGGCAAGCATTGGATAAGCCTGAGCGACCACGACGACGGAGCCTGAGCCCACATTTAGTTCGGTATTCAGCAGGTGTCGGGGCAGAGACTTGTCTGATCAGAGAGCCTGGAAGGGACGCGTGGAAAAGGCTTCGCCGTTTTCCACCCTACATGCGGATGCGTTGACGGAATCAGGGGTGTGCATGACGTAGGGTGGATAGCGCTTTGCTTATCCACCGATACGCATCAACCGACCACGCCACGCTCAAGGATGAGCCGCCATGTCTCGATACCGCCGCGCACGGGTGCCGGGTGCAACCTATTTCTTCACGGTCAATCTGCTGAACCGCAGAAGCGATCTGCTTGTGCGCCATATCGATCTGCTGCGCGATACGGTACGTGCCACCCTGGCGCGCCATCCCTTTCATATCGACGCCTGGGTCGTGCTGCCCGACCACATGCATTGCGTCTGGACGTTACCGGCCGGTGACGCCGATTTCGCTCTGCGCTGGAAGGTGATCAAGTTCGGTTTCGCCAAAAGGTTGCCGAAAACCGAGGTGCTGACGGCGACCCAACACGTCCGCGGTGAGCGAGGTATCTGGCAACGGCGCTATTGGGAGCACCTGATTCAGGACGAACGCGATTACCGGCATCACGTCGACTATGTGCATCTGAATCCACGGAAGCACGGCTTGGTGGACCGCGTTGCCGATTGGCCTTATTCCAGTTTCCATCGAGCCGTCAGGGCTGGTTTCTATTCCGGGGATTGGTGCGGCGACGACAGTACCGGACAGGATGCGTAGGTGATGCTGAGCAACGCGTGGAAAAGGCTTCGCCGTTTTCACCCTACGAGACGACGGGCATGATCGCGCCTTGCGCTACCACAGCAAAGCGTGTGAAATCGCGCATCAGCGCCTGAACACCCGCAAGTGCCGAGTATCCTACCGACGACCGCAGCCTTGCCGGGCTCAGGAATTGCTCAAAACAGTCACTGGCTTCAGCCAACCCGGCAACAGCCATCAACGGAAGGCCCACAAGGCCTACGATAAGGACTCCTCATGACCTCGCCCAAACTGCCTCTGATCGCCCTTCTCTGCACCCTGCCGCTGGCAGCCTGCGCCGCCACGCCCGAAGCGCTCAAGCCCTACCCCACCGCCGCCGAGGGCTACCAGCGCCACGTGATCGACCTGCCGCCCCAGGCCAACGAAGCCGGGCACAAGGTGGAAATCATTGCCGGCAAGACTCTGGAAGTGGACTGCAACCACCAGCGCCTCGGTGGCCAATGGCAGGAAAAGACCGTGCAAGGCTGGGGCTATACCTATTACGAACTGGGCCAGGTCGGCCCGGCCGTCAGCACCCTGATGGCCTGCCCCGATGACAGCCGCAAGCAGGCCTTCGTGCACGTGGGCGGCGAGCCTCAACTGGTGCGCTACAACAGCAAGCTGCCACTGGTGATCTACGCGCCCGCCGACATGGAAGTGCGCTACCGCATCTGGTCCGCGGCGCAAGACGCCACCCCCGCCCCACGCCAGTGAGCGACTGACAGCGATCGTTCCCGCGCTCCGCGTGGGAACGCTGCCCTCGACGCTCCACGTCGCGCACTGGTAACAACGCGCCGCCTACCGTGCAGCGACGCAGAGCGTCAGGTGGTTTGCTCCCACGCAGGAGCGTGAGAGCCATCAGTCAGCCATCGGTCATCTCTCCCCGCTCGGCGCATGGCGCCCGATACAATGCTGCCTTTTCCGAGCCACCCGGAGCCATCACATGTTCACCCTCACCCACCTGGACACCCCGCCGCCCGAGTCGATGAAAAGCCAGGTGCTGCAGATGGTGGTGGACTACCTCGGCGATATCAGCGCGGTTTCGCTGACATCCGGCAACCCGCTGTACCCGCTGTATCAGTACGTGGTGGGGTTCGAGGTGCATCGCTACCTCGACAGCATGGATGGCGCGCAGGCAGGCAAGCCCGAACTGATCATGGCACTGGATGGCGACGACCCGGTTCGCCTGCTCGGCTTCGCGCTGTACCTGCCGTATGTCGATGATCCCGACGCCTGCTCGCTGGTCTATCTGGCAGTGCAGGAAAGTCATCGTCGGCAAGGCATCGGTCGGGCCATGGTCGAAGAGATGGTGGCGCGTTACCCCCACGCGGAAGTGGCCTGCGTAGCCGGCAAGGTGCCGTACTTCGAAGCCCTGGGTTTCCTGCCGCTGGCGGCTCGTGGCCCCCAGGTGGTGATGAATACCCGCAGCCAGGCCTCGAACGGCATGCTGGCGGTTCAGGACCTGGAGCCGATCTTCCACTCCAAGGAAGTCCGGCAGATTCACGGCTACCTCGTGAAACAACACGGCGAAAAAGCCATGAGCGACGCGGAGAAAGAGCGCGATCGCCTGCTCGACCAACTGGCCCGACAGGCACTGCACCTCACCGAGACCTATGCGGTAGCCAAGCATTTGCATTGATCGCCCGACGGACGGGCACCAACGAACCCTGCTGCGTATTTTCCGACGCCTCGGCAGCTGAAGCCGCGCGGATCAGATCTTCACACAGACAAACAGCGCATTCCCCGACGTTTCGTTCCAAGGAACGATCTTCCCGTAGTCGTGCTCGAGCACATGCACTTCGAAGTACGGCTCCAACAGCCCAATCAGTTCGCCAAAACCCACCGCGACCATGGGATGCTCGTCGTGCCATACCTGGGTCTGCTCCGCGCTCGCCTTTTCAATACTGAGCCTCAGCGACTGCCTCTCGCCGACGCCGCAATAATTCCAGCCGGAGCTGAAGGTGAATCGGCTGCCTTCATGCCGGGCGGTATGTTTCACGAATAGATCGTTGTCGATCTTGTGCTTGTCGACGGCGTTGAAGCAGAAGACACCCTGCGTTTCGAGCGCGCCATGCACGCTGGCGATGCAGGTCTTCAGCCGCTCGATCCCGGTGCTGTAGTGGATGGAGTACAGGAAGCAGCTAATCAGGTCCACCGGCTCGCTCAACCTGAACTCGCACATATCCTGCAGGGAAAAGCGCGCTTCGGGGCAGCGAATGGCCGCTCTGTCCAGCATGGGCTGGTTGATGTCGAGCCCGGCGCTGTCATAGCCGTTATCGATGAAATGACGAACATGCGGCCCAGTTCCACAGGCCAGGTCGAGATGCCTGGAGCCACCGTTACCGAAAAGCTGCTGCAGCCGATGAACGCAGTGGCTCTGCGCCTGATAGTCGATATCGGCGCACATCAGGTCGTAATAACCGGACAGGTCGGTATAGAGGGCATTGACGGACATGGTGACCTGACGATTAAGCGGGGCTGTTGAGGCGGCGCATCATAAGCGAGTCCGAGGCAAGGCGTGGAGAAGGCTTCGCCGTTTTCTTCTCCCACGATGCGACGGGACGCGGGAGAATGACGACCGTTACGCCGCTACCCGCCATACTTCATCCCTGACCGCTCGAGAAAAGGATCTTCCATGCCCGGCATCAGCCATGTCGCCCACACCTTCCTGGCGTTCCTCACCGACCTGAAGTTGCGCCGAGCGCCGTCGTTGTCCGAGCTTTCCCGGTTGCGCAACGGCTTCGAGGGCTGGCTGAAGATCGAGCTGTATCTCTGGCTGATCGAGCGCTACGGGTTGCGGGCCGGTGATGATGTCGGGGTGGAGTACAAGGTCTGGCTCGATCAGCGGCGCGGTCAGATGGACCGGGCGACCAAGCAGTGCGACCTGTGGGTACGCGATGCCGAGGCGCCTGGCTACTACCACTACATCGAACTGAAGGTCCCGTTCGCCAATTACAACCAGGGCAAGTTGTTCCTCAGCGCCTCGGATGATTTCTGGTACATGTCTCGCCTTCTGGCAGGCGACCAATCTGCCGCGACGGGAAGTGCAATCCTGTTGGGTGCAGGTTTCGATGAACATGCCTGGCGGCGGGCCATCGACGAGGCGGTCGCCTATGCGGGCAACGATCCGGCCCAGGTCCAGCTCGAAGTGAACACGCTGACGCTGGATGCGGCGCCGCCCCTGCAATGGGCGGTAATGACGAAGGTCTATCCGAGCCGCAGCGTATCCGTGGTGTCGAGTGCCGGGGCAGCGCCGCTCCCGGTCAGTTGAGCGGAGCAACCTGGAAGCGACGCGTGGAAAAGGCTTTGCCGTTTTCCACCCTACGGTTTTCGCTCATGAAATATCGATTTGGTAGCGGAAGCCCTCGGCGGCGGCGCGGGACAGGCGGTATTCCAGCGGGAAGCGGTCGTAGCCCAGGGCGGTGCGCTCGATGCTGACCACCGGCGCGCCCTCGTCGATCGCGAGGATGCTGGCCATGGCGTTGTCGGCGGCGCCGACGGTGAGGGTTTCCCTGGCCGAGGCGATGCACTGGCCGCACTGTTTCTCGTAGAACGGATAGAGCAGCTCGCCGAAGTCCTCGGTGTCGATATCCAGCAACGCGCCGAAGCGCGTGGCGGGCAGCCAGATTTCCTCGTGGAACAGGGTGCGGCCTTCGACCGTGCGCAGGCGCTCCAGGTGGATGACCTGCTCGCCGGCGTTCAGCTCCAGCGCCGCGGCCACCGTCGGCGACGGCTCCTGCACCGTCCTGGCGAGAATTCGGCTGGCGGGGATCTCACGGCCGCCGCTGGCATTCACCTGGCGAAAGAAGCGCGCCAGCGAGGCGTCGAAGTTGGGCCGGCGCACGAAGGTGCCGCGACCCTGGCTGCGCAGCAGCAAGCCTTCGTTGACCAGCGTATCCACGGCCTTGCGCACCGTGCCGATGGCCACGCCATAAAGCCTGGTCAGTTCCGCTTCGGTGGGAATGGGCGCGCCGGGCGTCCACTCGCCGGCCGCGATCTTGGCCAGCATTTCTTCCCGCAGGCGCTGATAGAGCGGCAGGCGCTCGTCGAATCCGAGTGTCGGGGCGTTCATGTCGATCCGTTCGTTTGCAAAGCGGAGCCACTTTAACACCGACCCATCGATTGACAGATATCCTTCTCCGAATATATGGTCATCCATTCATATATATGACTACATGTCAGTACAAAAGTGGCAGCGAGCCTTGGCTTCGCATTCCGGCCCGAGGCGATCAATGCCGAACGGCGGCTTGCCACGACAACAATCGACCAGGGTTATCGCTTATGACCGGCCATCCATCCGCCCTCACCGGCGTGGACACACATGCTCACATCTTTCGCCAGGACCTGCCGATGGTCCCGAACCGTCGCTACAGCCCGGATTACGATGCACCGGTGGAGCGGTACCTCGAGCATCTCGATCGCCACGGCCTGTCCCACGGCGTGCTGATCCAGCCGAGCTTCCTCGGCACCGACAACAGCTTCATGCTGGATGCGCTGCGTCGCTATCCGCAGCGTTTGCGTGCCGTTGCGGTGGTCGACGCGGAGGTCAGCGAGAACCAGCTGGATGAGCTGGCCGAGGCCGGCGTGGTCGGCATCCGCCTGAACCTCATCGGCAAGTCACTGGCCAACTACAGTGGCCCGGCCTGGACCGCCCTGTTCGAGCGACTGGCCCTTCGCGGCTGGCAGGTGGAGATCCAGCGTGGTATCGAGGACGTGGCGTCTATCGTGCCGGCCATCCTGGCCTGCGGCGTCCACGTGGTGATCGACCATTTCGGGCTGCCGACTGGCGGCATCGACACTGGTAAACCCAGCCACCAGGCGTTTCTGGAGTTGCTGAGCGACGAGCGCGTATGGCTCAAGTTGTCTGCCGCGTACCGCAGCCAATCCGACCTGGCCCAGGCGGCGCAGGTGCTGGCGCAGGTACGCGAGGCCAGCGGTGGCATCGGGCGCTTCCTCTGGGGCAGCGACTGGCCTAATACGCAGTTCGAGGACCAGACCGATTACGACCGGCAGGTTGCATTCATCGAGGCGTTGCTGCCGGACGCGGACGAACGCGCCCAGGTGCTGACGGATAACCCGGCGAAGCTGTTCGGCTTCGGCGTCAACCGCTAAACGATCCATAACAACAGGACACTTCCACATGATGAGCCTGCTCGTTGTCGCGGCTATCGTCGTCGCCGTCGCCCTCGGCTACAAGACCAAGATCAACATCGGTCTGTTCGCCATTGCCTTCGCCTACCTGATCGGCTGTTTCGGGATGGGCCTCAGCCCTTCCGAAGTCATCAGCCTGTGGCCGCTGAAGATTTTCTTCATCATCTTCTCGGTCTGCCTGTTCTACAGCTTCGCCACGGTCAACGGCACCCTGGAGAAACTCGCCGAGCATCTGATCTATCAATGCCGCACGGTGCCGCAATTGCTGCCGTTCGCGGTGTTCTTCACCGCAACGGTCATTTCGGCGATGGGCGCGGGGTATTACACGGTGCTGGCGTTCATGGCGCCGATCACCCTGCTGCTCTGCGAGCGCACCGGCATGAGCCTGATCACCGGCGGGATGGCGGTCAACTACGGTGCCTTGAGTGGCGCCAACTTCGTTTCGAGCCAGAGCGGCATCATCTTCCGCGGCCTGATGGCGAACGCCGGCATCCCGGAAAACGAGGCCTTCATCAATGCCGCGGGCATCTTCGTCAGTACGCTGATCATTCCGCTGCTGGTGATCTCCGTGCTGGTGTTCATGACCGGGCATGGCAAGGCGATGAAGGCCTCGGCCTACGTTGCGACCGAGCCGACGCCGCTCAACCGCGAGCAGAAGATGACGCTGTGGCTGACGCTGGCGATGATGACCATCGTGCTGGCGGCGCCGATCGCCAGCATCGCCCTGCCGGACAACGCGACGGTCGGCTTCATCAACTCGAAGATGGACATCGGCCTGATCGCCAGCCTGTTCTCGGTCATCGCGCTGCTGCTGAAGCTGGGCGACGAGCGCAAGGCCATGGCCTCGGTGCCCTGGGCCACGCTGATCATGATCTGCGGTGTCGGCATGCTCATCTCGGTGGCCATCAAGGCGGGCACCATCGACATCCTGGCGTCGTGGATCGGCAACAGCATCCCGCCGATCCTGGTGCCGATCGTCTTCGGCGTGGTGGCGGCGTTCATGTCGCTGTTCTCCAGCACGCTGGGGGTGGTCACGCCGGCCCTGTTCCCGATGGTGCCGCCGATCGCCTCGGCGCTGGGGATTGACCCGATGATCCTGTTCATCGCCATCGTCGTCGGCGCCCAGGCCACCTCGATCTCGCCGTTCTCCTCGGGCGGCAGCCTGATCCTCGGCTCGTGCCCCACGGAGCAGAGCCGCACCTCGCTCTTCCCGCAGCTGCTGTTCCGCGCGGCGCCGCTGGGTTTCGTCGCGGCGCTGATCTTCAACGCGCTGCTGACGTTCGTCTACTGAGCCAGCGTCAGGCCGAGGGAGGCACAAGGAACCCATCCATGTTCAGGAGAACAATCGAATGAAGAACTGGTTCGCCGACCTCGGCATGACCCGGAAGCTGGCGATCGGCTTCGGCTCGGTGCTGTTGCTGACGGCTGTGCTGGCGGCCTCCGGCTGGCTCAGCCTGGGCAGCGTGACGCAGCGCAGCGCCCTGATGGAGCAGATCGCTTCGCTGAACGCCGCGCTGAGCGACCTGCGGGTCACGCGCCTGCAGTACATGCTCGCCAACGGCGATGCGAAGTCGGCCGAGGCCGTCAACCAGGCTCTGGAGCGCTTTGCGACCCGCCTCGATGAGGTCTCGCCGAGCTTCACCGACCCGGAAGACACGGCGCTTCTGCAAAAGCAGCGCGAGCAGATCCAGCACTACCGCGCATCGCTGAACAGGATGCGCGACGCCTATGTCACCGGCAACGCGGCCCGTGCGGACATGGGCAAGCACGCCGCGCTGGCCAGCGAGCCGATCGCCGCCATGGGCAAGGCGGTGGAGCAGTCGTCGATCCATGCGGACAATCGCTACGCGGGCCTCGAGGCGATTGCCGACCTGCGCATGAACTGGCAACTGGTGCGCTATCAGATGCGCGGCTACAACATCACCCCCACCGCCGAGGTCGCGGCCCAGGTCGAGCAGCAGATCGGCCTGGCCCGGCAGTCGGCCGCACGCCTGAAGACGGTACTCGGGAACGGCGTTTCCACTCAGGTGGCCGTCACCGAGCAGGCGCTCGACGGCTATCTCGTAGCGCTCGAGGCCGTGGTCGCCCAGACCGAAGCGATCGCCGCCGCCCGCGAGGAAATGGAGCGCGAGACCAACGAGATCAACCGCCTCGGCCAGGCCCTGACCCAGGCCCAGACCGCCCGACTCGAGCACGACACCGCCAAAGCCCGGATCACCCAGCTCACGGTGGCGGTGCTGGCCCTGCTCATCGGCCTGCTGGCCGCCTGGCTGATCACCCGGCAGATCACCCGCCCTCTGGCGGATACCCTGGTGGTCGTCAGGAACATCGCCGCCGGCGATCTGACCGACCAGCGCCGCATCCAGCGCAAGGATGAAATCGGTGCGCTGCAGCAGGGCGTGATGGGCATGGCGGCGACCCTGCGCGAGCTCATCGGCGGTATCCGCGACAGCGTCACGCAGATGGCCAGCGCCGCCGAGCAGCTGTCGGCAGTCACCGAGCAAACCAGCGCCGGCATGAACGGCCAGAAGGTCGAGACCGACCAGGTCGCAACGGCCATGCACGAGATGTCCGCCACGGTGCAGGAAGTGGCGCGCAACGCCGAGGATGCCTCGCAAGCCGCCAGCGCGGCGGATCGCGAAGCACGCGCGGGCGACGCGGTGGTTTCCGAGGCGGTCAGCCAGATCAAACGATTGTCCGAGGAGATGCTCCGCTCGACCGAAGCCATGGCCCGGCTGGAGTCCGAAAGCAACCGGATCGGCAGCGTCATGGACGTGATCAAGACGGTCGCCGAGCAGACCAACCTGCTCGCGCTCAACGCGGCCATCGAGGCGGCGCGCGCCGGTGAAGCGGGACGTGGCTTCGCGGTGGTGGCCGACGAGGTACGCGGCCTGGCTCAGCGGACGCAGAAATCGACCGAAGAGATCGAGCAATTGGTCGCCGCCCTGCAACAGGGCACGCAACAGGTCGCCGTCGCTATGCAGAACAGCCACGAACTGACCGAAAGCAGCGTCGAGCTCACCCGCAAGGCCGGGCTGGCGCTCAACGACATCACCGCCAAGGTCTCGAACATCCAGGCCATGAACCAGCAGATCGCCACCGCCGCCGAAGAGCAGAGCGCCGTGGCCGAGGAGATCAGCCGCAGCGTGGTGAATGTGCGCGACATCTCCGAACAGACCGCAACGGCCAGCGACGAAACCGCCGCATCGAGTATCGAGCTGGCTCGCCTCGGCAACGAGCTGCAGGCGCTGGTCAGCCGCTTCCGCGTGTAGGAAGTAGCACGCGCTCATCGCTCACCATGCATCGCCGTGGTGAGCGAGCGTCGGCACTGCGCACCAATGCGACGGCGGAACGAGGTGGCGCGATGGGTAAAGTCGGGCAAATAAACGGCTCGGCACTCAATGCCTGCCCACGCGTGAGCTAGTCTGGAGCGACCGACTCAACGGAACGGCACGTTCCCACGCTCTTGAGGTGCACAATGACCATCGCCGAAGGCTGCATTCTGGTTGCCTGCCTGCTTCCCATCGCCTGCGCCTGGATCGCCAAGTCGAAAGGCTTCGGCAAGCCGCGCCGTGACGGCGGCTTCGATAACCACAGCCCGCGCCAGTGGCTGGCCAGCCTGCAAGGGTGGCAGGCGCGCGCGAACGCCGCTCAGTTGAACAGCTTCGAAACACTGCCGATCTTCATCGCCGGCGTTCTCGTCGCCGAGCACCAGCAAGCCTCACAGCCGCTGCTCGACGCTCTGGCCATGGCCTTCGTCGCCGCAAGGGCCGGATACATCGGCGCCTATCTCGCCGACTGGGCCAATACGAGGTCGATTCTCTGGACGCTGGGGCTCGCGTGCTGCATCGCGATGTTTTTCATCGGCTAACCCGCCAGGACTGGCATCCAGCCCGGGCGCCCCGCACCGCGCTACGCGCCAGGCTTCAACGCAAGCAGCACGAAGCCACAGATGATCCCTGCCAGCGCAATCAGCCAGCCAATCCGGTGCGCACGGTTCTTTTCGGCCTGGCGAACCGGGTCCACGGGCTTCTTCTTTCTCACGACTCACCTGCCTTCGATTGGAACGGAACGCATGCACGGCACCTGCTACCGCATGCCGGGCGGCATCCTGCTTCATGGGAGCAAAAAGGGAAAGGGCCTGAACGTTGGCGATCACCAGGATGCCGATGAACAGAGCGCCGAACGCTGGCCAGGCGCGCAGGCGAACCAGTACGCTTCAATCCCTTCCCGGTGATCGTCCCCCATGAACGCCCAGCAATCGTTTCTGGTCCGCTATCCATCCGCCAGCCTGTTGTTCATCCAGCTGCTGGGCATCCTGCTCTATCCCTTTCTGGAGGAGCTGTCCCGCGGGCGGGCGGTCATGGGCGCGTTCGGCATCGTAGTGCTGGTGGCGGCCCTGCGGATGGTGCGGCGCAGCCCGACGATCCATTGGATAGCCCTCACCCTGGCGGGATGCATCCTGGCGCTGACCATCATCGGCGAAGTGCGCAGCGACCCTGTGCTGAGGCTGACACTGGCAGCGCTGGAGGCGGCCTTCTACTTCTACGCCGCCGCCAGCCTGATCGCCTACATGATGGAGGACCAGCGCGCCACCACCGACGAACTGTTCGCCGTCGGCGCGACCTTCACCCTGCTGGCCTGGGCCTTCGCTTACAGCTTCGTCGTCTGCCAACTCCTGATACCAGGCAGCTTCACCGCATTGCATGAGCCCGATGCGCCACGCACCTGGCTGGAGCTGCTGTTTCTGAGTTTCACCATCCTCTCCGGCGTTGGCATTGGCGACATCCTGCCGGTTACGCCGATGGCGCGTGCCTTGGTGATGCTCGAGCAGTTCGCTGGCGTGATGTACATCGCCCTGGTGGTTTCGCGGCTGATCGGGCTGACGATTCGGCGTTGATGCCTCGGTGGAAAATCGCTGCGCGAGTTTTCCACCCTACGGTCGCACGGCTTTCATCGCTAACCATCGACCCTGGCGCACGTCCTGAGCAGCGACAGCAGCACGCCGCCGGCCAGCACGCCGAGCGTCACGCTGAGCGACAGCAGCGCCGGTACCTTGATGAAGCCATGCAGGAAGATCTTGCCGCCGATGAAGATCAGCACGATCGCGAGCGCGTACTTCAGGTACACGAAGCGGTGCATCAGCGCTGCGAGCGCGAAGTAGAGCGCGCGCAGGCCGAGGATGGCGAAGATGTTCGAGGTGTAGACGATGAACGGATCCTGGGTGATGGCGAACACGGCCGGCACGCTGTCCACGGCGAACACCAGGTCCGCCAGTTCGATCAGCACGAGCGCCAGCAGCAGCGGCGTGGCGTAAAGCAGCGTCTTGCCGCTGGCCTTGTCGTGCAGGCGTACCAGGAAATGCCCTTCGTGAAGCTCGTCAGTCACGCGGATGTGCCGGCGCAGGAACACCAGCAGGCGATTCTGTGAAAGGTCCGGGTGCTCTTCATGGTCCTTGCTCAGCAGCATCTTGACGCCGGTGAACAGCAGGAACGCGCCGAACACGTAGAGAATCCAGTCGAACTGCTGCACCAGGGCCGTGCCCAGGCCGATCATGATGGCACGCAGCACGATCACCCCGAGGATGCCCCAGAACAGGACGCGGTGCTGATATTTGCGGGGGATGCCGAAGAAGCCGAGGATCATCGCCATGACGAACACGTTGTCCATCGACAACGATTGCTCGACCAGGAAACCGGTGTAGAACTCCAGCGCCTTGGTCGCGCCGAGCTGCCACCAGACCCACCCGCCGAACGCCATGCCGACGCTGAAATAGCCGCTGTACAGCAGCAGGCTTTCGCGCATCTCGATTTCGTGCTGGTCGCGGTGCAGCACGCCGAGATCGAAGACCAGCAGCGCGAGCACGATGGCCAGGAATGCCAGCCAGAACCAGTAGGGTGTACCGAGGAACGGGGTCGCCAAAAACGCATGCAGAGCTGTCATGAGCCCTCCCTGTATGTCTGCCTAAGTCAAGAAATCAACTTAGTGACTCCGACATCACGGTGAGGATTGCTCACCGCCAGAGGGGCCCGGCGCCACGTGCGGGCAAGCATAGTTGAAAGAAATATCCGCTGTCACCAGCGAGCGCTTTCGTCTCTTTCGGCAGCTCGAGACGAGCCAGGCTCGGCGGTTCCCCATGGCTTCGGTGGGGGTCGTAGCGACGGCTGGTGGAGCATTCCGTCAGCGGGTCTTCCGGCCGTCCTTGCCCGACGGCTCATCGACCTCGCCCGCCCTGGCGAAGGCCATGATCACCTCGCGGACCACCTTGCGCTGCTCGACCGGCAACGCCAGGAAGGCATCGATGGCCTCGCGCTCCTGATAGAAGCCCGGGTCCTGCCATTTCGCCCGCTGCTCGCGGATGGCCGACACGGCCTGATCACCGAAACGCAGTGCCTGGGGCTCGACCTTCAGCCATTGCGCGATGACCTGAAGCTTGTCCTGCGAGGGAATGGATTTTCCACCCAGCCAACGTGATACGGCCTGGAAGGTAACCGAGCGTCCCCAATAACGGGAGTTGAACTCCCGTTCAAGAACGGCAGGACGATCAGGGTACCCGGCCGCGAGCATGGCCTTGCGCAAGCGCTGGGCAAATTCGGTTTTTTCGTTCATGGAGGCGGACGTTAAGTTCCGCCCTCATGCCTTCTGAACATTCAATTGCATAAACGATGAAATTTGTGATTTCATTAATAGCCACCTAACGGATCACCGCCCCACCTGGCGTCATTTCTGCCGCAATGTGCTCGGCGAAATGGCGGCAAACTGAAGACACGAGGTAATGGAAATGCCTGTCCTTCATCATCTTGCCTTTGAAGGCCACACCCTTCCCGTATTGCACCGTCGAGACGGGATCCTGCTGTTTGAAGGTACTCCCCTGGCTCGCCTGCTCGGTTATGCCGATGTCATCGGCGCGCTGCACGCTCATTGCCATTTGGAAGGGTTCGTATTCGGTAACCAGCCACGTCCGACCATCTGGATCGATATCCGCAACGTCCATCTCCTGGCACTCCACAGCGAGTCCCCGGTGGCCGAGCGCCTGATGCACTGGATCAGCCACCGGCTGCTGCCGTACTTCGGCGATCGACGCTCGCAACCGCGCCGCCGTCGGGTCGCTGTGGGGGAGCGGCAGCTGAACGTACTCAACTGGCAGGACGAATGCTGGCTCCGTCTCGGCGATACCCTGCCGCTCCTCGACGGCGCGGACCAGGCACTGCTGAACGCCCTCGCCGAACTGCGCAGCAGGTGCCACTAGGCGCCGCCGCTGAACCACACACTTCCCTGATTTCGCCGCCGCTCAGCGCGGGTTGATCACTCCATCGCGCTCGGCGTTGTCGGTTTCCTGCTGCACGCGCTCGGGGTCGATGATGCCTTCCTGCCGGTCGATGGGCCGAACGCCCTCGTTGCCGGGCAGATCGTTGATGCCGGGTTCCCGGTCCGGGTTCACATCGGTGCGCCCGGGCGAGAGCGGGTCCGGCTCGCCGGGCATCGGCGAATCGGGATGTTGTTCCGGGCTCGGGTTCTTGGGGTCGATGGCCATGCTGCATCCCTCTGTGGAAGCGAAGTGTCATTTACTTCGAGGGGCCGGCAGCCGCGCGCGTTCGGCGGCCCGGCTACCGATCATCCAGTTTTCCGGCTGCAGTCCGTGCCCCACCTCAGGGCTGCGCGAATACTTCATCCAGCAGAGCGTTCATCGCCTGGAATGCGCGCGCAGCCACGACGGGATGGTATTCGTTGCGCCCCGGTACCTTGGCGTAAGGGTCGGTGAAGGAATGCACCGCACCGCCGTAGCTGACCAGTTGCCAATCGGCGGAGCTGGCCTTCATCTCGGCAATGAAGCCATCGACCTGCTGCTGCGGCACGCTCGGGTCATTGGCGCCGTGCAGCACCAGCACCGGCGCCTTGATGTTCTGCGCATCGGCGGGGTTGGGTGTGTCGAGGTTGCCATGGAAGGAGACGAAGGCGGACAGGTCGGCGCCGGAACGGGCCAGCTCCAGAACCGCCCCGCCGCCGAAACAGAAGCCGATCGCGGCCAGCTTCCGACTGTCCAGCGCGACGCTGCCGGTCTGCGATTTCAGGGCATCGACGGCGGCCTGGGTGCGCTTGCGCATCAGCGGCCGGTCGGCGCGCACGCTCGAGGCCGCGGCTTTCGCCTCGTCCGCGTTGCTGGGCCGCACCGCCTTGCCGTAGAGGTCGGCGACGAACACCACGTATTTGTCGCTGGCCGCACGCGCCGCTTTCTTGGCGGCGCGGTCGGTAACGCCGAGCCAGTTGGGCACCATGACCAGCCCCGGCCGTGGCGTGGTCACCGCATCGTCGTAGACCAGCGTGCCCTCGAAGGCCTCGCCGTCGATTTCATAAGCCACTGGTTTGGCCACCACCGCCGCCTCGGCAAACCCGACCGTGCCGGCCAGGGCCATGGAAAGTAACCTCTTGTTCATCGGCTGATCTCCGTTGAGTGTGCTCAAACAGTAGCCGCTGCAACGGATGCACGCCGCCCTGTGAGCACAGATCATTGCCGCACCCACATATGGTGGGAGGCGCGGAGCGATTGCAGGCCTGCGCTTTCAGCTCTCGGCGAGAAATGCCGTTGGCGGAGAGCCATCGGCGTTCAGTTGATGAATCTCCAGCGGCCGGCCGCTGGGGTCGAGCACCAGCAGGCCGATGCCCGAACCGTTCCACAGCCGCTCGCCGGCGTTTCTGCGGTCGGGCAGGCGCGGCACCACCTCCAGCTGCCGACGCTTGGTCAACCAGTTGAGTGGCGACCAGGGCGCGTAGAGCCAGCGGTTGAGGCGATCGAACCAGTCCAGCAGGCGCCGCGGGAATTCGTTCTTCACGCCGCTGCTGGTGATCTGCCAGAGCTGCGGACCGCTGTCGCGGGAGCGGATGTGCACTTCGTAGACGAAGGAGTAATGCACGTCGCCGGACAGCACCACGTAGTTACCGGGCGTTCGCGAGTGACGGAAGATGTTCATCATCACGTGAGCGGCGCCACGGTGCGCCATCCAGTTCTCGGCATCGACCAGCAGCGGCTGCCCGGCCCAGCTGAAGATGCGCTGGATCACCTCGATCAGCTTGACGCCGAACATCGGCGGCGGCGAGACGATCAGCACCGACGGCTTGTCGAGAATGTTCTGCTGCAGTTCGCTGAGCGCTTCCCAGTCCATCAGGCCCGAAGGGCGGCTGAGGTTGCGCTCGCTGCGCCAGCGCCGGGTGCGCGTATCGAGCACCACCAGCGGCGGATCGGTGGCCAGCTCATAGCCCCAGCCGTCGAGCCGGAACAGCTCGTCGATCAGTTGATCCTGGGCGGCACAATCGAGCCGGCCGGCGGCCGCCGTTTCCAGCAGCCGTTGCGTCTGCTCCAGCCGTTCGCCGAAGCGTTCCGGCTGGTTGCCCCAGGCCTGACACAGCAGGTAGGCGATCAGCGCGTTGCCGATGATCCGTCGCGACAACGGATGACCGTAGGCGGTCTCCTCCCAGCGAGCCGAGAGGTTCCAGTCGTCGGTGATGTCGTGGTCGTCGAAGATCATCAGCGAAGGAACGTGCGCCAGCGCCCTGGCCGCCTGCGGCAGGCCCTGCCGGAAGCCTTGCAGGCAGTTCTCTTCGCTGCGGTAGCGCTCGGCCTGCTTGGCATCGAGCGGCGGCATCGCCGGCTCGATCAGCGACCAGGGCAGCGGCGACCAGACCAGCAGGTACATGGCCATGACTTCGCCGAGGGTGATCAGGTGGTTGTGCCCGTTGGCGGTGGTGAACACCGGCTTTTCCACGCCACCGAAGAAGCGTTCGCGCAGCGCCTCGTTGGACTTGAACGCCGGAAGCAGATCCTCGCGCCGGTAATAGGTGGCCGGGTGGTTGAACAGCTCCTCGCTGTCGGCGACCACCGCGCCCTCCAGCCGCTCGCCGCACAGACCGAGGCGGCGCACCAGCCCGTGAATGGCCACCAGCATCGGCCCGGCGACATCGTCGGCGTACACCTGGTCGCCGGTCATCAGCAGCACTGCGGGGCGGCTCGTGGGATTGTCGAGCTCGCGGGCGAGCAGCTCGTCGACGCACAGCAGACCATCCGCCGCCGGGTGGTGCGGCTTGCGACAGGAGCCATGCAGCACACGGTCGAGCCGGGACTTGATGACGAAACTGGGCCGCGCCCTCCCCGCGTACAACAGATGCGGCGCCCAGTCTGCGATGCCCTGCTCCGCCAGCCCTTCGCCACTGATGCGCAAGTCGTACTCGATCACGCAATCGCTCGGCAGCGCCTCATCCAGCGTCACATCGACCAGATGCAGCAGCGCATCGCGACCGATGGGCAGACGCTGGCAGTTCGTCTCGTCCAGCGGGATGACGCGCGGCTGGGCATGTGCCCCGCCCTGCAGAACCAGCGCAAGCGCCAGCGGGCGGGAAGCGACCAGCCAGAACACCAGCCGAGCGGGCTCGACACGGCGCAGCAATGGGCCGGCAAGAACCGGCGGCAAGGTTTCGGTAACGGGGGAAAGATCAGTCAAGGAAGGCATTCGCAGTGGGAAACGGAGGTTCGAGCGCTCGGCTCGTCATGCCAGCGGTGGACGCCTGCCCGCCGCTGGTATTTGCCGATCAGGGCGCTCCGAACAGAGCGGTCCAGTAGATACCGGCATCGCTCTGCGGATCGACCGCATAGGCGGCGCCCAGTTCGCTGAAGTGCGGGTTCATCAGGTTCGCGCAGTGCCCCGGGCTGGCCAGCCAACCCTCGACCACTAGGCGCGGCGTATCCAGTGCCGCGGCGATGTTCTCACCGATCACACCGCCTTCATAGCCGGCCAGCTCCGCGCGGTCGCCCGGCGTGCGGCCGTCATCGCCGAGATGGCTGAAGAAATTGCCGTTGGCCATCGCCCGGCTGTGACCCTCGGCCGCCGCGCCGAGCGTGGCGTTCCAGGCCAGTGGCGGCGCCGCGTCGAAGGCTTGCGCTCCGCACTGTCGCGCCTGGCTGCGTGCCGCGTTGATCCCCTCGAGCAACTTCTGCCCTTCCGCCTGCCAGGCACCCAGCTTGCCGCTCAACAGCGGCCGCGCCAGCACAATGCGCCAGTCGCGCCCTTCGCGGCTCACGCCGATATCGACGAACTGCGGGTCCAGCAGGATCTGGCAATAGCTTTCCTGCAGCGCGGTCATGGCCGCCTGGCTGTCGCGCGGCCCGGACAGGCTGATCGCCTGCGCATTGGTGAACGGATAGGCCTTGGCGCCCAACGCCCGATGCAGCTCCGCGCGCCCTTGCGCCGGCAGCACCAGGCGCTCGTCGGCTGCCAGCGGCGGCAACGCCTCGAACGACTGCCCCGCACAGCTGCGCACCTCGCCGCGATAGAGGTTAATCGACTCGACGAGCCGCACCTCCTCGACCGCGCCGGCATTACCGGCGAGCAGCAGCAAAGCGAAACCCATGACCGACGACCCGATGCGCATGAAGCCTTCCCCCAACCTGGACAGTACCTGTGATCGCGCGAGCAGCCGGCCGTTCTTCGGCTATGATCGAACGCCATGAACAGCCTGCCGCCCCTTCGCCAACCCTGTCCACCCGGCACCTGCACCTGCAGGCGCGACGAGTTGCTGGAAGAGCCCGGCGCGGACCTGCGCATCCTGCGCCTGACCCGCCACGAAGAACAGCGCCTGCTCGAACGCCTGGAGAATATCCGCAGCCTGGCCGATCTGGAACGCCTCCAGCAACGGATGTACGAACAGCTCGGCATCCGCCTGAGCATCTCCCCCAGCCACAACGAAGTGCGCAGCATGCGCGGCATCGCCATCGACTTCGTCGAGCAGCAGCCGGGCCTGTGCCGCAAGACCCGACAGGCGATCCCGGCCGCGATTCGCCGCGGCCTCGAAAGACAACCGGAGATCGCCTACCGCCTGCTCGATGCCCATGACCTGCTGCGCGATGCCTGAATCGCATCGCATGCGTTATTCCGGCAGAGGCGACTAACCAGCAGGTGAAACCCTGGGCGCCGCCGGGAAGCGCTTCATCATGACGCCACAAAGCAGCAGCGCTGCCAGCCCCAGCCCGCCACCGACGAAGCCGATGCTCCCCAACCCGATCTGCTGGCTGACCACGCTGCCGAGCAGGGCACCGGCACCGATGCCGACATTGAATATCCCGGAGAACAGCGACATGGCCACATCGGTAGCATCCGAGGCGAAATGCAGTACCCGGGACTGTAACGCCAGCACGAAACACAGCACCACCGCCCCCCAGACCACGCTCATCGCCAGGAATGCCGGCATAGAGCCCGACAAGGGACGCAGCAAGAGCAGGCACAGCGCCAGAATCAGGATGGAGCAGAACAGGAACGGGCGCGAATAACGGGGGCTGTAGCGGCTGAACAGCACCGATCCCAGGATGCCGGCCCCGCCGAACAGCAGCAGCACCACGGTGGTCATGTTGCCGCTCATCTGCGCGACCTGCCGGGTGAACGGCTCGATGTAGCTGTAGGCCGTGAACTGGGCGGTGACCACCAGCACCGTCAGCGCATAGACGGTCACCAGCAGCGGCCTTTTGAACAGCACGGGCAGGCTGCGCAATGATCCCGAATTCTGGCTGGGCAACAACGGCAAGGTTCGCGCCAGGCATAGCAGCGCCAGACCCGCCAGTACCGCGATGATCAGGAACGTCGTGCGCCAGCCCAGCATGCCGCCAATCACCCGACCGAGCGGCACGCCCAGCACCATCGCCATGGTGGTGCCGGTGGCCAGCAGGCCCAGCGCCTGCGCGGCCTTGCCTTGCGGCGCCACGCGTACCGCCAGCGAAGCGGTGATCGACCAGAACACCGCGTGAGAGAAAGCGATGCCGGTGCGGCTTACCAGCAGCACCTCGAAACTCCAGGCGATACCCGAAAGCAGATGGCTGCCGATGAACAGCAGGAACAGGCCGATCAGCAACTTGCGCCGCTCGATGTTGCGCGTCAGCAACATCAGCGGCAGCGAGGCCAGCGCGACGATCCAGGCGTAGACCGTCAGCATCAGCCCCACGTGAGCGGTGGACATCTCGAAGCTGCGCCCGATATCGCTGAGCAGCCCCACCGGCACGAACTCGGTAGTGTTGAAAATGAATGCGGCCAGCGCCAGCGCGACGACGCTGAGCCAGCGACCGCTCGCAGCGGTCGTTTCCATATTGGTCATGAGGTGATCGAGCCTGGGGAGATGCAAGGAGGCGAACCAGCCCCCGGGAAGCCAACAGCATAGCCGCGAAAAGATTGCCGATTCGCGAACAGCGCTAGGTAGAGGGCTGGAAACGCGAATTCTATGCCCCACGGCGCAGCACGACAACGTCACTGCGACCAGGACATGACGTTCCCACGCAGGAGCATGGGAACGATCGCTGACCTATGATGGTTCCTACGCTCCCGCGTGGGAACGCACCCCGGACGCTCCGCGTCCATTCACCCAGTTCAAGGAGGAACTCATGGGTCGCAGCCGCTACATCATCACCGAACCCAACCAGCCGCAGTGAGGTTCCCACGCAGGAGCATGGGAACGATCGCTGACCTATGATCGTTCCTACGCTCCCGCGTGGGAACGCACCCCGGATGCTCCGCGTCCATTCACCCAGTTCAAGGAGGAACTCATGGGTCGCAGCCGCTACATCATCACGGAACCCAACCAGCCGCACTTTCTCACCTGCACGGTGATGGAGTGGCTGCCACTGTTCAGCCGTCCGGCCCTCGTCGAGATCGTTCTGGACTGCTGGCGATACCAGCAAGAAAACCAAGGCCTGCAGCTCTACGGCTACGTTGTGATGGAGAACCATCTGCACTGTCTGGCCCAAGCGGACGACCTGTCTCGTAGCGTGTCCGGCTTTAAGTCTTTCACGGCTCGCAAGATCATCGAACACCTGCACGATATCGGTGCCGGGCTAGCACTGAAACGGCTGCGCATGAGCAAAAGAGCGCACAAGCAGGATCGCGACCATCAGTTCTGGCAGGAAGGCAGCCACGCGGAGCTGGTTTGCAGCGAAGCGGTGATGCGCCAGAAGCTCGACTACATCCATTACAACCCGGTGCGGCGGGGTTATGTGGATCGACCGGAGCACTGGCGCTACTCCAGCGCGCGCAGCTACGCCGGAGAGCCGGGGCTTCTGCAGATCGCGCGATGGTATTGAGCAGTGACGCGGAGCGTCTGGGTTGGCGCTCCCGCGCGGGAGCGTAGGAGCGAGCACGTCAGCCGGTCCCAGGCCGTTAGCGTTCCCACGCGGGTGCATGGGAACGATCGGGCCGGTACTTTCCATGATCGTCCCCACGCTCCCGCGTGGGAACGCCCCCGGCCGCTCCCGCGTCCAGTCGCACTACCCCAGACCACCACACAGCCGATGCAAAACCCAAACCCGTCCCAAGCCATTACAATGCTCCTTTTCGCCTTGCACCCGGTCCGCGCGCATGTCCCTACCCAAGCACCACCTCGAACTGCTGAGTCCCGCACGGGACGTCTCCATCGCGAAGGAGGCCATCCTGCATGGCGCCGATGCCGTGTACATCGGCGGGCCGAGTTTTGGCGCGCGGCACAATGCCGAGAACAGCGTCGAGGATATCGCCGGGCTGGTGGAATTCGCCCATCTGTTCCATGCGCGGGTGTTCGTCACGCTCAACACCATCCTCCACGACGACGAGCTGGAAGCCGCGCGCACGCTGATCCACCAGTTGCACGAGATCGGCGTCGACGCGCTGATCATCCAGGACATGGGCATCATGGAAATGGACCTGCCGCCCATCGAGATCCACGCCAGCACCCAGACCGACATCCGCACCCTGGAGCGGGCGAAGTTCCTCGACCAGGCCGGCTTCTCCCAGCTGGTGCTGGCGCGCGAGCTGAACCTGCAGGAAATCCGCGCCATCCACGAGCAGGTGGATTCGACCCTGGAATTCTTTATCCATGGCGCGCTGTGCGTGGCGTTCTCCGGGCAGTGCAACATCAGCCATGCGCAGACCGGGCGCAGCGCCAACCGCGGCGACTGCTCCCAGGCCTGCCGCCTGCCCTACACCCTGAAGGACGACCAGGGACGCGTGGTGGCCTTCGACAAGCACCTGCTGTCGATGAAGGACAACAACCAGAGCGCCAACCTGCGCGCGCTGGTGGAGGCCGGCGTGCGCTCGTTCAAGATCGAAGGCCGCTACAAGGATGTGAGCTACGTGAAGAACATCACCGCTTACTACCGCCAGCGCCTCGACGACATCCTCGAAGACCGCACCGACCTGGCTCGCGCCTCCAGCGGCCGCACCGAGCATTTCTTCGTGCCGGACCCGGACAAGACCTTCCACCGCGGCAGCACCGACTACTTCGTCACCGACCGCAAGATCGACATCGGCGCCTTCGATTCGCCGACCTTCACCGGCCTGCCGGTAGGCGAAGTGCTCAAGGTCGGCAAGCATGATTTCATCGCCCAGACCAGCGAGCCGCTGAGCAATGGCGATGGCCTCAATGTGCTGGTCAAGCGCGAGGTGGTGGGCTTTCGCGCCAGCGTGGTCGAGCCGCTGAAGGAACTCGAAGAAGACGGCGAAACCCGCTGGCAGTACCGTGTCGAGCCCAACGAGATGCCGGCAGCGCTCAAGCAGCTGCGACCGAACCATCCGCTCAATCGCAACCTGGACCACAACTGGCAGCAGGCGCTGTTGAAGACTTCCGCCGAACGTCGCGTGGGCGTGCGCTGGCTGGCGAAGTTGCGCGCGGACGGGCTGGAGCTGCACGTCACCAGCGAAGAAGGCGCCTATGCCACGGTGGCTCTGCCCGGCCCCTTCGGCGAGGCGAAGAAGCCCGAGCAGATGCCCGCCCAGATCACCGACCTGCTGCGCCAGCTGGGTACGACGATCTACCACGCCGAAGAGGTGGCAATCGACGCACCCCAGGCGTTCTTCATTCCCAACTCACAACTCAAGGCCCTGCGCCGCGAAGCCATCGAGGCGCTGACCGTCGCCCGCGAAGCCATGCGCCCACTCGGCAGCCGCAAGCCGGTCAGCGTGCCGCCGCCGGTATACCCCGAGTCGCATCTGTCGTTTCTTGCCAACGTCTACAACGAGAAGGCCCGGGCCTTCTACCACCGTTACGGCGTGCAGCTGATCGATGCGGCCTACGAGGCCCACGAGGAAACTGGCGAAGTGCCGGTGATGATCACCAAGCACTGCCTGCGCTTCTCCTTCAACCTCTGCCCCAAGCAGGCCAAGGGCGTCACCGGCGTGCGCACCAAGGTCGCGCCGATGCAGCTGGTGCACGGCGACGAGGTGCTGACGCTGAAGTTCGATTGCAAGCCCTGCGAGATGCATGTGATCGGCAAGATCAAGGGCAACATCCTCAACCTGCCGCAGCCGGGCAGCGCGGCCAGCGTGGTCGGGCAGATCAGCCCCGAGGACCTGATGAAGACCATTCGCCGGCCGCAGCGCTGACGAAATCTTTCACCGCAGCCGCTCCTCTCGGCGGGAGAGAAGCGGCGATGAAGGCGAGTTTATTCAGAGAAGTAGGCCTGCGCTCGCTCTACCTCGGCGGCGGTCGGCTTGTAGCTGGTCCACTGATCGCTCTCTTTCTTCTTGTAACGCACCACACCCTGAGCCACGTCGAACTCGTAGAACGGGTAGACCTCGCGCAGGTTGTAGAAGGCAGCCGGGGCGAAGAACAGGATGTCGGCGACCAGATAACCACTGTTGAACTTGAGCGGCATCAGCCCGTACATGGGCTCCATGCCTTCCTGCGTGGCACGGAAGCGGTACTGGCCGAAGCTGGTGGCCTTGTAGGTTTTGCTGACGGGGTTCTTCAGCACCAGCGGCGCGTCATTGTTGATCTTCACCGCGAGGCTCGGATCGCTGGAGCGTAGCGAGGTGGTAGCGGTACAGGCGGACAGCAGTACGGCGGTCAGTGGCACCACCAGCAGTTGTTTGAGTTTCATCATCTGTTCCCTCGTGAGTATTGGCGAACGGCGCCGATCGACTCCTGCGCTGGGAGCCGACGGCCATCCGTGGCGAGCGCGACTATAAGCCAGCAGGCCGCCTATGGCCATGTGCCACAAGCGGCCATCCAGCGCTTGTTGATCATCGTCAATTCACCTCACCGTTCAGCGTCCTGCCGAAACTTTCCTGCCCGGCATCAGCCGTACCTGTTGAATCCACTCTCACTGGAGCGCGTATGGCTTACCCGAAGATTCCTGCTCAGAAACAGGACCGTCAGCCCGGTCTGGAGCGCGAGATGCAGCCGCCGGCCGAGTTCATCCGCGACGGCTACGAAGGCAGCGGTAAGCTGGCCGGCAAGGTCGCGCTGGTCAGCGGCGGCGACAGTGGCATCGGCCGGGCGGCGGTGGTGCACTTCGCCCGCGAAGGCGCGGACGTGGCGATCATGTACCTCGACGAACACGAGGATGCCGAAGACGCCCGGCGCATGGTGGAAGCCGAGGGTCGACGCTGCCTGCTGCTGCCCGGCGATATCCGCGACAGCCGTTACTGCAACGGTGCGGTCGAACGCACCATCGCGACCTTCGGCCGGCTCGACGTGCTGGTCAACAACGCGGGGCGCCAGGTCGTGCAGAAACGGCTCGAGGACATCACCGACGAGCAGTGGCAGACGACGTTCGCCACCAACATCCATGGCTATTTCTACCTTACGCGCGCCGCCCTGCCCCACCTGAAGGCCGGTGCTTCGATCATCAACACCACCTCGATCAACTCGTTCATCGGCCACCCACTGCTGGTCGACTACACCGCGACCAAGGGCGCGATCGACGGCTTCACCCGTGCGCTTTCCCAGCAACTGATCGAGCGCGAGATACGCGTCAACCAGATCGCGCCCGGCCCCATCTGGACCCCGCTGCAACCGGCCACCATCGGCCGGTACGACCCGCAGATGCTCGAAGGTTTCGGCAGCCAGATGCCCATGGGCCGCTGCGGCCAGCCTTCCGAGCTGGGTCCGGCCTATGTCTATCTGGCGTGCGAGGACTCGTCCTATGTCAGCGGACAGACGATCCATATCAACGGTGGCAAGGTGGTGAACGGCTGAGATCGTGGCGTGTTCTTTGCGGCGACGTAACAGGTCGTTGAAACGTAGGTAGTTTTTCAACGGCCTGCTAATGCGCGCTGAGCAAACGCTGCATGTGCAGCGCATCGGCAACCGCCGCCCCGCTGGCCGTGTTGTCGAAGATGCACCAGGTATCGACGCCCTTCGGCGCTTCGACCAGGCGCTCGGTCAGGGAGGCGAGGCGGTCACCGCCATATGCGGAGTAGTAGATGCGCGGCGAACCGTGCAGGCGGTAATAACGAAACCCTGTCCAGCCGCCTGGCCTGGCCGCTTCGGCAAAGGGTGCCGGGTCGGCGGCGACGCGTGCGATGCGCGCCTGCTCTAGGGTCTGTTCCCGTTTCGTCGCAATCCGCGCTGCTGCGCCAAATGTCGCCCGGCAAGGCGCGGGACGCAGGCAATGGTTGCTCCCTTGCCAAGTCCCGCAACGCCGCCCGGCGACATTTGCCGCGCACCCCTTCGGGCCGGGCCTGTTTTTGCGCGATGCAGCGTTATTCGTCGTTCATGTGGAATGACCAAACCTCCCTCCTCATGCCTTGCCTCGCGCAAAAACAGGCTCCGGCGCGGACGCGTACGAAACGGGAACAGACCCTAACAGCGTTTCGGCGTCGAGCCAGCTGCGATGTCGGGGCTCGATGACGACCGGCCCCTCATGGCGCGCCCTCAGCGCCTCGACGAAGCGGGCAGCGCTGGCCGGGTCAAGGGCCAGCGACGGCGGCAACTGCAGCAACAGGCAACCCAGCTTCTCACCCAGCTCACCGCATTCGGACAGGAAACGCGCCAGCAGCTCGTCGCAGTCGACCAGCCGCCGCTCGTGAGTGATCTGCTTGGGCACCTTGACGCAGAAACGAAACGCCGCCGGCACGCTCTCGGCCCACTTCACATAGGTCGCAGGTCGGTGGGGACGGTAGAAGGAACTGTTGATCTCCACCGCCGCGAAACGGCCGGCGTAGCGTTGCAGCTGGCTGCCTTCGGAGGCAAAGGCCGCCCAGTGCTCGCGCGGAAGGCTCCAGCCGGCCGTGCCGAGAAATATCGGGCTATCGCTAATCATGTGCCAGGCTCCGTTCTCCCCGTTCGCGCGGGTTCGTATGAATGACCCTGACGGGCGCTTCGCTATCCGCCCGACTGACCGCCGGCACCTGGCAGGTGCAGGACGCAATCCATTGGTGATCGCATTTGCCTCCTCGATTGTCCAAACTCTCAGCTCAACTGATCAGTGAGGCGTCGATCATGCGCAGGGCCGAAGGTAAACACCGCAACACCATCAGCCTGGAGCGGCTGCAACGCTTCCTGGACTGGACCACCGAGCGCCATCCCGACTTCGTCCCGAAGAAGAAACACCCGGAAAAATGGTTCACCACCTACATCGGCCACCAGCCGCCGGAGATCGGTCGCGCCGCCCGGCTGTTCTGGCTGGGGCTGGACAAGGCAGCGGTCGACTCCGTGCTGCTGGCCGACGAGCCGGCCGGGCTGCTTGGCCGGCTGCTCAAGCGCGACCTGAACGAATTCAGCTGCAATGTCGATGTCCACGGCATCGAGAAAGCGTTCGACTGCGGCCCGGTACAGAACCTGCTGGAGCCCGAGCTGGCGCTGCGCATTCCCGACAGCACGTCGGCCGATGAATTCGAAGCCCATGTCCGCAGTGCCATCGAGGAGCTGGTCCTGAGCCGCCTGCGCATCCTGGAAAAGCCCTTCGCCAGCCTCGGTGAAGAGCAGAAGGCACGCATTCTCGACCGGGTGCCGCCCCGCCTGGCCCGGCTCGACGACTTCACCGCCAAGGCCGCCGACATCGTCAACGAGGTGATGCACGAGCTGCGCTATGTGGTGGAGCTGCGTCACGGCGAGCTCGCGCTGGACATGCAGCGGCGCATCCCGTCCGGCCAGGGCCATGTGCTCAGCACGCGGGAAGTGGCCGAACTCAAGGAAGAGGATCGCCAGGCGTTGGTCGCCAAGTTCGAGATGATGATCGAGGAAGCCGACGACTTCGACCTGCAGGTACTGGGCGAGAAGCGCCTGACCGAAGTCTTCATGATGGAGCCGAAGAAGCTGCGCCGCACCCTCCGCTTCGCCCGCCAGAACCACAAGGAAAAGATGGCCTTCGCGGTGCTGCTGGAGAACGACCCGCGCTTCATGCACTACCACAAGCTCTACGCGGCGCGGCGCATCACCCGTACCTGGACCGCCCTGCTCGGCCCCACCAACAGCGGCAAGACGCACCGGGCCATCGAGGCGATGACCAGCGTCGAGCGCGCCATCTACCTCTCGCCACTGCGGCTGATGGCGCTGGAGAACCAGGAGCGCATCGAGTCCATGGGCGTGCCCTGCTCGCTGGTCACCGGCGAGGAAGAGATCATTCGCGAGGGCGCCACCCATTTCTGCTGCACCGTCGAGGAGTTCGCCCGTTTTCGCCACCAGCACTGGGACGTGGTGGTGGTCGACGAAGTGCAGATGATGGCCGACTCGCAACGCGGCTGGGCCTGGGTCGATGCGCTGGTCAGCGCCTACACGCCGGAGCTGATGATGACCGGGCCGATGCTGATCCAGCCCTCGCTGAAGACGTTGTGCGACCTTTGCGAGGATCAGTTGGTGGTCAAGCGCACCAAGCGTCTGTCACCGGTGGAAGTGGCTCGCCGCGCCACCTCGCTCAAGCAACTGGACGAAGGCTCGATGCTGGTGGCCTTCAGCCGCAAGACGGTACTGGAACTCAAGGCGCTGCTGGAGATGACCGGCAAGAGCGTCTCGGTGGTCTACGGCGCGTTGTCGCCGGAAGTGCGCCGCGAGCAGGCCCGGCGTTTTCGCGAAGGCGAAGCGGATCTTATGGTGGCCACCGATGCGGTGGGCATGGGCCTCAACCTGCCGGCGCATACCCTGTGTTTCTACACGGATGAAAAATACGACGGCATCCAGAACCGCCAGCTCAGGGTGCAGGAGGTCAAGCAGATCGGCGGGCGCGCCGGGCGCTTCGGCCATCACGACAGCGGCACCATCACCGCGCTGGATGGCCAGACGCTGCAAGCGATCCGGCAGCTGTTCTACACCCCGGACCAGCCGGTGGACCTGTCGCAGTTCCAGGTGCGACCCTCCATCGAGCACCTGCAGGCCATCGCCGAACTGATGGGCGACCCCAGCCTGCTGCGCGCCTGGCTGACCTTCAACCGCAACATCAACTACGGCGCGGAATTCATCTCCATCCTGCCGGACGAGCTGGCCGAATGGATCAAGCTGATCGACGACCCGCAGATCGACCTGCGCCTACGCTGGATATTCGCCTGCACGCCGATCCGCGGCGGCCTCGACAGCCCGGCCGCTACCCACGCCCAGCAATGGCTGAAGAAGGTCGCGCAAGACAAGCCGGTCGAGCTGCCGCGCCTGTTCATCGAGGCCGACCTGGCCACCCTGGAAAGCACGCTGCACATCATCGAGACCTACCTGCACCTGGCTCGCACGCTGCCGGCGCACTTCCCCGCGCTGGAACAGGCCGAAGGACACCGCAGCCTGCTCAACGAGGCGATCACCCGCGAGCTGTCACGACGGCGCAAACCGCGTAGCTCGGACCGCCGGCGCGTATCGGGGGAATCCAGCAACTGCCAGAAGTGCGGCAAAGCGATGCCGGTGCTCAGCCGGCAGTTCCGCCTGTGCCAGGGCTGCTTTCGCAACCAGCGCCCGTAGGCCTGTTGCCGTTTCGTCGCGAGGGCGCGGCGCTCACATGGGCAAACTCGGTGCACACCGTCCCTTGGGAGCGCCGCCCCGGCGCGAAGCTTTTAGTACCGCCCTCCCCGGTATCCATGGCGTTCCACCACGACGTAGTGCTTGCGCGGGTAGCCGTGCTTCACCCCGCGCGGCGCATGTCGGGGATGGTGAAGGTGATACCTGGGTGGTGCTGGCCGGTGATGGTGACGCACGGTGTGATGGCGGTGGCGATCATCCGACGAATCCGCCAACACCGCGACCAGCACCGCACCGACCGCCGCGCCGGCCAGCACCGGAACCACGACGTTGCGGTCGGCGGCCGAGGCGGTTCCGGCAGCGACCAGACAACCGGCCAACAGGCCGACCTTGAGTATGCGACTGAACATGGGACTCTCCTTTCACGACAGGGGACATTCCCCGTCTCCATGAAACGCCGCCGCAGCGTCAGTTGCCGTCAGTCCGGTGTAAACGGAGGGTAAACGCGCACCGCCATGAACCCGATCTGCGCCAGCGAATCCGATGAGAACGCTCGATGTTCAAGGGGACGTTTGAATGCCTGACCTGCAACGCTTCGTCGATGCCCAACACCCCCTCTACGCGCGCGCCCTGGCGGAATTGCAGGCGGGGTACAAGCAGAGCCACTGGATGTGGTTCGTCTTCCCGCAGATCGCGGGTCTGGGCCATAGCGCCAGGGCCCAGCGCTACGCCATCGCCGATCGCGACGAGGCGCTCGCCTACCTGCGGCATCCACTGCTGGGGCCGCGACTGGATGAATGCGCGCGAGCACTGCTGCCGCACAGGGAGCGCACCGCACGGCAGATCCTCGGCTCGCCGGACGATCTCAAGCTGCGCTCGAGTATGACGCTGTTCGCGGCGGTGGCCCCCGAGCGGACCGTTTTCCAGCAAGTGCTGGATGCCTTCTATGGCGGCGAAGCCGATCGGGAAACGCTGATCAGGCTGCAAGCTGAAGAGTGAGCCGGGTTTCTTTGACAGGTCCCGTCCCGAACACTAAGTTTTCGATTCCGAACATTTTCGAACCCGCTATTCTGCTGAAGATGATCGCCGAGGCGCCTGGGGCGAGCGCTCCGTAAATCGATGTCAAAGCCCAAGAGGCTCGTCAAGGAATCTCATCATGAGCGACCCGAACAACAAGCAATTCATCGTCGCCCTCGACCAGGGCACCACCAGTTCCCGTGCCATCGTGCTGGACCGCAACGCCAACGTGGTCACCATCGCCCAGCGCGAATTCGCGCAGATCTACCCGCAGCCCAGTTGGGTCGAGCATGACCCCATGGAAATCTGGGCCACCCAGAGCGCCGTGTTCGTCGAGGCCCTGGCCCAGGCCGGCATCACCAACGAGCAGGTGGCGGCCATCGGCATCACCAACCAGCGCGAGACCACCATCGTCTGGGACAGGATCACCGGCCGCCCCATCTACAACGCCATCGTCTGGCAGAGCCGCCAGAGCACGTCGGTCTGCGATCAGCTCAAGCGTGACGGCTTGGAAGCGCACATCCGCCAGACCACCGGGCTGGTGATCGACCCCTATTTCTCCGGCACCAAGATCAAGTGGATTCTCGATCACGTCGAGGGCAGCCGCGAGCGTGCGCGGCGCGGCGAGTTGCTGTTCGGCACCGTCGACAGCTGGCTGATCTGGAAGATGACCCAGGGCAAGGCCCACGTCACCGACTACACCAACGCCTCGCGCACCCTGCTCTACGACATTCACAAGCTGGACTGGGACCCGGTCATGCTGCAGGCACTGGATATCCCGCGCGAGATGTTGCCGCAGGTGCGCTCGTCGTCGGAAATCTACGGCCACGCCTACCTGGGTTCGGGCCAGAGCACCGGCATTCCCATCGCGGGCATCGCCGGCGACCAGCAGGCCGCACTGTTCGGGCAGATGTGCGTCGAGCCGGGCCAGGCCAAGAACACCTATGGCACCGGCTGCTTCCTGCTGATGAACACCGGCGGCAAGGCGGTGCAGTCCCGGCACGGCCTGCTCACCACCATCGCCTGCGGCCCCCGGGGCGAAGTCCAGTATGCGCTGGAAGGCGCAATCTTCAACGGCGGTTCCACCGTGCAGTGGCTGCGCGACGAGTTGAAGGTGATCAACGATTCGCTCGATTCCGAATACTTCGCCACCAAGGTGCCGGACAGCAATGGCGTCTACCTGGTGCCCGCCTTCACCGGCCTCGGCGCGCCCTACTGGGACCCGCGTGCGCGCGGCGCGCTGTTCGGCCTGACCCGTGGCGTCAAGGTCGACCACATCATCCGCGCCGCGCTGGAATCCATCGCCTACCAGACCCGCGACGTCCTGGATGCCATGCAGCAGGACGCCGGCGAGCAGCTGCGCTCGCTGCGGGTGGACGGCGGCGCGGTGGCCAACAACTTCCTCATGCAGTTCCAGGCCGACCTGCTCGGCACCCGGGTCGAACGCCCGCGCATGAAGGAAACCACCGCACTGGGCGCCGCCTACCTGGCGGGTCTGGCGACCGGCTTCTGGAGCAGCCTGGAAGAGCTGCGCAGCAAGGCCAGCATCGAACGCGTCTTCGAACCCGCCTGCGACGACGACAGACGCGAAGCGCTCTACAAGGGCTGGAAGAAAGCCGTCAGCCGAACCCGCGACTGGGCGGAGGATTGACGCAAGCGGCACTGTCCATTGCCAACCCCGGCCCCGGCATGCCTTCGGGGCCGGGACCTGTTCGCAAACGAACAATTCTTTTATCGAGCGCCGGACTGCGGCATGCTTCCCGCCAGTCGACAACAAGGAAGCGCCCATGAACCTGGCCCCACGACAGCTGAGCATTCTCGAACTGGTGCGCGAACGCGGCTACGTCAGCATCGAGGAGCTGGCGCAGCAGTTCACGGTGACGCCACAGACCATCCGCCGCGACATCAACCAGCTCGGCGAGGCCGGCCTGCTGCGCCGCTACCACGGTGGCGCGGCCCACGATTCCAGCGTGCAGAACACCGCCTACACCCAGCGCGCCCGGCAGATGCGCGACGAGAAACGGCGCATCGCCGATGCCATGGCCACGCACATTCCCGATCAGGCGTCGCTGTTCATCAACATCGGCACCACCACCGAAGCCATCGCGCACGCCCTGCTCAACCATCGCGGCCTCAAGATCATCACCAACAACCTGCACGTGGCGAGCATCCTCAGCCCCAAGGAAGATTTCGATGTGCTGATCGCGGGCGGCAACGTGCGCAGCGACGGCGGCGTGGTCGGCCAGGCCACCGCCGACTTCATCAGCCAGTTCAAGGTCGACTTCGCCCTGATTGGCATCAGCGGTATCGACGAGGACGGCACCCTGCTGGATTTCGATTACCAGGAAGTCCGCGTGTCCCAGGCCATCATCGACAACGCACGCAAGGTCTACCTGGCGGCGGACTCGAGCAAGTTCGGCCGCAACGCCATGACGCGCCTCGGCTCGCTCGACCAGATCGACATGCTGTTCACCGAAGCCCAGCCGACGGAGGCTTTCAGAGAGCTGCTGGCCCGCCACGAAGTCAGGCTGGAAGTGACCGGCTGACACAACGCATCTGGGCTCGACTTCCAGTTCGCAACGCCTGCCTTCGCCGCGAGGGCGCGGCTCCCACGGATTTTCCGGGCACCATCACTTCGTGGGAGCCCCGATCTCGGGGCGAACGTGCTTGAGTGAACGCATGCCGTCTACGAACGCACCCGCCCGTTTGACCAGCCGCAATAGAAGCCAGATTTGTTTCGTTTATTTTCTTTAAGCATAAAAAGCGAAATCAAAACTCTGGCGAGTGGAATCTTCCCGCACTACGATGTTCACATTCGAAAATGAATGTTCGTAACCGAGGAGAATTCCGTGACCGATGCCGCCCGTGCCATCTCCGAGCTCTACGATATCGCCGTCATCGGCGGCGGGATCAACGGCACGGGCATCGCCGCCGATGCGGCCGGACGCGGACTTTCGGTATTCCTCTGCGAACGTGACGACCTTGCCAGCCACACCTCCTCCACCAGCAGCAAGCTGATCCACGGAGGGCTGCGCTACCTCGAACATTACGAGTTCCGCCTGGTCCGCGAAGCGCTGGCCGAACGCGAAGTGCTGCTGGCCAAGGCGCCGCACCTGGTCAAGCCGATGCGCTTCGTGCTGCCACATCGGCCGCACCTGCGCCCCGCGTGGATGATCCGGGCCGGCCTGTTCCTCTACGATAACCTCGGCAAACGCAGGAAGCTCCCCGCCTCGCGCAGCCTGCGCTTTGGCGACGACAGCCCGCTGAAGCCGGCGATCCGGCGCGGATTCGAATATTCCGACTGCTGGGTCGACGATGCGCGACTGGTAGTGCTCAACGCCATGGCCGCCCGCGAGAATGGTGCGCACATCCATACCCGCACCCAATGCCTGAGCGCCAGGCGTGCCGGCAGCATCTGGCACGTCGAGCTGCAGCGCGAAGACGGCACCCGTTTCGCCCTGCGCGCCAAGGCGCTGGTCAACGCCGCCGGCCCCTGGGTGGCGCAGTTCATCGACGATAACCTGCAGCAGCGCTCGCCGTACGGCATTCGCCTGATCCAGGGCAGCCATATCGTCGTGCCGCGACTGTACGAGGGCGAGCAGGCCTACATCATGCAGAACGAGGACCGCCGCATCGTCTTCGCCATCCCCTACATGGGCCGCTACACCATGATCGGCACCACCGACCGCGAACACCACGGCGACCCGGCACAAGCGCGCATCAGCGAGGAAGAGATCGCCTACCTGCTGGGTGTGGCCAACGCGCATTTCCGCAAGCAGCTGGAGCGCGAGGACATCCTGCATACATTCACCGGCGTGCGGCCGTTGTGTGACGACGAGTCGGACAACCCTTCGGTGATCACCCGTGACTACACCCTGTCCCTGTCGGCCGAACAGCACCAGGCGCCGCTGCTCTCGGTATTCGGCGGCAAGCTCACCACTTATCGCAAACTGGCCGAGGCGGCGCTGGTGCAACTCGCGCCCTTCTTCCCGAACATGGGCGGACGCTGGACGCGAACCGCACCACTGCCTGGCGGCGAAGACCTGAGCGGCCCCGATGCGCTGGCCGAAGAGCTGGTAGCGAAGATCGAGGGCATCGACCTGGCGCTGGCGCGGCGCTGGGCAAGCCTTTACGGCAGCCGGGTCTGGCACATGCTGGGCGAAGCGCGCGCGGTGAACGAGCTGGGCGAGCTGATAGGCCAGGACCTGTACACGCAGGAAGTGGATTATCTGCGCCATCAGGAATGGGCGACCCGCCCGGACGACATCCTCTGGCGCCGCACCAAGCTCGGCCTGGTCTTCACCGATCAGGAAACGGCCCGGCTGCAGCACTACCTCGCCATGACGAAGGCGAAGGAGCAGGCAGCCTAGTGGTCTGTCTGGTCAGTTCAGTTAGTCAATTTCGGCGCTCAGGGCTCCGATACGGCGTTGCTGCTCCTCGCCATAGCCCGCCAAACTTCTCTCATGCCTTGCCTCGCGTAAAAACAGGCGCCGGCGCGGCCACGCACGAAATGGCAACAGACCCTAGGCGACGCGGCATTTCGGATCGCATTCGATTGCGGTAGGCTCGACGACTTCTCAAGACGGAGTATTACCCCATGGCCCGAGCCACCGCCCGCCACATCCTGGTTCCCACCGAAGCTAAGTGCAACGAGCTGAAAGCTGCCATCGAAGGCGGCGCCGATTTCGCCCAGGTCGCCAAGGACAACTCCACCTGCCCGTCCAGCCGCCAGGGCGGTGACCTGGGCTCGTTCGGCCCCGGCCAGATGGTCAAGGAGTTCGACACCGTGGTATTCAGCGCGCCGCTCAACGTCGTGCAGGGTCCGGTGAAGACCCAGTTCGGCTACCACCTGCTGGAAGTCACCAGCCGCCAGGACTGATGCCGCTCCCCCGCGTTCGGACGCGGGGGATGTTTTCCCGCTTATCTCTCATCGTTCGGCCTGAACAGGCCAAGCCAGCGCCCTCTCACGCCTCCAGGCGGAAACGCCCGGTCAGACGCTTCAGGCCATTCATGCTCTGCATGATGGTCGTGCCGGAACGCGCGGTGTCCTGCGTTACCGTGGCGGCCTGATCCGCCACCTGGGCGATACGCGTCAGCGAGCAATTCATCTCCTCGGCCACCTGCGACTGTTCTTCCGCCGCCGTGGCGATCTGGTTGGTCATGCCGCGTATGGTGAGCACCGCGCCGACGATCTGGCGCAGCGCATCCTGCGTAGCCTCGATCCGCGACAGCGTCTCGCCGCTGCTCTGGCGCGACGCATCCATGGCTTCGCCGGCCTGAACCGCCTGGCTCTGCAGCCGCTCGACCAGCACTTCCACCTCCTTGGCCGAAGCTTGCGTGCGGCTGGCGAGGTTGCGTACCTCGTCGGCCACCACCGCAAAACCACGCCCCTGCTCGCCGGCTCGGGCCGCCTCGATGGCCGCGTTCAGCGCCAGCAGGTTGGTCTGTTCGGCGATGCCACTGATGACGCTCAGCACCTTGCCGATTTCGTGACTATCGACGACCAGCCGCTGCATCACGCCCGACAGCCCCTCGACGTGGCTACCGAGCGTACGGATGGCGTCGACCGACTCGCTCATCACGGCACTGCCCCTGCTGGTCTCGTGCTCGGCCAGGTCGGCTGCGCTGGCCGCCTCCACGGTGCTGCGCGCAACTTCCTGGGAAGTCGCCAGCATCTCGTTCATGGCGGTAGCGACCTGACCGATCTCGGCCTGCTGCCCTTCCACGTTGCGAGCACTGTCGTCGGCCAGGCTGGCCATGCGCGCGCATTGGCCATCGGCCTCGTCGGCAGCCTGCCGCACCCCGCGGATCATCTCGCCCACCTGCCCCAGCAAACGGTTGTAGGCGGTGGTGATCATGCCCATTTCGTCATCGGCGTAACGCACCTGAATCGGCGAGGAGAAATCACCCTGGCTGACCTTTTCCAGGCGTCCGCGCAATTCGTCGATCTGCTGCATCAACCAGTTCATCCCGGCGATACGCCCGAGGATCACCAGCAGGAGGATCGACAGCGTCGAGGCCATCGCCACCCAGAGCTGCTGCGCGGAGCTACGGTTGGTTTCGGCGGCGATCAACGTCACCACCTCATTGCTCGCCGCGAGGATGGCCTCGGCGTCGGCCGCCAGAGCAGCAAGATCGACGGCGGTATTCGTAGACCGCCCCGCCGCGAGTGCAATCACCGCCGGGCGATAACGCTGCCAGATCTGATCGACGCGCTGCAGGTGCGGCCTGGCCGCGGGCAGCTTCACCGGTGCGATGTTCCTGGCCGCATCGCCTTGCATCAGCAGACGATGGGACGTCTCGAAGCTCCGCACGGTTGCCTCCACATCACTCGGCGAGCCCACGCCCTGGGCAGCCAGCAGCGCTTCCTTGACCATCTTCTGGCTGAGCATTCGCTGGGCACCAGCCATGTCGAGCTGGGAGGCATCCTTGCTGGACAGGAACAACACCCCGGCGGTGATCGCCGCGCAAAGAAAAATCAGGCTGTAGGAAAAGAAGAACTGAAGATTGATGGTGCGCAGGCCAATGCCGCGCAACAGGGTCTGGATCGCGTTCGCCAGGGTACTGGTCATGGAGATCGTCCGTTAGCCGAATAGAAAGAGCGCGCCATAGCCGTGAACAACCTTCATCGGCATGGCGCCGTTATCTCTTTCTCGGCCTGTAGAGGATGATCCTTAGACCGTTCGTCCATTCTTAACCAATTGATTCATAAAGAAATTTTTCCTATTAGCGGATAATCACAAACATCCTTGACGTGTTTTGACCCACGTCAATCAAATGGACCTAAGAAGTTATTTTTCCAGCTGAACACCCCACCAGACGCTATGGTCAACGAAGTGCAGGACTGATTGCCCGCCCCACCCTGATAGAGGAGCGATGTGATGTTCCAGGTAACACGCATAGGCGACAAACGCATCGACGTGGATTTCTCCGGCAAGCTCGACAGCAACGACATGCGCTTCGCGCTGGATGAGTTGATGCTCAAATCCGAGGGCATTTCCCACGGACAGATGCTCTATCGAATCGGCGATTTCGACATGCCCACGCTGGGCGCCGTGGGCGTCGAGCTGTCGCGCATCCCCGAACTGTTCCGTTTCGTCCGACGCTTCGATCGCTGCGCGGTCGTCGCGGGCAAGGAATGGGTCCGGCGGGCCAGCGAGATCGAGGGCATCATGATCCCCGGGCTGACGATCAAGGCGTTCGACCTGCATGAGGTGGAACAGGCGCATCAGTGGCTCGAGGCCCGATCCTAGGGTCTAGGGCCCCCAGGACCTTGACGCGCCGTCGCTCATCGATCGCCACGCTGAACGATGCCTTCTGCTGCCAGTCCCAGATAGTGAACCCAATGCACAGGAGTCATCGCCATGCTGAAGTTCATCGGTAGCACGGTCGGCATCATCTTCCTGATCGGCCTGCTGGTCGTCATCGGTCTGTTCATGCTGATTTTCTGAACGAGCCGATTGCAGGCCACACGGGTCCAATGCGGACCCACCACAACTCGAGGAATCGCAAAATGGGCCTGTTCGACAAGATCAAAGAGAAACTGGGGATGGGCGGCGTCAGCAACGAGGCGCACAAACCTGTCGATCCAACCACTACACCCAATCAGCATGCCACCGACACCGTGGTCGACTCGCAGCGGCCCACGGCCGCTCACAACGCCACGACCACACCGCCGGGTAGCGCACCGCTGACAGGCACGACGGCCGCAAACGTCAGTGCCGTGGACGTGCCGGCGAAGCTCGACGGCATGGCGGCCGCTCATTCCGAGCAGTTGAACTGGCGCACTTCCATCGTCGACCTGCTCAAGCTGCTGGGACTCGACAGCAGCCTGGAAGCGCGCAAGCAGCTGGCCACCGAACTCGGCTGCCCGCAGGAGCAGATGGGCGACTCGGCGGCGATGAACATGTGGCTGCACAAGGCCGTCATGCATCAGCTCGCCGAACATGGCGGGACGGTGCCGCCGGAGTTGCGCATCTGAGCTGTTGAGCCGTGAGCCTCTATGCCTGCCTTCGCTCCGAGGGTGCGGCTCCCACACGAGCGATGCGTGACTCGTGGGAGCCCCGCCCTCGGGGCGAAGCTTTTGAAGCTGCATCTGAATACACCGGCTCCGAACCAGGCTTAATCGACGGCGCCATCCAGTGACGGGCCAATCAACGCCGCCAATTGGTCATAAACACCCGGGCAGGCGACCAGGTACGGATTGCCCCGCAGCAACCCGTCATCGCGAAAGAAGTCGTTGACCAGCCCACCCGCTTCCCTGACCAGCACCAGGCCGGCCAGACAATCCCAGCTTTTCAGGTTGGTCTCGTAGTAGCCGATCAACCGTCCCGCCGCCACATAGGCGGTCATCAGCGCGCCGGAACCGTTACGCAGAAACATCCCGCCCTCGCCCAGCAGGCCTTGCAGAAAAGGAATGAAATGCTGCTTGCCGCGCGGGTGAAAAGTGCCGGTGCCGGTCAGCCCCTCTCGTACATGCTGTGCCGCACTCACAGCCAGCGGCACATCGTTGACGAACGCACCGCGCCCCAGGCAGCCATGGAAGAGTTCGTCATGATTGGGGTCGGCGATGGCGCCCAGATAAGGTTCGCCATCGATCAGCAGGCCGATCGACACGCACCAGTTGTGCAGTCCGTTGAGAAAGCAGGCAGTTCCGTCTATCGGGTCGATCACCCACACGCAGCGCGCCGCGAGCGCGGCCGAGCCGCTTTCCTCGCCGAGAAAGCCATCCTCGGGAAAATGCGCCGACAGCTGGTGGCGGATGAACTGCTCGATCTCCTTGTCGGCGAGGCTGACGACATCCTGCGGGTCGCCTTTATGCTCGACTACCAGCGCGTTGCGATCGCGGTAGTAATTCATGCCCATGCGCGCCGCCTCCAGCGCGACGCGCCTGGCGAAGGCGTAACGGGCATCGATGTCCAGGCCGTCTTGCGCGGTGGGCGGGGTCGTGGTCATGGGTGATCCTTGGTTTGGCCAGTGGGGAAACGCGACCCCGCCGGCAAATGCCGGTCAGGGATACGCTGGCCACGAAGCTTACCGGCTATGCCGTTACCGGGCGAAGCGGCCTGCGCCATCAGGCCGTATGGGGCGTTTCGTGCAGCCGTACGTTGAGCTCATCGACGATCGGCGCCCAGTCGGCATCCTCGATCCATTCCTGCTCGAAGAAGGTACGCTGCGATTCGTTCCAGAAGGGGGCTTCGGCAAGCTTCATGTGCTCCGGTAGCGGAGCATGGCTGGCGATGAAGGCGTCGATACTGGCGGGATCCGAAGGCATTCCCAGTTGCTCGAAAAGGGTACCGAGATCTTTGTTGGGCAGTTCCATGGCAGGCTCCATCAGGTGGCGGGCGGATGCCGCACCGCCTGGCAGCGGTACGGCATGTCCTGAGTAGAGCCGCCGCGGGCAGCGACAGTTCCCCGGAGCTGTCGCCCCTATGCCGCCTGGTCGAAAAGCGGCCTGCCATGATCGAGGCACTGATCCACCAGCCATTTGCCATGGGCGATGGACGCGCGCTGGGCCTGGTCCAGCTCGGCCATGAAGGCATGCCCCACCGGAAGCGGCAGGCGCCGTGTCTGGTTGCCATTCGGATCGGCAATACGGCAGCCGCCGGCCCAGGGCGTCGGGCTGCCGGGATGTTCCATGACGGCGGCCGAAATGACGTGGCCGCGGTATTCGCATTGCATCAAGCTCATGATTCACCTCCTTACCGAAGGCAGCTATCAGACGGCGAAGCGATACCTGCCTGGTTTCCCGTTGCTTTCTCCCCTGTGAGCGCGCGCGGATACTCGGCGCTCATGCCAATTCGGGTCGATTGTGTATAGCACAGTGAAAACCGCGACAGCATGCCGGTGGTCGAGTGCGAAGGTGGGGAGCGAAGCGCCCGATCTAGCAGAGGGCGAAAGGAAAGCGGGAGCGACTGGGCGCTCCCGCATGCATGGGCAGGGTCTGTTGCCGTTACAGGATCAGGACGAGCGCAGTTGCTCGTCAGCCAGGAAATCTTCCTCCAGCAGCGCGTCCTGGCCTTCGACGGCCTCCTCCGCAACGGGCGCGGGACCGGTGACACGCTTGCTGCGCAGCTTGCCGAATTGATGGTTCAGGGCATTGCCCAGCTTGTCGATGGCACCCTCCACGGCCAGGTCGAGCGATTCGGCCTTGTGGGTGACGGAAATGGGTTGCAGCCCCTTCGGCCGCGCTTCGATCTGGCAGCGCTTGTCCTGCGAGCCTGCCTTGATTCCGTTTTCGTCATTGAGGTGCACGACAACGCGGGTGATTTCATCATCGAAACGGTCGAGCTTGTCGGCGACGCTGGCGCTTACCCACTCTACGAGCCGGGCACTTCCTTCAATGTGGTTATCGCTGTGGACTTGAATCTGCATAAACGTCTTTCCTTCTGCATATTCCTGGGTCACACCGCTTTGCTCAAACGGCAACCCTAGATAGCCACTAATGGAAGTTTTAAGCAAGCCCGGCAGTTTGGTCCCCTCGCGACATTTCCCCGCAGGCTGTGAGCCGGCAGCGTGCCGCTTTCAACCCAGCTGCGCACTGGCACCTTTCGGTCGATCCGCTCAGCGCTGCGCCGACAAGGTGCGGTACTCGTCCTGGGCATGCTGATCGGTCATGCCGCTGATGAAGTCCTGAAGCATCCGACTGCGGTAGTAGAACTCCCACAAAGGTTGCTCGGACGAGTTTTCGGGAATCTTCTTCAGCGCCTCGTGGTAGGCCTTGACCAGTTGGCTGGGCAGGCGCCGGGCGAGCATCTGCAGGTGCGGCTCGCGGCGACAGTGGCCTTCGGTCAGCTCATGGAAGGTCGCCGGGCTGGTGCGCAGCAGTGGCGCATAGGCGTCCAGGAGTCCTTGCAGGATGCGATAGCCCTGCAGCTGTAGCGTCTCCACTTCGCGATGACAGAACACCCTGTCCATCGCCACGTCCTTGAAGGTCTGCACGATCGCGTTGGGCAGGCTGGCATCTTCCAGCAAGGCACGATCCAGGGTGCCGTGATAGACCGCCTCGATGTTGTCGATGAACTGCTGGGCGGCGTGCTGCACCAGCGGGTGGACCAGGGTCACCCGCAGCCAGATGAAGAATTCGCCCACCTTGTTGATGGGCTCCTTCGCCGCCCGCTCCAGCGCGTAGTTCACCATGCTGCGGAAGCTGCGATTGGGACCGGCGATCGCCTCGTCGGGCGAGCCGTGATCGGCGAACTTGTCGAGCAGCAGTTGCGCCAGTTGCTCGATGCTGAAGATTCCCTTCTCCACCGAATCCTCGATATCGGCCAGGCAGTAAGCGATGTCGTCCGCGGCTTCCATGATGTAGGCCAGCGGATGCCGGGTGCCGGGCGGCAGATCGAGCGCGCGGCGCAGGTCGTCGATGAAGGGCTCTTCGGACAGGTAGAAACCCGGTTTCTTGTGCAGATAGGCTCCAAGGCTGCCCTTCTCGGGCCGCGGCGCATAGGCGGCCCGCACGTACTTGAGCAATCCGGCGGTCTGGGTATAGGTCAGATTCAGGCGTTGCAGGGTCACCACCAGGCGAATGCCCTGGGCGTTGCCCTCGAAGCGCTTGAGGTCGGTCAGCATGCGCTGGCGCAACGCGGCATCCCCTTGGTCTGCCGGCACGGCGCTGGCGAAAAGCTCATCGAGCGAACGCTCGAACCATTCGCCGATGGCGAACTCGCCGAAGTGGCCGAACGGGGGATTGCCGATGTCGTGCATCAGGCAGGCCATTTCCACCAGGCTTTCCAGCGCGCCTTCGAGACCGTCCAGGCCATGGTCGCTGGCGCTGTTGCCCAGCTGCTTGTAGAGCGTGCGAACGATGAAACGACCGGCCTGCTGCACTTCCAATGAATGAGTCAGGCGACTGCGCACCGCCGCGTTGCGCTCCAGCGGGAATACCTGGGTCTTCTGTTGCAGCCGGCGCACGGCGGCCGAATGCATGATGCGACCTCGGTCGCTTTCCAGCTGGTCGATCACCGCCTGCAGGTTGCCGTCCGATGCGCGCATACCCGGCTCCGAACGACCGTAAGGCCGCTGGCGGGATATCTTGTCCTTGAAGTTCACAGGCCCGGGCATGAGTTCGCACTCGTCGATGAAGAGAACCGGAGCCTAACGCGGGCTGGCGGGTTTACCAAGATTGCTCCGCTGCGAGTGGCTTAGAATCGCCTGTCACAATCAGGAATTTGCCATGAGCCGCTTCGACTTTCACCAGCAACACGCCGAGCGCGCCCGCAGCGAGGCACAGCGCCTGTTCGACCAACGCGAAGTGTTGGGCAGCCGCTGGCTGACCTGGGTCGCCGCCGAGCTTTATCAGCTGTCCCCACCGGAATATGCGGCCATGGTGCGCCGCGAGCTGCAACGCCTGAATGCAGGTGACTGATGACCCGCCTCAGATCGACGAGTGGCCCAGCGCCGTGCGCATCCGCCCCAGCAACCAGCCGCCGCCGACGTTGATCACCAACCCCAGCATCACCAGCAGCGCGCCGAAGGTCTGCAGCAGCCCCAGGTGCTCGTCGAGCAGCAGGGCCGCCGAGGTAAGCCCCACCACCGGTACCAGCAACGAGAACGGTGCCACGGTTCCGGCCGGATAGCGCGACAGCAACCGGCTCCACAGGCCGTAGCCGAGAATGGTCGCGCCGAAGGAGAGATAGGCCAGCACCAGGATCGAATCCAGTCCGATGCCCCGCAGGGCCGTCTCGATGCGTACCGGCCCTTCCAGCAGCCAGGAAAGGGCGAGAAATGGCAGTGGCGGAATCAGACTGCCCCAGACTACCAACCCCACCAGATTCACCTTGCCCACCTTGCGCGTGACGATATTGCCCAGCGCCCACATCGAGGCCGCACAGATGGTCAGCACGAAACCGGCCAGGGTCATGCTGCGGTCGCCCTGCAGGCCGATCAACAGTAAACCGCCCGCAGCGATCAGCAGCCCGATCAGGTTGCTCGCGCGCAGGCGCTCACCCAGGAACAGCGCCGCGAAGAACAGCGTGAAGAACGCCTGGGATTGCAGCACCAGCGAGGCCAGCCCGGCGGGCATGCCGACGTTCATCGCGTAGAAGAGAAAGGCGAACTGGCCCAGGGAAATCGTCGCGCCGTAGGCGAACAGCCAGCGCAGCGGCAACTGCGGGCGCCGGATGAAGAATACCGCCGGAAAGGCCGCCAGCATGAAACGCAGGGCGCCCAGCAGCATCGGCGGGATATCCTCCAGGCCGACCTTGATCACCACGAAGTTCATGCCCCAGACGACGATCACCACCAGGGCCAGCAACAGGTCTTTGGGCGACATGGCAAAGCGTTCCGGATAAAGGATTCATTAGAACCGAGCGCGACCCACTTGCACTCGTACAGCCGACAGCGGATTCGGTCATACAGTTGCCGGTGTCGCTACCATGCTCGGCAATCCCGACCAGGGTCTGTTCCCGTTTCGTACGCGTCCGCGCCGGGAACAGCCCCTCCATCATCATCGCGCGCCGTGCCAGCGACCGCCGCAACAGCTAAAATCCCCTTCTGAACGAACCAAGAGAGCAGCCATGGGCGCACAGTGGAAAGCGAAGCATAAAGAAGCGGCAGCCAACGCCAAGGGACGTACCTTCGGCAAGCTGTCGAAAGAGATCATGATCGCCGCGCGCAGCGGTGCCGATCCGGACATGAACCCGCGCCTGCGCCTGGTGGTGGAGCAGGCGAAGAAGGCCTCGATGCCGCGCGAAACGCTGGAACGTGCGATCAAGAAAGGCGCCGGCCTGCTGGGTGAAAGCGTCCATTACGAACGCACCACCTACGAAGGTTTCGCCCCGCATCAGGTGCCGCTGATCGTCGAGTGCCTGACGGACAACATCAACCGCACCGTGGCCGAGATCCGCGTGCTGTTTCGCAAGGGCCAGCTCGGTGCTTCCGGTTCGGTCGCCTGGGATTTCGACCACTGCGGCATGATCGAAGCGGCGCCGAGCACGGCAGATGCCGATCCGGAACTGGCCGCCATCGAGGCCGGCGCGCAGGATTTCGAAGCGGGTGAAGACGGAACCACACTGTTCGTCAGCGATCCTGCCGACCTGGACGTGGTCTGCCGTGCGCTACCCGAGTTCGGCTTCAGCGTGCAGTCGGCACAGCTGGGCTATCGGCCGAAGAATCCGGTCACGACCCTGTCCGCGGCACAGCTCGAGGAAGTCGAAGCCTTTCTCGCCGCCATCGACGCCCATGACGATGTGCAGAACCTGTACGTAGGGTTGGCCGGTTGAGGCCGACGCCCATCATTCGACGAATCGGGAGCAGGTCACGACGATGAGTACCCAGAAGCCCAACACCCCCTACGCCCAGCGCGAACAGGGTTATCGCGAAAAGGCGCTGAAGATGTACCCCTGGGTCTGCGGACGTTGTGCCCGCGAGTTCTCGGGCAAGCGACTCAGCGAGCTGACGGTCCATCACAAGGACCACAACCACGACAACAACCCCGAAGACGGCTCGAACTGGGAGCTGCTCTGCCTGTATTGCCACGACAACGAGCACTCGCGCTATACCGACAACCAGTACCAGGCCGAAGCCAGGCCCGGCAGCGACCTGGGCCCGAAGGAAACCTTCAAAGCCTTCGCCAACCTGGCCGATCTGCTCAAGGGCAAGCCCGACTGAGCCCGCCCTTCGCGTGCCGGTCACTTCACCAGCAGTACCGGCACCGAGACCTCATGAATCACCCGAGTGGCCACCGAGCCCAGCAGCAATCCACCGAAGCTGCCCAGGCCACGTGTGCCCATGACGACGGTATCGCAACCCAACCGCTTCACGGCCTCGTTGACCTGTTCGGCCACATTGCCCAGCACCGCGTGGGTCTGATGCGCGATACCTGCGGCCTGTAGCGCATCGGCCGCCTCTGCCAGCACGTTGCGCGATTTGGTCAGCAGGCTGTTGTTGAGCTCCTCGAGCATGTTGGCCGTCACGTATTCCCCATAGATCACCGGCTCGTGCTGCACGTTGACGACATGCACCTCGACAGGAGGCGTGTCGAGATCGATCAGGTATTGCACGGCTCGTTTCGAGTTTTCGGAACCGTCAAAGGCGAGCAGAATCTTGCGCATTTTCAATCTCCTGTATGCTTTGCCACCAGCATAGACCACGGCCCCCGCGGTCTGTCAGCGTCAGAATGACTCAGCCAGTGCGTCAGATATCGCCAAAGGCATCACGATGAATACACCCAGCCAACCATTGTTCGGCGTCGGCGACGCTTCCTACCAGGCAGCCGGAGGCAGCGCCGGCATCGAACGCCTGGTCGCGGACTTCTACCGCATCATGGATGAATCCGAGGCCGCGCAAGGCGTGCGCAGCATGTACCCCGAAGACCTGACGCTGGCCCGCGAAAAGCTGGCCGCCTTTCTCAGCGGCTGGCTGGGCGGGCCGCGCCGCTATGCCGAGAAATTCGGCAGCATCAGTATTCCGCAATTCCATACCCGCTGGCCGGTCGGCGAGGCCGAGCGGGACGCCTGGCTGGATTGCATGCAGCGGGCCATCGCCCTGCAGCCGTACTCGCCGGCGTTCGCCGACTATCTGCTGACCCAGCTGCGCGTACCGGCCGAGCGTATTCGCCAGGCGGGTCTGGCGATACGGCCTCCTGCGCGGCCTACGGACTGAGTCGTCAGTCCGGCGGCGTCACTATCTCCCATTCCGCCACGCCTCCTTCGACGACCCGGAACAACGGGTGCGGCCGCGGATCACCGTACGCCAGCGCCGGCATCTTCGCAGGCTCGCGCACGGCCAGCTTGGCCAGCAGATGCCGGGTTTCGTAATCGAGCTGACCACGGTTCACCGGCATGGGCTGCGCCTGTTCGACCCGACCGATCTTGCTGGCATCGAAACGGTAGCCACGGGCCGTGGCCTCGGCATGCACCTCGGCCAGATAGGCCGCGATCTGCGACGACGGATCATCGCATTGCCGGAAGCGACGCAGTTGAGGGTGGTTGCGGTAACCACGCGTCAGATCGGCCAGCACGGCCTGGGCCAGCAGTGCCTCGCGCCACAGCGCAACCAGCCCTTTGCTGTCCAGGTACCTGGGATGTAGTGACCAGAGTCGCATCGAATCTCCTTCTACCGAACCGATGAGCCCGGCGCACGTCTATCCAAGCATGGCTTGCCGCATCCATACACAGGGCAGCCGATACTCGGGATCTGCATGAAAATCCGTTTCGCCTCGGTCAATCAACAGAAAATTTCCGAAGTCCGGGACATCCTCGAACCAAGCGGCATCGAGATTCTGCCCTTTCCGGTCAAGATCGAGGAGATGCGTACCGAAGACCTGCAGCAGCTGGTGAGCGACAAGCTGCTGGTGGCATTCAAGCTGATCGGCAAACCGGTCTTCGTCGAGCATACCGCGCTCTACGTGAACAGCCTGAACGGTTTTCCCGGCGGCTTGACGCAGGCCTTCTGGGAACGGTTGCAGGCAGCGGGGTTCTGCAAGCTGATCGGCGGGCTGGATGATCCATCCGCGATAGCCAGGACGCTGATCGGCTATTGCGATGGCCGCAAGCGGCACTTCTTCGAAGGCTCGGTAAGCGGGCGGATCGCGCGCCAACCGGCCGGCGTCCATGGGTTCGAATGGGACAACGTATTCATTCCCGACGGCCACTCGGAGACCTTCGCGGAACTGGGCGAGCGAAAGAACGGCATATCCATGCGCAAGCAGGCGCTCGACGAATTCGTCGCCTTTCTGCGGGCACAGTGAGGACAACCGATGGACAAGCTCAGAGAAGCGTACCGAAACAATCGGCTGATTCTCTTCGTGGGTTCCGGTGTCTCGGCGAATATCGGGCTGCCGCCCTGGCGCGAGCTGATCGACGAGATCGCCACGCAGCTGGACTACGATCCGGAAGTCTTCGATACCTACGGCAATTTTCTCGCCCTGGCCGAGTACTACCGTATCCGCAAGGGCAACATCGGCCCGCTGCGCAGCTGGATGGATCGCGAATGGCATCGCGACATCGAGATCCGCAACTCGGAGATCCATCGCCTGATCGTCCAGGGCCGTTTTCCGGCGATCTACACCACCAACTACGACCGCTGGCTGGAAAACGCCCACGATGCTCACGGGGTCGATTACATCAAGATCGCCAACGCCAGCGATCTGGTGAAGGCGCAGACCGGCGTGCGGCAGATCGTCAAGTTTCACGGCGATTTCGATGACGACGACTCCATCGTGCTCGACGAAACCAGCTACTACGAGCGACTGCAATTCGAGACGCCACTGGACATCAAGCTGCGCGCCGATACCCTGAGCAAGGCCGTGCTGTTCATCGGCTACAGCCTTTCCGATACCAACATCCGCTTGCTGTTCTACAAACTGTCGAAGATGTGGAACGAGCGGGAAACCAAGGGTGTGCGACCCATTTCCTACGTGTTCTCGCACAAGCCCAACCCCGTGCAGCAGGAAATCCTCAGCCAGTGGGGCATACGCATGATCGCCTCCGAGGACGACCAGCCGGGCCTGGCGCTGCAACGCTTTCTCGAAGACCTGGTCGAGGGCGACATCAAGCCCTGAAGTCCACCGGGGCAGAACCGCCCCGGCATCCTGAGCTCACGCCTGCCGAGGTGACCGCTCCCCTGCCCCCAGGGTAACGGGCTCATCCTCCGGATCGACGTCGAAGTCCTTCGACAGCGCCATGCGCAACCACAAGGGAATGAGCGCCAGGCCGATCGCAATGCAGACCCAACTGATGACGGGGCTGCTTTCGGGCGCCGGGAACAGCAGCCGGCCTATGCCCACCAACAGCGTGAACAGTGATATCGCCGTTGCCGCGACGGCATAAAGACGCCTGCCGAGCGCCTTGACCGATACGTCGCCACCGACGTTGTTGAGCGCGGCGGCATGCCCCCAGAAACCGAACGGCCGCACCCGGCGATAGAACCGCTTCAGGGTGGCATCGTCGGTCGCCGGTGTGATGAGGGTGACCAGGATTGCCGCCGACGTCGTTACCAGCGCCATGATGCCGAGACGGATCCACTCGCCCTCCGGATCGGTGCCCAGATAGTAGAGCAGCAGCGGTGCGGTGATCAGCGATACCCCCATGGCGGTCAGTTCCGAATAGAGATTGATGCGCTCCCAGAGCCAGCGAAGTACCAGCACCGAGCCCATCCCGGCGCCGAACAGCAGGGATATGAACCATGCGGTCTGGATCGAGCCCAGGTTGGCCATGATGATCATCGCGATCACCAGGATCAGCACGTTGGACAGCCTCGCGACCAGGACCAGCTCGCGATCCTTCGGCTTGCGCTTGAGCACGTGCGGCGCCACGACGCCGGCATAGACATCGTTGCTCCAGTAAGAGGCGCCCCAGTTGAGGTGGGTGTCGACCGTGGAAGCCAGCGCCGCCAGCAAGCCCACCAGCATCAGGCCCCGCACGCCCGGCGGCAGCAGTTCCTCGATGCCCTGGACGAACAGCGCCTCACGGCCGGCGGTAAAGCCCGCGCCTTCCATCTCGGCCGGCGTGAAGGGATACAGCACCAGCAGGCCGATGGCGATCGCCATCCAGAACAGGCTGCGCAGCAGTATCTGCAACCAGGTGAATACCAGACCCGCCATCCGGGCGTCCCGATCGGTCGGACAGGCCATGCTTCGCTGTGCGAGATAACCGGTGCCGTCGGAATTCATCTGAAAGAACCACTGCAAGCCGATGATCACGAGAAAGGGCATCAGGGCGTCACTGGCATTGGCAGGCGGGGCGAACGACAGCATCTTGCTCGCCTGCTCGATACCGTACAGCTCGACGATACGATCGGTCAGGCCGCTCAGCCCGCCTGCCGCATCGATGACGAACCAGGCATAAGCGAGGGTGCCGATCATCGCCAGGCTGAACTGAACCACGTCGGTCTGCACCACGGCCCGCAACCCGCCGGTTATGGAGTACATGGCCGTAAATGCCAGGATCAGCAGGATCGAGATCAGATTGTTGGCACTCATCATCGCCGGTTCGAGCCCGGTGATGCTTTCGCCCAGCTGAATGCCGGTCGCGGCGATGAACCCCACGACGGGCTGGTAAATGCCCGCCGGCAGCCAGTCGTGCCATGGCAGAAACACTTCGGCGATACGGACCGCAGCCACCAGCACCATCGCCAGCACCACGCAGTTGATCACCGTTCCGTAATAGATCGCCTTGAGCAAACGCAACGGCGTGACGCCGGCCCCGCTGTAGCGTACTCGGGTCAGTTCGGCATCGGTCAGTACGCCGGCACGGCGCCAGCACACCGCGAAGACGAAGGCCATGAGCAGGAAAGCCAGGCCATAGATCCACAGGCGCCAGAGCGCGAAGATGCCGGCGGTGGCAACCAGGCCCGTGACCAGCAAAGGCGTATCCGCCGCGAACTGCGTTGCTGCCATGGAGAATCCGGCTTTCCAGCCTTTGATGGTCTTGCCGGCGAGAAAGTACTCATCGAGGCTTTGCGAGGCCTTGTTCCGGGCACGTAGCCCCGAGCCCAGACCGTAGAGCACGAAGGCCAGCACAATCAGCAAGTCCAACATCTTGTTCTTCCTTTCGTTGGAACGATCTCAGCTTGAGAGCCTGGCGGGTTCCCGAAAATTGCACTGTCCTGATGAACGGCTGGGGCGGCCGGCAGGCCTCGGTATCTCAGCACCCGGTGGGTTAACATGCGTCGTTCGAACGAGATTTCCCCAGGCCATGCCAACCCCTGCCATTCGCCAGCTTCCTGCCGAGCTGCAGCCCTTGCTGAACAAGTTCTATCGCGCTCAGCGCAGCCAGATGCGTGGCATGCCGGGGGCAAGCTGCTGGGTGGCGACCGACCGGGACATCATCGCCGGCTTGTGCCTCACCCCCGTCGCGGAGGGACACTGGTTGACCGGGCTGCTGGTCGCGCCTGAATACCGCAGTCAGGGATTGGCACGGCGGCTGATCGAGCAAGCACTGGAAAGTGTTCGATCACCGGTATGGCTGTTCTGCCATCCACGGCTGGCCGGTTTTTATGCACGGCTGGGGTTCGTACAGACATTAGACTTGCCGGAGCCACTGCGCGACCGCCTGCAGCGATACGCCCGGCACAAGCCGTTGATTGCCCTCGTGAGGAACGAAATGACCCAGCCCGTCCTGAGAATCGCCACCGCCTGCCTGCACGACGAGCAGGGCCGCATCCTGCTGGTACGCAAACGCGGCACTCACTACTTCATGCTGCCGGGCGGCAAGGCCGAAGCAGACGAAACCGCGCTCATGACCGTCCGGCGCGAACTGCATGAAGAGCTCGCGCTGCAACTCGACGATGCCGACCTGCAGTGGCTCGGACATTTCCAGGCACCCGCGGCCAACGAGCCGGGACATTGGGTAGAAGCTCAGGTATTCATCGGCAAGCTCACCCAAACCCCACGGGTTCAGGCGGAAATCGAAGAGACGGGCTGGCTCGAACTGGACGCACCGGAGGCACTTCGGCTTGCACCCTTGCTGCGGGAAAAGATCCTGCCGGTGCTGAGCGAGCGTGCAACCACAGCCCACTGATGCGCGCTATCACCTGCTGCCGTCAGCGCAGGGTTCATGGGGAAATGGGGTCGCTGGCCGGAAAGGTTTCTTCCAGGGCTTCATCCAGCTGATCTTCGTCGGCTTCGTCCGGACTTCGCTCGATGCGATCGTCCTGTTCCTCGGCCGGGGGGATGGGGTTCCGCGGTTCGTTACCGTTCATGACGCTACTCCTCGTGGTGATACGAGACGCTCTGAACGATTAGGCTGCCATTGAGGCGACAGGTTCGATGCCGCCGGCGTATTGCCCAAAAAAAGGGGCGGGACTAAGCCCGCCCGCCTCCTTCCTTGCTCCCTTTGTTTCCTGCTCATCGTCCTGATGAAATCGCTTCCAGCGATTGTTCCCGACCGTCATCCTGATGGCCCGCGCTGATCCGTCAGCACGGAGCCGATATTAATGATCCGTACGGTTGCGGCAACTTCACTCGGACAGGTCTCAGGAGGCCGCTTCGTCGCCGTAGCGCTGAAAAAGTCCTTTGATGCCTGCAAGTTACGAGCAGCATTCATTCGAAGGGAGAACAGCTGAATCCATTCCCACATATTTACTTACATACCTTGTAAGCAAATACCTACAAGCAGCGGTGCATCCTGGGAAATGGAAACGGGGGAGGAATTAACCATCGGGCTGTCGCGTAGAGGGAACAGCGCAGAGCGATAAACTGCCGACTCGCTGCCCGACCGTTCTGCCGGTCGGACAGCTTCGCCGATTACTGGAAAAGCGCGTCGCTGGACAGGCCATTGCGCTCGAATATCTCGCGCAAACGCTTGAGCGCCTCGACCTGAATCTGCCGGACCCGCTCGCGGGTGAGGCCGATTTCCTTGCCGACTTCCTCCAGGGTGCAGCTCTCATGCCCCCGCAGGCCGAAGCGGCGGATGACCACATCGCGCTGCTTCTCGGTGAGATCCGACAGCCAGTGATCGATGCTGGCGGCAAGATCGTCATCCAGCAACAGCTCGCAGGGATCGGTGGGCCGTTCGTCGGTCAGCGTATCGAGCAGGGTCTTGTCGGTATCCGGCCCCAGCGAGACGTCCACCGAAGTCACTCGTTCGTTCAGGCCCAGCATGCGCTTGACCTCGCCTACCGGTCGTTCCAGCAGATGCGCGATCTCTTCCGGGCTGGGTTCGTGGTCGAGTTTCTGGGTCAGCTCTCGGGCGGCGCGCAGATAGACGTTCAGCTCCTTGACCACATGAATCGGCAGACGAATGGTGCGGGTCTGGTTCATGATGGCCCGCTCGATGGTCTGCCGGATCCACCAGGTCGCGTAGGTCGAGAAGCGGAAGCCGCGCTCCGGGTCGAACTTCTCTACCGCGCGGATCAGCCCCAAGTTGCCCTCCTCCACCAGGTCGAGCAAGGAAAGTCCGCGGTTGATGTAACGACGGGCGATCTTGACGACCAGCCGCAGGTTGCTCTCGATCATGCGCTTGCGACCCGCCGGATCGCCCTTCTGGGCCAGGCGAGCGAAATGCACTTCTTCTTCGGGAGTCAGGAGGGGGGAAAAGCCGATTTCGTTGAGGTACAGCTGCGTGGCGTCGAGCGCCCGGTTGTAATCGATGAACTTGTGCTGCTTGGCGACCGTGGTCTTGGATCGGGCACCAATCGAACGAACGCGAGAGGCTTCGCTGGGGCGTTTCGACCCAGCGGTGGGTTCCATGAGTAGAACGGCATCGTCTACGTCAAACTCCGGCACTTCTTTTTTGAGAGCCATTATTGTTGTCCTGTTCTGAGTTCGACAACAGGCTCGGATGGCACCCTGTCCCTGGCGTCACTCGAGCCCCCTAGTGCCGGAGCAGGCGAGCTTCAGGTCAACGTTTCGGCAGGTATTGCAGAGGATCAACAGGTTTGCCTTGGCGGCGAATCTCGAAGTGCAGCTTCACCCGGTCGGTTCCAGTCGATCCCATCTCGGCAATGCTCTGCCCAGCTTTGACTTGTTGGCCTTCCTGAACCAGCAGCCTGCGGTTGTGACCGTAGGCGCTTACATAGGTATCGCTGTGCTTGATGATCACAAGTTCGCCGTAACCCCGTAAACCACTACCGGCGTACACAACAGCGCCATCAGAAGCAGCTAAAACAGGCTGTCCTAATTCCCCGGCGATATCAATGCCTTTATTCAAACTACCGTTTGACGAGAATCGGCCGATGATCTGGCCATTCGCCGGCCATGCCCAGCCGCTGGCCGAGCGAGTCACCCGTTTGATCGGCGTACTGGCCGGTGGCGGGGCCTGCGGAGCCCTGGTGATGGGTGGTGGGATCGGTACGGGCGTGGTCACGACCGGCGCTGTGGTCCGCGGCGTGGATACCTTCGGCGCTGGAGCAGCAGCGACATTGCGCGGCGCACGACCGTCGAAGCGGATCTGTTGACCCGGATGAATCACATGGGGAGGAGCGATACCGTTGCGTTGAGCCAGTTCTTTCCAGTCCCAACCGAAACGAAAGGCGATGGACCATAGCGTGTCGCCACGCTGAACGATGTAATGCCCCGTCGTCACACGATCACGGTTGTTGCGGTCGACGACCTGCACACCGCCCCGAGGTGGGCTGGCGCAACCAGCCAGCAGCGTCCCGACGACTGCTGCGACCAGGACGCAGCGAACCGACGGATGGCGGATCCACCGCGCAACTGCTGTGAGCTTCAATGCCCGCTCCCTACATTGCCGTGTCTGTTCAGACGCTTTGCGCCATAGGCTGACGTCGTCCGGCGAACCATTCAAGTCCCAGTACCAGCACGATCCCCGCAACCGCCATCAGCACCGCCAGCAACAGCTGCGGATTCTGACCGGTAACCTCCGCGAAGCTGCCCGGCAGCAGGTTCTGCTCCAGCACGGGCGTGCGCTCACCCTGCGAGTCGATGCGCCAGGTCAGCACTTCCTTCCACGGCCAGACCTTGTTCAACGAGCCCAGCATCAGCCCGGTGAGAAAAGCCAGGGTAAGGTCGCGCCAGCGATCGAGCATCCAGCTGAGGATGCGCGCGAAACTCAGGATACCGACCAGGCAGCCGGAGGCGAAAATCGCCAGTACAGCCACGTCGAGGTCTTTTACCGCGCCCAGTACAACCGGGTACAAGCCCAGCAATACCAGAATGAAGCTGCCGGAGATGCCCGGCAGGATCATCGCGCAGATCGCGATGGCACCGGCGAAAAACAGGCTCAAACCGCTGCTGCTCCACTGTACCGGAGCGGCCACGGTGATCACATAGGCGAATGCGACACCCAGTATCAACCCGACGACACGCGACAGATCCCAACGCTGGATCTCCTTGCCGACCAGGTGCACGGAGACCAGTATCAGTCCAAAGAAGAACGACCATACCGGGATCGGATGGGTATCGAGCAGGTAAGAAATCAATTTGGCCAGGCTGACGACACTGGTAAGGATGCCGCCCAGCAGAACAAGCAGAAAGTTGGCGTTGGCAGCCGTCCATGCCTGCCGAACGCGACCGCGGAACAGCAGCATCGCAGCACCGGGAATCGCGCCAATCGACCGCAGCAACTCGTCGTAGATGCCGGTGATGAAGGCGATGGTGCCGCCGGATACGCCAGGTACCACGTCGGCGGCGCCCATGGCGATACCCTTGATGTACAGCATTAACGCGTTCTTCATGCTTCCTTCCGCTGAATACTCAAACTACGGGTCCATTTAGCAGCGGCACGAAGCGTACGGTGTCCAACAGATGCCTGGAAAAACCGCCTTCCTCACGAACGATAAGCATCAGTTGCTGCACTTCACCTACCCCTACCGGAATCACCAGACGCCCACCAGGCGCCAGTTGATCGAGCAGGGCTTGCGGCACGTCGGCTGCTGCGGCGGTAACGATGATGCCGTTGTAAGGCGCCAATGCGGACCACCCCTCCCAGCCATCACCCCAGCGAAAGACCACGTTGCGCAACTTCAGTTCGCCGAGCCGCTCCTTGGCGCGCTCTTGCAACGCCTGGATCCGCTCGACGGAGAACACCCGTTCCACCAGCTGCGCCAGTACCGCGGTCTGGTAACCCGAGCCGGTGCCGATCTCCAGCACCTTGTCCAGCGGACCGTCGGCCAGCAGCAGTTCGCTCATGCGCGCGACCATGAACGGCTGGGAAATGGTCTGGTTGTGACCGATGGGCAGCGCGGTGTCTTCGTAGGCGCGATGCGACAGCGCCTCGTCGACGAACAGATGGCGTGGCGTGCGACGAATGACTTCCAGCACGTGCGCGTTGGACAGCCCTTCCTCGTAGAGGCGCTGAATCAAGCGATCGCGGGTACGCTGCGAAGTCATCCCGGTTCCGTGGCGCATCAGATTCTCCTGTCCAAGATGGTTCACAGCACCTTCTCCAGCCAGCTTTCCAGGCCTTGGAACGCCTCACGAAAGGTTCGATCGAGCTGCAGGGGCGTAATCGAGACATAGCCCTGCATCACTGCATGAAAATCGGTTCCCGGCCCGCCGTCCTCGACGTCGCCAGCCACGGAGATCCAGTAACCGTCCTTACCCCGCGGGTTGGCCTGGCGCACCGGTGGCTTGGCCCGGCTGCGATGCCCGAGCCGGGTCAGCTGAATACCGCGGATATGATCCAGCGGCAAGTTGGGTACGTTGACGCTGAGCACCGTACGCGGCGGCAGATCGAGCTGGTCGTGCCGCTCCACCAGCTTGCGGGCGACGTAGGCCGCCGTCGGCAGGTTGTCCGGTGAGCGCGAGATCAGCGAAAAGGCGAAGGCCGGCTTGCCGGTGAAGCGTCCCTCGATGGCAGCGGCCACGGTGCCGGAATAGAGCACGTCATCACCCAGGTTGGCACCCAGGTTGATGCCCGAAACCACCATGTCGGGTGCCTCTTCGAGCAAACCGTTGATACCCAGGTGAACACAGTCGGTGGGCGTGCCGTTCACACCGATGAAGCCGTTCGGCATGGTCGTCGGGTGCAGCGGGCGATCCAGGGTCAGTGCGCTGCTGGCACCGCTCATGTCCTGGATGGGGGCGACGACCCGGCACTCGGCATAGTCCGCCAGCGCGTCGTAAAGCGCGGCGAGCCCGGGTGCATACACCCCGTCGTCGTTGGCGATCAGAATACGCATCAGATGTCCGTCTGCCCTGCCAGGCTGACCAGCTCGCGCACCACGGCGGTGGCGAAGCATCCGGTCGGCAGGACGAATTCAAGTTGCAGAATGTCAGGCCCGGGATAATGCCACGACAAGCCGCCGATGGGGAGGCGAAGAATACGCCGCTCATGCTTCATTCCAGCTTCTGCGAGCCACTTGGCGATTGCCGGTTCGGCCGCCGCGACTTCGGCTTCCAGCGCCTGTACTTCACCGCTTACGGGTGATTCACCGGCACCCCACAAGGGGCCGGTAGGATGCAGATCGAGGATGGCCAGGCGCGGGTCCTGGCATTCGGCCTCCCCCGCCGGGAAAAAGCTGCGACTGTCGGTGAAGGCCAGCAGATCGCCCACCTGCGCCTGGTTCCAGCTTCCATTGCCGACACGCTCTGCCAGGGCCCGGTTGAACAGATGGCTGCGCCCAGCCGAGAGCAGCCGCGAGCGCAGGTTGCGCTGTACCGGCAACTCTTGCCGCTCGGCATATTCGCGTGCGCCATGAACGTTGCTGCCCTCGAAGCCGAAGCGCTGCAGGCCAAAGTAGTTGGGCACACCCTGCGCCTTGATGCGCTCGAGACGCGCCTCCAGGTCGGCACGATCGGCGTCCAACTGGGTCAGGCGCAGGGTGAAGCCGTTGGCCGAGTGGGCGCCGCGCTGCAACTTGCGCTGGTGGCGGCGAGTCTCGAGGATTTTCAGGGTCTCGTCCTCGGCCTTGCCGAGGACCGGGTCGGCCTTGCCCGGCAGGTGCAGGCTGAACCACTGGCGCGTCAGCGCCTGGCGGTCCTTGAGGCCCGCATAGCTGATGCTGCGCAGCGGCACGCCGGCAGCGCGGGCGATGCGACGGGCCGCTTCCTCGGTATTGAGGTTGCGCTTCTCGACCCAGAGCCAGAGATGCTCGCCTTCGCCGGACAGGGGAATGTCCAGCACCTCATCGACCTGGAAATCCTCGGCCACGGCCTTGAGCACGGCGCTGCCACACGGCCCACCGTGTGCCCGTGGCCCCTGCAGCTGTTCTTCGGTCATGCGCGAACCAGCAGGGCGACGGCATGCACGGCGATGCCCTCTTCACGCCCGGTGAAGCCCAGCTTCTCGGTGGTGGTGGCCTTGACGTTGACCTGATCCAGCTCGACCTGCAGGTCCTCGGCGATCGATGCGCGCATGGTTTCGATATGCGGCGCCATCTTCGGAGCCTGGGCGATGATGGTGGCGTCGACGTTGCCGACCTTCCAGCCCTTGCTCTTCACCTGTTCGAGCACGTGGCGCAGCAGCACGCGGCTGTCGGCGCCCTTGAACTGCGGGTCGGTATCCGGGAAATGCTTGCCGATGTCGCCCAGCGCGGCGGCACCGAGCAGCGCATCGCTGAGCGCGTGCAGCAGCACGTCACCATCGGAGTGCGCCAGCAAGCCGAACCGGTGAGGAATCCGCACGCCACCGAGGGTCACGAAGTCGCCCTCGGCGAAGCGGTGTACGTCATAGCCGTGGCCAATACGCATAGTCAGAACCCCTGAAAAGATCAGCCGCGGATTCTACAGGAGCTGCTAGGGCCTGCGCCGGTATCGATGGGCGCGATAGTCACCATCGACCGAATCGATCCCGTATCGGAATTCAACGATATATAGTTCGCCCCATCGCGATATACCGAACCAGACGAACGCCATGCCCGACGATTTCGACGACATCATCAAGGCCCTCGCCCACCCACTGCGCCGGGAAATCCTGCAGTGGTTGAAGGAGCCGCAACGCTACTTTTCCGAGCAGCACCATTCCCTCGAGAACGGCGTCTGCGCCGGACAGATCGACCAGCGGGCCGGCCTCTCGCAATCGACGGTATCGGCACACCTGGCCACTTTGCAGCGAGCCGGATTGATCACCAGCCGCAAGGTCGGTCAGTGGCATTTCTTCAAGCGCAACGAGCCGCTCATCCAGGACTTTCTGGCTCGCATCGGCCAGGAACTCTGAACCCTTTCGCACCCTGTAGAGGAGCAACACCGCATGCCTACACTCTTCGACCCGATCCGCATCGGCGATCTGGAACTGACCAACCGCATCATCATGGCGCCCCTGACCCGCTGCCGTGCGGAACCTGGCCGGGTACCCGGTGACTTGATGGTCGAGTACTACCGCCAGCGCGCCGATGCCGGCCTGATCATCAGCGAAGCCACCTCGGTGACGCCCATGGGCGTCGGTTACCCGGACACGCCCGGCATCTGGTCTGCCGAGCAGGTGCAAGGCTGGAAGAAGATCACCGATGCCGTGCATGCCAAGGGCGGCAAGATCGTGCTGCAGCTCTGGCATGTGGGGCGCATCTCCGACCCGATCTACCTCGACGGCCAGCTGCCGGTCGCGCCCAGCGCCATCAAGCCCGCCGGGCATGTGAGCCTGGTGCGGCCGATGAAGGATTACGAGACTCCACGCGCACTGGAGACCGAAGAGATCGCCGACATCGTCGAGGCCTACCGCAAGGGCGCCGAGAATGCCAAGGAAGCGGGCTTCGACGGCGTGGAAATCCACGGCGCCAATGGTTATCTGCTCGACCAGTTCCTGCAGGACAGCACCAACCAGCGTACCGACCAATATGGCGGCTCCTTGGAAAATCGTGCTCGACTGATGCTGGAAGTCACCGATGCCGCCATCAGCGTCTGGGGCGCCGGACGCGTCGGCATGCACCTGGCGCCGCGCGCCGACTCCCACGACATGGGCGACTCCAACCGCGCCGAGACCTTCGGCTATGTGGCTCGTGAACTGGGCAAACGCGGCGTGGCGTTCATCTGCACCCGCGAACAGGCTGGCGAAGACAGCCTCGGCCCGCAGCTAAAGCAGATCTTCGGTGGCGTCTATATCGCCAACGAACGCTTCACCCGGGAACAGGCCAACGAATGGCTGGCCGAAGGCAAGGCCGACGCGGTGGCGTTCGGCATTCCCTATATCGCCAACCCGGATCTGGTCGAGCGTCTGCGCCAGGATGCGCCGCTCAACGAGCCCAAGCCTGAGCTGTTCTACGCCAAGGGCGCGGAAGGCTACACCGATTATCCATCGCTCTAGCTCCCGGCGATGGAAAGGCCCGACCGGCCACTCGGTCGGGCCTTTTTTATGACAATCGGAACAGACGTCAAGCGAACAGACGCCCTCGATGCCGCGGTTGCAGCTTCGTAGGGTGGAAAACCGCGAAGCGTTTTCCACGCAGCCAGCACATCACGCAAACACCCGGCCAACATGGTCGCCGGCCGAACCCGACGCGTGGATGAGGCTGCGCGGTCATCCACCCTACGCCTTCAACGCCTCGGCATGATGCCGCAGGTGGTCATCGATGAAGCTGGCGATGAAGTAGTAGCTGTGGTCATAACCCGGCTGGATGCGCAGCGTCAGCGGATGCTCCGCCGCCTTGGCCGCAGCTTCCAGTGCCTCGGGTTTCAACTGGTTGGCCATGAAATCGTCTCGGTCGCCCTGGTCCACCAGCAGCGGCAGCTTCTCGCCCGCCTCGGCCAACAGCGCGCAGGCGTCCCATTCGCGCCAGCGCGAGCGGTCCTCGCCCAGGTAGCGGGAAAACGCCTTTTCGCCCCAGGGGCAATTGAGGGGATTGGTGATGGGCGCGAAAGCCGACACCGAGCGGTAGCGACCGGGATTCTTCAATGCACAGACCAGCGCGCCATGGCCGCCCATGGAATGCCCGCTGATGCCGCGCTTGTCGGATACCGGGAAGTTCGCCTCGATCAGCGCCGGCAGCTCGTCGACCACGTAGTCGTACATACGGTAGTGCTGCGCCCATGGCTGCTGGATGGCGTTCAGATAGAAGCCCGCGCCCAGACCGAAATCCCAGGCGCCGTCCGGGTCATCCGGCACGTCCGGCCCGCGTGGGCTGGTATCCGGCGCGACGATGATCAGCCCCAGTTCGGCGGCCAGCCGATGCGCGCCGGCCTTCTGCATGAAGTTCTCGTCGGTGCAGGTCAGGCCCGACAGCCAGTACAGCACCGGCAGTTTCTCGCCCTGTTCCGCCTGCGGCGGCAGGTACACGGCAAACACCATGTCGCAGTTCAGGCTGCTGGAGCGATGCCGGTAACGCTTGTGCCAGCCGCCGAAGCTTTTCTGGCAGGAAATGTTTTCAAGGGTCATGGCTGTGCCTCGCGTGGGGTGGAAAACCGCGAAGCGTTCTCCACCAGTCGGGTGGATAAGCCGTCTGACGACGGCGTTATCCACCCTGCGGATCAGTAGTGGATGACGGTGCGGATGCTCTTGCCTTCGTGCATCAGATCGAAGGCCTGGTTGATTTCATCGAGCCCCATGTTGTGGGTGATGAAGGTATCCAGCGGGATCTCGCCGCTCTGCGCCTTCTCCACGTAACCCGGCAGTTCGGTGCGACCCTTGACGCCACCGAAGGCGCTGCCGCGCCAGACCCGGCCGGTGACCAGCTGGAACGGACGGGTGCTGATCTCCTGCCCCGCGCCAGCGACGCCGATGATCACCGACTCGCCCCAGCCCTTGTGCGCACACTCTAGCGCGGCGCGCATCAGCTGCACGTTGCCCACGCATTCGAAGCTGTAGTCCACGCCACCATCGGTCATCTCGACGATGACCTCCTGGATCGGCTTGTCGTGATCCTTCGGATTGACGAAATCGGTGGCGCCCAGCTCCTCGGCGATGGGGAACTTCGACGGGTTGATGTCGATGACGATGATGCGGCTGGCGCCGGCCATCTTCGCGCCGATGATCGCCGCCAGGCCGATGCCGCCGAGGCCGAAGATGGCCACCGTGGCACCCGCTTCCACCTTGGCCGTATTGAGCACCGCGCCGATGCCGGTGGTCACGCCACAGCCCAGCAGGCAGACCTTGTCCAGCGGCGCTTCCTTGGGAATCTTCGCCACGGAGACTTCCGGCAGCACCGTGTATTCGGAGAAGGTCGAGGTGCCCATGTAGTGATAGATCGGCTGGCCCTGGTAGCTGAAGCGGGTGGTGCCGTCCGGCATCAGGCCCTTGCCTTGAGTGGCGCGCACCGAGCTGCAGAGATTGGTCTTGCCGGAGGTGCAGAACTTGCACTGGCGGCACTCGGCGGTATACAGCGGGATCACGTGGTCGCCCACCGCTACCGAGGTCACGCCCTCGCCGACCGCCTCGACGATGCCGCCACCCTCGTGGCCGAGGATGCAGGGGAAGACGCCTTCGGAGTCCTCGCCGGACAGGGTATAGGCGTCGGTGTGGCAAACACCGGTGGCGACGATGCGTACCAGCACTTCGCCGGCCTTGGGCGGTTCGACGTCCACCTCGACGATCTGCAGAGGCTGGTTGGGGCCGAAGGCGACGGCGGCGCGCGATTTGATGGTCATGAACGATGTCCTCCTGGATGGATGCGGCAGAGTGTAGTTTCATTCACTTGCTGGGTTAATGAGCCAATCGTGGAAACATTGTTGCTCCCCAGGGATAATCCGAAGCTCGCAGAAGGAAGCCGATATGAATCGCTGGGAAGGTCTCGACGAGTTCGTCGCCGTTGCCGAGTGTGGCAGTTTCATGCGCGCCGCCGAACAGCTGCGGGTATCGTCCTCCCACGTCAGCCGCCAGGTGGCGCGTCTCGAAGAGCGGCTGCAGGCCCGCCTGCTCTACCGCACCACGAGGCGCGTCTCGCTGACCGAGGCGGGACACACCTTTCTGGCGCGCTGCCAGCGCCTGATCGAAGAACGCGACGAAGCCTTCCATGCCATCAGCGACCTGCACACGGCACCCACCGGGCTGCTGCGCATGACCGCCGCTGTGGCTTACGGCGAGCGCTTCATCGTGCCGCTGGTGAACGACTTCATGGCGCAGCATCCACAGTTGCGGGTGGAGATCGAGCTGTCCAACCGCACCCTGGACATGGTGCAGGAAGGCTTCGACCTCGCCATACGCCTGGGCCGTCTCGGCGAATCGCGGCTGGTGGCGACCCGCATCGCGCCACGGGCCATGTACCTGTGTGCCGCACCGGCCTATCTGGAACGCTACGGGCGCCCGCACACCCTTTCCGAACTGGCGCGACACAACTGCCTGGTGGGCACCGGCGATACCTGGATGCTGCAGGTCGATGGCCGCGAGCAACCCTTCAAGCCCAGCGGCAACTGGCGCTGCAATAGCGGCCAGGCGGTGCTGGACGCGGCCCTGCGCGGCTTCGGCCTGTGTCAGCTCCCGGACTATTACGTGCAGGAGCCGTTGCGCCGGGGCGAACTGGTGTCGCTGCTCGAAGCCCATCAGCCGCCCAACACCGCCGTCTGGGCCGTCTACCCACAGCGCCGTTACCCGTTGCCCAAGGTACGCCTGCTGATCCAGGCGTTAAAGGAAGGCCTGGCCAATCGTCCGGAATACCGCCGGGCCTGATTGCTCAGCATCATCCTGGCCGCGCGTCCGACGGCCAGACCTCGCCCGGAACCCCCCATCGGTGGTCACGTCGATATGAGGTAGCTGCCAACTTTCGCGCTTTTCCTATCCTGGCGCGCAGCACCCCCATCTGACCGAACCGGTCATTGGCACATTCGCGAGGACCAAACCACTCAACCGAACGAGGCCGTGCATGAACAGACTGCTCGATAGCAAAACCCTCAACGAGTTGCTGGCCCAACGTGAGGCCCCCTGCCTTTCCCTGTACCAGCCCACCCACCGCAGCTTTCCTGAACGCCAGCAGGACCCCATCCGTTTCAGGCACCTGGTTCGCCAACTGGAGGACTCGCTCAAGCAACAGGGTTGGGGCGATCAGACCGAGTCCCTGCTACGCCCTTTTCTGGCGTTGATGGAAGACGGTGATTTCTGGAATCACAACCTGGACGGGCTGGCGGTATTCGGCTGCCGCGGCTATTTCCAGTTCTTTCGGCTGCAGCGCAGGGTGCCGGAACTGGCCGTCGCCAATGACCGTATGCACGTCAAACCCCTGGTACGCATCGCGCAGTCCGCGGACCGCTATCAGATCCTCTGCCTGTCACGGGACTCGGTACGGCTGCTGGGCGGCAACCGCGATGCGCTGGATGAAATTCCCCTGCATGAAAACGTACCGCGCACCCTCGCGGATGCCTTGGGCAGCGAGTTGACCGGCAAGAGCCAGAGCGGTTTTTCGCAAGGCTACAGTCGCGCCAGCGAACGAGGCGACTCCATGCAGACCGAAGCAGGCGGCAGCGGCAAGCAGGCGGAAATCGATCGCGACCGCGACCGCTACTTCCGCGAGGTGGACCGAACCATTCTCGAACATCACTCGCGCCCCAGCGGCTTGCCGCTGATCCTGGCCGCACTGCCGGAGCAGCAGTCGCATTTCCGTCGCATCAGCCACAACGAGTACCTGCTGCCCGAAGGCATCGAGGTCGGCCAGGGCGCGCTGACGCTCAACGAAATCAGGGAAGACAGCTGGCTGGTGATGCAGCCGCGTTACCTGAAGCGGCTCGAAGGGCTGGTCAACCAGTTCGGCACCTCTCACGGCAAAGGACTGGCCTCGGATCAGCTGGAGGAAATCGGCCAGGCGGCGGTACAAGGCCGCGTGGCCACGTTGCTGGTGGAGGCCGAGCGGCAGATACCCGGCTGCGTCGACAAGGCCGAAGGCAAGGCAACACCAGCAGAAAATGGGGACGCGACAACGCCCGACCTGTTGGACGAACTGACCATCTGGACGCTGGAGCAAGGTGGCGAGGTCATTGTCGTTCCGGTGGAACGAATGCCCACACAGAGCGGTGCGGCGGCGATCTATCGCTTCTGATCGGGAAAGCAGCGTTGGTCAGGATTTCCAGCGCTGCTCCAGCCACTGCAGGTCTTCCGGGCGGGTGATCTTCAGATTGTCCGCCCGACCTTCGATCAGGCGCGGTGATTGCCCCGCCCACTCCAGCGCCGAAGCCTCATCGGTAATCGCCACCCTCTCCGCCAACGCACCGGCGAGCGCCGCTTGCAGCGCGCCGAAACGGAACATCTGCGGCGTATAGGCCTGCCAGATCACGCTGCGGTCCACGGTTTCCAGCACGCGACCGTCAGGGCCGGCACGCTTGAGCGTGTCGCGCACCGGAACGGCGAGCAGGCCTCCGACCGGGTCGTCCGCCAACGCGGTCAGCAGCCTGTCGAGATCCTCAGGTGTCAGATTGGGTCGCGCCGCATCGTGAACCAGCACCCAGTCATCCGCACGGGCACCCAGCTCACCCAGCAGGCGCAGCCCGTTCAATACCGAATCGGCACGCTCGGCACCGCCCTCGGCTCGCCGAACTTGCGGATCCCTGGCGCAGCTGAGGGATGGCCACCAGGGATCATCGCTAGCCAGGCTTACAACCAGGCCTCGCAAGCCCGGATGCCCGAGAAAACAATCGAGGGTGTGTTCGAGGATGGTGCGCCCGGCCAGTGGCAGATACTGCTTGGGACGGTCGGCGCGCATGCGACTGCCCACACCGGCCGCCGGGATCACGACCCAGAAGGATGGCGCGGCGCTCATTCGCTGAGCTGATAGAGGGTTTCGCCCTCTTTGACCATGCCCAGCTCCTGGCGGGCGCGTTCTTCCACGGTTTCCATGCCCTGCTTGAGCTCCATCACCTCGGCTTCGAGGATGCGATTGCGTTCCAGCAGGCGCTGGTTCTCGCCCTTCTGTTCGGCTATCTGACGGTTCAGCCCGCTGACCTGGGCCATGCTGCCCTCGCCCACCCAGAGGCGATACTGAAGGCCACCCAGCAGCAGGATCAGAACGACGAACAACCAGTAGGGAGTACGCATGGACGGCATTGAATGAATTCGGTTGGGTTCCAATGAGGGTGTAAAGGCAAGCGGCGACATCATCCGACCCTTTCAATCGCCGATTGATCCACGATGTTGGTCACCCGCATCAGAACCGGACTTAAGCTTTCACAAAAAAGGGCGGCTTACGCCGCCCTTTCTACCACGTCGGGTTTAACAGGCTAGTGGAAAAACGTAAGCGAGGCAGGCAAGACAAGGCAAAAACAGGCGAGGACGCGGAGTTTAGTGATCTAAATGAGCAGTACTCACTTCGTTCNGCGGAGTTTAGTGATCTAAATGAGCAGTACTCACTTCGTTCGCCCTACCGGGCCGCGCTAAAGCGCGTTAGCCGCAAGCGGCTTTCCGAGCCTGTTTTTAACGCAGTATTGCCAACGCAGCTAGTTTTTCAACAGCCTGTCAGCCGCGGAACTCGGCACGTCCCTTATACGGCGCCTTGCCGGCCAGCTGCTCTTCGATGCGCAGCAGCTGGTTGTACTTGGAAACGCGGTCCGAACGGCACAGTGAGCCGGTCTTGATCTGACCAGCGGCAGTGCCCACGGCGAGATCGGCGATGGTGTGGTCTTCGGTTTCGCCGCTGCGGTGCGAGATCACTGCGGTGTAGCCGGCGGCCTTGGCCATCTGGATGGCTTCCAGGGTCTCGGTCAGCGAGCCGATCTGGTTGAACTTGATCAGGATCGAGTTGCCGATGCCCTTCTCGATGCCTTCCTTGAGGATGCGGGTGTTGGTCACGAACAGGTCGTCGCCGACCAGTTGCACCTTCTCGCCGATCTTGTCAGTGAGCACCTTCCAGCCGGCCCAGTCGGACTCGTCCATGCCGTCTTCGATGGAGATGATCGGATAACGCTGAGCCAGGCCGGCCAGATAATCGGCGAAACCGGCAGCGTCGAATGCCTTGCCCTCGCCGGCCAGGTCGTACTTGCCGTCCTTGTAGAACTCGCTGGAAGCACAGTCCAGCGCCAGGGTCACGTCGGTGCCCAGCGTGTAGCCGGCCTTCTCGACCGCTTCGGCGATAGCGCCGAGGGCGTCTTCGTTAGACGCCAGGTTCGGTGCGAAACCGCCTTCGTCGCCCACGGAAGTGCTCAGGCCACGGGCCTTGAGGACGGCCTTGAGGTTATGGAAGATTTCGGTGCCCATGCGCAGCGCATCGGCAAAGGTCTTGGCGCCGACCGGCTGGACCATGAATTCCTGGATGTCGACGTTGTTGTCGGCATGCTCGCCGCCGTTGATGATGTTCATCATCGGCACCGGCATGGAGTACTGGCCCGGCGTGCCGTTGAGGTTGGCGATGTGCGCGTAGAGCGGCAGGTCCTGATCCTGGGCAGCGGCCTTGGCGGCGGCGAGGGACACGGCGAGGATGGCATTGGCGCCCAGCTTGGCCTTGTTCTCGGTGCCGTCCAGCTCGATCATCGCGCGGTCCAGCGCCTTCTGGTCGGCCGGGTCCTTGCCCAGCAGCAGATCGCGAATCGGGCCGTTGATGTTGCCGACCGCCTTCAGCACGCCCTTGCCCATGTAACGGCTCTTGTCGCCATCGCGCAGCTCCAGCGCCTCGCGCGAACCGGTGGACGCACCGGACGGCGCACAGGCGCTGCCGACGATGCCGTTATCGAGGATAACGTCCGCTTCCACGGTGGGGTTGCCACGGGAGTCGAGAACTTCACGCCCTTTGATGTCGACGATCTTTGCCATTTTTATTAACACTCCGTAGATAGCTTCAAGGCTTCAAGCAGTTTCGATTGGCGAAAAATTCTTGATCAGGTCATCCAGCTGCTTGAGCTGGGAGAGGAATGGCTCGAGCTTGTCCAGGCGCAACGCGCAGGGGCCGTCACACTTGGCGTTATCGGGATCGGGGTGGGCTTCCAGGAACAGTCCGGCCAGGCCCTGGGACAGGCCGGCCCTGGCCAGCTCGGTCACCTGGGCGCGGCGCCCGCCAGCCGAATCGGCACGACCGCCCGGCATCTGCAGCGCATGGGTCACGTCGAAGAATACCGGGTAGTTGGTCTGCTTCATGATGCCGAAGCCGAGCATGTCGACCACCAGGTTGTTGTAGCCGAAGGACGAGCCGCGCTCGCAGAGGATCAGCTGGTCGTTGCCCGCTTCCTCGCATTTCTTCAGGATGTGCTTCATTTCCTGGGGGGCCAGGAACTGTGCCTTCTTGATGTTGATGACGGCGCCGGTCTTGGCCATGGCCACCACCAGATCGGTCTGGCGGGAAAGGAAGGCCGGCAGCTGGATGATGTCGCAGACATCGGCCACCGGCTGCGCCTGGTGCGGCTCGTGCACGTCGGTGATCACCGGCACGCCGAAGGCTTTCTTCACGTCCTCGAAAATCCGCATGCCCTCTTCCAGCCCCGGGCCACGGAAGGAGTTGATGGACGAACGGTTGGCCTTGTCGAAACTGGCCTTGAACACGTAGGGGATGCCGAGCTTCTCGGTCACCTTCACATAGGTTTCGCAGATCTGCAGCGCCAGGTCGCGGGACTCCAGCACGTTCATGCCGCCGAACAGCACGAACGGCTTGTCGTTGGCGATCTCGATATTGCCGACGCGAATGATCTTCTGGCTCATGCCTTGCCCGCCTTGTAGTCCAGCGCCGCCTGGACGAAGCCGCTGAACAGAGGATGACCGTCACGGGGCGTGGAGGTGAATTCCGGGTGGAACTGGCACGCAACGAACCAGGGATGATCCGGAGCCTCGACCACTTCTACCAGCGCACCGTCGCTGGAACGCCCGGTGATCTTCAGGCCGGCGTCCTGCAGCTGCGGCAGCAGGTTGTTGTTCACTTCGTAACGATGGCGATGGCGCTCGACGATTCGCTCTGCACCGTAGCAGGCAAATACCTTGGAACCGGCTTCCAGGCCGCATTCCTGGGCGCCCAGACGCATGGTACCGCCCAGGTCGGAAGCATCGTCGCGGGTTTCCACGGCGCCGGTGGCGTCGGCCCACTCGGTGATCAGGCCCACAACCGGATGGCCACTGTCCTTGTCGAACTCGGTGGAGTTGGCGTCGGCCCAGCCCAGCACGTTGCGGGCGAACTCGATCACCGCCACCTGCATGCCGAGGCAGATGCCGAGGTAAGGAATCTTGTTCTCGCGAGCGTACTGCACCGTGGCGATCTTGCCTTCGACGCCGCGCAGACCGAAACCGCCCGGCACCAGGATCGCGTCCATGCCTTCGAGCAGACTGGTGCCCTGGTTCTCGATGTCTTCGGAGTCGATGTAACGGAGATTCACTTTGGTACGGCTCTGGATGCCGGCGTGGCTCATGGCCTCGATCAGAGATTTGTAGGCATCGAGAAGTTCCATGTACTTGCCGACCATGGCGATGGTGACTTCCTTCTCGGGATTCAGCTTGGCATCGACCACGCGGTCCCACTCGGAGAGATCGGCGCCACGGCATTCGAGGCCGAAACGCTCGAGCACATAGTCGTCCAGACCCTGGGCATGCAGCATGCCAGGAATCTTGTAGATGGTGTCGGCATCCGGCAGGCTGATCACCGCTCGCTCTTCGACGTTGGTGAACAGGGCGATCTTGCGCCGCGAGGACAGGTCGATCGGCACTTCCGAACGGCACACCAGCACGTCCGGCTGCAGGCCGATGGAGCGTAGCTCCTTCACCGAATGCTGGGTCGGCTTGGTCTTGGTCTCGCCGGCGGTAGCGATGTAGGGCACCAGCGTCAGGTGCATCAGCATGGCGCGCTTGGCGCCTACTTCGACACGCAACTGGCGAATCGCCTCCAGGAACGGCTGCGACTCGATGTCACCCACGGTGCCGCCCACTTCCACCAGGGCCACGTCGGCATCGCCGGCGCCCTTGATGACGCGACGCTTGATCTCGTCGGTGATGTGCGGAATGACCTGGATGGTTGCGCCCAGGTAATCGCCGCGACGCTCGCGGCGAATCACGTCTTCATAGACGCGGCCGGTGGTGAAGTTGTTGTTCTGGGTCATCCGGGTGCGGATGAAACGCTCGTAATGGCCCAGGTCGAGGTCGGTCTCGGCGCCGTCGTGGGTGACGAACACCTCACCGTGCTGGAACGGGCTCATGGTGCCCGGATCGACGTTGATGTAAGGGTCCAGCTTGAGCATCGTGACCTTCAGGCCCCGCGCCTCCAGGATGGCCGCCAATGAAGCCGAGGCGATGCCTTTCCCCAATGAAGAAACAACACCACCCGTGACGAAGATGTAGCGCGTCATGAAAAACCCTAGAAGTCTGCGTTAAGCGGCCGGCGCCGCCAGGGGAAAGCGAAGGTGCCACTGCTCGTCAATCGGCAATAGCGCAACTGCCACGGATTCGAGGAAACCGTAGAAGCTGTATTGAGACGGGAGCGTAGTCTACTGGAAAGACCCCATCAGCTCAAACAGACATCAAGCCGGTGGCGTCCAGACGAGTGACACCTGGGCGGCATCGAATTGCGGCAGATTGGCGACGGCGACCAGCTCGCCGTCGCGGTAGAGCAGCGGCAAGCGCGGGCGCACGAACCCGGGAACGGCGGCCTCGTTGAGCAATCGCTTCAGATCGCGCCTGCCGCGACCGGGCAAGGCCATCGCTTCTCCGCCTTGCCGGTAGCGCACCTCAAGCCTGCCTTGCGGTCGATTCGCGAGGCTCACCGAGCCGTTGCCGGGAAGCGTCAACATGGCGGAGTCCTGCGGCCAGTCGAAACGCCCATCGACCGCATCGAGCCAGGCGCCGCTCAGCCACCACAAACGATCCCCTGCCCGATGAAGTTCGCCGCCGGCCAGACGCCACAGCGGTGCAGCATCCGGAGCCGCATCGCGCATCGCTTCCCAGCCGGCCCAGTGATCACTGTCGGGCAGCAGCGTGAAGGCGGCCAGCCAGCGCCGCAGGGCGTTGCGCTGACGAGCAGGACTCAGCGCGCGCAAAGCCGACAACGCCAGACTCGGCCGCGACACCCATGACCAGTCGTCCGGCCCGTGGGCGCCCTGCAGGTCCATATCGGCCAGCTCGTCGAGCAACGCCTGCGCCTCGACCAGATGCGCAGCGGTTCGCGCCATGCTGAGCGATGCGCGCGGCCAGCGCCGTGTCAACACCGGCATCACCTGGTGACGGAGATAGTTGCGCGCATGTTCGAGGCTTGCGTTAGAGGGATCCTCGACCCATTCCAGCTGCTGTGCGCGCGCATAGGATTCCAGCTCGGCGCGATCGATGCCGAGCAGCGGCCGAACAAGGCTGCCCTGCCCCAGTTCGCGGCTGATGGGCATCGCACCGAGGCCGCGCACGCCCGTTCCGCGCAGCAAACGAAACAGCAGGGTTTCGGCCTGGTCATCACGATGCTGGGCCATGAGCAGCACCTCGCCCTCGCCAAGCCGGTCGGCGAACGCCCGGTAGCGAGCCACGCGCGCCTGGCGTTCGACACTCGCACCTGCCGCGACTTGCACCGGAACGATCTCCAGCCCTATGCCCAGGCGATCGCAGATCCTTTCGCAATGCGCGGGCCAGCCATCCGCGACGGGCTGCAAACCATGATGGACGTGGATGGCGCTGAGCGTCGGAAACCGGTGCAGCCGTCCCAGGCGAACCAGTGCATCGAGCAGGACGGTCGAATCCAGCCCGCCGGAAAAGGCGACACGCCATGCTGGCGCATCCAGCCAAGGCTTCAGAACGGAGAGGAGATGGGACTCAAGTGCCATGCGCGCACGCTCGGAAAGACGAGACGCCAAGGATAGGACTGAACGCGCCCGCAGGGTGCGGGTTCAAAAAGAAAACGGCGAGCCAGGCCCGCCGTTCTCATCATGCCGTCATACTCAGGCGATGCCGTAGCTCATCAGGCGCTCGTAGCGGCGCGCGAGCAGGGCGTCGGTATCGAGCCCCTTGAGCATCTCGAGTTGCGCGGTCAACGCTTCGCGAACGGATGCCGCGGTGGCGACCGGATTGCGATGGGCACCACCGAGCGGCTCGGAAATGACCTGATCGACGATCCCCAGATCTTTCAGGCGCTCGGCCGTCACACCCATGGCCTCGGCCGCTTCCGGCGCCTTCTCGGCGGTGCGCCAGAGAATCGAGGCGCAGCCTTCCGGCGAGATCACCGCGTAGGTGGAATATTGCAGCATGTTCAACTGGTCGCAGACGCCGATGGCCAGCGCACCGCCGGAGCCGCCCTCGCCGATCACGGTGGCGATGATCGGCGTCTTCAGCCGCGCCATCACGCGCAGGTTCCAGGCGATGGCCTCGCTCTGGTTGCGCTCCTCGGCATCAATGCCCGGGTAGGCGCCGGGGGTGTCGATGAAGGTCAGGATCGGCATCTTGAAGCGCTCGGCCAGCTCCATCAGACGACAGGCCTTGCGGTAGCCTTCCGGACGCGGCATGCCGAAGTTGCGACGCACCTTCTCGCGCACTTCGCGGCCTTTCTGATGACCGATGATCATCACCGGTTCACCGTTCAGACGCGCGGTACCACCAACGATGGCGGCGTCATCGGAGAAATGGCGATCACCGTGCAGCTCTTCGAACTCGGTGAACAGGTGCTTGATGTAATCGAGGGTGTAGGGCCGCTGCGGGTGCCGGGCCAGGCGGGCGATCTGCCAGCTGGTCAGGTTGCCGAAGATGCTCTCGGTGAGCGATTCGCTCTTGTCCTGCAGGCGGGCGATTTCATCGCCGATGTTCAGCGAGTTGTCATTACCAACCAGGCGCAATTCTTCGATCTTGGCTTGCAGGTCGGCGATCGGCTGTTCGAAATCGAGGAAATTCGGGTTCATAGTCATCCGTCATGCGTCGACGGCCAGGGGCCGGGAAGCTGTTCCGTTTTTTTGCGCCCTACCTTACGGGACGGACGCTTTCAGGTCGAACAAAAAATGTTCGCAATCATGACTCGATCGTGATCGGGTCGCTCGGGTAGCGGCCGGCCAGGCGCCAGCGATCCTGGTCACGAACCGAGGCTGGCCGCTATCGGTATTGGAGGAAGACGTTGTCGCGTCCGAACTGGTCACGCAATACCTGAATCAACTGATCCGCCGGATCGATTCGCCAGCTCTCGCCGAACTGCAGCAGCGCCCGCGCATCGCTGCTGGTGTACTCCAGGGTGATCGGGCAGGCACCGCGGTGACGGCCGCAGACATCGGCCAGCCAGCGCATGCGATCACCCTTGAGTGCTTCGCTGGCGACCTTCACCCGCAGGCTTTCGGCCAGGCCGGTACGTGCTTCTTCCAGGCTCATCACGCGCTTGGCGCGCAGGCGCAGGCCGCCGGAGAAGTCATCGTTGCTGACTTCGCCCTCCACCACCACCAGGGCATCGGTCTGCAACAGCGCCTGAGCCGTATTGAAGGCCTCAGCGAACAGCGAGGCCTCGATGCGCCCGGAGCGATCGTCGAGGGTGATGAAACCCATCTTGTCGCCTTTCTTGTTCTTCATCACCCGCAGGTTGACGATCAGCCCCGCCACGGTCTGGGTATCGCGCGCCGGCCGCAGGTCGATGATGCGCTGGCGGGCGAAGCGCCGCACCTCGCCTTCGTATTCGTCGATCGGATGGCCTGTGAGGTAGAGACCGAGGGTGTCCTTCTCGCCCTTCAAACGCTCCTTGAGCGAAAGCTCGCGGGCCTTGCGGTGGTTGGCGTAGACATCCGCCTCGGGTTCGGCGAACAAACCGCCGAACAGGTCCATATGGCCGCTTTCCTCGCTGCGCGCCGTCTGTTCGGCGGCCTGCACCGCTTCTTCCATGGCTGCCAGCAGCACCGCGCGGTTGCGGTCGATATTGGCCTGGTAGGCCTTGGGCTCGTCATGGAAGTACGGTCCAAGGCGATCCAGCGCACCGGATCGAATCAACGCCTCGAGGGTGCGTTTGTTGATGCGCTTGAGGTCGATTCGCGCGCAAAAATCGAACAGATCCTTGAACGGCCCGCCCTCGGCACGGCACTCGGCGATGGCCTCGACCGGCCCTTCGCCGACCCCCTTCACCGCACCCAGGCCGTAGACGATGCGGCCGTCGTCGTTGACGGTGAACTTGAACTCGGAAACGTTGACGTCCGGCGGATCGATGCGCAGCTTCATGCTGCGGCATTCCTCGATGAGGATCACCACCTTGTCGGTGTTGTGCATATCCGCCGAAAGCACCGCAGCCATGAACGGCGACGGATAGTGTGCCTTGAGCCAGGCGGTCTGGTAGGAAACCAGGCCGTAGGCGGCCGAGTGCGACTTGTTGAAGCCGTAGCCGGCGAACTTCTCTACCAGGTCAAAGATGTTGCCCGCCAACTCAGGCTCGATGCCATTGTTCGTGCAGCCTTCGATGAAACCGCCGCGCTGCTTGGCCATCTCCTCGGGCTTCTTCTTGCCCATGGCGCGGCGCAGCATGTCCGCGCCGCCGAGGGTATAGCCGGCCATGACCTGGGCGATCTGCATCACCTGTTCCTGGTACAGGATGATGCCGTAGGTGGGCTTGAGCACCGGCTCGAGACCCGCGTACTGATAGTCCGGATGCGGGTAGGAAACCTCGGCGCGACCATGCTTGCGGTTGATGAAGTCGTCCACCATGCCCGACTGCAGCGGGCCGGGACGGAACAGCGCCACCAGTGCGATGAGGTCTTCCAGGCAGTCCGGCTTGAGCTTCTTGATCAGCTCCTTCATGCCGCGCGATTCGAGCTGAAACACCGCGGTGGTCTCGGCCTTCTGCAACAGCTGATAGGTCGGCTTGTCGTCCAGCGGGATGAAGTCGATGTTCACCGGCTCCAGGCCCTTCTTGGCCTGCTCGCGGTTGATGGTCTCCAGCGCCCACTTGATGATGGTCAGGGTGCGCAGGCCGAGGAAGTCGAACTTCACCAGGCCGGCCTGTTCCACGTCGTCCTTGTCGAACTGGGTCACCAGACCACCGCCTTCCTCGTCGCAGGCGATCGGCGCGAAGTCGGTGAGCTTGGTCGGCGCGATCACCACGCCGCCGGCGTGCTTGCCGGTGCCGCGGGTGATGCCTTCGAGCTTGAGCGCCATGTCCCAGATTTCCTTGGCGTCCTCGTCGACGGCAAGGAAGTCGCGCAGCGGCTCCTCCATCTCGTAGGCCTTTTCCAGGGTCATGCCGACTTCGAAGGGGATCATCTTCGACAGCCGATCGGCCAAGCCGTAGGATTTGCCCTGCACCCGCGCCACGTCGCGTACCACCGCCTTGGCCGCCATGGTGCCGAAGGTGATGATCTGGCTCACCGCGTTGCGCCCGTAAGCCTCGGCCACGTAGTCGATCACCCGGTCGCGGCCGTCCATGCAGAAGTCGACGTCGAAGTCGGGCATGGAAATCCGTTCCGGGTTGAGGAAGCGTTCGAACAGCAGGTCGTAGGCCAGCGGGTCGAGGTCGGTGATCTTCAGCACATAGGCCACCAGCGAACCGGCGCCCGAACCCCGGCCCGGGCCGACCGGCACGCCGTTGTTCTTGGCCCACTTGATGAAGTCCATGACGATCAGGAAGTAACCGGGGAAGCCCATCTGGATGATGGTGCCCAGCTCGAACTCGAGGCGGTCGACGTAGACCTGCTTCTTCGCCTCATAATCGGGCGTGTCCCTGGGCAGCAGGACCTCCAGGCGCTCCTCCAGGCCCTCGAACGACACCTGGCGCAGGTAGTCGTCGATGGTCATGCCTTCGGGCACGGGGAAGTTCGGCAGGAAGTAGGTGCCCAGCTGCACCTCGATGTTGCAGCGTTTGGCGATCTCGACGGTATTTTCCAGCGCCTCGGGCAGGTCGGCGAACAGCTCGGCCATTTCCGCCGGCGTCTTCAGGTATTGCTGGTCCGAGTAGGTGCGCGGCCGACGCGGATCACCCAGCACGCGCCCTTCGCCGATACAGACGCGCGTCTCGTGGGCCTCGAAATCTTCCTGCTTGAGGAAGCGCACGTCGTTGGTCGCCACCAGTGGCGTGCCGCTGCGTTCGGCGAGGGCGACGGCGGCGTGCAAATGCTCTTCGTCGTTGACCCGACTGGTGCGCTGAACCTCCAGGTAGAAGCGCTCGGGGAAGACTTCGCACCATTCGGCCAGCAGCGCATCCGCCAGGCCCTGCTCGCCATTGAGCAGCGCTTGACCGACCTCCCCTTCCTTGGAACCCGACAGGGCGATCAGGCCGTCGGCGGCCTGCTTGACCCAGTCGCGCTCGATGATCACCAGATCGTTGCGCTGCCCCTCGGCCCAGCCGCGGGACACCAGCTCGGTGAGGTTGCGATAGCCTTGTCCATTCATCGCCAGCAGCGTCAGCCGGCTCAGCGGACCGTCCTCGTCGCGGCTGGCCAACCAGATGTCGGCGCCACAGATCGGCTTGACGCCGGCGCCCTGCGCCGCCTTGTAGAACTTGACCAGCGAGCACATGTTGCTCTGATCGGTAACCGCCACCGCCGGCATGCCCGCGGACGCCACCGTCTTAACCAGTGGCTTGACGCGCACCAGCCCATCGACCAGTGAGTATTCGGTATGCACGCGGAGGTGGACGAAGGAAACAGGCATGAACGAACCCTGGGCTGGCGAAACGACAAGCGCGGGATTGTACCGGAAAACAGCTCGCGGGCAGGTTGCCGCTAGCGCGCCCGATGAATGCTCAGACGAGCAAGGCGCTGTCGACGAGGGGTTCGGCGACCGGAGCAGCCTGCTCCAGCAGGTTGCGCACCGGCGCGAAGGAGCGCCGGTGAATGATGGTCGGCCCCAGCCGTTGCAGGGCTTCCAGATGGGCCGCGGTCGGGTAACCCTTGTGGCCGGCCAGCCCGTAGCCGGGGTAACAGAGATCCAGCGCGCACATTTCGCGGTCACGACTGACCTTGGCCAGTATCGACGCCGCCGCGATTGCCGGCACCTGTCCATCGCCCTGGATGACCGGCGCACTGGGCACCGACAGCTGTGGGCAGCGGTTGCCGTCGATCAGGGCCAGACGCGGCGTCACGCTGAGTCCTTCGACCGCACGCTGCATCGCCAGCATGGTGGCGTGAAGGATGTTCAGCCGATCGATTTCCTCGACCTCGGCACGCGCGATGCACCAGGCGAGGGCCTTCTCGCAGATTTCCTCGAACAACGCCTCGCGACGAACCTCGCTGAGTTTCTTCGAGTCGTTGAGACCGAGGATCGGCCGCGCCGGATCGAGAATCACCGCCGCGGTGACCACCGGACCACAGAGCGGGCCACGACCGACCTCGTCGACGCCGGCGACGAGTTCTTCGACGAGATTGAAATCGAGCCCGAACTGCATCACGGTCTCCCAACCAGCTCGAGCACGGCATCGGCCGCCTGGCTGGACGCATCGCGACGCAGAGTGCGATGGATTTCATCGAAACCCTCGGTCTGCACCTCGCCATGTTCGAGCAACGGCGAGAGCAGTTGAGCCATGGCCTCAGGGGTCGCGGCCTCCTGCAACAGCTCGGGCACCAGCAGCCGCTGTGCCAGCAGGTTGGGCAGGGACACGTAGGCGCTCTTGACCATGCGCTTGAGGATGCTGAAGGTCAGCGGCGCAACGCGATAGGCCACCACCATCGGCCGCTTGTAGAGCAGCGCCTCGAGCGTTGCCGTGCCCGATGCGATCAGTACCGCATCACAGGCGGCGAGCGCCTCGTGAGAACGACCGTCGATCAGGGTCAGGGGCAAGTCCCGTCCGGCCAGCATCTGCTCCAGTTGCGTACGCCGCTCGGGGCTGGCGCAGGGCATGACGAAGCGAATGCCGGGCCGCAAGCCACGCAACCGCTCGGCGGCATCCAGGAACAGGCTACCCAAACGCGCCACCTCGCCACCACGACTTCCAGGCATCAGCGCAACGATAGGCGCGTCCGCCGGCAAGTTCAGCAACACTCGCGCGGCGTCCCGATCCGCACACAGCGGAATGGCGTCGGCCAGCGGATGACCGACGAAGCGCACCGCCACCTGATGGGCGTCGTAGAACTTCGCTTCGAAGGGAAACAGCGTCAGCATCAGATCGCAGCCGTCGCGAATCTTCAGCACGCGCTTCTGCCGCCAGGCCCATACCGAGGGACTGACATAGTGCACCGTCTTGATGCCGGCGCGACGCAGCTTGAGCTCGAGATCCAGGTTGAAATCCGGCGCATCGATGCCGATGAACACGTCCGGCCTGACATCCAGCAGGGTGCGAAGCAGGCGCTTGCGGCGCGACAGCAGCTCGGGCAGGCGCCCCAGCACTTCGACCAGCCCCATGACCGCCAGACGCTCGAGCGGGAAATAGGATTTCAGCCCTTCGGCTTCCATCCGCGCACCACCGACCCCGACGAATTCGACGTCCGGATGCCGGACCTTGAGTGCCTGCATCAGGCCCGCGCCGAGAATGTCACCGGACGACTCGCCGGCAACCAGCGCCACTGTCAGCGGCCTGCTCATATCAGCGGGTGATACCGCGCGTGGAAGACTGGACCGAATCACGGAACAGCGCGACCTCGGGGAATGCCAGCGCGTCCTCGACCAACTCGGCCAGCGCGGCTTCCACCGTCAGGCCCTTGCGGTAAACAGTCTTGTAGGCACAGCGCAGGGCATGGATGGCCTCGGCGCTGAAACCGCGCCGACGCATGCCTTCGAAATTCATGCTGCGCGCCTCGGCCGGATTGCCGAACACGGTGACGAACGCCGGCACGTCCTTGCCGATGGCAGTGCCCATGCCGGCGAAGCTGTGGGCTCCGATATGGCAATACTGATGGACCAGCGTATAGCCCGACAGGATCGCCCAGTCGCCCACATGCACGTGTCCCGCCAGCGCGGTGTTGTTGACCAGGATGCAGTGATCGGCGATCACGCTGTCGTGACCGATATGGGCATAGGCCATGATCAGGTTGTGGTGACCGATGGTGGTCTCGGAGCGATCCTGAATGGTGCCGCGATGGATGGTCACACCCTCGCGAATCACATTGTGATCGCCGATGACCAGTCGCGTCGGTTCGCCCTTGTACTTGAGATCCGGGGTGTCCTCGCCGATCGACGAGAACTGGTAGATGCGGTTGTGGCGACCGATACGGGTCGGCCCCTTGACGATCACATGTGAGGCGATCACCGTCCCCTCGCCTATCTCGACGTCCGGACCGATGATCGACCAGGGTCCGACCTGGACGTCATCAGCCAGCCGGGCCGTCGGATCGACGATGGCGCGGGGGTCGATCAGACTCATATCTTCTGTTCCGCACAGATGATCTCGGCGGCGCAGGCCGTCTTGCCATCGACGCTGGCCCGGCACTCGAACTTCCAGATGCCGCGCTTGGCGCTGAGAAAGCTGGCTTCGAGAACCAGTTGATCGCCAGGCACCACGGGCTGGCGGAAGCGCAACTTGTCCGAGCCGACGAACACGTAGAGCGTGCCGTCGTCGGGTTTGGTTTCCATCATTCTGAAGCCGAGGATACCCGCCGCCTGCGCCATCGCCTCGATGATCAACACGCCCGGCATGATCGGATGGCGCGGGAAATGCCCCTCGAAGAAGGGCTCGTTGATCGAAACGTTCTTGTAGGCGCGAATACGCTTGGCGTCCATGTCCAGCTCACTGACCCGGTCGACCAGCAGGAACGGGTAGCGGTGAGGCAGGTATTGGCGAATCTCGTTGATGTCCATCATGTCAGGAAAAAGCCTGTAAGAATTATGGGGCTCGCCTGTGCGGCGGCACGGCTGCATCGTCCAGAAAAACCACAATCAGACGATAAGGTCAGGCATCAGAAGCCGTATCTCCCGCTGGGGTCACGGTATCCAGGCGTTTTTCCAGCTGTTGCAGACGACGAGCCAACTTGTCCAGCTGACGGAACCGGGCGACGCTCTTGCGCCAATCGGCAGCAGGCTGCACGGCGGTACCGGACGAATAGCTGCCCGGTTCGGTGATCGAATGCGTGACCATGGTCATGCCGGTGATGAAGGCGTTGTCGCAGATCTCGATATGACCGACCATGCCGACGCCCCCGGCGATCATGCAATGGCGGCCGATCTTGGTGCTGCCGGAAATACCGCAGCATCCCGCCATGGCCGTGTGATCGCCGATCTGCACGTTGTGCGCGATCATGATCTGGTTGTCCAGCTTGACGCCGTTACCGATCAGGGTGTCCGACAGGGCGCCGCGGTCGATGGTGGTGTTGGCACCGATCTCCACGTCATCGCCGATGCGTACGCCGCCGATCTGGGCGATCTTTTCCCAGACGCCCTTGGCATTGGCGAAGCCGAAGCCTTCACCGCCGATCACCGCGCCCGGCTGGATCACCACCCGCTCACCGATGATCACGTCATGCCCGAGCGTGACCCGCTGCGCCAGACGACCACCGGCACCGATGCAGCTGCGCGCGCCGATGAAGGACTGCGCGCCGATCACCACGCCCGCACCGATTCGCACACCGGCCTCGATGACCACCTGCGCACCGATGCTGGCGGAGGGATGCACCTCGGCCTCGGCGTCCACCACTGCGCTGGGATGAATGCCCGGCGTGACCTGCGGGCGCGTCTCGAACAGGTGCGAGGCGCGGGCATAGGCCAGATAGGGATTATCGACGACCAGCGCCGCACCCGGATAACCTTCGGCGTCGGCCGAGGTCAGCAATACCGCGCCGGCGCGGCAATCGGCCAGGTAACGGCGGTACTGTGCGTTGGCGAGAAAACTCAGCTGCCCGGGCCCGGCATCCTGCAAGGTAGCCAGCCCGGTAACGACCTTGTCCGGATCGCCACGAAGCGTGGCGCCCAAGTGCCCGGCCAAATGCCCGAGCGTCAATGCGATTGAATCGGCCATATCAACGCAGCTGGTTCATGCGCTCGATGACCTGACGGGTGATGTCGTACTGCGGCTTGACATCGACCACCGCGCCGCGCTCGAACACCAGGTCGTAATCGCCCTTCTTGATGACTTCTTCCACCGCCTTGTCCAGCTTGGGCTTGAGCTGCTTGAGCATTTCGCGGTCGGCCACGGCCTTGGACTCGTTGAGCTCCTTGGACTGGAACTGGAAGTCACGGGCCTTCTGCTTGAACTCGAGCTCGAGGCGCTCGCGTTCGGCCTGCTGCATCTTGTCGCCATCCTTGACCAGGCGGTCCTGGATACGCTTGGCATCGCTCTCGAGGTTCTTCAGCTTTTCCAGCTGCGGGCCGAACTTCTTCTCGGCATCCACCGAGTAACGCTTGGCCGCGTCGGACTCGAGCAGCGCCATCTGGTAGTTCATGACGGCGATCTTCATGTCGGCGAATGCCGGGGTCGCTACCAGCGCGGCGGCGACGAGAAACAGTTGAGTCAACTTGCGCACGATTTAAACCACTCCTGAAAAACCCTGATACCGGCGGCACCAGTTGATTAGAAAGTCTGCCCCAGGGAGAACTGGAACACCTGCGTATCGGCATCGTCCGGCTTCACCACCGGCATCGCCAGGCTGAAACTCAGCGGCCCCATGGCGGTGATCCAGGTCAGACCCACGCCGACCGAACTGGCCATGTCGCCGAAATCGATATCGCTACAATTGTTCGAACCGGACGGGCAGTTGGTATCGAACACATTACCAACATCCCAGAAGAAAGAGGTGCGCAGCGAGCGCTGATCCTTGACGAACGGCATCGGGAACAGCACCTCGAGACCACCCTGGACCAGCACGTTACCACCGAAGGGCCTCGGATCCTGATCATCGGTACAGGTAGGCCGCCCCTGTCTATCGACACCGCACTGGCCTTCACCCGTCAACGGAGCTCCGGTAACAGGGTGATAGGCCTGGCTCGGCGTACTGCGCGGGCCGAGGCTGCTGTCTTCGAAGCCACGCACCGAGTTGAAGCCACCGGCATAGTAATGCTCGTAGAACGGCAGGCGCGAGGTGGAGCCATAGGCGTCGCCATAACCCAGGCGCGTATGCATGCGCAGGGTGTAGTTCTGGGTCATGGGCACGAACAACTGGCCGTTGTAGTCGAGCTTGTAGAACGACAGATCGCTGCCCGGAATGGTGGTTTCGAACACCAGGCTCTGCGAATGGCCACGAGTCGCCAGCACGCCCCGGTTTAGCGTCGATTCGGACCAGCCCACCGATGCTTTGAAGTTGAGGAAGCTGTCGCCTTCCTCCTCCATGAAGTCGTATATCTCGTCGACGGTATAGCGGCCGGTGTCCAGGTCGTCCTGCTGCACGGTAAGCCCGAAGGACAGGCGTGAGGTTTCGCTGATCGGATAACCGATATTGACGCCGCCACCCAGGCTGTCCACCGAGTAGCTGGACACATCGTAATCGAGCTCGTCGTAGTCGGTGGTGCGATAGAAGGCGTTGTAGCCGAGGCTCACGCCGTCTTCGGTCCAGTAGGGATCGACGAAGCCGAAGTTGTAGCGCGTCTGGTATTCGCTGCGGTTGAGGCCGAGGCTCACACGGTTGCCGGTACCGAGGAAGTTGTTCTGGCTGATCGAGCCACCGAGGATCAGGCCCGCGTTCTGGGCGAAGCCGATACTGGCCATGATCGAACCGGACGGCTGTTCCTCGACGCTGTAGTTGACGTCGATCTGGTCGTCGGTACCCGGCACCTGGGGCGTCTCGACGTTGACTTCCTTGAAGAAGCCCAGGCGCTCGAGGCGGACCTTGGACTGGTCGATCAGGTAAGTCGAGGCCCAGCCGCCTTCCATCTGGCGCATCTCGCGACGCAGCACTTCGTCTTCGGTCTTGGTGTTGCCGCGGAAATTGATGCGGTTGACGTATGCGCGCTTGCCCGGATCGACCACGAAGGTGATGGATACGGTGTTGTCTTCGTCATGGGCTTCGGGCACGCCATTGACGTTGGCGAAGGTGTAGCCCTCGTTGCCCAGGCGGCGGGTGATCAGTTCGGAGGTCGTGGTCATGACCTTGCGCGAAAACACCTGCCCTTCCTTGGCGAGCAGCAGTGCCTGCAGCTCTTCCTGCGGTACCTTGAGATCGCCGCTGAGCTTGACGTCGCGCACGGTGTAACGCTCGCCTTCGGCGATGTTCACGGTGACGTAGACGTCCTTCTTGTCCGGCGTGATGGATACCTGGGTCGAGGTGATATCCATGTTGATGTAGCCGCGATCCAGGTAGTAGGAGCGCAGGCGCTCGAGGTCGCCGGAGAGTTTTTCGCGGGCATACTTGTCGTCGTTGCGGAAGAACGACAGCCAGTTGGTCGTCTTCAGCTCGAACAGGTCCACCAGGTCTTCGTCGGCGAAGACACTGTTGCCGACGACGTTGATGTGCTTGATCGCCGCCACCGAGCCTTCGTTGATCTTGATCTTCAGGGCGACCCGGTTGCGCGGCTGGGCAATGGCCTCGGTCTCGATGGTCGCCGAGTAGCGGCCCTGGGCGACGTACTGGCGCTGCAGTTCGTTGCGCACGCCTTCGAGGGTGGCTCGCTGGAAGATCTCGCCTTCGGCCAGCCCCGACTGCTGCAGTCCGGAGAGCAGGTCTTCGGTCTTGATCGCCTTGTTGCCGTCGATCTCGATGCTCGAAATCGATGGTCTTTCCACCACGCTGATCACCAGCACGTCGCCTTCGCGACCGAGCTGGATGTCCTCGAAGAAGCCGGTCCGGAACAATGCGCGGGTCGCCTCGACCAGGCGCGCATCGTCGGTTGCCTGCCCCACGTTCAGAGGCAATGCACCGAATACGCTACCGGCGGAAACCCGCTGCAGACCGTTGACGCGGATATCGGAAATCGTGAAAGACTCGGCGTGAACCTCGGCGATCATCAATGCGGAAATCACCGCAGGTAGCAGCAGACGTTTCATGAAGTCCTTTCTTATTCAAACCTGATAATTGAACTTGCGCTTGGCGCGGTGACATTTCGGCATTACAAGCGGCCAAGATCATTGACCAGCGCTAGCAGCATCACCCCAACCACCAGGCTGATACCGATCTGTACGCCCCACCCCTGCACCCTGTCCGACAAGGGACGTCCACGGACCCATTCGACGAGATAGAACAGCAGGTGCCCCCCATCAAGCACCGGGATCGGTAACAGATTGAGAACCCCCAAACTGATGCTCAGGTAGGCAAGGAAGTTGAGAAAATCCCCGAACCCCGACTGGGCAGAAGCGCCCGCCACTTTAGCAATGGTTATCGGGCCGCTCAAGTTTTTTACCGAGAGCTCCCCGAAGAGCATTTTGCGCAGCGAATCGAGGGTCAGAACACTCATCGTCCAGGTGCGCTCGAGCCCCTCGCCCACCGCCGCCAGCGGGCCGTAGCTCACTTCGCGGAGCATTTCCGCCGGCCACTCACCCGCCTCGACGCCGGCACCCAGGTAACCTCGCTGACTGTCGCCTTCGCCACGCACGGCGAGCGTCAGCGGCACCTCCAGCTGCAGACCGTCGCGCTCGACCTGCAACGACACCGATTTGCCCGGTAGCCGGCCGACCTGATCGATAACCTCCTGCCACTCATTCAATGGCTGGCCGTCGAGGCTCAGCAGGCGATCCCCCAGGGCGATGCCAGCCTTCTGCGCCGGGCCCTCGGGATCCAGTTGAGCAATGACCGGCGGGATTTCCGGGCGCCAGGGGCGGATTCCCAGCGAACCGATGGGATCGGGCTCCTCGACTCCTTTCAACCAGTCGCTGAGCTGCAGTTGCAGATGCTGTTCGGCGGAGCCCTGCAGATCACGCACATGCAGGTCGAGCACACCGCTCTCCCCGAGACGGCGAATCAACTGCAGGTTGACGCCGGCCCAGCCCTCGGTACGTTCGCCATTGACCGCAACGATTTCCTGCCCCGGCATCAGTCCAGCCTGCTCGGCCATGCTGCCGGGCTGGACCGCGCCGACCACCGGCCGGATCTGCTCGCTGCCGAGCATCGCCAGCACCCAGAAGAACAGCAGCGCCAGAATGAAGTTGGCCAGCGGCCCTGCCGAAACGATCGCGATACGCTGCTTGACGCTCTTTCGATTGAACGCCTGGCTCAGCAAGCTCTCGGGAACCTCGCCTTCGCGCTCGTCGAGCATCTTCACGTAGCCGCCGAGCGGAATCGCCGCCACCACGAACTCGGTGCCATGCCGGTCATGCCAGCGCAGCAGCGGGCTGCCGAAGCCCACCGAGAAGCGCAGCACCTTGACGCCACAACGCCGTGCCACCCAGAAATGACCGTACTCGTGAAAGGTAACCAGCACACCCAGTGCGACCAGGGTGCCGATGATCATGTACAGCGCGCTCATAAAAACCTCTGCCTCGAAAGGCCTTCAGGCATCGAATCCTCGCGGGATCGGGTTCGAGCCGGTAACACGAACGACAGTCGCTGCAGCACCTGCCTGACTGAGCGATCGATCAGCAACCGCGGCCATCCAGCCAGCCCATGGCCAGGCGGCGAGCCTGCTCGTCGGCGGCGAGCACGTCTTCCAGGCAGCGCACCGCGACCGACGCCTGCCGCTCCAGAACGCTCTCGATGATACTCGCGATCTCGGTGAAGCGTATGCGCCCCTGCAGAAAGGCTTCGACGGCGATCTCGTTGGCGGCGTTGAGCATTGCCGGAGCCGTCCCGCATTGCTCTGCGGCCTGCCGCGCCAGCCGCAGACAGGGGAAGCGCTGCTCGTCGGGCGCGCGGAATTCGAGCTGTCCGATCTGCAGCAGATCCAGCGGCGACACACCGGAGTCGATCCGCTCGGGCCATGCCAGCGCATGGGCGATCGGCGTGCGCATGTCCGGATTGCCCAGCTGCGCCAGCACCGAGCCGTCGATGTAGTCGACCATCGAATGGATCACGCTCTGTGGATGAACGACGACCTCCACCTGATCGGGCCGCGCATCGAACAGCCAGCAGGCCTCGATCAGCTCGAGCCCCTTGTTCATCATGCTGGCCGAGTCCACCGAAATCTTGCGCCCCATCGACCAGTTCGGATGCGCACAGGCCTGTTCGGGCGTCACGGCAGCCAATCGCTCGACGGGCAGTTCACGGAACGGACCACCGGATGCGGTCAGCAGAATGCGGCGCACGCCGACCTTGGTCAGCCCGTTGGAATAGTTGCCGGGCAGGCACTGGAAGATCGCGTTGTGCTCACTGTCGATCGGCAGCAATACCGCGGCGCTGTCACGCAGCGCCTGCATGAACAGCGCGCCGGACATCACCAGCGCTTCCTTGTTGGCCAGCAGCACGCGCTTGTCGGCCTGCACCGCCGACAGCGTCGGGCGCAACCCGGCAGCACCGACGATGGCCGCCATCACCACATCCACTTCAGGATGCACGGCGACTTCGCTCAACCCACCCTCGCCGACCAGCACTCGCGTCTGCAGGCCATCAGCGAGCAGTTGCGCCTGCAACGCGCGCGCCTGCTCGGCGTCGGCAACCACGGCATAGCGCGGCGCATGCCGCTGGCAGAGTGCTCGCAGTTCGGCGATACGGCTGAAGGCGGTCAACGCGAAAGCCTGGTAATGCTGCGGATGGCGAGCGACGACATCCAGCGTGCTCAAGCCGATGGAGCCTGTCGCCCCGAGTACCGTTACCTGTAAGGGTCTGTTCACCAGGCACCCCAGCCAGCCATCCACAACAACAAGGCGAACACCGGAACCGCGGCGGTGAGACTGTCGATACGATCCATCACGCCCCCATGCCCTGGCAGCAGCTGGCTGCTGTCCTTGATGCCAGAGCTGCGCTTGAACATGCTTTCGGTCAGGTCGCCTACCACGGAGATCAGCACCACCAGCGCGGCACCCAGCAGCGCCAGGACCAGTTCGCCCATGGACCAGCCGCGATAAAGCCCGACGCAGAAAGTGATCAGCAGGCTGGTCAGCAGACCACCGAGAAGCCCTTCCCAGCTCTTGCCCGGACTGACCTGCGGCGCGAGCTTGCGGCGCCCGAAGCGCTTGCCGGAGAAATAGGCACCGATATCGGCCGCCCACACCAGCACCATCACCGCCAGGATCAGCCAGTTGCCCAGCTGCCATTGCTTGAGCACGACCAGCGCCTGCCAGGCAGGCAGCAGCACCAACAGCCCGATGATCAGGCTACCAGGCGCGCCGCCCCAGTATCTGCGGCTGTCCGGATAGCTCAGCACCAGTGCCGTGGCGGCCAGCCACCAGATACCGCCGGCGACCAGCAACCAGGGCGCCAGGGCCGGTGCCTGGTGGAGCAGAGCCAGGAGCAGCACCACCACCAGCGCATAGCCGACTCGCACCGGCTGCCCGGCGAACCCGGCCAGGCGCGCCCACTCCCAGGCTCCGAGCGACACGACCAGACCAATGAACAGGGCGAAGGCCAGGCCTTCGAGAAGAAAAAAGCCGATCAGCGCGATCGGCAGGAGAATGGCAGCCGTGATGATGCGTTGCTTCAACATTCCGCACGGACCTCGGTTTCGATCTGGTCGCTGGTTTTACCGAAACGCCGCTGACGCTTGGCGAAATCGGCCAATGCCTCACGCATGGCGCGCTGCTTGAAATCCGGCCAGAACAGGTCGGAGAAGTACAGCTCGGCATAGGCGAGCTGCCATAACAGGAAATTGCTGATGCGCCGCTCGCCGCCCGTACGGATACACAGATCCGGCAGCGGCATGTTTCCGGTGGCGAGAAAGCTCTGGAAGAGCTCGGGAGTCACGGCATTCGGGTCGAGCCGGCCTGCCTGCGCCTCTCGGGCCACATGCTGTGCGGCCTGCATGATGTCCCACTGGCCACCGTAATTGGCGGCCACCTGCAGAACGAAACGGTCGTTCCCGGCGGTCATGGCCTCCGCTTCGAGCATGGCGGCCTGCAGATCGGCATGGAAGCGGCTGCGATCGCCGATGATGCGCAGACGGATGCCGTTCTCGTTGAGTTTGCGGGCTTCCCGACGCAGGGCCGTCAGGAACAGCTCCATCAACGCGCCCACCTCGTCGGCGGGCCTTTGCCAGTTCTCGCTGGAGAAGGCGAACAGTGTAAGGACTTCGACACCGGACTCGGCACACACCTCGATCACGGCCCGAACCGCATCGACACCGGCCTTGTGTCCAGCCACGCCCGGCAGGAGACGCCTCTTTGCCCAGCGGTTGTTGCCATCCATGATGATTGCCACATGGCGGGGTACGTTCCACCGGGCAATCTGCCTGACCTTTTCCATCAAACGACTCTACCTGCGCTCATTCACGCTGCAAACAATTGGAGGAGTCGCCGAACGACCCCCTGGGGTATAACGAAATCCCCTAGCCTGCCGACCCGTTTCAGGCCGACAGGTTCCGACACGAGCGGTCCGGATGGACGAGATCGAAAACGGCATCACACCGCCATCAGATCCTGTTCCTTGCTTTCCAGCGCCTTGTCGATCTCCGCAACGTACTTGTCGGTCAGCTTCTGCACGTCGTCCTGGCCGCGACGCTCTTCGTCTTCGCTGATCTCCTTCTCCTTGACCAACTCCTTGAGCTGGGCAAGCGCATCACGGCGGATGTTGCGCACTGCAACCCGGGAGTTCTCGGCCTCGGCACGCGCCTGCTTGGTGAAGCCCTTGCGGGTTTCCTCGGTCAGCGCCGGCATCGGCACGCGAATGGTGGTACCGGCAGTGGCCGGATTCAGGCCCAGGTCGGAGGTCATGATGGCTTTTTCGACAGCCTGGATCATGCTCTTGTCGAACACGGTCAGCGCCAGCGTGCGGGAATCCTCGACGGTGACGTTGGCGACCTGGCGCAGGGGCGTATCACTGCCGTAGTAGGAAACCATCACGCCGTCGAGGATGCTCGGATGCGCGCGCCCGGTGCGGATCTTGGCGAATGCGTGCCCCAGGGACTCCAGGCTCTTCTTCATGCGCTCCTGCGCGTCTTGCTTGATCTCGTTGATCATTGATTCGGTTCCTCGATCAGGGTTCCTTCAGCGCCGCCAAGTACGATATTGAGCAGGGCGCCGGGCTTGTTCATGTTGAATACCCGCAGCGGCATGTCGTGGTCACGACACAGGCAGATGGCCGTCAGGTCCATCACACCCAGCTTGCGGTCGAGCACGTCATCATAGGTCAACTGCTCGAATTTCTCGGCATTCGGATCCTTGAACGGATCGGCCGTGTAGACGCCATCGACCTTGGTGGCCTTGAGCACGACGTCCGCATGAATCTCGATGGCGCGCAGGCAGGCGGCCGAATCGGTGGTGAAGAACGGATTGCCGGTACCAGCCGAGAAGATCACCACTTCACCGCTCTTGAGATGGCGCATGGCCTTGCGGCGGTCGTAATGATCGGTGACGCCGACCATGGAGATGGCAGACATCACCAGCGCGGGAATATTCGAGCGCTCCAGCGCATCGCGCATGGCCAGGGCGTTCATGACGGTCGCCAGCATGCCCATGTGGTCGCCAGTGACGCGATCCATCCCGGCCGCCGACAACGCCGCGCCGCGAAACAGGTTGCCGCCGCCGATGACCAGACCGACCTCGACGCCGATTCCGACCAGCTGGCCGACTTCCAGCGCCATACGATCGAGCACCTTGGGATCGATGCCGAAATCTTCCGAGCCCATCAGGGCTTCGCCGCTTAATTTGAGCAGAATGCGTTTATAGCGAGGATTGCGTGCACTCATCTGCTGAGCCATTGGCGTTGTCTCTCCTGCGGCGTACATGACTGAACTGGCGTTCCAACCAGCGAACAACGGCGCTATGACAGCGCAGCCGTGGATTGGTGCCAGGCGGTGACTATAACGTGACGAAAAAAACTATTCCGCCGCCCAATTCGACAAAGAGGCCGCGCGCGTGAGCGGGCAGCCTCTTCGAGGACAGCAGGGAGACCTTACTGCTTGGTAGCGGCGACCTGGGCAGCGACTTCAGCGGCGAAGTCGACCTCGGCGCGCTCGATGCCTTCGCCCACTTCGTAACGCACGAAGGAAACGATTTCGGCACCGGCTTTCTTCACCAGGTCACCGACCTTGACTTCCGGATCCATGATGAAGGCTTGCTCGACCAGGCTGGCTTCGGCCAGGAACTTGTTGATACGGCCCTTGACCATGTTTTCGACGATGTTTTCCGGCTTGCCGGCAATCTTCTCGGCGTTCAGCTGCAGGAAGATTTCCTTCTCCTTGGCGACCAGCTCTTCCGAGACCTGATCCGGAGAGACGACCGCCGGGTTGGAAGCAGCGACGTGCATGGCGACATGCTTGGCCAGCTCCTCGTTGCCGCCTTTCAGAACGACCAGAACACCGATGCGGTGGCCGTGCAGATAGGCACCCACGGTTTCGCCGGAAACGGCAGTCAGGCGACGGATGTTGACGTTTTCGCCGCACTTGGCGACCAGCGCTTCGCGATTGCTCTCCTGAGCGGCGATCAGCGGAGCGGCATCGGTCATGTTCTCGGCGAAGGCCTGCTCGACGCTGTTGGCGACGAAGTTCTTGAAGTCTTCCTGCAGAGCCAGGAAGTCGGTCTGGGAGTTGACTTCGATGATCACGGCACGCTTGTTGTCATCGGCGACCTTGACGGCGATCGAGCCTTCGGCAGCGATGTTGCCGGCTTTCTTGGCGGCCTTGATGGCGCCAGCGGCACGCATGTCGTCAATGGCTTTCTCGATGTCGCCGCCAGCGGCGGTGAGTGCCTTTTTGCAATCCATCATGCCTTGGCCGGTGCGCTCGCGCAGTTCTTTAACCAGGGCTGCAGTAATCTCTGCCATGTTCGCAAATCCTCTCGATTCGTTATCGACATCGCCCTTCGCTCGGGCGATCAATTCGGAAGTGGCAAAAAGGGGGCATAGCCCCCTTCTTGTTCACCGGGTATCAACTAGGCGTACTACTCGCTCAGCCTTGAGCAGCCTCAGGGGCGGCTTCTTCGACGAACTGCTCGGCACCGCCGGTGCCGTTCTGGCGGCCACGCAGCACGGCGTCGGCCATGGAGCCCAGATAGAGTTGCACGGCACGGATTGCATCATCGTTACCGGGGATGATGTAGTCGACGCCTTCCGGGCTGCTGTTGGTATCGACGATGCCGATGACCGGGATGCCCAGCTTGTTGGCTTCGCTGATGGCGATGCGCTCGTGGTCGACGTCGACGACGAACATGGCGTCCGGCAGACCGCCCATATCCTTGATACCACCCAGGCTGCGCTCGAGCTTCTCGAGGTCACGGGTGCGCATCAGCGCTTCTTTCTTGGTCAGCTTGTCGAAAGTACCGTCCTGGGACTGGGTTTCCAGCTCGCGCAGGCGCTTGATCGACGCACGGATGGTCTTGTAGTTGGTCAGCATGCCGCCCAACCAGCGATGATCGACGTACGGCGAGCCGCAACGTGCAGCTTCTTCGCGAACGATCTTGCCAGCGGAGCGCTTGGTGCCGACGAACAGGATCTTGTTCTTGCCCGCAGCCAGCTTTTCAACGAACTGCAGCGCGTCGTTGAACATCGGCAGGGTTTTTTCGAGGTTGATGATATGGATCTTGTTGCGCGCGCCGAAAATGTACTTGTTCATTTTCGGGTTCCAGTAACGGGTCTGGTGGCCGAAGTGCACACCGGCCTTCAGCATGTCGCGCATGGTGACTTGAGTCATTTGGTACTTCCTCAGATAAGTCGGGTTAGGCCTCCACGCGCCCCGATATCCAACTCTTTCGAGCACCCAGGATACCGTGTCGACACGTGTGTGGAATTCAAGCAAAACGGTGGTCCCCGTTGAGCGGCGCGTTTTATAGCACAAACGCAAAGCTGGACGCCATAGGCGGCAAGCGCGGAACCGATATCCGGCGCGCGATGCCGCTCCTTCGCCCCACCCGCACCGCCCTGTTTCAAGCTGCTAACATAGCGCCTTTCCCTTTCCGCACCCCGAGAGTTCCCAATGACTGTCACCATCAAGACGCCTGAAGATATCGAGAAGATGCGTATCGCCGGCCGCCTGGCCGCCGAGGTGCTGGAAATGCTCGAAGAACACATTCGCCCCGGCGTCACCACCGACGAACTGGACCGCCTCTGCCACGATCACATCGTCAACGTGCAGCAGGCAATTCCGGCACCGCTCAACTACAAGGGCTTTCCCAAGTCCATCTGCACTTCGATCAACCACGTGGTCTGCCATGGCATCCCCAATGACAAGCCACTGAAGGATGGCGACATCCTCAATGTCGACATCACCGTGATCAAGGACGGCTACCACGGCGACACCAGCCGGATGTTCATGGTCGGCAAGGTTCCCGAATGGGCCGAACGACTGTGCCGCGTCACCCAGGAATGCCTCTACAAGGGTATCGAGATCGTCCGCCCCGGCACCCGTCTCGGCGATATCGGCGAGGTGATCCAGAAGCATGCGGAGAAGAACGGTTTTTCCGTGGTTCGCGAATACTGCGGCCACGGCATCGGCAAGGTCTTCCACGAAGAGCCGCAGGTGCTGCATTACGGCCGCGCCGGCACCGGCCTGGAACTGAAGGAAGGCATGACCTTCACCATCGAGCCGATGATCAATCAGGGACGCGCCGAGACCCGCCTGCTGGGCGATGGCTGGACCGCCATCACCAAGGATCGGAAACTGTCGGCGCAGTGGGAGCACACCATCGTGGTCACCGCCGATGGCTACGAGATATTCACGCTGCGCAAGGACGACACCATCGCGCGCACATCGGCCTGACCCATTTCCCCAGCCAGCTTCCTCGAAGGAGGGCCAGCGCATGCCGCAGGTTGACCCCGAGCTGTTCGATCGCAGTCAATTCCAGGCCGAGCTGGCGCTCAAGTCCAGCCCCATCGCCGCCTTCAAGAAGGTGATCGGCAAGGCGCGCAAGATTCTCGATGCGCGCTTCCTGGCCGGACGGGATATCCGGCGCCTGGTGGAAGACCGGGCCTGGTTCGTCGACCAGATCCTGCGCGCCGCCTGGCAGCGCTTCGACTGGAACGAAGATGCCGATATCGCGCTGGTGGCGGTGGGCGGTTATGGCCGCGGCGAGTTGCACCCCTACTCCGACATCGACCTGCTGATCCTGCTCGATGACAGCGACCGGGAAATTTTCCGCGAGGCCATCGAAGGTTTTCTGACCCTGCTCTGGGACATCGGCCTGGAGGTCGGCCAGAGCGTGCGTTCGGTGGCCGAATGCGCCGAAGAGGCGCGCGCGGACCTGACGGTGGTCACCAACCTGATGGAAAGCCGCACCATCGCCGGCCCCGAGCACCTGCGGCAAGACATGCTGAAGGTCACCAGCCCGAACGAAATGTGGCCGAGCAAGGAATTCTTCCTCGCCAAGCGCAACGAGCAACGCGCCCGTCATTCCAAGTACAACAATACCGAGTACAACCTGGAGCCCAATGTCAAAGGCTCTCCGGGCGGGCTGCGCGACATCCAGACCATCCTCTGGATCGCACGCCGCCAGTTCGGCACGCTGAACCTGAACGCCATCGTCGACCAGGGCTTTCTCACCGAAGGCGAAAACTCGCTGCTGGTTTCGGCCCAGGCGTTTCTCTGGCGCGTCCGTTACGGGCTGCACATGCTGGCCGGCCGTGCCGAGGATCGCCTGCTGTTCGATCACCAGCGCAGCCTCGCCGCTCTGCTCGGCTACGAAGACAACGACGCCAAGCTCGCGATCGAGCGTTTCATGCAGAAGTACTACCGGGTGGTGATGAGCGTTTCCGAACTCAGCGACCTGGTGGGCCAGCACTTTGCCGAGGTGATTCTCTGGGAAGGCGACAGCGGGCCGGCCGTGCCGCTCAACAGCCGCTTCCTGGTGCGCGACAACTACCTGGAGGTCGCCAACGACTCGGTATTCAAACGCACGCCCTTCGCCATCCTCGAGGTCTTCGTGCTGCTGGCGCAGAACCCTCGGATTCAGGGTGTGCGCGCCGAAACCATCCGCCTGCTGCGCGACCACCGGCACCTGATCGACGACGAGTTCCGCAGCGATATCCGCAACACCAGCCTGTTCGTCGAGCTGTTCAAGTGCAAGGAAGGTATCCATCGCAACCTGCGTCGGATGAATCGCTACGGAATCCTCGGCCGCTACCTTCCCGAGTTCGGTCATATAGTCGGGCAGATGCAGCACGACCTGTTCCACATCTATACCGTGGATGCGCACACCCTCAACGTCATCAAGTACCTGCGCAAGCTGAGCAAACCCGGCGTCGCGGAGAAGTATCCGCTGGCCAGCAAGATCGTGGAGCGCCTGCCCAAGCCCGAGCTGATCTATATCGCCGGCCTTTATCACGACATCGCGAAGGGCCGCGGCGGCGACCACTCCGAGCTCGGCGCCGTGGACGCCCAGGCGTTCTGCATCCGCCACAAGCTGCCGGCCTGGGATACGCGCCTGGTGGTCTGGCTGGTTGAGAACCACCTGGTGATGTCGACGACCGCCCAGCGCAAGGATCTCTCCGACCCGCAGGTGATCAACGACTTCGCCCAGGCGGTCGGCGATGAAACCCACCTGGACTATCTGTACGTGCACACCGTGGCCGACATCAACGCCACCAACCCGACACTGTGGAATTCCTGGCGGGCCAGCCTGCTGCGTCAGCTGTACACCGCGACCAAGCGGGCACTCAAGCGCGGGCTGGAAAACCCGCTGGAGCGCGAGGAGCAGATTCGCCAGACCCAACGGGCGGGGCTCGACAGCCTGGTGCGCAACGGCACCGACCCGGACGAGGCCGAGCAACTGTGGGCGCAACTGGGTGACGACTACTTCATGCGCCACTCATCGACCGACGTGGCCTGGCATACCCAGGCGATCCTCCGGCACGGCGACAGCAGCGAGCCTCTGGTTCTGATCAAGGAAACCACCCAGCACGAATTCGAGGGTGGCACGCAGATATTCATCTATGCCGCCGACCAGCATGACTTCTTCGCCGTGACGGTGGCGGCGATGGACCAGCTCAACCTGAACATCCACGACGCCCGCATCATCACCTCCAGCAGCCAGTTCACCCTCGACACCTACATCGTGCTGGACGCCGATGGCGCACCGATCGGCAACGATCCCGAGCGCATCCAGGAGATCCGCCAGGGCCTCACCGAGGCGCTGCGCAATCCCGAGGACTACCTGACGATCATAAAGCGGCACGTCCCGCGGCAGCTCAAGCACTTCGCCTTTCCGCCACAGGTCACCATCCACAACGACACCCAGCGGCCACAGACCATCATCGAGGTCATCGCGCCGGATCGCCCCGGCTTGCTGGCACGCATCGGCCAGCTGTTCCTGGAGTTCGACCTTTCCGTGCAGAACGCCAAGATCGCCACAATGGGTGAACGGGTCGAAGACGTCTTCTTCGTGACCAACGCCGACAATCAGCCGCTGTCGGACCTGCAGTTGTGCACGCAGCTACAGCAGGCGCTGGTCAAGCAGCTGAGCCAGGAGAACGAGCATCAACCCTCCCCCAGCAGCATCGTGATCTAGATCAGTCCCACGGCTTGCCGCGGGTGCGCTCGATGGTTTCGAGTTTCTGCTGCATGGCTGCCTTGGCCAGCATGTGCGCACTGACCGGGGCGGTGATGAACAGGAACAGGGTGATCAGCAGCTCATGCAGGCTCAGGCCCTCGCCATGATGGCTGAAGAAAATCGCCGAGCCGATGATGATGCCGCCGACGCCAAGAGTGGTGGCCTTGGTCGGGCCATGCAGACGGGTGAAGAAATCCGGCAGCCGGAACAATCCGATCGCCCCGATCAAGGCGAACAGGCTGCCGGTCAGCAGAAAGAAACAGATGAGCAATTCGAGCCAGAAAGACACGTGAATCTCCTCAGTCGATGATTTCGCCGTGCAGCAGATGCTTGCCCACCGCCACCGTGCTGACGAAGCCCATCACCGCAATCAGCAGCGCTGCCTCGAAGAACAGGTCCGACGCCAGCCAGATGCCGAACAGCACGATCAGGGCGAGCGCGTTGATGTAAAGCGTATCGAGCGCCAGCACGCGATCCGGCATCTCCGGCCCGACCACCAGGCGGATCAGGGTCAGTACCGCGGCCACGCCGAGAATGGCCATGCACAGCAGGATCACGTACGCGAGCATTGGAATATCTCCAGCAGCGGGGCTTCGTAGCGGGTCTTGATCTCGGCGACCAGCGCCTCGATATCCGGCGCGTCCAGCGCATGCAGCAGCAGCATCTTGTGATCCGGGCTGAGGCCCGAAGAGACAGTGCCGGGCGTCAGCGAAATGATGCTCGTGAGTACCGACAGGACGAACTCGTTCTCGATCAGCATCGGCACTTCGATGAACGCGGGTTGCAGATTGCGCGTCGGCCCCAGCACCAGTCGGGCCACGGTCAGGTTGGCCCGCACGATGTCGTAGAACACCATCAGCATGAACGCGCATAGCCGCAAGGGTCTGCGCACCGCCGGCACTTCCACGAGAAAACCGCGCACCAGCAGCGGAATCACCCAGCCCAGGAACAGCCCGAGCAACAGATGACCAAGGCTCGGCGTGTTGTTCAACAGCAGCCACAACAGCGCAAGCATCAGGGACAGAGCAGGATTAGGCAGCCAGCGAGCTTTCATGCCCCTTCTCCTTGAATGATCTGCAGATAAGGCCCGAGATCGAGCAACTGACTTGCCGTGCTTTGCGCGTAGGCCTGCAGCGGCTGGGCCCAGATCACCAGAACCAGGCTGCCAAGCAGCAGGCTGGCAGCCGCGATCAACCTGACCGGATCGGCCGGCGCCCCGACCGGGGCCGATTCGCTGGGCAGCCAGAACACCAGACTGCCGGCACGACTCAACGCAATCACCATTCCCAGTCCGCCCACCAGCAGCACGGACCAAAGCATCCACGCCTGGATGCCGGGCGCAACCGCGGAGAGCAGCATCACCTTGCCGATGAAACCCGAGAACGGCGGCAGGCCCGCCACGGAAATCGCCCCCATGAAGAACAGCGCGCCCAGCAGCAACGGCTGACGCAGAGCGGGCGCCACTACCAGCCGGGTTTCGCTGTCACCGCGCTGGCGACCGATCAGGTCGGCCAGCAAGAACAACCCACCCGCCACGAAGGTACTGTGAACGAGATAATAGAGCGCCGCGCTCACCCCTTGCTCGGTACCCAGCGCGATGCCGGCGAGCAAGGTACCCACAGAGACGATCACCAGGTACGACAGCAACACCTGCAGCCCCCGGGCCGCCAAGGCGCCGATGACACCCGCCGCGACGGTAAGCAGGGCGAGCGGCCAGAGCCAATCGTTGGCCATGAAGCTCAACGAGCCCGCCGCGCTGCCGAACAGCAGGGTGAATACCCGCAGGATGGCGTAGAGCCCGACCTTGGTCATGATGGCGAAAAGCGCGGCGACCGGCGCGGTGGCCGAGGCGTAGGAGCTGGGCAACCAGAAATACAGCGGCAGCAGCGCCGCCTTGAGCCCGAACACGATCAGCAGCAGAAAACCCGCCGCCGCCAGCAACGGACCGTCCGCCGCATCGGCAATGCTGATCCGGACGGCCAGATCGCCCATGTTGAGCGTGCCGGTCAGCCCGTAGAGCATGCTGACGCCAATCAGGAAAAACGCCGAGCCGAGCAGGTTCAGCACCACGTAGTGGACCCCCGCACGCACCCGCGCGGCACCGTTGCCATGCAGCAGCAAGGCATAGGAGGAGATCAGCAGAATCTCGAAGAAGACGAACAGGTTGAACAGGTCCGCGGTAAGGAAGGCACCATTGATGCCCACCAGCTGGAACTGGAACAGCGCATGGAAGTTGGGGCCTCGTGCATCGTCGCCGCGGCTGGCATAGAGCACCGCGCCTGCCGCCAGCACGGCTGTGACCAGCAGCATCAACGCGCTCAACCGGTCGAGCATCAGGATGATACCGAACGGCGGTTGCCAATTGCCCAGGGCATAGATGCGCAGCTGGTCATCGCCGGCGAGCAGCAACAACCAGACAGCGACCGGTACCAGCACAAAGGTCGCGAGCAGCGACAGGACGCGCTTGGCAGGTTTTTCCAGACGGTGCAGCACCAGCAGCAGGCTGCCCATGAACAGCGGCAGCAGAATCGGCAGGATCAGTGCATGCGTCATTCGCGCGTCTCCCGACCGTCCACATGATCGCTGCGCAATTCACCGAGCCCACGCAGCGCCAGCACCACCACGAAGGCCGTCATGGCGAAGCCGATGACGATGGCGGTCAGCACCAGGGCCTGGGGCAAGGGGTCACCGTATTCGGCACTCTTGCCGATAACTGCCGGCATCCCGGTCGGCAGCCTTCCCATGGAGAAGATGAACAGGTTGACCGCATAGGAGATCAGCGTCAGCCCCATCACCACCGGAAAGATGCGTGCGCGCAGCAGCAGATAGACGCCGCTGCTGGTCATGACACCCAGCGTGATTGCAAACAAGGCTTCCATCACAGCACCTCCTTGGCCGACTCGTCCTGGCTGACGTGACCGATATTGGAAAGGATCAGCAGAGTCGCCCCCACTACGGCCAGGTAGACGCCCAGATCGAACAGCATGGCGGTCGCCAGCTCGATCTCGCCGATCAGAGGTATATGGAAGTGGCCGAAGGACGACGTCAGGAACGGATAGCCGAAGGCCCAGCTACCCAGCCCCGTGAGCCCCGCTATCAGCACGCCGGAACCGGCGATGCCGTGGTAGCTCAACGGCTGGCGCTCCTGCGCCCAGGTGACCCCGTGAGACACGTACTGCAGGATCAGCGCCACGGCCGTGATCAGGCCGGCGATGAAACCACCGCCCGGCAGATTGTGGCCACGCAGGAAGATGAAGAACGAAATCAGCAAGGCCATCGGCAGGATCGCCCGCGACAGGTTATCGAGGATCATCGGATGGCTGTCGGTCGACCACAGGCGGCCACCGTAATCACGGGTCGGGTGAGGCAGATGCAGGCCATACAGCAGGCTGTAGATACCCACGCCGGCGATCGCCAGCACGCTGATCTCGCCGAGCGTATCGAAGCCGCGGAAGTCCACCAGAATCACGTTGACCACGTTGGTCCCGCCGCCGCCCGACACGCTGTTCTCGAGGAAGAACGAAGCGATGCTGTCGAACGGGCGTGTCAGCACCGCATAGCTCAACAGCGCGATCATGACGCCGACGCCGCTGGCCAACACCAGGTCGCGCATGCTGCGCAGGCTGCTGGATTCGGCGGGGGTACGGTCGGGCATGAAGAACAGCGTGAGGATCAGCAGGATGATCGTCACCACCTCGACGGACAACTGGGTCAAAGCCAGATCCGGCGCGGAAAAACGCGCGAAGCCCAGCGCCACCAGCAGGCCGGCCACGCTGAGGATCATCAAGGCCACGAGGCGGCGCCGATGGAAGAACACGGTGAGCAGTGACGAAACCATCAGGATGCCCATGCCGAGCAGCGTGCCGCCATCGATCGATGTCAGGGGCCGCGAGCCGCGCAGGGATTCCAGCGGCATCAGCGCATAGATCACCAGGACCAGCGTACTGACCAGCATCAAGGCCAGATAACGCTGCAGGGAGCCGCTTTCCAGCGTGTCGGTAATCCTGCGGGCACTCGCGGCCAGGCTGCGTATGAACTGCCCGAATATCTGCAACGAGTCCACCTCGGGCAAGCCCTCGTACCAGCTAAACGACCATTTGCGCAGCGCATAGATCAGGATGCCGCCACCCAGTGCGATGAAACTCATGAGCAACGGCAGGTTCAGGCCATGCCAGATCGCCAGGCTGTACTCCGGCACGTTGCCGTTGAGCGTCCCGTTTACCGCAGCAGCCAGCAGGGGCGCGACGGTATAGGCCGGCAGCATGCCCACCAGCAGGCACAGCAGTACCAGGATTTCCACCGGTATCTTCATGTAGCGCGCCGGCTCGTGAGGGGGGTACTTGGGCAGGTCGATCGGCTCGCCATTGAAGAACACGTCGTGGACGAAGCGCAGCGAATAGGCCACCGAAAACGCCCCTGCCAGAGTCGCGATCACCGGAATGGTCCAGTAGAAGCTGCCCAGCAGATGCTGCTCCAGGGTCTCGGCGAAGAACATTTCCTTGCTCAGGAAGCCGTTGAGCAGCGGCACGCCAGCCATTGCCAGCGACGCCACCATGGCCAGCACCGCCGTGTGCGGCATGTACTTCCACATGCCGTTGATACGGCGCATATCGCGGGTTCCGGTCTCATGATCGATGATCCCTGCCGCCATGAACAACGAAGCCTTGAATGTGGCGTGGTTAATGACATGGAAGATGGCGGCAACGGCGCCAAGGCGTGAGTCGAGCCCGAACAGCAGAGTGATCAGTCCCAGGTGACTGATCGTGGAATAAGCCAGCAAGCCCTTGAGGTCGTGCTGGAACAACGCCATGACCGCACCCAGCAACAAGGTCGTCAGGCCCGTCAGACTGACCAGATAGAACCACCACTCCGAGTCGGCCAGGGCCGGATACAAACGAGCAAGCAGGAAGACACCTGCCTTGACCATGGTCGCCGAATGCAGGAACGCCGAGACCGGCGTCGGTGCCGCCATCGCCTGCGGCAACCAGAAATGAAAGGGAAACTGGGCGGATTTGGTGAAGACGCCCAGCAGCACCAGGATCAGGGCCAGCGGATAGAGCCCGTGGGCACGGATCAGGTCACCGGAAGCCAGTACCGTAGTCAGCTCGTAGCTGCCGACGATGTGACCGATCAGCAGAATGCCGGCGAGCAACGCCAGGCCGCCACCGCCGGTGATCGTCAGCGCCATGCGCGCGCCCTGGCGCGCATCCGAACGATGACTCCAGTAGCCGATCAGCAGGAACGACGACAGGCTCGTCAGCTCCCAGAACATCAGCATCAGCAGGAGGTTTTCAGAAAGCACGACGCCCAGCATTGAGCCCATGAAGAGCAGGAAATACCCGAAGAAGCGGCCCATCGGGTCCTTCTTCGAAAGGTAATAGCGCGCATAAAGGATGACCAGCAGCCCGATGCCGAGAATCAGCAGGGCGAACAGGAAGCCCAGCCCGTCGAGCCGTAAACTGAGGTTCAATCCCAATTCGGGCAGCCATGGCAACGTCTGGATTTCCGTTTCGCCGGCAAACACTTCTTCGCGCTTCGACAACAGCAGAACCAGCGCCGCCAGAGGCGCCAGCCCGGCGCCGAATGCGCAGGCAGATCTCCCGGTACGCTCCAGCAACAGAGGCAGGAAGATCCCCAAGAATGGCAGAGCGATTATCAGCGCAAGCGCCATGACCTAAACCCCTTTAAGCCGACAAAACGTAGGCATGTTTTCCCTGGCAGACCAGCTTTCGGCCCCAAGCCATAAAAAGTGCAGCGGGCCGATTATCCATATTGCCCAGGCCAGCGTCCTGAAATCGTGCATTTTGAAAAACAAAAAGCCGGCCCGCTGTCAGCCCCAACCATCTGACAGATAAGAAAAAACAGATGTCGGTCCGCCAAGCTTCCGGCGGACCATCAGCCTCATCTCCGGCACGCCCTCGCCGCACGCGGAGTCGATGAAGTAACCAGTCTGCGCGGCAGGCTCGAGCGCCGTTGCCTTATGGCGCTATCCGGCTGGTTCCGTTGACGGTCATGATGCGAACCCGCTGCCCCACCCGAAACACTTGGTTGGGCTCCACTTCCTGGACATAGGCGCGCATATTGCCGTCGTCTTCTCGGACGGTGATTTCGACGCCCTGCGCACGGGTGATGCCCTCTTCGGCGGCCGCGCCCAGCATGCCACCGGCTACGGCGCCGATCACTGCAGCCACGGCACTGCCACGGCCGCCACCGACGCCGCTACCGGCGATACCCCCCACTACTGCACCTGCGCCGGTGCCGATGGGGGTCTTGGTGCCTTCGAGCTTGACCGGGCGCAACGACTCGATGGTTCCGTAACGAACGGTCTGCACGGTACGCGCCTCGTCACGGGAATAACTGTCGCCGGTCAGGTTGGAAGTACAACCCGTAGCAAGAGCCATAGCGGTGAACGATGCGATGAAAATGGCGTTACGCATTGGTGTGCTCCTGAGTCGCGAATTGATGATCCCGGTCGCCAGGCAGGCGCCTGCGGCGATGGAACGCTTGGCGGAGTCCCTCTGCCTGGTTCAGCATCCGTCTCCATTGGACGCTACTTTACGCCACACGCTCCCGCCTCGCATGATCCGCCCTGCCTAAGTCGTATACGAGATTCATTTTCATGGACTATTTCATCATAGCCGTCACCACCCTGGCCGGGCTGGCTTTCCATGGCTGGCTGTTCGTTCGCTTCAGACGGTGGGCGGATCGGGATCTGGCGCTTTCGCTGGCCGGCAATGACCCGCAAAAGCGCGCCTGGGCGCTGGAGCGCCTGGCGCAGGCGAAAGCCGAGGGTGTTCGGAGGAAGGAGCTGGAGAGCTGGTTGAGACGTGAACTGGACGGCTACGCCCCACGCTGAAATCCGCGTGAGGCAAAGAAAGCCCGCCAGTGCGAGCGATCAGGGAGCGAGACGCTCTCGCTGCCAGTCGTTGGCGATACGCAGATAATTGAGCCGATCATGCAGCCGGCTCGGACGGCCCTGCCAGAACTCCATACGCTCTGGCAGCAGCAGATAACCGCCCCAGTGCGGCGGGCGATGCGGCATCTGCTCGAGGAAACGCTGCTCCGTCTCGGCCAGGCTCCGCTCCAGCTCGGCGCGATCACGAATGACCCGGCTCTGCGGAGACGCCCAGGCACCGAGACGGCTACCCAAAGGACGGACCTGGTAGTAGGCATCCGACTCTTGCGCCGTCAGCTTCTCCACCCGTCCCTCTATCCGCACCTGGCGCTCCAGGGTCGGCCAGAAGAAGGTCATGGCAGCCAGCGGGTTGGCTTCCAGCTGCCGTCCCTTGTCGCTTTCGTAGTTGCTGAAAAAGCTGAAACCGCGATCGTCCAGTGCCTTGAGCAAGAGCACCCGGCAATGCGGCCGCCCTTCGGCATCGACAGTGGCCAGCATCATGGCATTCGGCTCCACCGGCAGCTGCTCGGTCTGCACGGCATCGTCGAACCATTGCCGGAACAGACTCAAGGGGTCATCCGGGGCGTTCGCCTCGCTGAGCCCGTCACGGGTGTAATCGCGGCGCATATCAGCCAGAGTCTGGGTCATCACAAGCTTCCTGAAACGATCGGGCTGAAAGCTTAGCCTGCCTGGCCGTTCGCCTCACTTGATTCAAGGCAAAGCAGCTGGAACTAACGGCAGCCGTGCCTACTTCGCAACGGCGACCTGAGTGGCTTCCGCCGCAGCCGGAGTTGGAGTCGGGGGCTGATTGTACTGGGCGATCAGCGCCAGCAACGTGGTTTGTGGCGCCAGCACCATCTCGACACGACGGTTGAGCGCGCGCCCTTCCTCGTGCTCGTTGGAGGCACGCGGCATGTCGGAACCGACGCCGCGGATGCGCAGACGGTCATGCTTCAGGCCGCTGAGGCGGAAGATCGCCGCCACCGCGCCCGCACGCTGGCGACTGATGGTCTGATTGATCTCGATGGAGCCGGTACTGTCGGCATGGCCGAGCACGATCACCGCGGTCTTCTCATCGCCCTCCACCAGTTTTGCGACGCGGCTGATGGGGCCGAGCGTGGCCGGCAGCAGCATACCGGGACGATCCGGATTGAAGGAGGCATCCACCGGAGCGGTCACGACCAGCACGCCCTCTTCGCGACGCTCCAGTTCGAACCGGCTGTCCTTCAGTGCATCCCGCAGCCGCGGTTCGTAATCATCCAGCCAGGCCGAATCGACCTTGGCCACCGGGGCGACCGCCGCTTCACTCGACTTGTCGCCGGTGGAGCTGCAGCCGGCAACGATCATGCAAAGCATCAGGGAAGCGCAGTTCAGCAGTTTCATGTGCAGATTCCATTGAAGACGGGTACGAGCGCAGCGTCGCGATCAGGAAAGTCGCAGCTTAATGCAAGGATCTAGCTCAAATTGTGGACGCAGGTCATTGTTATGAAAAGTCTTCGCCCCTGAAACCGACGAGTGGCTCAACCCAGGCAACGCCGCACGACTCGCGCCAGCTTCTGGGCGCGAGGATCCATCAGCACGTAGGGCCCCATGGTATTGGTGACGAAGCCGAACGCCAGTTCACGCTCCGGATCGGCGAAGCCGATGCAACCTCCCGCTCCGGGATGACCGAAAGCACGCGGCCCGACCCCGAAGGTGGCGTTCTCCACATCCGGCTGATCGAGCCAGCACCCCAGCGCAAACCGTGTCCGCGTCAGCAGCGTGCGGTCCTCGCCCAGGCAATGCTCACGGGTCATCTCCGCCAGCAAGGCATCGTCGAGCAGCCGCCCCTGGAGCAAGGCGCTGTAGAACCCGGCAAGCGACCTGGCATTGCCGTGCCCGTTCGCCGCCGGCTGCGCCATGCGCTGCCATTCAGGCTTGTTGCCACTGGTCATGATCGAGGGCGGATTGTTGAACGCGCGAGCACTGAGCGATTCAGGCTGGCTCAGCGTGGCCTTGAACAGGCGCTGCGCCGCGGCATCACCGAAATCGTTCTTCATCCGGGTCAGATAGGCCACACGCTGGAAATCGCTGTCAGCCAGACCCAGATGGAAATCCAGGCCACAGGAGCGGGCAGCGCGCGCGACAATGGCCTCCCCCGGCTCACGCCCGTCGGCTCGCCTGATCAACTCGCCCAGCAGCCAGCCATAGGTGATGGCCGCATAGCCGTGCCCTTCGCCGGGCGTCCACCAGGGGCGTTCGGCGGCCAGTGCGCGCGTCATGCTTTCCCAGTCGTAGAGCGCTTCCGGCGGCAGCAGCTCGCGGATCGCCGGCAGGCCCGCCTGGTGGCTGAGCAACTGGCGCAAGGTTATGCCCTGCTTACCGTTGGCGGCGAATTCCGGCCAGATCCGGCCCACCGGACTGTCGAGTTCCAGCTTGCCCTCCGCCACCAGTTGCAACGCCGCTACCGCCGTGAAGGTCTTGGTGCAGGAAAACAGATTGACCAGAGTATCCTGCTGCCACACCTCTTCGCCGGCGTTGTCGGCCATGCCAGCCCACAGGTCGACGACGGTTTCGCCACCCAGCTGGACGCATATTGCCGCGCCGCGCTGCGCGGTCTGTTCGAACAGTTCGCCGAACGCATCCCTGACCGCTTCGAAACGAAGATCGAAATATCCTTGAATGTCCAATCCCGGTCCCCTTCGCTCTATTCGATGTGACGCCTGAACGGCGGCAGTGCATTGAGTATCGCCTTGCCGTAGCGCTGGGTGACCACGCGCCGGTCGAGCAAGGTGATGGTGCCGCGATCTTCCTCGGTCCGCAGCAGGCGCCCACAGGCTTGCACCAGGCGCAGCGAGGCATCCGGGACGGCGATTTCCATGAAAGGGTTGCCGCCACGCGCCTCGATCCATTCGGCCAGCGCCGCTTCCACCGGGTCATCCGGGACGGCGAAGGGAATCTTGGCGATCACCACGTGCTCGCAATAGGCACCCGGCAGGTCGACGCCCTCGGCGAAACTGGCGAGCCCGAACAGGACGCTGGATTCGCCATCGTCCACACGCGCCTTGTGCTTGTTGAGCGTCTCCTGCTTGGACAGGTTGCCCTGGATGAACACGCGTCGGCGCCAGTCACGATCCAGCCCGTCGAACACGTCCTGCATCTGCCGGCGTGAGGAAAACAGTACCAGCGTGCCCCGCGAGCCTTCCACCAGGCGCGGCAGTTCGCGAATGATCGCCGCTGTGTGCGCCGCCGCATCACGCGGATCGGCATCGAGGTCGGGCACCCGCAGTATGCCGGCGTCGGCATGGTGGAAGGGACTCGGCACCACCGCCGTCACCGCCGAACGCGGCAGGCCGGCGCGCATGCGATAGCGGTCGAAACTGTTCAGCGCGGTCAGCGTGGCAGAGGTCGCCAGGGCTCCGTAGGCGACGTTCCAGAGATTGCGCCGCAGCGTTTCGGCCGCCAGGATCGGGCTCGCATTGACCTCGATATCGAACAGCGCCCCGCCGTCGGCCAGAGTCAGCCAGCGTGCCATCGGCGGGCTGTCCTCGGGATCTTCCACGGTGAAGGCGGTCCAAAGCTCCCAGTTGCCCTGGGCGCGGGTCAGCAGGCTGCCGAACAGCGGATACCATTCCTCCGCCTGGTGGCTGGCGATGCCGACTCCGCTCTCGCCATCCATCGCCTCCTTGAGCAGTTCGGCAAGACGCGTGAACAGGTCGGTCAGCTTGGCAAAACCCTTCTTCAACTCAGTGCCCAATTCGATCAGGTGCTCGGGCACCACGCCACCGACGAAGCGGTGACGCGGACGCTCGCGGCCCTCCATGTCCTCGCCGGGCTTGAAGTCGGCCAGTTGTTCGCAGGCGCTGAACATGAACTGCTGCTGCGCCCGCAGATCGCGCGCCAGCTCCGGCACGGCCTCGATCAGGCGCCCCAGATCGCCTGGCAGTGGATGCTGGGCCAGCAACTTGGTCAGGTTCTTCTCGACCTGCCCCAGCCAGTCGGCGGTGGAGCGCAGACGCGTGAAATGGGCAAAGTGGCCGATGGCCTTGTCCGGCAGGTGGTGGCCTTCGTCGAACACGTAGATGGTGTCGCGCGGGTCGGGCAGCACCGCGCCGCCCCCCAGCGCCAGGTCCGCCAGCACCATGTCGTGGTTGGTGACGATCACATCGACCTTGGTCATGCCTTCACGCGCCTTGTAGAAGGCGCACTGCTGGAAATTCGGGCAATGCCGACCGGTACACTGGCTGTGATCGGTGGTCAGCCGCGCCCAGTCCGGGTCGGCCAGCTCTTCCGGCCAGGTGTCGCGATCGCCGTCCCAGCGATTGCCGGCGAGTTTTTCGATCATGCTGCCGAACAGCTTCTGACTGCGCTCGTCGACATCGAGGCGAAAGCCCTCCTCTTCGAAGAGTTGCGCGGTGGCGCTCTGCGCCTCACCTTCCTGCAACAGCGTGTCGAGCTTGGACAGGCACAGATAGCGCCCCCGCCCCTTTGCCAGGGCGAAGCTGAAGTTGAGCCCGCTGTTGCGCATCAGGTCGGGCAGATCCTTGTGGACGATCTGCTCCTGCAGGGCCACGGTCGCCGTGGCGATCACCAGGCGTTTGCCGGCTGCTTTGGCGGTGGGAATCGCGGCCAGGCTATAGGCCACGGTCTTGCCCGTACCGGTACCCGCCTCCACCGCGACCACCGCGGGCTCGCCGTCGCGGCGGCCTTCGTCGTCGGCCTTGATCGCGCCCAGGACCTTGGTCACTTCGGCAATCATCAGCCGTTGCCCATAGCGCGGTTTGAGGCCCTTGGCCTCGAGGAAACGCGAGTAGGCGCCCTGGATCTGGGATTTGAGTTCGGTGCTGAGCATGAGCGAAGAGCTGTATATATTTTCAGTATTTCGAAGGGTGGCTATGATAACGCGCGTTTTCCCCTCCGCCACTGAAGATTTGCCCCCCTCGTCGCCGCGCCGTATGGACGGTGCACAAGCCCGCCGATCGTCAGCTCAAAAATAAAAAGCCGGGCATGAATGCCCGGCTCCTGAACCATCGTTCTGCCGTTAAGGACGCGCTTCGACTTCCGCTTCCACACGACGGTTGATCGCCCGGCCTTCTTCGGTCGCGTTATCGGCTACCGGACGCGATTCGCCATAACCAACCGCTTCGATACGGCTGCTGTCCAGGCCGTGCTGATTGACCAGCACGTCGCGCACCGCATTGGCACGACGCTCGGAAAGACGCTGGTTGTAGGCATCGGTGCCGACGGAGTCGGTATGACCTTCGACGACCGTAGAGGTCTGCCCGTATTCCTTCATGAAGTCGGCCAGGTTGCGGATATCGTCGTAGCTGCCCGACTTCACTTCTGCGCGGTCGAAATCGAACTTCACATCCAGCTCGACACGCACCGCTTCGGCAACCGGCTCGGGCTCGACCTCGGCGGTCGGAATCGGCTCGACGGTTTCCACCACCGCGACGGTCTGCTCTTCGGTACCGTTGGCCCAGCAATAGGCAGCTGCCACACCACCGCCGATCAATGCACCCCAACCGGCGTAAGTGCTGCTTTCTATCGCGCCCAATGCAGCGCCACTCACACCCCCGACGGCGGCACAGGTGGGCCAGTCCTGTTTCTGCACCCCTGCACAACCGGCCAGGAAAGTGGTCATGACGATGACGGGTACTGCTGTCCGTAAGCTACTCATCGGTAAAGCCTCCTACTGTGGGATCGGCCAGAGCGGTATTTTCGCGAAGGCAAAATACTGGCTCCGGGTATATCGAGATTAGGCCGACATGGGTCACCACGCTAGTCTTTACTGCAACCGGCCCTGGGCGTCGTCATATCGGCATTGCTAAATCAGCTAACGAGGATCACGACTCGGCTGCGAACAACCCGCTCCATGTACCGCGACAAGTACCGGCAACCCTGCTTGCTCATCGCCGTACCGACCAAGCCCGACGCATCGAGGCGCAAGTGAAGTTGCGGTTTGAAACATGAACAGCTCATGACACTCTTCATTTACGACCCGCTTGGCTACAAGCAGGTTCCGATCCGGTCGAACACGGGCGCACCGGGCAATCCACAACGGCTGATAATTATCGATAAACGAATGAACGACGTCGAAGCGACACAGACAGGCAACTGCCCTTGCGGCAGCTCGAATACTCTGGCCGACTGCTGCGGCCGCTTCCATGCCGGCCAGCCGGCGCCCAGCGCGCAGTTGCTGATGCGATCGCGCTACAGCGCCTATGTGCTTGGCCTGATCGACTACCTGCAGGCGACCACGTTGCCGGCCCAGCAAGCCGCTCTGGACCTGCAGGCCATGCGCGACTGGAGCATGGCCAGTACCTGGCTGGGCCTGGAAGTCGAGGAAAGCCAGGTATTCGGCGGGCAGCCGGAGCATGCGCTGGTGAGCTTCACCGCCCGCTGGCACGACGGCCAGGGCGAACATGTGCAGCACGAGCGCTCGGCCTTCGTGCAGCACGACGGGCACTGGTATTTCATCGACCCGAGCGTGCCCTTGCGCGCCGGTCGCAACGACCCCTGCCCTTGCGGCAGCGGTCAGAAATTCAAGAAGTGTTGCGCCGCCTATCTATAAACCCGAAACGGTAAAGCCGAGCACATCGGCTCGGCTTTTCCGGGATCGGCATGTTTCCTGCAGCCCTTACTTCTCGACGAAGGCCCGCTCGATCAGGTAGTGCCCCGGGTCACCCATGCGCGGCGATGCCTTCAGGCCGAAGCTGTCGAGTACCGCGCTGGTGTCGGTAAGCATGCTCGGGCTGCCGCAGATCATCGCGCGGTCGTTTTCCGGGTTGATCGGCGGCAGGCCGATGTCGCTGAACAGCTTGCCGCTGCGCATCAGGTCGGTCAGACGGCCCTGATTCTCGAACGGCTCACGGGTAACGGTGGGGTAATAGATCAGCTTTTCCTTCAGCGCCTCACCGAAGTATTCGTTCTGCGGCAGCAGCTCGGTAATGAATTCGCGATAGGCCACCTCGTTGACGTAGCGCACGCCGTGGACCAGCACCACCTTCTCGAAACGCTCGTAGGTTTCCGGGTCCTGGATCACGCTCATGAAGGGCGCCAGGCCGGTACCCGTGCTCAGCAGATACAAGTGCTTGCCCGGCAGCAGGTCGTCGAGCACCAGCGTGCCGGTCGGCTTACGGCTGACCATCAGCGAATCGCCTTCCTGCAGATGCTGCAGACGTGACGTCAAGGGACCATCGGGCACCTTGATGCTGAAGAACTCCAGATGCTCTTCATAGTTGGGGCTCGCGATGCTGTAGGCGCGCATCAACGGGCGGCCACCTACTTCCAGCCCTATCATCACGAACTGGCCGTTCTCGAAGCGCAACCCAGGGTTGCGAGTGGTCTTGAAGCTGAATAGCGTGTCGTTCCAGTGATGAACGCTCAGGACCCGCTCTACATTCAGATTGCTCACTTACTGATTTCCTCTAACTCGCGTGCCGACGGTGGGCAAGGCAGTGATTGCACTAGTTTATAGTGCCTACTAATATTCGGTAAGCAGATAATTAAAATATGTCTTATCGGTTATATAGATATGCATTTTACTTTGCGTCAACTCCAGGTCTTCGCCTCGATCGCGCGCCAACAAAGCGTTTCCCGTGCCGCCGAGAGCCTGTCCCTGTCGCAGTCCGCGACCAGCACATCACTGGCTGAACTGGAACGACAGTCCGGTTGCCAGTTGTTCGATCGCGCCGGCAAGCGCTTGTGGCTGAACGCATTGGGCCGACAGTTGCTGCCACAGGTGGTCGCCCTGCTCGACCAGGCCAAGGCCATCGAGGACCTGCTGGCCGGCAAGACCGGCTTCGGGTCGTTGAACGTCGGTGCGACGCTGACGGTGGGCAATTACCTGGCCACGCAACTGATCGGCGGGTTCATGCAGCGCCACCCCGAGTGCCGAGTCAGCCTGCATGTGCACAACACGGCGCACATTGTCCGGCAGGTTGCCCTGCATGAACTTGATCTGGGTCTGATCGAAGGTAACTGTCAGCATCCCGATATCGAGGTGCTGCCCTGGGTGGAGGATGAGCTGGTGGTGTTCTGTGCACCGCAGCATCCGCTGGCGCGTCGGGGCACCGCGCGGATCGACGACCTGATCGACGAAGCCTGGATTCTTCGTGAGCAGGGCTCGGGCACCCGATTGACCTTCGATCAGGCCATGCGCCATCGCCCCACCAAGCTCAATATCCGTCTCGAGCTGGAACACACCGAAGCCATCAAGCGGGCCGTGGAGTCCGGTCTGGGTATCAGCTGCATTTCGCGCCTGGCGCTACGCGATGCGTTTCGCCGGGGCAGCCTGGTGCCAGTGGAGACGCCGGAACTGGACCTGACCCGGCAATTCTTCTTCATCTGGCACTCGCAGAAGTACCAGACGGCGGCGATGCGCGAATTCATCGAGCAGTGCCAGACGCTCACCGCCGGCATTCGACGCAGTGACGAAATCGTCCTGCCCGTGATCGCCTGAGCCGGGCTTCAGTTGGTCGGGATCGAGCCCATCTGCTGCAACAGCAGCGCAGCCTGGGTGCGGGTGCGTACACCCAGCTTGCGGAAGATCGCCGTGACGTGCGCCTTGATGGTGGCTTCCGAAACGCTCAGCTCGTAGGCGATCTGCTTGTTCAGCAGCCCGTCGCAGACCATCGTCAGCACACGGAACTGCTGCGGTGTCAGGCTGGCGAGCCCGGCGCTGGCCGCCTTGGCTTCGGCGCTGACATGGGAGGCATCCTCGATATTGCTCGGCCACCACACATCGCCATCGAGCACTGCGCGCACCGCTTCCTGGATGGCTTCCAGCGAACTGGATTTGGGAATGAAACCGCTGGCGCCGAACTCGCGAGCGCGCGCGACGACCGAGGCATCTTCCTGCGCCGATATCATCACCACCGGCAATTGCGGATACTGCCCGCGAAGCAGCACCAGGCCGGAAAAGCCGTAAGCCCCGGGCATGTTCAGATCCAGCAGCACCAGATCCCATTCCGCTCCCTGCTCGAGGAGCGTCTCCAGCTCGGCGATGCTCGCCGCCTCGACCAGGTGAACGTTATCGCTCAGGCCAAGCGTCAGCGCTTGCTGAAGCGCGCTACGGAACAGCGGATGATCGTCGGCGATGATTATTTCGTAAGCAGCCATTTGGCAGACCTGTAGTTTTTTTATTGGCGCTTTCATCGGCGGGCGAGCCGATGCCGGGCTGAACCGGCAAGACTCGAACTGTCGTTCAAGTGCCGGACCGGAATGATGGTATATGGCCATCAGCCGAAATTCATCCTTTGCACTCATACTTTAGTCAAGCGGCGCCAGCATGCCGACCCGGGAATAAGTGGTCAAGCGCCTTGCTTTATTGCAAAGTCTGCGTCCTTTTTCCCGACGAGCTAAAACATGCGCAGCCAAGCCCTTCGCGCCGACATCCTGATGCTGATCACCGCGATGATCTGGGGGACCGGATTCGTGGCCCAGCGGCTCGGCATGGACCACATCGGCCCGTTCCTTTTCACCGGCCTGCGTTTCGCACTGGGCGCCCTTGCACTGCTGCCCTTGCTGCTGCAGCAAAGCCGGGGACCGCTCGCGCATGCGCCGTTCAGTGAGCGCGGCCTGCTGCTCGGCGGCCTGCTGATGGGGTTGGCGCTGACGCTGGGGATCAACCTGCAACAAGTGGGTCTGCTCTTCACCAGCGTCACCAACTCGGGGTTCATCACGGGCCTCTACGTCATCGTCGTGCCGCTGCTGGGGATGATCATCGGGCAGAAGACCGGCATGGGCACCTGGCTCGGCGCGGTGCTGGCCGTAGCCGGCATGGCGCTGCTGAGCATCGGCGAGAATTTCCAGGTCGCCTCGGGCGACTGGATACAGCTCGCCGGCGCCTTCGTCTGGGGGCTGCACGTACTGCTCGTGAGCTTCTTCGTCGGCCGCCACGACGCGATCCGCCTGGCCTTTCTGCAGTTCGTCACCTGCGCGGTGGTCAGCCTGATCCTGGCCGCGGTATTCGAAGAAACCAGCCTTGAGCAGATCTGGCTGGCGACACCGGCGCTGGTCTACGGCGGCGTGTTCGCCGTGGGCGTGGGCTATACGCTCCAGGTCGTGGCGCAGAAGCATGCCATCGCCTCGCACGCAGCGATCATCCTCTCGCTCGAAGCGGTATTCGCCGCCATCGCCGGCGCGATCTTCCTTGACGAAAGCCTCAGTCTGCGCGGCTACGCCGGCTGCACCCTGATGTTCATCGGCATGCTCATCGCCCAGCTCTGGCCACGCAAACCGTCGGACGCACTCGACCCTGCGCCGGCTGCCCCCACCGCGGGCGATGGCAGACCGGCCTAGTCCGCCGACAACCGCCGGTGTGCCTCGTCATCGAGGCTGGGCACACGCTGGTACTTGGCGGCCAGGTAGTGATCGGTGAACACGTCGAGCCAGGCATCCAGTTGCCCGGCAGCATCCTCGTCGCCCGCCAGCCCCAGGCACAGCGCTGCCACCTCGGCCGTGCAGAGGTGCTCGCTGCGCTTGGAGCGACGAAGCCGGTAGCGCGAGACCAGCTCCGATTGCAGGCTCAGCACCGGCAAGCCGTTCAGGTAGGGACTCTTGCGAAACATCTTGCGCGCTTCGGTCCAGGTCGCGTCGAGCAGAATGAACAGCGGGCGCTTGCCTGGGATTGGCTCAACGTGCGTCACCACCCGCTCCGGCTCGGCATATTCACCCGGGAAGACCACGAAGGGCTGCCATTGGGGATCGGCCAGTAGCGCCAGCAGCGCCGGCTCCACATGGGTTCGCTGCCAGGTGAAGGCGTAGGTGTCGGGCACCGCGTCGGCGATCAGCCAGCCGGTGTTACTCGGTTTGAGCGGTTCCACGTCGTGCATCAGCAGGCACACGCCGCAATGCAAGCCCTCCAGGCGAGGCTGCCAGGCGCACAGGCAATGGCTCGGCAACACTCGGCAGCGACTGCAACGGGGCGCGCGTGAGCCGCGCGCCACGAAGGGTTTGCTGCTGAGGGCCAGGCGCTGGTCGCGCAGGCGGGCTACGGCATGGGGCATGAACGGGCTGCTCTGTTTCGAGGGAGGCGCATTCTAGCAGGCCATCTGCCCTGCGACTGAACCGCACCGGAGGCTTCCGGTCGAACGACGGCAGTCACTTGCGTCTGCTGCCGTTTCTCATGCGGCCACGACGAAGCCTAGGAGATCACCATGTACCGTCTGACTACTCTGCTCACTTTATGCCTCGCATGGCCCGCCGCCCACGCCGCTTCCCTGCAGGAACAGCAGCTGGGCCAGCTTCTGGACAAGGTCGCACGCGAAAGCAGCGTCGGCACGCCCCGCGCCATCAATTCCGACATCCTCGACGTCGGCTACAGCGTGGAGGGTAACGAGCTCGTCAACCACCTCAGCGTCCAGCCCCGGCACGCGGCGCAAATGCGTGATAACCCCAAGGATGTTCGCACCCAGCTCGCCGCCAGCGTCTGCAGCAACGACGGCCTGCGCCTGCTGATGGAGCAAGGCGCGGTACTGCGCTTCGAATTCAGCGAATACGAGAGCAACAAGCCGATCACCACCGAGCGTTACAAGGCCTCCGATTGCTAGGATTCCGAAGAAACGTGATTCCCATCATGCTGCCGCCCCGCCCTCATTGAAACGGGCGTCCAGGTCGGTCAACCTTCGGCCTTCGCCTGACTCAAGGATGGAGGCCAAGGCATGCTGGATGCCAATCAAGCGCATATCACCCTCGCCATTTCCGGCGTCGAAACCGACCTGCAGGTACTAGGTTTCGAAGGCCATGAAAAGCTCAACCAGCCCTACCGCTTCGACATCGAAGTGGTCAGCGAGCGTCCCGATCTCGATTTCGAAACCCTGCTCCATCGCCCCGCCTATCT
>NZ_RFFL01000070.1 GCF_003696285.1 Stutzerimonas nitrititolerans
TGATTGGGTCACCTCACCATACAGCGGGAGGCGAAGGCGTGCTGTGACTTCCTACTCGCCAGCCCGCACCGCCCTCGCCCACTCCTGCAGATACTCCAGCTTCGCCCGATCGCTGATCATTCCGCCGCGGATATCCCAAACAGCTGATCCAGCTGCTGTACTGAGTTCGACGCTGGTTGCATCGCCCAGGCTGCTGGAGCCGGTGGCGGCGGACACGATGGCGTCGGCCCGGGCGACGCGGACCTCGATGCGCAGCCGGCGGCGCTCATCATCAACAGCAGAATACTCGCTGCGCAGGCGGTCATTTTCGGTTTGTGCATGGGTCAGTTTCTCGGTTGAGGTTGTGTCGAGAGCGGCCAGGCGCGCTTCCAGCTCCAGGCGGTCGGTCTGTTGTTTACGGATAACCTCGGCGTTTGCCTCGGCGGTGAGGCGCAGTTGGTCAGCCCATTCGGTACGCTGTTCAGCGAGCTGCTTGCCGTAGTTATTGGCTTGCCACTCCCAGGCGACGACAGCAGCCAGCAGCATCAGGACGAGCACAGCCGCGCCGGTAGCGAATAGCTTGTATTGCTTCAGCCAGACGGTCATTTCCGGCCACCGTGCTCGAGGCTGAAGTGGTTGCCGT
>NZ_RFFL01000071.1 GCF_003696285.1 Stutzerimonas nitrititolerans
TGATTGGGTCACCTCACCATACAGCGGGAGGTGACGGCGTGCTGTGACTTCCTACTCGCCAGCCCGAACCGCCCTCGCCCACTCCTGCAGATACACCAGTTTCTCCCGATCGCTGATCATTCCACCTCGGATATCCCAAACAGCTGATCCAGCTGCTGCACTGAGTTCGACGCTGGTTGCATCGCCCAGGCTGCCGGCGCCGGTGGCGGCGGACACGATGGCGTCGGCGCGGGCGACCTTGACCTCGATTCGCAGCCGGCGACGCTCATCATCAGCAGCAGAATACTCGCGGCGCAGGCGGTCATTTTCAGTTTGTGCATGGGTCAGTTTCTCGGTTGAGTTTGTGTCGAGGGTCGTGAGGCGCGTTTCCAACACTAGGCGATCGGTCTGCTGCTTGAGGATTACCGCGGCATTGGCTTCGGCTGTAAGGCGCAGCTGGGTCTCATGCGCCCTGCCCTGCTCAGCTAGCAGCGCGCCGTAACTGTTGGCCTGCCACTGCCAGGCAATGGCGGCGGAAAGCGCCATGAGAACAAGCACAGCCGCGCCGGCAGCGAATAGCTTGTATTGCTTCAGCCAGGCGCTCATTTCCGACCACCGTGCTCGAGGCTGAAGTGGTTGCCGT
>NZ_RFFL01000072.1 GCF_003696285.1 Stutzerimonas nitrititolerans
CTCGTGTCGTGAGATGTTGGGTTAAGTCCCGCAACGAGCGCAACCCTTAAGCTTAGTTGCCATCATTAAGTTGGGCACTCTAAGTTGACTGCCGGTGACAAACCGGAGGAAGGTGGGGATGACGTCAAGTCATCATGGCCCTTACGGCCTGGGCTACACACGTGCTACAATGGTCGGTACAAAGGGTTGCCAAGCCGCGAGGTGGAGCTAATCCCATAAAACCGATCGTAGTCCGGATCGCAGTCTGCAACTCGACTGCGTGAAGTCGGAATCGCTAGTAATCGTGAATCANAAGTTGTTCTCAGTTCGGATTGTAGTCTGCAACTCGACTATATGAAGCTGGAATCGCTAGTAATCGTAGATCAGCATGCTACGGTGAATACGTTCCCGGGTCTTGTACACACCGCCCGTCACACCACGAGAGTTTGTAACACCCGAAGCCGGTGGAGTAACCATTTGGAGCTAGCCGTCGAAGGTGGGACAAATGATTGGGGTGAAGTCGTAACAAGGTAGCCGTATCGGAAGGTGCGGCTGGATCACCTCCTTTCTAAGGATATATTCGGAACATCTTCTACGAAGATGAGGGAT
>NZ_RFFL01000073.1 GCF_003696285.1 Stutzerimonas nitrititolerans
GCCCTGCTCGCAGCCTTTCATCCCACCAGGCTCGCACAGTTACCTTTGCCGGAGCGCGCAGGCCTTGCGCCGCTGGTGGCTCGGCGGTTTCCTTGGTCTGGATGGCGCACCATAGCCAGTCCAGCACGCGAGGCCTCAGGCAGGCGTCCAGTTCGAGCAGGTCGACTGGCGTATCCAGGCGCCCGGCTCTCATATTCCAAGCCCTGTGCGGTAGAAGTGCAGCATGTTTTCCGCCTTGGGGATCCTGCTGTAAATGGTGCCTACCACCGACTCCTCACGGTTTGCATACAGCTCCGCAGCAATGATCAGGATGGCCAGGCGTACGGAGTTNGCCGCCTCCAGCTTCATCTGCAGGTCATCGTCCTCATGCCCATGCCGAATACGCAGGTGCGTTTTGAGGTCTGCGAGGGTCGGCATGGGCATGGGTTCGCTCCTTACTTGTTACTTTCAGGTTTGATGGCGGCAGGCTTTTCAGTGCTGGCCAGGCCGCGCGCGACCAGAGCATCCGCGTGGCGCTTCGGCACGGTGTAGCTCTTGCCACCCCGTCGCTTGATCTCACCCGCATCCTGGTAAGAGCGCAGCGGCCA
>NZ_RFFL01000074.1 GCF_003696285.1 Stutzerimonas nitrititolerans
AAAGAATGTATCTAAATCATTTAAAGATATCTATATTTTGAAAAATATAAACCTTACTATTAAAGAAAAAGCATTTGTTGTAATTAAAGGAAAAAGTGGTCAAGGAAAGTCTACATTGCTAAATATTTTAGGTTTATTAGAAGCACCTACTGAGGGTCAAATAATTTATAAAAATCAATCTATTGCTTCAAAGTCACAAATTAGAAAGTTTAAAAAAGAAGATATTGCCTATATTTATCAAAATTATGGCTTATTAGAAAATAAAACAGTATTAGCAAATCTTATGTTACCATTAAATATTTCTAAAAAAGATATGCCTAAAATTATCGAAATTATTCAATCTGTCGGATTACCGAAAGAGATACTTAAACGAAAAGTTTATACTTGTAGTGGTGGAGAGCAACAACGTATTGCTATTGCAAGAGCGATTCTTAAAAATCCTACCGTTATATTTGCTGATGAACCCACGGGTAATTTGGATGAAAAAAACGCTCATGATGTTATCAATATTTTCCAATATTTAAATAGACAAGGTGTCACAATCATTATGGCTACACACAGCCAAAACTTTTTTGATATAGGT
>NZ_RFFL01000075.1 GCF_003696285.1 Stutzerimonas nitrititolerans
GGAGTCTGGACCGTGTCTCAGTTCCAGTGTGACTGATCATCCTCTCAGACCAGTTACGGATCGCAGCCTTGGTGAGCCATTACCTCACCAACTAGCTAATCCGACCTAGGCTCATCTGATAGCGCAAGGCCCGAAGGTCCCCTGCTTTCTCCCGTAGGACGTATGCGGTATTAGCGTCCCTTTCGAGACGTTGTCCCCCACTACCAGGCAGATTCCTAGGCATTACTCACCCGTCCGCCGCTGAATCAGGGAGCAAGCTCCCTTCATCCGCTCGACTTGCATGTGTTAGGCCTGCCGCCAGCGTTCAATCTGAGCCATGATCAAACTCTTCAGTTCAATACTGCTTGGGTTTTGAGAAAACCCTAAACCTGGCTCAGCAATCGCAATCTCTTCCGGAGAACCTCCAGAAGAGCACTCAATGATTTCTCGCTGAGTACATTGTGATGCTGATAATCTTGCTGACCATCAGTCTGACTCCACAAGCACCCACACGAATTGCTTGATTCAGTTGTTAAAGAGCGTTTCGATCAAGTCTTTCGTCCCAACCGAGGCCGCGCATTCTACAGCAGCC
>NZ_RFFL01000076.1 GCF_003696285.1 Stutzerimonas nitrititolerans
ACTCTGTGCAGTTTGGATAAACAGTACATTCACGCCCGCTCATTCTGAACGCACGGAACTGTGGGGGCTCTGTGCAAAGCTCTTCAAATTTAGTCTCCCAGCGCCCAGTGCAAGGTTTCCAACCGCGCTGAGTCTTTAGCCAATAACCCCTGAGATAAGGTCGCTCTTGTTTGTCAACTTCGAAATTTAGCCGTACGGTTTTCTGGTCAAGCTCGCTGACCGGGAGATAAGCACCCGCTCCCTTGCAACTCAACAGCTTGCTAATCTCGCCCCGCCGTGATTTAGCCTTACTCAACTGGAACCACCAAGAACATACGGCCGTCTTGGCAACAACCCCATCCTCCCCAAAGGCCGGCGCACCTTCAGGAAGCTTATCGACTATAACCAATCCACCATTGTCATAAGTTTGTTGCCAGTCCTTGTCACCATAACGGCCATATATGAACAACCCGACCTTACCCAACTTCATCTCGCAAAGCCCATCGCGGTAGCTGACGGGTATTTTGAAGCGGTATTGGTGAGGGGCACTGTCGAAATTCGATTGGAACGTCTTGGCCTGCCAACGA
>NZ_RFFL01000077.1 GCF_003696285.1 Stutzerimonas nitrititolerans
GCGCGCAAGGGCATCCGCACCGGCGTGGCGGCCGAGCGCTTCGGCGGCCAGGTGCTGGACACCATGGCCATCGAGAACTTCATCTCGGTGAAGGAAACCGAAGGCCCGAAACTGGCCCGCGCGCTGGAAGAACACGTGCGCGAGTACGACGTCGACATCATGAACCTGCAGCGCGCCGCCGCGCTGATCCCGGCCGGCGCCGACGGCCTGCACGAAGTGAAGATGGACAGCGGTGCCTCGCTCAAGGCGCGGACCCTGATCCTGGCCACCGGCGCGCGCTGGCGCGAAATGAACGTACCCGGCGAGCAGGAATACCGCGGCCGTGGCGTCGCCTACTGCCCGCACTGCGACGGCCCGCTGTTCAAGGGCAAGCGCGTGGCGGTGATCGGCGGCGGCAACTCCGGGGTGGAAGCGGCGATCGACCTGGCCGGCATCGTCGCCCACGTCACCCTGCTGGAATTCGGTGAAGAACTGCGCGCCGACGCCGTGCTGCAGCGCAAGCTGCAGAGCCTGGCCAACGTCACCATCCTCAAGATGGCGCAGACCACCGAGGTCAAGGGCGACGG
>NZ_RFFL01000078.1 GCF_003696285.1 Stutzerimonas nitrititolerans
AGAAAAATAACCGAGATAGAAAAACATATTTCGTATTCTAAAAGATTTAGAAAATGAATTTTAAAATGATTTATCGTCTCTCTGTTGAACGAAAAAAGTTTTTAGTTATTTTTATACGTGGAATGATTAAATGTCCTAGAAAGGGCTTAAAATGCAAAATAAAAAGACTACTCATTTTTTGAGTAGCCAGGGAATAGTTTTTGATATATTAAATGAAAAGGAGTAATACATTAATCGTATCACACGCATTTATGCCGAGAAAATTTATTGAGGTTGAGAAGAACCCTTAACTAAACTTGGAGACGAATGTCGGCATAGCGTGAGCTATTAAGCCGACCATTCGACAAGTTTTGGGATTGTTAAGGGTTCCGAGGCTCAACGTCAATAAAGCAATTGGAATAAAGCAACAAAAGGAGTTGAAGAAAATGAGTGAGAAAACTAAGAAAAGCATTCGTATAGCATTATCTTTTGCACAAGTAGTAGTACAGTCATTTATAGTTTATTATGCTTACAAGCAATATAAATTATCTAAAGAA
>NZ_RFFL01000079.1 GCF_003696285.1 Stutzerimonas nitrititolerans
GCCTCGACGATGTTCGCCGGAGCCTCTGAGTATTTCGAGAATTCCATGGAGTAGCTGGCGCGACCCTGGGACATGGAACGAACGTCGGTCGCATAACCGAACATCTCGCCCAGCGGAACCTCGGCACGAATCACCTTGCCGGAGACCGAGTCTTCCATCCCCTGAATCAGACCACGACGACGGTTCAGGTCACCCATCACGTCACCCATGTAGTCCTCAGGTGTCACCACCTCCACCTTCATGATCGGCTCAAGCACTACCGCACCGCCCTTCTGGGACAGCTGCTTGGTCGCCATGGAGGCAGCCACCTTGAACGCCATCTCGTTGGAGTCGACGTCGTGGTAGGAGCCATCGAAAACGGTCGCCTTCAGGCCGATCAGCGGATAGCCGGCCACGACGCCGTTCTTCATCTGCTCTTCGATGCCCTTCTGGATCGCCGGGATGTATTCCTTCGGAATGACGCCACCGACCACTTCGTTGACGAACTGCAGGCCTTCCTGACCTTCGTCGGCCGGCGCGAAGCGCACCCAGCAATG
>NZ_RFFL01000008.1 GCF_003696285.1 Stutzerimonas nitrititolerans
TGGCGCAGACCACCGAGGTCAAGGGCGACGGCCAGAAAGTCACCGGGCTGGTCTACAAGGACCGCACCAGCGAGGCGCTGCACGAGGTCGAGCTGGAAGGCATCTTCGTGCAGATCGGCCTGCTGCCCAACAGCGACTGGCTGAAAGGCACCGTCGAGCTGTCGCGCTTCGGCGAGATCATCGTCGACGCCAAGGGCCAGACCAACATCCCCGGCGTGTTCGCGGCCGGTGACGTGACCACGGTGCCCTACAAGCAGATCGTCATCGCCGTGGGCGAAGGCGCCAAGGCCTCGCTGAGTGCCTTCGACCACCTGATCCGGACGTCCGTACCGGCGTAAGTGACGCAAGGCGCAAAAAGAAAGGGAGCAGATGCGAATCTGCTCCCTTTCTGCGTCATGCCGAGGAAAGCTGCGGTCTAGTCGTTCCGTGCCAATACGCAGCGGTTTCGGCCGGCGTTCTTGGCTTCGTAAAGCGCCTGGTCGGCGCGCCGCAACAACCGCTCATAGTCGGGATGGCCGTCATGCACGGCGATACCGATGCTGACGGTCACCTTGATCACCTCGCCCTGGGGCAGGCGAAAGCTGTCCTCGGCGATGCGTTGACGCAGCTTTTCCGCAGCCTGGGTGATCTTCTGTGCATCGACGTCCACCAGTACCAGCAGGAACTCCTCGCCGCCCAGGCGGAACGCATAATCGCCGCCACGGGTATTGTTCGACAGGGCCGTCGCCACCTGTTGCAAGACCTGGTCACCGCCGTCATGGCCGTGAGCATCGTTGATCTGCTTGAAGTGATCGACATCGACGATCAGCACACCGAACGAGCCTCCCGCCTGACGGCTGTAGAGCATCTCCTTGGTCATCACTACCGGTAGGAACTTGCGGTTGAGCAGGCGCGTCAGCACATCGCGGCCGGCTTCCAGCTCGTTGGCCTGCTCGAACAGGCTGTCGAGCAGAAAGCGGATCGAGCGGGTCTGCTCGCGAACGCGGTGCAGGCTGCCCAGGCTGCCCTGCTCTTTTCCGGCATCGGCCAGGATCTGCAGTTCCTGGTCGATCTGCATGATGTAGTCGAGAATGCTGGCCGATTCGGGAGTGCCCTGAAAGGCATGGGAAGCCTTGTGGCGGAACCACAGGCCGAACTCGGAACTCGCCAGCCGTGGCAGGCTTTCATAGCCGCTGCCGACGGCCAGGTCGAACATCAGCTGGTTCTCCCAGTCCAGCAAGGCGGCACGCTGGCGCTCCTTCTCGGCCCCCTGGTTCTGCGAAACCGCGAATAGCCGATAGGCCTCCTCGGCGCGCGAATTGCGGTCATGGGATTGCGAGTAGGCGAAGCAGATGATCTCGACTGCCAGATCGATGATATCGGCACCCAGGCGGGCGGCGTCGCGCCGGGTGACGGCTTCCGCCGCCTGCCGTTCGACAAGGCGGCGCAGCCGCCCCTTCAGATAGCGCGCGCCGCGCAGCACCAGGCTGACCGGAATTTCGATGCGAGCGTGGACGTCACCGATGGTCCGCTGCAGGTCGATGACCGCTTCGAGGTCGTCCTCCGGCCTGGAGGTGAGCACCGTGAACACCCAGCGCTGCATGGAGTGGCTGAGCCGGTTCTGGACCTGTTCGTGGGACAGGAATACCGCGGCGTGGGGATCGGCCAGCATCTGCTCGTAGAAATGGGCGGCCAGATCCTCGTTGCTCTGCTCGGCGACGCCATGCAGGACCGCGGCTGCCTCGGGCGAGAATTGATCTAACAGGCGGCGCCATTCGCCCGCCAGCTGTTCATTGGGAATGTGCTGCACGTAACCAGGTTCTCGGTGGTGTCCGGGGCAGCATCCCTGCCCTGTCCGGCGACGGGTTGATCAGCTTGCGTTGCGGGCCTGTTGCTCCAAGATCTGTACCTGGGCGTTGATCCAGTCTTCGGCGCGCTGGTTGAGCTCGGCGACGGCACGCGGCGCTTCGCTGTCGGCATGCATGGCCGGGCCAATGCACACCTGAATGGTTCCGGGACGTTTGCCCCAGCCCGCCTTGGGCCAGAACATGCCCGCATTGTGGGCAATCGGCAATACCGGCAGGCCGGCGTTAGCTGCCAGTGCTGCGCCGCTGCGGGAAAACTTGCCCTGCTGACCGACCGGTACGCGCGTGCCCTCGGGAAAGATCAACACCCAGGCGCCCTGCTCCAGGCGTTCATGGCCCTGCTTGGCCACCTGGCGCAACGCCGCCTTGGGATTGTCGCGGTCGATGGCGATCGGCCTGACCAGCATCATGGCCCAGCCGAAGAACGGCACCCGCAGCAGTTCGCGCTTGAGCACCTGGGTCAGGGGCTCGAAGTAGGCCGAGAGAAAGAAGGTTTCCCAGGTGCTCTGGTGCTTGGCGAGGATCACGCAGGGCCGCGTCGGAATGTTCTCCGTACCCTGTACTTGGTAGCGCAGGCCGATCAGCGACCGGCCCAGCCAGACGGCACAGCGACACCAGTTCTGCACCACGAAGCGATAGCGCATACGGAACGACATGAACGGCGCACAGACCAGGCACACCAGACACCAGGCGAATGCGCTGAAGGCCAGCAGGAAGTAGAACAGCGCGATGCGCAGGGGGTACAGGAGGCTCATCGAGATTTCTCGAGCAGGTGATCGACAACCGCTGCCAGGTCATCGAAGACCTGGGTGCCGGAGGGCAGCGTCCCTTCCAGGGTGCGCAGGCCCTTGCCGGTCCGGACCAGATAGGGCGTGCCGCCGAGCATCAGCCCCGCATGCAGGTCGCGGTGGCTGTCGCCGACGACGGGCACGCCTTTCAGGTCGGCCAGGCCGAAATGCTCGGCGATGGTACGGAACAGTCCGGGTTTCGGTTTGCGGCATTCGCAGCCAGCGTCCGGTCCGTGCGGGCAATGCACGATCAGGTCGATGCGTCCGCCCTGCTCCATCACCAGTTGCTGCATCTTGAAATGCATGTCGTCGAGGGTGGAGGCGTCGAACATGCCGCGTGCCAGCCCGGACTGATTGGTGGCCACGGCCACCGTCCAGCCGGCCTGGCTCAGGCGGGCGATGGCCTGCAGCGACCCGGGGATCGGAATCCATTCCTCCAGGGTCTTCACGTACGCATCGGAGTCCTCGTTGATGACGCCGTCGCGGTCGAGGACGATCAGCTTCAACGGCTTAGCCAAGTGCGGAAATATCGGCGACGCCAAGGAACAGTCCTCGCAAACGGGCCAGCAGGGCATAGCGGTTGGCACGTACCGAAGCGTCCTCGGCATTGACCAGTACCGCCTCGAAGAAAGCGTCCACCGGCGCGCGCAGGTGCGCCAGGCGCTCGAGCGCTTCGCGATACTGGCGCGCCTCGGCCAGCGGCTGCACGGCCTGTTCGGCCTGCTGCAACGCCGAATACAGCGAGAACTCGGTGGCGTTGTCGAACCAGCGTGGCTCGACGGTTTCCGGCAGCTTCGCCTCGAACTTGCCGAGCAGGTTGGAGACGCGCTTGTTGGCCGCGGCCAGGGCTTCGGCTTCCGGCAGCTTGCGGAACGCCTGCACGGCCTGCACGCGCTGATCGAAATCCAGCGCGGAAGCCGGCGCCACGGCGCGAACCGACAGGTAGGTCGCCACCTCGACGCCCTCGTCCTCGTAACGCGCACGCAGGCGCTCGAAGACGAACGCCAGCACCTGCTCGGACAGCCCGCTGGCCTTCACCTGGCTGCCGAACTGCGCGATGGCGAAATCCACCGCCTTGACCAGATCCAGGTCCAGCTGCTTCTCGATCAGGATGCGCAGGATGCCCAGCGCCGCACGACGCAGCGCGTAGGGGTCCTTGCTGCCGGTGGGCAACATGCCGATGCCGAAGATACCGACCAGGGTGTCGAGCTTGTCCGCCACGGCGAGGATGGCGCCCGTGCGGGTGCTCGGCAGCTCGGCGCCGGCACCGCGCGGCATGTACTGCTCGTTCAGCGCCAGGGCGACGTCCTGCGGCTCGCCGTCGTTCAGCGCGTAGTAGTAGCCGGCGATGCCCTGCATCTCCGGGAACTCGCCGACCATCTCCGTGGCGAGGTCGCACTTGCTCAGCAGGCCGGCTCGCGCCGCTTGCTGGACGTCGCCTGCGGTGTTCTCGGCAATGAACGCGGCCAGCCGGGAAACCCGCACGGCCTTGTCGTAGACGCTGCCGAGCTGGGCCTGGAACACCACGTTGCGCAGGCGCTCGTTGAAGCTTTCCAGCTTCTGCTTCTTGTCCTGCTTGAAGAAGAACTCGGCATCGGTCAGGCGCGGGCGCACCACCTTCTCGTTGCCGGCGACGATCTGCGCCGGGTCCTTCGATTCGATGTTGGCCACGGTGATGAAGCGCGGCAGCAGCTTGCCGTCCGCATCCAGCAGGCAGAAGTACTTCTGGTTGTCCTGCATGGTGGTGATCAGCGCTTCCTGCGGCACTTCGAGGAAGCGTTCCTCGAACGAGCAGACCAGCGGCACCGGCCATTCCACCAGCGCGGTCACTTCATCGAGCAGCGCCGGCGGCACGATGGCGCTGCCGTTCTGTTCGCTCGCCAGCTGTTCCACGCGCTTGGCGATCAGCGCGCGGCGTTCGGCGAAGTCGGCGATGACATGGGCGCCACGCAGGTCTTCCAGATAGCTGGACGGCTGGCTGATGCGCACGGGCGCCGGGTTGTGGAAGCGGTGGCCGCGGGATTCGCGACCGGCGCGTTGGGCGAGGATCTCGCAATCGATGACCTGTTCGCCGAAGAGCATCACCAGCCACTGCGTCGGACGCACGAACTCATCCTTGCGCGCGGCCCAGCGCATGCGCTTGGGAATCGGCAACTCGTTCAGCGAGGCTTCGACGATGCCGGGCAGCAACTCGGCCGCCGGCAGGCCTTCGATGGTGCGGCTGAATTTCAGCTTGGGACCGCTGCGATCGATCAGCGCCAGCTCGACACCGCACTTGCGGGCAAAGCCCAGCGCGGCCTGAGTCGGCTCGCCCTCGGCGTCGAAGGCGGCCTGAATCGGTGGGCCGTCGAGATTGACGCTGCGATCGGGCTGTTGGGTCGCCAGCTGTTCGACCAGTACGGCCAGGCGACGCGGGGCGGCATAGGCCTGTACCCGCGCATGGCCCAGGCCGGCTTCCTTCAGGCCCTTCTCGATGCCGCTGCGAAAGGCTTCGGCCAGCTTGCCCAGCGCCTTGGGTGGCAGCTCTTCGGTGCCCAGCTCGACCAGGAAATCTTGTGCACTCATTCTGCTGCCTCCAGCTTGGCCAGTACTTCGTCACGCAGGTCGGGGGTGGCCATGGGGAAGCCCAGCTTGGCGCGCGCCTGCAGGTAGCTCTGCGCCACGGCGCGGGCCAGGGTGCGCACGCGCAGGATGTACTGCTGGCGCGCGGTGACCGAAATGGCCCGACGCGCATCGAGCAGGTTGAAGGTGTGCGAGGCCTTGAGCACCATCTCGTAGGTGGGCAGCGGCAGTTCCAGCTCGATCAGGCGGTTGGCTTCGGATTCGTAGAAGTCGAACAGCTCGAACAGCTTGTCGACGTTGGCGTGTTCGAAGTTGTAGGTCGACTGCTCCACCTCGTTCTGGTGGAACACGTCGCCGTAGGTCACGGTGCCGAAGGGACCGTCGGTCCAGATCAGGTCGTAGACCGAATCGACGCCCTGCAGGTACATCGCAAGACGTTCCAGGCCGTAGGTGATCTCGCCGGTGACCGGATAGCACTCGAGGCCGCCGACCTGCTGGAAATAGGTGAACTGGGTGACTTCCATGCCGTTCAGCCAGACTTCCCAGCCCAGGCCCCAGGCGCCGAGGGTCGGCGATTCCCAGTTGTCCTCGACGAAGCGCACGTCGTGCACAGAAGTGTCGACGCCGATGCGGCGCAGCGACTCCAGGTACAGGTCCTGGATGTTGTCCGGGTTGGGCTTGAGTACCACCTGGAACTGGTAATAGTGCTGCAGGCGGTTGGGGTTCTCGCCGTAGCGGCCATCGGCCGGGCGGCGCGACGGCTGGACGTAGGCGGCGTTCCAGGTCTCGGGACCGATGGCGCGCAGGAAGGTGGCGGTGTGGAAGGTACCGGCGCCCATTTCCATGTCATAGGGCTGCAGGACCACGCAGCCCTGCTCGGCCCAGTAGCTCTGCAGGGCGAGGATCAGGTCTTGGAAGGTGCGCACGGCAGGCGTAGGCTGAGTCAAAATTTCACCTGTGCTGGGCTTCGACAGAAAGCCCCGGAGTATACCCGATTCGCAGGCTTTCCCGACGCCGCCGGCTGCGTTTGGAAGATGCTTTCGATGAGCCCTTCACCCTTTCAGGACGAGCCCATGCAGCGTTGTGCCTGGTGCAGCGACGATCCGCTGTACATCGATTACCATGATCACGAATGGGGCGTGCCGACCCGCGACCCGCAAGTGCTGTTCGAGTTTCTGCTGCTCGAGGCGTTCCAGGCCGGGCTGTCCTGGATCACTGTGCTGAAGAAGCGCGAACGCTATCGCGAAGTGCTGTTCGGCTTCGATCCGCAGTGCCTGGCGCGGATGACCGACGCCGAGATCGACGAACGCCTGCAGGACCCCGGCATCATCCGTAACCGTCGCAAGCTCGAAGCGGCGCGCAACAACGCCCGGGCCTGGCTGCAGCTGGAGGACCCGGTGGGGTTCATCTGGTCCTTCGTAGGCGGCCGGCCGTTGGTCAACCAATACGCGTCGCGCGAACAGGTGCCGGCGGTCACTGCCGAAGCCGAGACCATGAGTCGCGCCCTGAAGAAGGCCGGTTTCAGTTTCGTCGGCCCGACCATCTGCTACGCCTACATGCAGGCTTGCGGCCTGGTCATGGACCACACCCTCGATTGCCATCGTCATGCGCAACTGGTCGATGCGTCGGCAACGTCGGGCCCATCGATGCAGGTACACTAGCGCCTTTGTTTTTTCTCGGGAGAGATCCTTGGACAAGTTCAAAGGTGCGCTGATAGTCGGTTTTCTACGACTGTTCGCCCTGCTGCCCTGGTCGATGGTGCAGCGCCTGGGCGCGCTGATCGGCTGGTTGATGTGGAAGCTGCCCAACCGCTCGCGCGAGGTGGCGCGCACCAACCTGAGCCATTGTTTTCCCGAACTGCGCGGCGATCCGCTCGATCAGCTGTTGCGCGACAGCCTGCAGCAGATCGGCAAGACCTTCACCGAGAGCGCCTGTGCGTGGATCTGGCCGGCGGACAAGACGCTGCGCCTGATCAAGGAAGTGGAAGGCCTAGAAGTGCTGGAACAGGCGCTGGCCTCAGGCAAGGGCGTGGTCGGCATCACCAGCCACCTGGGCAACTGGGAAGTGCTCAACCACTTCTATTGCGCGCAATGCAAACCGATCATCTTCTACCGTCCGCCGAAGCTGAAGGCGGTGGACGATCTGCTGCAACGGCAGCGGGTGCAGTTGGGCAACCGGGTCGCGCCTTCGACCCGTGAAGGCATCATCAGCGTGATCAAGGAAGTGCGCCGTGGCGGTTCGGTGGGCATTCCGGCCGATCCCGAGCCCAGCGAGGGCGCCGGGGTATTCGTCCCCTTCTTTGCCACCCAGGCGCTGACCAGCAAATTCGTGCCCGGCATGCTCACTGGCGGCAAGGCGGTGGGCGTGTTCCTTCATGCCCTGCGGCTGGATGATGGCTCGGGCTTCAAGGTGATTCTCGAAGCCGCGCCGCAGGAGATGTACAGCGAGGATATCGACGCCGCCGTTGCCTCGATGAGCCGCGTGATCGAAAGTTACGTGCGCCGCTGGCCGAGCCAGTACATGTGGACCATGAAGCGCTTCAAGAAGCGTCCGGCCGGCGAGGCTCGCTGGTACTGACCCGGGAAAAACAATAAGTAGACCAGGAGGGATCCGTGACCAACCAGCGTATGCACCCACGCGCCAGCATGAAATGCCGAATCCGCATCAGCCACGAATCCTTCGGCGATGTGCTGGCGCAGACCCGCGACCTCTCGGACAGCGGCGTCTACGTCAAACATCCCGATCTGATCTCGTTGCAGCCGGGCACCATCGTCCGTGGCCAGGTGCAGGATCTGCCCATCCCCGCTCCCGAGCTGCAAATGGAAGTGATGCGGGTGGACGCCGAAGGCGTAGGGCTGCGGTTCATCCTGGCGGATTGATCGATACCGTAGGGCCGAACTTGTTCGGCCTTTGCATCGGCGGCCGAGTGAATTCGGCCCTACGGAACGACAGGCGCGTTTCCGAAGCGCAGTACAAGCCAGGCACGTGGAATCAGGGGCGGGACGCCTTGTCCAGCTTGCGCAGGAACACCGTCATCTCTTTCTCGGCCTGCTTGTCACCGTGGGCCTGTGCGGCAACCAGACCCTTTTCCCAAGCAGTGCGTGCGCCCTCCAGGTCACCGCTGCTCTGCAAGGCCTTGCCGAGCAGCTTCCAGGCAGCCGAGTATCGGGCGTCCAGTTCGACGCAACGCCGCAGGTGCGCAGCAGCTTTTTCGGCATCGCCGGCGTCCAGATAGCCCTTGCCCAGGCCGAAGCGCAGCATGGGGTTGTCCATGCCCTGCGCCAGCATCTTTTCCAGCGATTCAAGCATCGGTGATCTCCTTCGCAACGTTGCAAGCCGCCGGTCCCGCGACCGGCCATGCCTGCAGCTGCTTTCAGTGCGCCTCGTTGACCGCGCTGAGAAACGCCTGGGTGCGCTCCTGCTGCGGATTGCCGAACAGCTCGTCGGGGCTGCCCTGCTCATGAATGCGCCCCTGATTGAAGAAGCATACGCGGTCGGCGAACTCCCGGGCGAATCCCATCTGGTGGGTCACCATCAGCATCGTCAGGCTGTGGGCATCCCCGAGCCGGCGAATCACGTTCAGCACTTCCCCGCACAGTTCCGGATCGAGCGCCGAGGTGACCTCGTCGAACAGCATCACCTTCGGCCGCATCGCCAGCGCGCGGGCGATGGCCACCCGCTGCTGCTGGCCGCCGGACAGTTGCGAGGGATAGTGATCGAGCTTGTCCTCCAGGCCGACCATCGCCAGCAGTTCCTCGGCCCGCTCGCGCGCTTGTGCCTTCGGCATACCGAGTACCTGTACCGGCGCTTCCATCACGTTCTGCAGGGCATTCATGTGCGGAAACAGGTTGAAGCTCTGGAACACCATGCCGACCTTGCCGCGCACGCTGCGCTGATGTCGCGCACTGGCGGGCACCAGCTGGCCATCGGCGCCGGGCATGTGGGTAAGCGGTTCGCCATCGACCATGATCACACCTTCGTCGATGTCCTCCAGGGTCATCAACGCGCGCAGCAGGGTGGATTTGCCGGAGCCGCTCGGGCCGATGATGGCCACCTTCTCGCCGGCCTGGACATCCAGGTCCAGGTGGTCGAGCACGGTCAGATCGCCATAGCGCTTGGTCACGCCGCGAAATCGCACCATCGGCTCTTCGACGCTGGCTTCGGTGGGCTGGACGGGATTGGGCATCGACAGGTTCATCGGGCGAGCTCCATGCGGTTTTCCAGACGGCGCACGAACCAGGCGAGGCCGAGACTGAGAATGAGAAAGAACAGGCCGACCATGGTGATCGGCTCCAGGTAGCGGAAATGCTCTGAGCCGATGTTCTTGGCTCGCTGCATGATTTCCACCACGGTGATGGCGGACAGTACGGGTGTGTCCTTGAGCATCGAGATCAGGTAGTTGCCCAGCGCCGGCAGGATCGGCCGCAGCGCCTGGGGCAGGATGATCTTGCGGTAGGCGGTGACGGCCTTCATGTTCAGCGCCGTGACCGCTTCCCACTGCGCGCGCGGCACCGCATCGAGCCCGGCGCGGTAGACCTCGGCGGTGTAGCAGGCGTAATGCAGGGCGATGCCGATGATGCCCGCCTGCAATGCCGTCAGATTGAGGCCGTAGGCAGGGGCGACGAAGAACAGAAAATAGACCTGAATCAGCAAAGGCGTACTGCGGATGAACTCGATCAGCCCGGTCACCGGCCAGGACAGCCAGCGCTGACGGCTGCGGCGGCCTACGGCGAGGAACAGTCCGAGCACGATGGCGATGCAAAAGCCGGCCAGGGTGATGCCGATGGTCTTGAGCGAAGCATCCAGCAAGCGTGGCAGGATGGCCCAGGCGAACTCCCAGTCGAAGAAATTCATGACAGACCTCCACGCATCCGCCCACGACTGAGCCGGCGCTCAAGTGCGCGCATGGAGAAGTTGATGATCTGGGCGAGGACGAAGTACATCAGCAGCGCCAGGCCGAATATCTCCAGGGTCATCAGCGTCGCCTGATCCAGCTGGCGCGCGCGGAATGCCAGGTCCGACAGCGTGATCAGCGAAACCAGCGAGGTGTTCTTCAGCAGCTCGATCAGCAGGTTGGTGCCCGGCGGGATCGCCGCCAGCAGCGCCTGCGGCAGGATGATGCGCCGCGCGCGCTGCCAGGCCGTCATGTTCAGCGCCTGGCAGGCCTCGTACTGGCCTTCGTGCACCGAGCGGATGGCGCCGCGCAGCACTTCCGCGCCGTAGGAACCGATGTTCAGGCCCAGCCCGATGACGGCGACCTGGAAGGCGCTGAGGCTGATGTTGAACGGCGGCATCGGCAACACGAAATACAGCCAGAACAGTTGCACCAGCAGCGAGCTGCCGCGAAAGAGTTCGATGTAGGTAATCGCCAGCCAGCGCAGCGGGGCGATCGGCGACAGGCGCCCGAAGGCGGCGATCAGGGCGACGGCGATGGCCAGCAGGGAGCCGAAGAAGGTGACCTGCACGGTCACCCAGGCACCCTCCAGCATCAGGGGGAGAAGTTCATTCATGGGATTGTCCGGTAGCAGGCTGTTGGAAAACTACCTGCGTTGGCAGTACTGCGTTAAAAACAGGCTCGGCAAGCCGCTTGCGGCTAACGCGCTTTAGCGCGGCCCGGTAGGGCGAACGAAGTGAGTACTGCTCATTTAGAACAACTAAACTCCGTGTCCTCGCCTGTTTTTGCCTTGTCTTGCCTGCCTCGCATACGTTTTCCAACAGCCTTTCAGGCCAAGAGAGGCCGGGGTGAAACGCGCTGCAGAAGGCCGTGCGCGCGACCACCGCCAAGCGCACCGCTGAAAAAGCGATGCGGGCAGGTGAAGGCGAAGCGTTTCTACAGTCGGGGATCAAACGCAGTTCCGTGGCATGCCGCGAAGCCCTCAGGCCACGCGGGCAGCCGCGTTCCGTCAGGCGGAGCAGAGCTCCTCGGCGGTCTTGTCGGTGATGTTGGAGCGGTCGAAACCGAAGGGCTCGACGGTCTGCAGGTGTTCGTCGCTGCCCAGCCACTTCTTCAGCTCGGCATTGACCGCATCACGCAGCGCCTTGTCCGCGGGGCGGAAAGCCAGCGCGCCATAGCCGGTGTGGGCGGGGTCGTCCTTGAAGTCGGTGGTGGCTTCGACCTGATCGCCGGCCTTCTCGGCCAGGCCTTTCATGGTCAGCTGGGTACCGATCGCGGCATCGGCGCGGCCGGTGCGTACGGCCTGCAGTTGCGAGGTGGTGTCGGGCACCTGGACGATCTGCGAGTCCTTGATGCCGGCTTCACGCGCATAAGCCAGGTTAACGGTGCCGGACATGATCGCCAGCTTGGCTTCGGGGTCGTTGGCGATATCGGCGTAGCTGCGCAGGTTCTTCGGGTTACCGGTCTTCACCAGCAGGGTATCGGGCAACTGGTAATGCGGATCGGTGAACAGTACCTGCTTGCAGCGCTCGGGCGTGATGTACATGCCGGCGGCGATGAGGTCGAAGCGGCTGGCGCGCAGGCCGGGGATCAGTGAGCCCCACTCGGTGAGGACGGGTTTGATGGTCTCGATGCCCATCCGTTGGAAGATCTTCTCGACGATTTCGGGCGACTCGCCAGTGACGCTGCCATCGAGGGCGGTGTAAGCGAAGGGGGTTTCGTTGGCATAGCCGATGCGGACGCTGCTGTTTTCCTTGATCTTGTCCAGGGTATCGGCCTGGGTCAGGCTGCTGATCGTGATACTGGCGAGGGCCGTACAGCCGATCAGAAGCCGGGAAATGGGTGAGATGGCATGGTTCCTCATGGGTGTTTCTCCTGTGTTGTTCTAGGGGCCGGCCGGCGGCTGACCTTATTGGCTAGGAGGCAGTTCTGGGATTGTCGATGCAGCATCAACGACAGATGTCTCGCGGTTGAACGCCTCGCTCTTCGTTGGCTGTCTGGGAAGGAGCCGCTTTTGCTCCTGACCCGGAGGATACAAAAGCTCGCCGGCAAACGGAAATCCAGCGGCCAATTGAAGCGAATAGCCGCAATGATTGACTTATCTGGCGGGAATTTGGTTCGCGGAAATATTCGACTGCCGCTTCGCTCCGCCAGCCGGCGCTTCGCCAGGCTGGCCCGAGAGCGGCTCAGAAGAAGGTCAGGCCCGCCTGGAACAGCCGTTCCACATCGCGGATATGCTTCTTGTCGACGAGGAAGAGAATGACGTGATCGCCGGACTCGATCACCGTGCTGTCGTGGGCAATCAGCACCTGTTCGTCGCGAATCACCGCGCCGATGGTGGTACCCGGCGGCAGTACGATCTTGCCGATCGGCCGGCCGATCACCTTGCTGGAGCGGACATCGCCATGGGCGATCACCTCGATGGCTTCGGCGGCACCGCGGCGCAGCGAGTGCGCGCTGACGATGTCGCCGCGCCGCACGTGGGTCAGCAGCGTGCCGATGGTGGCCAGCTGGGGACTGATGGCGATATCGATGTCGCCGCCCTGCACCAGGTCGACGTAGGCCGGGTTGTTGATGATGCACATCACCTTGCGCGCACCGAGACGCTTGGCCAGCAAGGACGACATGATGTTGGCCTCGTCGTCGTTGGTCAGCGCCAGGAACACATCGGCATCGCTGATGTTTTCCTCGATCAGCAGGTCCCGATCCGAAGCGCTGCCCTGCAGGATGACGGTGCTGTCCAGGGTATCCGAGAGATAGCGGCAGCGGGCCGGGTTCATCTCGATGATCTTCACCTGGTAGCGGCTCTCGATGGCTTCGGCCAGGCGCTCGCCGATATGGCCGCCACCGGCGATGACGATGCGTTTGTAGTTCTCGTCGAGCCGGCGCATCTCGCTCATCACTGCGCGGATATGTCCCTTGGCGGCGATGAAGAACACCTCGTCATCGGGTTCGATCACGGTGTCGCCCTGCGGCAGGATCGCGTGGTTGCGGCGGAAGATCGCCGCCACCCGCGTATCGACGTTAGGCATGTGCTTGCGGATCTGCCGCAGCTCCTGGCCCACCAGCGGTCCGCCGTAGTAGGCGCGCACGGCCACCAGCTGCGCCTTGCCGCCGGCGAAGTCGATCACCTGCAGCGAGCCGGGATGTTCGATCAGGCGCTTGATGTAGTTGGTCACCACCTGTTCAGGACTGATCAGCACGTCCACCGGGATCGCCTCGTTGGCGAACAGCCCGGAGCGGGTCAGGTAGGCCGGTTCGCGCACGCGGGCGATCTTGGTCGGGGTGTTGAACAGGGTGTAGGCGACCTGGCAGGCGACCATGTTGGTCTCGTCGCTGTTGGTCACCGCGACCAGCATGTCGGCGTCGTCGGCCCCGGCCTGGCGCAGGATGGTCGGGAAGGACGCACGACCGAACACCGTGCGGATGTCCAGGCGGTCGCCGAGGTCGCGCAGGCGATCGACGTCTGTGTCCACCACGGTGATGTCGTTGGCTTCGCTGGCGAGGTTTTCGGCAAGGGTGCCGCCCACCTGGCCGGCACCGAGAATGATGATTTTCACCTTGTCACTCCTGACGGCGCTGCCGTCGCCCCGGGGCGGTCGTTCGCCCGGTTCTTCTTATGTCTTCGGAACGCCTGTTTTCGCCGTGCCGGATTCGGCCGCGACCTTGATCAGCTTGGCATAGTAGAAGCCGTCGTGGCCGCCTTCCTGCGGCAGCAACTGGCGACCGTGGCGCTGCTTGAGCCCGAAGTCGCCGGCCAGATCCAGCTCGCGTGCCCCAGGCATGCGGGCCAGGAAGGCCTCGATCACCTCGCGGTTTTCCGTCGGCAACACCGAGCAGGTGGCATACAGCAGCACGCCGCCGACCTCCAGCGTGGGCCAGAGCGCATCGAGCATCTCGCCCTGCAGCGTGGCCAGCGGTGCGATGTCCTCTGCCTGGCGGGCCAGCTTGATGTCCGGATGGCGACGAATCACGCCGGTAGCCGAACAGGGCGCATCCAGCAGGATGCGCTGGAAGGGTTTTCCATCCCACCAGCGTTCGGTGTCGCGGGCGTCGGCCGCCGTCAGCGTGGCCTCGAGCCGCAGGCGCTCCAGGTTCTCCTGCACGCGTTGCAGACGCTTGGGCTCCAGGTCCAGGGCGACGACTTCGGCCAGGCCCGGCTCGTGCTCGAGGATGTGGCAGGTCTTGCCGCCCGGTGCGCAACAGGCGTCCAGCACACGCTGGCCGGGCTTGAGCTCCAGCAGCGAGGCGGCCAGCTGCGCCGCTTCGTCCTGCACGCTGACCCGGCCTTCGGCGAAACCGGGCAATTGCTGGACATCGCAGGGTGCGGCCAGGCGAATGCCGTCCTCGCTGAACGGGCAAGCGAAGGCTTCGATGCCGGCGGCGCGCAATTCATCGAGATAGGCATCGCGGTCGAGCTGACGTCGATTGACCCGCAGCATCATCGGCGGATGGACGTTATTGGCAGCGCAGATGGCTTCCCAGTGCTCCGGCCAATGCGCCTTGAGCGATTTCTGCAGCCAACGCGGGTGCGCCACGCGGATCACCGGGTCGTGTTCCAGCTCGGCCAGCAGTGCCTCGCCCTCGCGCTGGGCACGGCGCAACACGGCGTTGAGCAGGCCCTTGGCCCAGGGCTTCTTCAGCTTGTCGACGCAGCCGACGGTTTCGCCGATGGCCGCATGCGGTGGAATGCGGGTGTAGAACAGCTGGTAGAGGCCGATCAGCAGCAATGCCTCGACATCGCGGTCGGCGGCCTTGAAAGGTTTCTGCAGCAGCCTGGCGGCCAGCCCGGCCAGGCGCGGTTGCCAGCGTGCGGCGCCGAAAGCCAGCTCCTGGGTCAGGCCTCGGTCACGCGCTTCGACCTTGGCCAGCATGTCCGGCAGGCTGCTGCCCAGCGATGCCTTGCCGGCGAGCACCGTGGCCAGGGCGCGGGCGGCTGCCAGCCGTGGATTCATCGCCATCATTCGAACGTCTTGCCCGGCGCGAACTGCTCGCGCCGGCTGTTGTACAGATCGCCGAAGCCCAGCGGCTTGCCGCCCGCCAGTTGCAGACGGGTCAGGCGCAGCGAGCCCTGGCCGCAGGCGACTTCCAGTCCGTCCTTGTCGGCGGCGATGATCTGGCCGGGCCTGCCCTGCCCCGCGCCGACCCGAGCGGCATGAATCTTCACCGCCGCGCCTTCGAGGCTGGCGTGGCAGATCGGCCAGGGATGGAAGGCGCGTATCAGACGCTCCAGCTCGACGGCCGGGCGCGTCCAGTCGATGCGCGCTTCCTCCTTGTTCAGCTTGTGCGCGTAGGTCGCCAGGGCATCGTCCTGCGCCTGGCCTGCCAGCGTACCGGCCTGCAGCCCGGCAACCGCCTCGACCACGGCCTGCGAGCCGAGCTCGGCGAGCCGGTCATGCAGGCTGCCGCCGGTGTCCTCGGCGCTGATCGGCGTGGCGACCTCGAGCAGCATCGGCCCTGTGTCCAGGCCGGCTTCCATCTGCATCACGGTGACCCCGGACTCGGCATCGCCCGCCTCGATGGCGCGCTGGATCGGCGCCGCACCGCGCCAGCGTGGCAGCAGCGAGGCGTGGCTGTTGATGCAGCCCAGGCGCGGCATATCGAGCACCGCCTGAGGCAGGATAAGGCCATAGGCGACCACCACCATCAGATCGGCCTGCAGCGTGGCCAGCTCCGCCTGGGCATCGGGGTTGCGCAGGGTCTGCGGCTGATGCACGGGAATATCGTGGCGGACGGCGAGCTGCTTGACCGGGCTGGGCATCAGTTTCTGGCCGCGCCCGGCGGGACGATCCGGCTGGGTGTAGACGGCCACGATGCAATGGCCTGCATCGAGCAGGGCCTGCAGATGCTGGGCGGCGAATTCCGGGGTGCCGGCGAAAACGATGCGCATGTGAAGATCCATCAATAAAAAAGGCTTGCTGTCGCAAGCCTTTGGCGTTTGGGGAATCAAGCCTGCTGGCGGTGGATCTTTTCCAGCTTCTTCTTGATCCGGTCGCGCTTGAGATTGGACAGGTAGTCGACGAACAGCTTGCCGTTGAGGTGATCGCACTCGTGCTGGATGCACACGGCGAGCAGGCCTTCGGCGATCAGCTCGAACGGCTGGCCATCGCGGTCCAGCGCCTTGACCCTGACCTTCTGCGGCCGGTCGACGTTCTCGTAGAAGCCGGGTACCGACAGGCAGCCTTCCTGGTACTGGTCCATCTCGTCGGTGAGGAATTCGAACTCGGGATTGATGAAGACCCGCGGCTCGCTCTTGTCCTCGGACAGGTCCATCACCACGACACGCTTGTGCACGTTGACCTGGGTCGCGGCCAGGCCGATGCCGGGAGCGTCGTACATGGTCTCGAACATGTCGTCGATCAGTTGGCGAATGCCGTCGTCGACCACGTCCACCGGTTTGGCGATGGTGCGCAGGCGCGTATCGGGAAACTCAAGGATGTTCAGAATCGCCATATGCGTTTGTGATGCACTTATGGAATAAATTCAAAAGCCGCTGCTAAGATGCCGGGCAGCTTGTAAACGGCTAACGCCGCTTTCCACAAGGGTTTCTGCGGCGCTAGGGCGCTTTACGTGAAGGCACATCATAAAGGGATTCACCACATGAGGAAATCACTACTCGCCCTGCTGCTGGTGGCTGTCGGCGGTATCGCCCACGCCGCCGTTCAGCTCAAGGATGACCACCCCGAGCAGTACACCGTGGTGAAGGGCGATACGCTCTGGGACATCTCCGGGCGTTTTCTGCGTGAACCCTGGAAGTGGCCCGAGCTGTGGCATGCCAATCCGCAGATCGAAAACCCGCACCTGATCTACCCCGGCGACAACCTCAGCCTGGTCTACATCGACGGCCAGCCGCGGCTGACGCTCAACCGCGGCACCTCGCGCGGCACCATCAAGCTCTCCCCCACGGTGCGCACCACGCCGATGGCCGAAGCCATCCCGACCATTCCGCTGGAAGCCATCAACAGCTTCCTGCTGAGCAACCGCATCATCGACAGCGCCGAGCAGTTCGAGGCCGCACCCTATATCGTCGCCGGCAACGCCGAGCGCGTCATCAGTGGTTCGGGCGACCGCATCTACGGGCGCGGCGCGTTCGAGGACGGCATGCCGGTGTACGGCATCTTCCGCCAGGGCAAGACCTACTTCGACCCGGAAACCCAGGAATTCCTCGGCATCAACGCCGATGACGTCGGCACTGCCGAAATCCTCGACATGGAAGGCGACATCGCCACCATGATGCTGACCCGCGTGACGCAGGAAGCCCGCATCGGCGACCGCCTGTTCCCCAGCGAAGAGCGCGCGGTCAACTCCACCTTCATGCCCAGTGAGCCGGAAGGCGAGATCAAGGGCGTGATTCTCGACGTGCCGCGTGGCGTGACCCAGATCGGCCAGTTCGATGTGGTTACCCTCAACAAGGGGGCCCGCGACGGCATCAAGGACGGCAACGTGCTGGCGGTCTACAAGACCGGCGAAACCGTACGCGACCGGGTCACCGGCGAGAACGTCAAGATTCCGGATGAGCGCGCCGGGCTGCTGATGGTGTTCCGCACCTACGAGAAGCTCAGCTACGGCCTGGTGCTGCAAGCCACGCGCTCGCTGGCGGTGCAGGACAAGGTGCGTAATCCCTGATTCACCAGCCCCGCCAGTGCGGGGCTTTTCGTTACTGAGGTGCTGCAAGGATGCGGCACATTGGACAAGGACGTCATATGCCTGCCATTTCCCCCGCCGAGCTCGAAGCGCGGCTGCGCCTGCATCTGCTGCCAGAGCTCGGACCGCGTCGCCTGCACAAGCTGCTCAGTGCCTTCCCCGATGCCTCTTCCGCGCTCAGCGCCCCGGCCGGTGCCTGGCGCTCCCTGGGCCTGCCGGCCAGTTGCGCAGAACCAAGACGCAGTGAAGCGATCCGCGAACGTGCAGCCGCTGCGTTGGCCTGGCTGGAGCAGCCCGATCACCATCTGCTGATGTGGGACGATCCCGGTTACCCCGCGCTGCTGGCCGAGCTGCCGGACGCGCCGCCGCTGTTGTTCGTCGAGGGCGAGCCGGCACTGCTGGAGCGGCCGCAACTGGCCATGGTGGGCAGCCGTCGCGCCTCGCGCCCGGGTATGGACAACGCGCGGAGCTTCGCCCGTAGCCTGGGCGGTGCCGGTTTCGTCATCACCAGCGGCCTGGCGCTGGGCATCGATGGCGCCGCGCATCAGGGCGCGCTGGATGCCGGTGGCCAAACCGTCGCGGTACTGGGCACCGGGTTGCAGCGGCTCTACCCGGCACGGCATACCGGCCTGGCCAGCAGCATCGTCGAAGGCGGTGGCGCGCTGGTGTCCGAACTGCCGCTGGATTGCCCGCCGCAGGCGGCCAACTTTCCTCGTCGCAACAGAATCATCAGTGGGCTGTCGCTGGGTGTGCTGGTGGTCGAGGCGAGTCCTTCCAGCGGCTCGCTGATCACCGCCCGCCTGGCCGCCGAGCAGGGGCGCGAGGTCTACGCCATTCCGGGTTCGATCCACCATCCCGGCGCTCGCGGCTGCCATCAGCTGATCCGTCAGGGCGCGACGCTGGTCGAAAGCGTCGAGGATATCCTGCAAGCCTTGCGTGGCTGGCAGCAACTTGCACCGGCCACGCAGATAGAGGAGCCCGAGCGACGGCAAGGTCACCTACTGCTCGATCAACTGTTGGCCGCGCCGATGACCAGCGAAGCCCTGGCCCAGGCGCTTGGCCAGTCATTGGCGCAGGTGCTGGCGGAGCTGACCGAACTGGAAATCGAGGGGCGGGTGGCCTGTGAGAACGGCCAGTGGAGCGCCCGCGCCGGTTGAGCCCTGCTGCTGATCAGGCTCAGGTAAACTGCACCGGTTCCGTTTTCAGCAGAGGTCGCGATGGTCGGCAATTGGCGCATACAGCAGGCGGCCCGTGTGGTGTGGGCCGGCGGTGTGATTGCTTATCCCACCGAGGCGGTCTGGGGGCTGGGTTGCGATCCCTGGGACAGCGAAGCGGTCCATCGCCTGCTGGCGCTCAAGGAGCGGCCGGCGGAGAAAGGCCTGATCCTGATCGCCGACTGCATCGAGCAGTTCGATTTCCTCCTCGAGGATCTGCCGGAGCGCTGGCTGGATCGCCTGGCCGGCAGCTGGCCGGGGCCCAACACCTGGCTGGTGCCGCACCGCCAGCGCTTGCCCGACTGGATCACCGGCAAGCACGATACCGTGGCACTGCGAGTGACCGACCATCCGCTGGTGGCGCGGCTCTGCGCGCTCACCGGTCCGCTGGTGTCCACCTCGGCCAATCCCGCCGGCCGTCCTTCCGCACGCTCGCGTTTGCGTGTGGAGCAGTACTTCCCCCGCCAGCTCGACGCCGTCCTCGACGGCCCGCTGGGCGGACGGCGCAACCCCAGCACGATCCGCGATGTGCGCAGCGGCGAAGTCATCCGGGCGAGCTAGAAACGTGTAGGGCCGAACTTGTTCGGCCTTGATGAACCACTTCGGCCTTCACGAACCATCAGGGCCGAATGAATTCGGCCCTGCAGTTCAATTTCACGGCAGCAGAATCGTCGACCCCGTGGTACGGCCCTCGGCCAGCAAACGCTGTGCCTCGGCGGCTTCGCCAAGTGCGAAGCGCTGGCCGATCTCGACTTCGATCTTGCCGCTGGCGATCATCTCGAACAGCTCGGCCGCCATCGCCTGCAACCGTGGCGCGGTGTCCGCATAGCCGGCCAGGATCGGTCGGGTGACGAACAGCGAGCCCTTCTGCGCCAGCACGCCGAGATTGACCCCGGTCACCGCGCCCGAGGCGTTGCCGAAGCTGACCAGCAGCCCACGCGGGGCGACGCAGTCCAGCGAGATTTCCCAGCTGCTCTTGCCCACCGAGTCGTAGACCACCGGGCACTTTTGTCCATCGGTCAGCTCCAGCACGCGCTGCACCACGTCCTCGCGGGTGCGATCGACGGTGGCCCAGGCGCCCAGTGCCTTGGCGCGCTCGGCCTTCTCCGCCGAACCGACCACGCCGATCAGCCGGGCGCCCAGCGCCTTCGCCCACTGGCAGGCAATCGAGCCGACGCCGCCGGCCGCCGCATGAAAGAGGATGGTTTCGCCGGCCTGCAGCGGATGCACCTGGCGCAGCAGGTACTGTGTGGTCAGGCCCTTGAGCATGACTGCCGCCGCCTGCTCGAAGCCGATCGCATCCGGCAGCTTCACCAGATGCCGCGCCGGCAGTACGTGATGCTCGCCGTAGGCACCCAGCGGACCGGTGGCGTAGGCGACGCGCTCGCCGACCTGCCACTGATCGACGCCCTCGCCCACCGCCTCGATCACGCCAGCGCCTTCGGTGCCCAGGCCCGACGGCAGGCTTGGCGGCGCGTAGAGGCCACTGCGGAAATAGGTGTCGATGAAATTCAGGCCGATGGCGTGGTTGCGCACGCGAACTTCACCGGCCGCGGGGACGGGCACCTCGACCTCGACCTGTTCGAGAACCTCGGGACCACCGTGCTGGCTGAACTGGATGCGCTGCGACATGAGAGGGCTCCTGGCCGTACATAAAGGAGCCTATCCAACCGTCCTGGTCGGAATTCGTCAACCGGGCGGATGATATGCTTGCGCACCTTCCGCTCATTCCTGCGTTCGTCGGGGATGTATCGCTGTCCTTTATGCCAGGGTGATTTCGTGAACGACCGAACCGAAGCCGTCAAAGCCTACCTGCTCGATCTGCAGGATCGTATCTGCGCCGCGCTGGAGGCCGAGGATGGCGAAGCATGCTTCGTCGAAGACGCCTGGACCCGCCCGGGCGGCGGCGGTGGGCGGACACGGGTGATCGAGAGCGGCGCGCTGATCGAAAAGGGCGGGGTGAACTTCTCCCACGTGCACGGCACCGGCCTGCCGCCTTCGGCCAGCGCCCATCGTCCCGAACTGGCCGGGCGCGGCTTCGAGGCACTGGGCGTGTCGCTGGTGATCCACCCGCAGAACCCCTACGTGCCGACCTCCCACGCCAACGTGCGTTTCTTCATCGCCGAGAAGGAAGGCGAAGAGCCGGTCTGGTGGTTTGGTGGCGGCTTCGACCTGACGCCCTACTACGGCGTTGATGAAGACTGCGTGCACTGGCACCGGGTCGCCCGCGACGCCTGCGCGCCGTTTGGCGCCGACGTCTATCCGCGCTACAAGGAGTGGTGCGACCGCTACTTCCACATCAAGCACCGCAACGAGCCGCGTGGCGTCGGCGGGCTGTTCTTCGACGACCTCAACCAGTGGGATTTCGACACCAGCTTCGCCTTCATGCGCGCGGTCGGCGATGCCTACCTGGACGCCTACCTGCCCATAGTGCGCAAGCGCAAGGCCACGGCCTTCGGTGAACGCGAGCGCGAATTCCAGTTGCTGCGCCGCGGCCGCTACGTGGAATACAACCTGGTCTACGACCGCGGCACACTGTTCGGCCTGCAATCGGGCGGGCGCACCGAGTCGATCCTCATGTCGCTGCCGCCGCAGGTCAGCTGGGGTTATGACAAGCAGCCCGAGCCCGGCACGCCGGAAGCGCGGCTGACCGAATACTTCCTGCAGGATCGCGACTGGCTTGCCGGTGCCTGATTCCTGCAGCCCGTCACTCGCAGCTTGGAGCACTTCATGGACCGCTACGGCGTATTCGGCAATCCCATCGGCCACAGCAAGTCGCCGCAGATCCACCGGCTGTTCGCCGAACAGACGGGGCAGTCGCTCAGCTATGAGCCGCTGCTGGCGCCGCTGGAGGATTTCGCCGGCTTCGCGCGCCGGTTCTTCGTGGACGGCCGTGGCGCCAATGTCACCGTGCCCTTCAAGGAAGAGGCCTGGCGGCTGGCTGACCAGCTGACCGAGCGTGCGCGTCGCGCCGGGGCGGTGAATACGCTGCACAAGCTCGACGATGGCACGCTGCTGGGCGACAACACCGATGGCCTGGGCCTGGTGCGCGATCTGCTGGATAACGCCGGCGTCGTCCTGCAGGGCAAGCGTGTCCTGCTGCTGGGCGCCGGCGGCGCGGTGCGTGGCGTGCTCGAACCGCTGCTGGCCCAGCGTCCCGGCGCGCTGGTGATCGCCAATCGCACGCTGGCGAAGGCCGAGCGGCTGGCCGCCGAATTCGCCGAGCTGGGCACGGTGAGCGCGAGCGCCTTCGAACAGTTGGAAGGTCGCTTCGATGTGATCGTCAATGGCACCTCGGCCAGCCTTGCCGGCGAGCTGCCGCCACTGGCCGATGCGCTGATCGAGGCCGGGGAAAGCTTCTGCTACGACATGATGTACGGGGCCGAGCCCACACCCTTCTGCGCGTGGGCGGCAGCACGTGGTGCGACCGTACGCGACGGCTTGGGCATGCTGGTCGAGCAGGCCGCGGCGGCCTTCGAGCTGTGGCGCGGGGTACGACCGGAGTCGGCGCCGGTGCTGGCTGAGCTGCGCCATCAGCTCAAGGGCTGAGCCGCGTTCAGAGGCGAAACTGTATCTGCTGGTGCAGGTGCTGCGGCTGCACCAGTTCATCGACCATTGCCGCGGCGATGCGGCGCAGTTTCGTCCGTGGATCGTTGCTGGGCAGCCCTTCGATATTGCTGAAGTCCTCGATGGACAACCCCTCCTCCGCCGTGCTGGCATCCACCAGGGTCCACTTCAGGGGATGCGAGGCGATGAGCTGCAAGGCTGCGGCAAGCTCCGATTCCTCGGCATGGGCGTTGAAGTCGGCCACCAGCAGCAGACGTTCGACGCCGACTTCCGTCATCCCCAGGAGCAAGGTGTACACCGCCTGATACAGATCCTGCGGCTGCCCTACCAGGGTGGCATCCGGTGCGGTGGGAACCGAGGGGCTGTCGAACAGGCAGATCACCCCGTCCATGCCGGCAACGCTGCGCGACACGCTGGCCGCATCGAACAGATCGCCGGCCTTGGCACGCAGTCCGGGCCGGGCGGTGATCGAATTGAAGTCGTTGATCAAGGCAACGGCCTCGTGCTGGCGGCTCAGCAGTTCGCACAGCACGGCGCTGCCAAGGCTGGAATGCGCCCCGTACAGGGCGAACTTGAGGCGCGGCGTTTCGGCGTTGAGCATGGCGGAACGTCCTGCTAGCGGCGCGTGGCCAGGTAACCGATCAGCGCCACCGCGCCGGCGGCTAGCGCCAGGGTGCTCAAGGGATGCTTGCGTGCGCAGTCGGTTGCCATGCGCGTGGCCTGGCGGCCGCGGCGGGACAGCTCCTGGCAATGCTCGTCCCAGTTGGCGTCGTGCCACAGCGACTCGGCGCGTGAGCGCAGGTCATCGAGTCGATGGCGCGAGCCGCGGGTGGCCTCGTGCTTGAGCTCGTCCAGTGCGCTCATCAGGTTCTGGATCTCACGTTCGATATCGTTACGGGTCGTGGGTGTGCTGCTGAAGCGGGACATGCGCGTTCTCCCCTGGTTGACGACTGGAGATTGGACCGCCTCGGACGTTGAAGGTGCGGTAGAGCGGCGGCGTGGAAATTCTCTTCTACACTCCACCCACACGCGATCGACACGAAAATCGCGCGGCGTTGCCGTGATGGGATGCGCTTTTCCGTATACTGCGCGGCGCTTTTTCATTCTTTTTTCACCTTTTTTTCGGTGCCTTTCAGTGAAGCTTCGTCATTCGATTTTCGGCCTGCTGCTGGCCTGCAGCAGTGCCTTTACCAGCCCTTTCGCCTCGGCCGCTCCGGCCGTGGTTCAGCAGCAACTGGCCTCCGGCAGTGCCCTGCTGGTGGATCTGAAAACCAGCCAGGTGCTCTACTCGAGCAATCCCGATCTGGTGGTGCCCATCGCTTCGGTGACCAAACTGATGACCGCCATGGTGGTGCTCGACGCCAAACTGCCGCTGGACGAGCGCCTGCCCATCACCATCCACGATGCGGTGGAGATGCAGGGCGTGTTCTCCCGTGTGCGCGTCGGCAGCGAGATCAGCCGCCGCGACATGCTGCTGCTGACGCTGATGTCCTCGGAAAACCGTGCGGCGGCGAGCCTGGCCCACCACTACCCAGGCGGTTACGCGGCCTTCATCCAGGCGATGAACCTCAAGGCCAGCGCGCTGGGCATGAGCAGCACCCGCTACGTCGAACCCACCGGGCTGTCGGAGCTCAACGTCTCCAGTGCCAATGACCTGGTCAAACTGCTGCGCGCCAGCCAGGCCTATCCGCTGATCGACGAACTGAGCACCATGTCCGAGAAGACAGTGGCCTTCCGCAAGCCCAACTACGCGCTCGGCTTTCGCAACACCAACGCCCTGGTTCGCAAGCCCAACTGGGACATCCAGCTGACCAAGACCGGTTTCACCAACGCCGCCGGCCACTGCCTGGTGATGCGCACCGTGATGGATCGGCGCGACGTGGCCTTCGTGGTGCTCGATGCCTTCGGCAAGTACACCCACATGGCCGATGCCAATCGCCTGAAAAAGTGGCTGGAAACCGGAACGGTCACACCGGTGGCGCCTGCCGCCCTGGCCTACAAGGCGCAGAAGCAGGCCGAGCGCCAACTGGCCGGGCAGCCAGGCGATGCCGCGACTGCGGTAGCCGGCGCGCGCTGATACGGCTCTTCCGGGCATCGATGCATCCTGTGATGCAACGATGCCGCTGCGCCCGACTCAAACGACGTATCGTCCCTCGCGCACCGGGAAATGCACGTCGTCATGAGCACACCAGACAGCAGCTACATCGAATGGCTGGAAAGCCAGTCCATGCTTCAAGCGGCCCGCGAGCGGGCTCGCCACTATGCCGGCCAGGCCCGGCTCTGGCAGCGCCCCTACGCCCAGGCGCGGCCGCGCGATGCGAGCGCGATTGCCTCGGTATGGTTCACCGCCTACCCCGCCGCCATCATCACGGCCGAGGGCGGCTCGGTGCTGCAGGCGCTGGGTGATGACCGGCTCTGGAGTGCCCTTTCCGAACTTGGCGTGCAGGGCATTCACAACGGCCCGATGAAGCGCTCCGGCGGTCTGCGCGGGCGTGAATTCACCCCGACCATCGACGGCAATTTCGACCGCATCAGCTTCGACATCGACTCCAACCTCGGCACCGAGGCGCAGATGCTGCAGCTCAGCCGCATGGCCGCCGCGCACAATGCCATCGTCATCGACGACATCGTCCCGGCACACACCGGCAAAGGCCCGGATTTCCGCCTCGCCGAGATGGCTTGCGGCGATTATCCCGGTCTGTACCACATGGTCGAGATCAACGAGGAAGACTGGCCGCTGTTACCCGAGGTGCCGGCGGGGCGCGACTCGGTCAACCTTCCGCCAGCGGTGGTGGACCAGCTCAAGGACAAGCACTACATCGTCGGCCAGCTGCAACGGGTGATCTTCTTCGAGCCTGGGATCAAGGACACCGACTGGAGCGCCACCGGCGTTATCACGGGCGTCGACGGCAAGCGCCGGCGCTGGGTCTACCTGCACTACTTCAAGGAAGGCCAGCCCTCGCTGAACTGGCTGGACCCGACCTTCGCCGCGCAACAGCTGATCATCGGCGATGCCCTGCATGCCATCGATGTCTCCGGAGCGCGCGTGCTGCGCCTGGACGCCAACGGCTTTCTCGGCGTCGAACGCCGTGCCGAGGGCACCGCCTGGTCCGAGAGCCATCCGTTGTCGGTCACCGGCAACCAGCTGATCGCCAGCACCATCCGCAAGGCCGGCGGTTTCAGCTTCCAGGAGCTGAACCTGACCATCGACGACATCGCCGCCATGTCCCACGGCGGTGCCGACCTGTCCTACGACTTCATCACCCGCCCGGCCTATCACCATGCCCTGCTGACCGGCGATACCGAATTCCTGCGACTGATGCTGCGCGAGGTGCATGCCTTCGGCCTCGACCCGGCCTCGCTGATCCACGCGATGCAGAACCACGACGAGCTGACCCTGGAACTGGTGCACTTCTGGACGCTGCACGCCTACGACCATTACCACTACCACGGCCAGACCTTGCCGGGCGGTATCCTGCGCGAGCACATCCGCGAGGAAATGTACGAGCGGCTGACCGGCGAACACGCGCCCTACAACCTCAAGTTCGTCACCAATGGCGTGTCTTGCACGACCGTCAGTGTGATCACTGCGGCGCTGGGCATCCGTGACCTCGATGCCATCGGCGCCGCCGAGATCGAACAGATCCAGCGCCTGCATATCCTGCTGGTGATGTTCAACGCCATGCAGCCCGGTGTGTTCGCCCTCTCCGGCTGGGACCTGGTCGGCGCCCTGCCGTTGGAAGTCGAGCAGGTCGAGCACCTCATGGGTGATGGCGATACCCGCTGGTTGCATCGCGGCGCCTACGACCTGGCCGATCTCGCCCCCGAGGCCGACGCTTCTGCCGAAGGCTTGCCCAAGGCGCGCTCGCTCTACGGCAGTCTGGTCGAACAGTTGCAGCGCCCCGGCTCCTTCGCCTGCCAGCTCAAGCACATCCTCAGCGTGCGCCGCGCCTACGACATCGCCGCCAGCAAGCAGATCCTGATTCCGGACGTGCAAGCGCCCGGCCTGCTGGTGATGGTGCACGAACTGCCTGCCGGCAAGGGTGTGCAGATCACCGCACTGAATTTCAGCGCTGAGCCCATCAGCGAAATGATCCTTTTCCCCGGCATCGCACCCGGCCCGGTAGTCGATATCATTCATGAGCGGGTCGAGGGTGATCTGACCGAAAACGGTGAAATGACCTTCAACCTCGACCCGTATGAAGGGCTGGCGTTGCGGGTAGTGAGTGCGGCTTCACCGGTGCTTTAAGTAAGACCAGTGGCAGGCAACGACCCCTTCTGCTGGTCGCCACTGGCCTGGAAACCTGGATACGCCAATCGCGTGATCAGCTGGCGCTTCCGGAAAGCAGCCAAGCGAAGCCGCGCCGATCCCCGTCATGGCTCATCCCCGGGCAGTCGGTTCGTCGGCCGCGAAAGGAATACCGGAACCATCCTCCCGCTACCCCTCTCTGCTGAACAGGTGGGTCGTCACGTCCGAGGCACCGCTGCAGGCGACTGACACTGGCTTAATCCACATGGCGAGGTGAGCGACATGAGCGACGAGCAACGTATCCGCGAAAAGGCTTACGAAATCTGGGAAGCTAAAGGCCGGCCCGAAGGGCAGGAAAGTGAGCATTGGGCGCAAGCGAGAGACGAGATGGAACACTTCTACAAGGAAGGCGATGCCACCGCCGGCAGCGTAGAAAGCAGCGTCGCGATCCCGATGCCAAAGTCTCCAGACAAGCAAAAATAACCTATATCTCCGTGCGAGCCTGCACGAAGCGGGCTCGCATCCGGCCTGGCCAAATGTCTGGTAACCCCAGGCAACGTAGTGATTAATCCAGAGTGGCGCTTTACCGGCGTCAAGCGCACCGGCCAGTCATTGAGGCGGTCCGGCTCGGTAAAGCCGATCAGGCTGTGCTCGGCCAGCGCCTGCCGCCGCAGCGCCATCTGTTCCTCGGCCTCGGGTATTTCGTCGAAGTTGGTTTTCATGATTGGGATCGTTTTCGAGAGAGCTGGCGGAAGCTTATGTTTGGCGGCGACGCAGTACAGCAGCAACCTGCCGCAGTGCTTGGGCCTGTGCGGTATACCCGCCTGCGAATGGTCTGGCTACCATGCCAGTTCAGGATGCGCAGCCGACCGCCAGGCGCTGCGGCTACCAGCTGTTGTGGTGGTAAAAAAGCTCCCAGTCAGCTCAGGACTGGTAGGTTTGTACTGCTCATACGCTGTTCCGTAAAAGATGGAGTGCTTTTTGCCAATGACTGATACCGCTTACTACATCTACGCGCTAAAAGATCCGAGGCAATCGCCGGCTAGGCCTTTTTATATTGGAAAGGGTACGGGAACCCGCGCGTGGGACCATGTGGCTCGGGTCGATGAAACGCGAAAAGGTAAGCGGATCCAAAAAATACACGCTGCTGGTCATGATGTAGTGACTTCGTTGCTAGCAGATGGGCTATCGGAAATTCAGGCGCTCAAACTAGAAGCGGAGCTGATCTCAGCATTTGGTACGGAAAGTACCGGCGGCCTGTTAACGAACTCAGTGATTCCATCAGGCACCACAACCGTGGCTCCAAAAGGTGTTGTCCTCCCGACTGGCGTTAGGGAAAAGGCACAATTGGGATTAGCTTTTCTTAAAGAAGCGATTCTTGAACTTGCTCAGGCAAATCCGAATGGAGTTCTAAATTCCGAGGCCGCACGGGCGCTTGGCTTGCAAAGTGATTATTTAGGCGGCTCAAAAGACTATCTCTCGTGGAGCCTCCTCGGGCTCCTCATGCGAGATGGCCGTATGAAACGTAAAGACGGATCTCGTCGTCATGTAGCGCAAGTGAAGTAGCGCATAGCTGAAGGAAAGAGCACTGAAAAAGGGACAGATTTATTCTTTTGTCCTTTTATAACCGGATCACGCGGTTGGCTACAGGCAAGAGGTCGTCATGGAAGAAGCTGTTAGTTCCATTGTTGAATGGCTGGGTAGTCCTCAAGGGTTTTCTGGAAGGCGCCCTCCACCGTATGGTTGGGTTTGGGTTGTTATGGCGGCCACATGGATAGGTGGCTGGCTGACAGCCCAAAAGCTGCGCGGCAAAAGGCAAAGGTTGAATAGCCAAACCACCCGGATGCTGATTGATCGTGAGCTGTCGGCAACCGCGTTGATTGAAGCGGGCGAGACGTTAACCAAGCACTCAGCTCGACTGAAGTTCGATCAACAAGCGTATGTATTAAACGTAAAGATCACATCCGGCACGGAAACGCTGATCCATAAAAGGCTTGCGTCTTTATCAGAGGTGGAAGCGTTGTTAAGCAGCGAGACGGTATTCATCCTGTCAGATTTCAAGGCTCCTCCCTCAGCGAGCGCTTGAGCGAAGGATTGACGGAGTTATTTACCTTTCAGCTGGCTAGCTTCATAGCACTCTTCACTTTCTCCGGCGTAGCCTTCAATCGCTCAAGGTAAGCACCATGCAGCTAACGACACTCCTCATTCCCACCTATACCCAAATGCTCAAAACCCTCTCCGGCTGGCTGAAGAAGGCGCAGGATCAGCTACCAGAAGTTGAGGCGCAGGCGTTGTTATCCGTGCGGCTGGCGCCCGATATGTTTCCGCTGTCGACCCAGATTCGCTTTGCCTGCGTGCAGGCGCGCGAGGCCATGTGCCGGCTGAGAGGAGAGGCGTTTCCGGATGCCATCAACGAGCTGCTGGACGAGGGGCGACAGGCTGGTGAGCGGCCAGGCTCGCTTGCCGATGCCTATGCCCGGATCGATGAAACGGTCGTGCTGCTCGACGGCCTCACCGCCGATGCGCTGGATGTGAACGCGGACAAGCCAATCGCCCACGAGCTGGCAAACGGGATGATTTTCGACCTGACCGCGGAGCAGTACGCCCGTGACTGGACGCTGGCGCAGTTCTATTTTCACGTGATGACCGCTTACTCGATATTGCGTAAGGAAGGGATCGAGCTGGGCAAGGCGGACTACGTGGCGCACATGCTGCCTTACCTTCGTCCGGAAACCATTCCGAAGGGGTAGCGAGGTAGCCTGAACGTAACGCGTGGAAAAGGCTTCGCCGTTTTCCACCCTACCAATGCGCGGTATCGGCAGAAGGGCGCGGAGTGGCGTAGGGTGGACAACGCTGCGCTTGTCCACAATGCGAATCGACGGGCAGGGCATGTGGTTGGCGAAACGCTCGCGGGTTCGGGGCGTCCAACCGAGATGCCGTGCCCGAGCGGTCGTATTCGAGAATGACGCCCGCCCACCTCGCCACAAAGCAGACTTCCCCATGCTGTTCCGCCGTTTCGAAAACCTGATCGATGTCTTCAAGCCCAGCCCGGACGTTGCGCCGCCCGCCGGGATGCTGCGCTTCTACGCCCATTACCTGAAGCAGGTCTGGCCGTTGATGACGGCCGTGCTGGTGGTCGGCTTCTTCGCGGCGGTGATCGAGGTGGCGCTGTTCAGCTTCCTCGGGCAGTTGATCGATATGGCCCAGGCGACCGATGACGCGCGGACGTTTTTCGCCGAGCACCGCAACGAGCTGCTGTGGATGGCGGTGGTGGCGCTGATTATCCGGCCTCTGGTGTTCGGCCTGCACAACCTGCTCACCCATCAGGCGATCAATCCGGGGCTGACCAACCTGATCCGCTGGCAGAACCACCGCTACGTGCTCAAGCAGAGCCTGAACTTCTTCCAGAACGACTTTGCCGGGCGCATCGCCCAGCGCGTGATGCAGACCGGGCCGTCGCTGCGTGATTCGGCCATGCAGGTGATCGATGCGTTGTGGCATGTGGTGGTCTATGCCGGCAGCGCGCTGTATCTGTTCGCCGCCGCGGACCTGCGTTTGATCGTGCCGTTGCTGCTGTGGATCGTCGGTTACAGCGCTGCGCTCTGGTATTTCGTGCCGCGTATCCGCGCGCGTTCGGCGGCGGCATCTGCGGCGCGTTCGAAGGTGATGGGGCGGGTGGTCGACGGTTACAGCAACGTCGCCACGCTCAAGCTGTTCGCCCATTCGAAGGAGGAAGAAAGCTACGCACGCGAGGCCATGCAGGAGCTGCTCGGCAAGTTCCGCCTGCAGTCGCGCGTCATCACCAGCCTGGATTTCCTGATCACCTGTATGAACGGCCTGCTGATCGTCGGCACCGGCGCGCTGGCGCTGTGGCTGTGGAGCGAGGCGCTGATCAGCACCGGCGCCATCGCCCTGGCGCTGGGCCTGGTGATTCGCATCAACAACATGGCCGAGTGGATCATGTGGGTGGTCAACGGCATCTTCGAGAACGTCGGCACCGTGCAGGACGGCATGAAGAGCATCGTCCGGCCGCGTGACGTGCTCGACCCCGAGGACGCCAGGCCGCTCAAGGTGGAGCAGGGCGGCGTGCGCTTCGACGACGTGCATTTCCACTACGGCAAGCAGGGCGGGGTGATCAGCGGGTTGACCATCGATATTCACCCAGGCGAGAAGATCGGCCTGGTCGGGCCATCGGGTGCGGGCAAGTCGACGCTGGTCAACCTGCTGCTGCGCCTCTATGACTTGGAAAGCGGGCGCATCCTCATCGACGGCCAGAATGTCGCCGAGGTCAGCCAGGAGAGCCTGCGCGCCAATATCGGCGTGGTCACTCAGGACACATCGCTGCTGCACCGTTCGATCCGCGACAACCTGCGCTATGGCAAGCCCGACGCCGGCGAGGAAGAACTCTGGGCTGCCGCGCGTAAGGCCCGCGCCGACGCGTTCATCAAGACCCTGGACGACAGCCAGGGCGGCCTGGGCTTCGAGGCCATGGTCGGCGAGCGCGGCGTGAAGCTCTCCGGTGGGCAGCGTCAGCGCATCGCCATCGCCCGGGTGCTGCTCAAGGATGCGCCGATTCTTGTGTTGGACGAAGCCACCTCGGCGCTGGATTCGGAGGTCGAGGCGGCAATTCAGGAGAGCCTGGATACCCTGATGGAAGGCAAGACGGTGATCGCCATCGCGCACCGGCTGTCGACCATTGCGCGCATGGATCGGCTGGTGGTGATCGACAAGGGCCAGGTGATCGAGGCCGGCACCCACGCCGAGCTGATCGCCCGCGGCGGCCTCTATGCGCGTCTGTGGCAGCACCAGACGGGTGGCTTTGTCGGGGTGGATTGAGGGCTGGCGCGAGGTCGAGCCCGCCTGCGCGCCGAACGCGCTGAACCCTTGGCCGCAGCGCCCACTCGTACCTCTTAGCCGCAGCCATTTACCTGAGAGGGAGACCGCCATGACCGATAGACAAGCCACCGTCCGCCAGGACGCCGCGCAGCAGCGCTATGAGTTGTGGGTCGAAGACAAGCCCCTCGGCTTCGCCGCGTACAGCGAGCAGGGCGAGCAGATGGTCTTCACCCATACCGAGGTCGACCCCAGCCTGTCGGGGCAGGGGCTGGGCAGTGTGCTCGCCAAGGGTGCGCTGGAGGATGCGCGGCGGCGCGGCAAGCGCGTGGTGCCGCAGTGCGAGTTCATCGCCAAGTACATCGAGCGGCACGAGGAATGGCAGGACCTGGTCGATCCGGCCTGACGAGCCGTTATCACTGGGCAACACGGACACACCGGTGGGCTTCAGCCCACCAACCCGCTACCTGGCGTGCCGGCGTAAGAATCAGGTTGCGGTCGTCCCGGCGGTCAGAACGACGTTCTTATCGAGTGATCGCGGCTGCGGCCTGGCTCATCAGAGGGCAATCGCGTGGATGGTCGAGAGTTTGTCTGGGCGCATTTCAAGCTCAATGCCGAGCAGCGTCTGCGTGGCTTCAACTTCTTCGTGGTGCTGGCCATCTTTGCCGATGGCGGTGTGCTGGCGGCTCTGCAGCGGGGCTTCTCGCCGGGGCTGCTGATTCTGCTGGGCGCCTTCACCGTCTTGCTGGCGCAGGTGTTCTGGCTGGTGGATGCGCGCAGTCGGCAGCTGCTGGAACTGACCATCGCGGCGCTCAAGGAGATGGAAGCCGAGTTTCCCGAAAGCCACCGGCTGTTCGCCGCCGATGCCCTGGGGCAAAGCCGGGTCATCAGCTACACCTTCGCGATTCGCTCGCTGCTGCTGGCGCAGATGGGTTTCGGCCTTGGCGTGGTCGGTTATGGGCTCTACCAGTGGTGAGCGCGCAGCGTGGCCATGCGGGCAAGCGCGTCACCCGTCGATGTCTGCGCTGCGCTGCGCGGCCGAACGCTAGCGGCGGGTGGCCGGTCGTTATTAGCAACCACTGGGAGAATGACGATGACGACTTCGAGCAATCTTTTATGGGCGGCGCTGGCAATCGGAGCGGTGACGGGCATGCGCAGCATGTTGTCGCCGGCGCTGGTCAGTCGGGCGCTGAGCGAGCGCGATGATCTGGACGGAGCGGGCGAGGCTGCGCAGCTGCTGACCTCGGACTCGGCGCAGACATTTCTGCCAGTGCTCGCGGCCGGCGAGATGCTTGGCGACAAGATGCCGTTCGCCCCGGACCGCACCATCGTTCCGTCGATGATGTTCCGTGCACTTTCGGGTGGTGTGAGTGCTGCGGCGTTGGCGGGTGTGCGGCGTGAGCCGATGCTGGTGCCGGCACTGATCGGTGCGACCGCGGCGCTGATCGCCGCCAAGATCGGGCTGACCCTGCGCAAGCCCTATCAACCCAGGCCGCTGGTCAACGCGGCGCTCGGTCTGGCCGAGGAAGGCCTGGCGCTGACGGTGGGTCGCGCCGGGCTGCGTCAGGCGTTGAACGACCAGCGGGGCGGTCGCTAGAGCGGCGCCCGAGCGCAACGTAGGGCTTGGCCCGCCGGGACGATATTCGCGGATGGTGGTGGGCTGCAGCTCACACCGGCGAAGTTCGCATGGATGGCGGTGAGCTGCAGCCCATCCCGGGTTTCGGAGCGACGCGCAATGACCATGGGCCGCATCGCGCGGCCCGTGGTTGCAGCGGCAAGGTCAGCTCGGTCGCTGGATCACGCAGATGCGGTCACGGCACAAGCCCGCTTCACGGGTGCCGACGCCCGGTGCCACTTCGAGGCTTTCGGTGCCGACCCCATGACCGGTAATACCCGCACCAGTCGGGGCGCTGGTGGCGGCAGTTTCCGGGTAGTCAGTGCCGGCGCGCTTGGCTGCGCTGCCGATGTCGTAGCGCCCGGTGTCGGCGGAGCTGCGGTCGGCGTAGTCGGTCGGCTCGGACGTGAATCCGCCAACCTCGGTAGTCGCTCGCTTTCCGGTGCCTTCACCGAATCGCTCGCTGGTCGATTGCAGCCCGGCACCGGTAGTGGCCGTGGTGCCGGCAGCCGAACCCGTACCGGGCTTGGTGAAGTGTTTGTCGAGATGACTGTCGCCGCCGGTTGCTCCCGCATAAGGGCTGCTCGGGCCTGGATAGCCGTCGGCCGTGCCCGTACCGCCACGCTCATTGATGTCGATGGCACCGTTGTACTCCAGTGCGTCGCGTGCTTTTGCCAGCTGATCCTCGTCGTCGACGTCCACGGCGATCACCAGCGCGCCGCGACGCACGGCGTCCGGATAGGCGTGGGCGTACGGGCGATGCTCTTCATGCGGCTCCTGGCCGAACAGCGATTTGAAGAAGTGCGCGACCCTGGACTCGTGATGCGTGCGATCCAGAGGGCTGTCGGTGGTGGTATAGGGGGCATCGTAGGCGTGGATGTCCGCGGTTTCGGCGCCCACGGCATGTATCTGCTCCCGAGGAATGCCCCGCGCCATCAGGTCTCCACGGGTGCGGTTGGCGTCGGTCAGCGTTGCGAACGCTGCTACCAGGGTATGTCTCATGATTCACCTCACGTTGTGTTGAACAACCGGGTATGCAGAGCGCTGCGTTTATCCGCACGACGACGCGCCATCGGTGGATGACAGGCAGCCAAAAGCTGCGCTCATGAAACTTGGGTGTGCGGCTATTGCCAGAGTTCAGCACGGTAGGATCGGCGGTCGCAGCGATGAGTGCGGGATGCCTGACACGCAGTGTCTGTCGAGCGGATTTGAGATGTGATGAAGGGTGGAAAGCGTTGCCGTTTCCACCCTGCGAGGCTCAGTCGAGATCAGACGCCTGGTGGCGCTCGGGCGCCTGTTCCGATTCCTCACCCCAGCTGCGGTTGACCTTGCGGCCGCGAATCACCGCGGGGCGGGCGGCGATCTCGGCGGCCCAGCGTTGCACGTGCCGGTAATCCTGCACGGAGAGGAATGCCGCTGCCTCGTACAGCTCGCCGAGGGCGAGGGCGCCGTACCAAGGCCAGATGGCCATGTCGGCGATGCTGTAGTCGTCACCGGCGATGAAACGGCGCTCGGCCAACTGGCGATCGAGTACGTCGAGCTGGCGCTTGGCTTCCATGGCATAGCGGTTGATCGGGTATTCGTACTTCTCCGGCGCATAGGCGTAGAAATGCCCGAAGCCGCCGCCAAGGAAGGGCGCCGAGCCCATCTGCCAGAACAGCCAGTTCAGAGTTTCGGTGCGCGCGCGGGTTTCGCTGGGCAGGAAGGCGCCGAATTTTTCCGCGAGGTACACCAGGATCGAGCCGGACTCGAATACCCGTAGCGGCTCGCCGTCGACGCTGTGGTCGGCCAATGCCGGAATCTTGGAGTTGGGGTTGATCTCGACGAAGCCGCTGCCGAACTGGTCGCCGTCACCGATGCTGATCAGCCAGGCGTCGTACTCGGCGCCGGCATGGCCGAGGGCGAGCAGCTCCTCGAGCATGATGCTGACCTTCACGCCGTTGGGGGTGGCCAGCGAATAGAGCTGCAGCGGATGCCTGCCCACCGGCAGTGCCTTTTCCTCGCGCGCGCCGGCGGTGGGGGCGTTGATGCTGGCGAACTTGCCGCCCGAGGGTGCGTCATGTGTCCAGACCTTCGGTGGAACGTAGGGGGTGGTGTCGCTCATGGCATTTCCTCGATGGGTTGGAGCGGCGGGGCGCTGGCGATCTGCCGCGCGCGATGCCGATGCGGGTCCCGTTTGGATCAGGCGTCGATCCACAAGCCTGCCATTTTCCATGGCGTGAAGTCGATGCCGGTGGCCGTTTCGTCAGGCTGGAAGGGGGGAGAGCACGAGGAAGGCGGATCGGTAAAGCCAGGAAAGGTGCGATCCGTGCACCATTGCCGGACTGCGCTAGCTGGCCAGTGCGGTGGGCGTTTTCTTTTCCGGGGTCGGTTCGGCGTAGCCGCGAGGGTTGTTGCTCTGCCAGCGCCAGGCGTCGGCGAGCATGCTGATCAGGTCGCGTTCGGCGCGCCAGCCGAGCTCCTGCCAGGCCTTGCCCGGATCGGACCAGCACTGAGCGATATCGCCCGCGCGGCGTGGCTTGATCACGTGCGGCAGGGGCCGGCCGGTGACCTCCTCGAAGGCGGTGATCATTTCGCGCACCGAGTGACCCTTGCCGGTGCCGAGGTTCCACACCGAGACGCCACGTACCGCCTCGAGCCGCTCCAGGGCTTTCAGATGGCCTTTCACCAGATCCACCACGTGGATGTAGTCACGAATGCCGGTGCCATCGGGCGTCGGGTAGTCGGCGCCGTAGACGCTCAGCTGCCTGCGCCGCCCGACCGCGACCTGAAGCATGTACGGCAGCAGGTTGTTGGGTACGCCATTGGGGTCTTCGCCGATCAGCCCCGATTCGTGGGCGCCGATCGGGTTGAAGTAGCGCAGCAGGCCGATGGACCAGCGCGGGTCGGACTCGGCCAGGCCCTTGAGCACGCTCTCGGCCATCAGCTTGGACTGGCCGTAGGGATTGGTCGGCACGCCGGTGGGACGGTCCTCGGTGATGGGCATCATCGGCGACTCGCCGTAGACCGTGGCCGAGGAGCTGAACACCAGCCGGAACACGCCCGCCTCGGCCATCGCCTGGCACAGCGCGATGCTGCCGCTGACATTGGTTTCGTAGTAGCGCAGCGGTTCGCGCACGCTTTCGCCCACGGCCTTGAGCCCGGCGAAGTGCATCACCGCGCGGATGGGATAGGAAGCGAACAGCGCGGCCAGCAGCGAGCGGTTGCGCACGTCGCCCTTGACGAACTGCAGCGGTCGTCCCGCCAGCTGTTCGACGCGATCGAGCGCGATCCTGGAACTGTTGCAAAGATTGTCCAGAACGAGCACTTCCTCGCCTGCCAGAAGTAGCTCCAGTACTGCGTGGGAGCCGATGTATCCCGCTCCGCCGGTCACCAGAATCATTAATTCGTACCTCCGCAATGCTGTTTTATGGACGCGCGAGGAACAGGTCGCAGCTGGCCGCAGATGCGGCGCCGCAAAGCGTCTCCGAAGTGAGGTCGGCCTGCCGGATCGCGCGAAAAACAGGCTGCGCGCAGCGCTCAGGGGACCGAGTAGAAAACAGGCGTCCTGAAGTAGGGACGGGCAAGGTGCGGCCAAGTTCAACCCAGCCGATGACGGGTGTTCCGCACGCCGGACACGGGGGAACCGCGGGTTGCATCGCGCCGTCCATAGCCGGCGAACGGTGTGCTCGAAAACGAACTAATGGCCGCGCCGTACGCCTTATATGTTGCGCAGGGCAGCGCCGAATTCACGCGCGATGCAGCGGATGGGACGCTGGCCGCACCGCCACCCGTACCGAGGTTCTCATGAGCTGGGCAGGCCCCTTCCAGTACGAGATTGGCAAATCCCCCGACAAGTCGGCCGAGCCGGCCGAAGTGGTCTTCGACGAGCAGATCCCGACACTGCTGTGTCTGTCCCACCTGCGCTGGAGCTTCGTCTATCAGCGCCCGCAGCACCTGATGTCGCGCTTCGCCCGGGACTTCAACGTGCTGTTCTGCGAAGAGCCGATCCCCACCGAAGACGCCCAGCCCTGGCTGGAGGTGCGCCCCGAGGAGAACGGTGTGCAGGTGCTGATCCCGCACCTGCCGGCCGGCTGCGAAGGCGAGGCGGCCGAGCGGGTGCAGCGCAACCTGCTCGACGGTTACCTGGCCAAGCTCGGGGTCAACGAGCTGCTGCTCTGGTACTACACGCCGATGAGCCTGGCCTTTTCGGATCACCTCAAGCCGAAGCTGACCGTCTACGACTGCATGGACGAGCTGTCCGCCTTCCACGGCGCGCCCCCCAAGCTGATCGAGCGCGAGCTGGAGCTGATGCGCCGCGCCAACCTGGTGTTCACCGGCGGCCACAGCCTCTACGAGGCCAAGCGCAAGCATCACGACAACGCCCATCCGTTCCCCAGCAGCGTCGATGTCGAGCATTTCGCCGCCGCGCGGCGACCCCAGGCCGATCCACCGGATCAGGCCGAGATTCCCCGGCCACGCCTGGGCTTCTACGGGGTGATCGACGAACGGCTGGACCTGGCGCTGATCGCCAAGGTCGCCGCGCAACGGCCGGACTGGCAGATCGTGCTGATCGGGCCGGTGGTGAAGATCGACCCGGCCCTGTTGCCGCAACGCGACAACATTCATTACCTGGGCGCCAGGACCTATGACGAACTGCCGAGTTACCTGGCGGGCTGGGACGTGGCCATCATGCCCTTCGCGCTGAACGAGTCGACCCGCTTCATCAGCCCGACCAAGACGCCCGAATACCTGGCCGGCGGCCGCCCGGTGGTGTCCACGCCGATCACCGACGTGGTGCGCACCTACGGCGATACGGGGATCGTGCGTATCGCCGACAGCCCCGAGGCCTTCGTCGCCGCCACCGAAGCCGCCCTGGCCGACGCCGAGGACCGTGACGGCCTGCTGGCCAAGGCCGACGAGATCCTCGGCGACATGTCCTGGGATCACACCTGGAGCCTGATGAAGGAGAAGATGCAATGCGCGACATGAGCCTGCGAGACAGCACCACGGATTTCGCAGGCGGTGGCGCCGGCGATCGTCCCGCCAGCACCAGGCGTGGCTTCGACTACCTGATCGTCGGCGCCGGGTTCGCCGGCAGCGTGCTGGCCGAGCGCCTGGCCGCCGGGCTGAACAAGCGCGTGCTGGTCGTCGACCGGCGGCCGCACATCGGCGGCAACGCCTACGATTATCACGACGAATCGGGCGTGCTGATCCATCGCTACGGGCCGCACATCTTCCACACCAATGCTCAGCGCATCGTCGACTACCTGTCGCGCTTCACCGAGTGGCGGCCCTACGAGCACCGTGTGCTGGCCCAGGTGGACGGCCAGCAAGTGCCGATCCCGATCAACCGCACCACGCTGAACAGGCTCTACGGGCTGAATCTGCAGACCGACGAGGAGGCCGCCGAGTATCTGGCCAGCCGTGCCGAGCCGGTGGCGCACATCCGGACCAGCGAAGACGTGGTGGTCAACGGCATCGGCCGCGAGCTGTACCAGAAGTTCTTCCGCGGCTACACCCGCAAGCAGTGGGGGCTGGACCCGTCGCAGCTGGACAAGTCGGTCACCTCGCGCATCCCCACGCGCACCAACACCGACGACCGCTATTTCACCGACGCCTTCCAGCAGATGCCCAAGCACGGCTACACGAAGATGTTCGAAAAGATGCTCGCGCACCCCAACATCAAGGTGATGCTCAACACCGACTACCGCGAGATCCGCGACGAGGTGCAGCACGACCAGCTGATCTTCTGCGGCCCCATCGACGAGTATTTCGACTACCGCTTCGGCAAGCTGCCCTACCGTTCACTGAAGTTCGAGCACAAGCAGCTCGACCAGGAACAGTTCCAGGCGGTCGGCACGGTCAACTATCCGAGCGAGGACGTGCCCTACACCCGCATCAGCGAGTACAAGCACCTGACCGGACAGGTCCATCCGAAGACCAGCATCACCTACGAATATCCCTCGGCCGAGGGCGACCCCTACTACCCCATTCCGCGGCCGGAGAACGCCGAGCTGTACAAGCGCTACCAGCAATTGGCGGACGAGACGCCGGGCGTGACCTTCGTCGGCCGGCTCGGCACCTACAAGTACTACAACATGGACCAGGTCGTGGGCCAGGCGCTGGCGCTGTACAAGCGTATCGAGGAAGCCGAGCACGGGGCCGAGGCTGGCGAAAGCGCCCAGCACAGCCAGTCGCTGGCCGAACAGGCACCCTGAGACGAGGCCGAAGATGTACCAGCCCACGCTATTCAAGAGTTTCTTCATGGGTGGTTTCGAATGCTCGAACCATCGCCGCAGCGATGGCCGGCGTCTCGATCTGCTCGCAGCCACCGGCCATGATCGCTGGGCGGCGCATGATTACTCGGTGTTGCACCGGCACGGCCTGCACAGCGTGCGCGACGGCCTGCGCTGGCACCTGATCGAACGGGCGCCGGGCCAGTACGATTGGTCGAGCTTCCTGCCGATGCTGCAAGCCGCCCATCGTCAGGGCACCCAGGTGATCTGGGACCTTTGCCACTATGGCTGGCCGGACGATATAGACATCTGGCGTCCGCAGTTCGTCGAACGCTTCGCCCGCTACGCGGCGGCGGTGGCGCAGCTGGTCAAGGATGAAACCAATGCGGTGCCCTTCTATGCGCCGCTCAACGAGATCTCGTTCTGGGCCTGGGCCGGCGGTGACGAGGCCTATTTCAATCCGATGGCGCGAGGTCGTGGCTTCGAACTCAAGCATCAGCTGGTGCGCGCCACCATCGCAGCCATGCAGGCGATTCGGGACGTGGAGCCAAGGGCGCGCTTCGTCCAGGTCGATCCGGCCATCCACGTCGTCGCATCCAATGACCGCCCCGGCCCGCAGCGTGAGGCCGAGCGATTTCGCCAATCGCAGTTCGAGGCCTGGGACATGCTCTGCGGCGAGCGCTGGTCGGGGCTGGGCGGCGCGCCGGAGTACCTCGACGTACTGGGCGTCAATTACTATTCCGACAACCAGTGGTATCACGGCGACGGTCGCACCATCGAGCGCGACAACCCGGACTACCGGCCCTTCAAGGGCATCCTCAGTGAAATCTGGCAGCGCTATAAACGGCCCTTGCTGATCGCCGAAACCGGCGCCGAGGGCGACCTGCGCGGCGACTGGCTGCGCTATGTCAGCGAGCAGGCAGGCCTGGCCATGCAGCGCGGGGTGCCGGTGGAAGGTATCTGTCTGTATCCGGTGCTGGACTACCCGGGCTGGACCGACGAGCGCCACTGCCCGGTGGGGCTGCTGGGCTTCCCGGATGAAAACGGCAATCGCTGCGTGCATGTAGGGCTGGCCGATGAGCTGCGTCTGCAGCAGATGAGGTTCAGCCAACTCAGCGCCGCGCGGCCTTTCGCCGAAGCGCTGTCATGAACGTTCCGGCCCAGCCGCCCAAAGCGAAGCCTCAGGAGGCGCCGCTTCCAAGCCGGCCGGTCGCGTTCCTTTGGCATTACATCCATCTGCGACCGTGGCATTTCGGCGGTTTGCTGTTCCTGATCGTCGGTGCCGCCAGCTGCGCGGTGGCGGTGCAGTACGGGATGAAGCTCCTGGTCGACTCCATGGCGCAGGGCACCGCGGATCGTGGTGCCACCAACGTCTGGTTCCCGTTGGGGCTGTTCATCAGCCTGATCGTCATCGAGAACGTGTTCTGGCGCCTCGGCGGCTGGCTCGGCTGCCGCACGGTGGTGGCCAGCGTGGTGGACATCCGGGTCGACCTGTTCAAGCACCTGACCGGTCATCCGATGCGTTATTTCACCGAGCATTTCGCCGGGTCGCTGGGTAATCGCATTTCGGCGGTGGGCCAGGCGGCGGGCGCGATCTATGGCGGGCTGGCCTGGAAAATCGTCCCGCCGATCGTCGATTTCATCGGCGCGGTGGTGGTGCTGCTGACGGTCGACGTGCGCATGGCGGTGGCGCTGATCCTGTTCGTCGCCATCGTTGCCGCGCTGATCACCGGGTTCGGCATTCGTGGTCGCTCCAAGCACCAGCGGTTCGCCGCGCAATCGGCACGGGTCGGCGGTGAGCTGGTCGATGCGGTGTCCAATGTCTGGACCATCAAGGCGTTTTCCGCACGCGATCGCGAGGCCGAACGCCTGGCCCACGAGATCGGCTACGAGGCGCGCGCCCAGCGGCGCAGCTGGATGTATCTGGAAAAGGCGCGGGTCATGCACGACATCTGCCTGTCGGTGATGGCCGGCGGCATGCTGATCTGGGCCATCAATCTGTGGATCGGTGGGCAGGTCACCGCAGGTGACGTGGTGCTGGTCAGCGCGCTGACCTTCCGCATCCTGCATGGCTCGCGCGATCTGGCGCTGGCGCTGGTGGACACCACGCAGCAGATCGGCGCCATCGACGACACGCTGCGCATCATCGTCCAGCCGCACGGCCTGGAAGACAGCGATGCTCAGCTGCTGCTGGCCGAGGGCGATATCACGTTCGAGAACGTCAGCTTCGGCTACCCCGATCGCGGTACCGTGTTTTCGCATCTGGACCTGCATATCCCCGCCGGACAGAAGGTCGGTGTGGTGGGCTCTTCCGGGGCAGGCAAATCGACGCTGATCAACCTCATCCAGCGCCTCGATGACGTAAGTGACGGGCGTGTCCTCATCGACGGTCAGGACATTCGCAGCGTCAGCCAGGACAGCCTGCGCGAGAAGATTGCCGTGGTGCCGCAGGAAACCGCACTGTTCAACCGCAGTATCCGCGAGAACATCCGCTACGGCCGCCCCGGAGCGACCGACGAGGAAGTCATACAGGCTGCGCGTAATGCGTTCTGCGACGGCTTCATCCGCGGTCTGCCGGAGGGCTACGACACTCTTGTCGGCGAGCGTGGCGTGATGCTTTCCGGCGGCCAGCGCCAGCGCCTCGGCATCGCCCGGGCGTTTCTCAAGGATGCACCGATTCTGATCCTCGATGAGGCCACGTCGGCCCTCGATACCCAGTCCGAAGCCGAGATTCAGGTGGCGCTCAACGATCTGGTGCACAACCGGACGGTAGTGGCGGTGGCGCATCGCCTGTCGACCCTGTCGAGCTTCGACCGGATCGTCGTGCTGCGCGACGGCAGGATCGTCGAGGATGGCCCGCCCCACGAGCTCCGCCGGCACGGCGGCGAGTTCGATGCCCTCTGGCGTATGCAGGCCGAAGGCTTCGACATCCGGTCCGAGCGCCCGTGAAGCGCGCATCGGTGGCGTCCAGCAGCCTGCGTTCGCTGGGCTACGACCCCGAGCGGCAGGTGCTGGAAGTGGAGTTCAGTGGCGGCGCGGTTTATCGCTATGAACAGGTACCGCCCGAAGCCGTTCAGGCATTGCTGGAGGCGGACTCGCTGGGCCGGCATTTCAACCAGGTATTCAAGCCGCAGCACTACGCCTACCGGCGCGTCCAGTAAGTGCGCCAACCGATCATTCCCATGCCCCCGCGTGGATGGCTTCGGCCATCCACCCTACAACCTCATGCTCCCCGTGAGCGGCAAGCGACGGAAGCGCCTGCGACGACTCCAAAAGCTGCCTGCATCGTAGGGTGGAAAACTGCGCAGCATTTTCCACGCGTAGCGACGCCGCCCGACAAGGCGCAACGGTAGATAAGCTCAGCGTTATCCACCCTGCGCCTGAACTTCGCCTTGTGCCGCTGGCCTCAATTCAGGCAGGACGCATTCATCCGAGCGGAGTCTCGCGGACCAGAAGGAGGCATTCATGTCGGATCATCACACCTACAAGAAAATCGAGATCGTCGGCTCGTCGCGCAACAGCGTCGACGAGGCCATTCGCAACGCCATCGCCGAGGCGAGCAAGACGCTGGAGAACGTCGAGTGGTTCGAGGTGGGCGAGATTCGCGGCCATGTCCAGGATGGCCAGGTGGCGCATTTTCAGGTCACGGTGAAGATCGGCTTCCGCCTGAAGAACAGCTGACCCCCTCCCACGCCCGCACCCGTAGGGCCGAATTCATTCGGCTAACGGGCCCGCCAAAGGCCGAACGAGTTCGGCCCTACGGAACCGCAGCTGCTTTTGCTCCGCATGCTTTCGTATGGCAGCAAGGCAGCAAAGCTCGCGGACAAGCCCCCTCCGCACCCGTAGGGCCGAATTCATTTGGCCAACAGGCCCGCCAGCGTGCACCAGGGCGAGCGTTTACCTCAATCCGGCCAGAATCTCGAACGCGCGGTGGCGGTCGGCGGTTTCGTAGAGGTCGCAGGTGAAGATCAGCTCGTCGGCCTCGGTCTGCTCCAGCAACACCTCCAGCCGCGCGCGAACCTTCTCCGGCCCGCCGATCAACGCCAACCCGAGGAAATCGCCCACCGCCTGCTGCTCGTGCGGCAGCCACAGGCCCTGCATGCTCTGCACCGGCGGGCGCAGCACCAGACTCTGACCGCGGATCAGCGAGAGGATGCGCTGATAGACGCTGGTGGCCAGATACTCGGCCTGTTCGTCGCTGTCGGCGGCGATCAGCGGCACGCCGAGCATCACGTAGGGCTTGTCGAGCACTTCGGACGGTTGGAAGTGGTCGCGGTAGAGCTTGATCGCCTGGTGCATGAAGCGTGGCGCGAAATGCGAGGCGAAGGCATAGGGCAGCCCCTTGGCCGCCGCCAATTGCGCGCTGAACAGGCTGGAGCCCAGCAGCCAGATCGGCACCTTGCTGTCGACGCCGGGCATGGCGATCACCCGCTGGTTGCGCTGGCGTGGACCGAGCAGCGTTTCCAGCTCCTCGACATCGGCGGGAAAGTCGTCGGCGCTGCCCATGCGGTCGCGGCGCAAGGCGTGGGCGGTGAACTGGTCGGCACCGGGCGCACGGCCCAGGCCCAGGTCGATCCGGCCGGGGTAGAGCGCGTCCAGGGTACCGAACTGCTCGGCGATCACCAGCGGTGCATGGTTGGGCAGCATCACCCCGCCGGCGCCCAGGCGGATGCACTCGGTGTTGGCGGCCAGGTAACCGATCAGCACCGAGGTCGCCGCGCTGGCGATGCCGTCCATGTTGTGGTGCTCAGCGACCCAGAAACGCTCGAAGCCGAGCCCTTCCACGTGCCGGGCCAGCGCCAGGGCGTTGTGCAGCGCCTGGGCCGGCGTGCCGTCGTCGCGAATGGGCGCCAGGTCGAGGGCGGAAAAGCGGGCCTTGGAAATGCGGGACATCGTCTACCTCGAAAGTCAGTAACAGTGCTCGGCTTCGGCCTCGACAAGCACGTTGCGCTGCTCGTCGCGCAACCAGCCCTGCGGGGTGAAGCCCAGCGAACGGGCTTGGAACAGGTAACGCTTGCCGGCCTCGAAGTTGTCGTACTGCACCACCAGGGTGCAGCGCATGGTCTGGGTCTCGCCGAACAGGCCGAAGCCGCCGCTGCTGACTTCGAATTCGTAGTGCGCTTCGAGTTCATGCGCGCCCGGCGGCACCAGGAAATAGCGGCCATCATAGGTGCGTTTGCCGTCCAGGTGGTCGGACATGAAGATATCGGTGGTCTGGGCACTCATGTCTACCCAGGCCATGCCCGGATCATGCGGCGGCAGCGGGCTGGCGCAGCCGCCAAGGGCAAGAGCGAGCAGGAAGGCGAGCGGCAGGCGCATGGCGATGGCTCCGAAGTTCATGGAATCGTTGCCCGAGCCTGCGCCAACTACCACTTGTTTTCAACGCTGCCAGCCTGGACGCCATCAAACCCGTAGGAGCGCGCTTGCTCGCGATCATGCAGCCCTGCAGGCTTCATCGCTCCGCAAGATTGCCGCAACCCTGTTCCGAGGCCCGAGCCAGCAGCAAATGCTGCTGGTCGTAGAGTTTGGCCCAGGGGCGGAAGCCATGGCCACCGGCCACCAGGCGATAGCGTGCGCCGGCGGTGAAACGGTCGTACTCCAGGGTCAGCTTGCAGTCACGCGGCAGCGGACCGCTGTCGGGGCCGATGTCGGCACCGTCGACCTGGAAGCGGTAGCGCATGTCCAGCGTGCGGCTGCCGGGCTGGACCTGGAAATAGCGGTCATCATCCAGGCGGCGACCATCCACCGCCAGCGCCTGCAGGTCGGTTTCCTGATGCGGAGCGAGCTCGATCCAGGCCTGCGTCGGGTCGGGCTTGGGCATCCACAGCGAACAGCCGGCGAGACTCGAAACGAACAGGGCAAGAACGAAACCGCGCATGGAAGAGCTCCGGCTGGAGAATTCGGAAAGGAAGTGGCGCGCCCGGGATTGCAACCCACCGCGCCGCCTCGGTAGGGTGCGCCATGCGCACCAGGCGCCTGTCCCGTCCCGCAAACGGTTTCCCGATGCCGAAGCTCAACGCCGCCTTGATCGACCGCCTGCGCCTGTGCTGGGTTCCCTTGCTGCTTGCCGTCGGTCTGAATGGTTGCAGCACCTACTACGGTCAGTTGGCGCTGGGGCAACTGGAACTGCTGCGCCAGCGCCAACCGGTCGAAGCGATCATCGCCGACCCCTCGCAGGACACCGCCCTGCGCCAGCGCCTTGTCCAGGCGCTGCAGGCACGTGAATTCGCCAGCCAGGCGCTGGGCCTGCCGGACAACGACAGCTATCGGCTCTATGCCGATCTGCAGCGGCCATACGTGGTGTGGAACCTGTTCGCCACCGAGGAATTTTCCGTCGAGCCGCTGCAGCATTGCTTCCCCGTTGCCGGCTGCGTGGCCTATCGCGGCTATTACCGCCAGGGCGCTGCGCGTGGCGAGGCTGCGCGGTTGCGCTTGCAAGGCCTGGATACCCATGTCGCCGGGGTGGAAGCCTATTCGACGCTGGGCTGGTTCGACGACCCGCTGCTCAACACCATGCTGCGCCGCAACGACGAGCAACTGGCCGCGCTGATCTTTCACGAGCTGGCGCACCAGCAGCTGTACCTGCCCGGCGACACGGCGTTCAACGAATCCTATGCCAGCTTCGTCGAGCGCGAAGGGTTGCGCCAGTGGCGGGCCAGCCGGGGTCTGGTCGAGCAGGATGAACAGGGCAGGATTCGTTATCGGCAACTGGTGGAACTGGTGCTGCAGACACGGGAACGCCTGGCCACGCTGTATGCGTCCGAGCTGCCGCCAGCGGAGCTGCGCCGTCTCAAACAGGCAGAATTCATGCACCTGCGGCAGGGCTATCGAGCGCTGCGTGACGGCGCCTGGGAAGGTGATCGGCGCTTCGAGCGCTGGTTCGCCCAGCCGCTGAACAATGCCACCTTGCTGCCGTTCGGTCTGTACGACCGCTGGGTACCGGCATTTTCGGCGATCTTCGAGCAGTGCGCAGGCGACTGGCCATGCTTCCACCAGCGCGTCGCCGAACTGGCCCGGCTTTCGTCCGATGAGCGGGAAGCACGCCTGTCCGAAGCGCAGGCGGAACGCCAGAACCAGCACTAGCAAGGCTTTCAGCGAGGCACGCTGTGCGTCATGGGAAGGCCGGCTATGTCGCCCCGCCTCCGGCGGTCTGCCTCCTGTCCAGTCGCCGGAATTGTTTTGATGCCTCTCTAGTCATTTCTATCGGGTCGCCCATATTTTTCGCGGCGCCCTACCTAGCCTGATACCAGAACAACGGAGGCTCCATGGAGACCATTTCCGGGATTTTCGACAACAAAGGCACGCCGCTGGAAAAGCAGAAATTCACATGGAAGGAAATGGCCGGCAAGCCGATCAGCAAGCTCGATGACGACGCCTTCACCCGCGTGCGCATCATTCTCATGAACGGCGTGGAAACCGACGCGTTGCGCCTGAAACACGGCATCGCCCGTTTCAACAAGGAGCTGCGCCTGCCGCTGGCGGAGATACGTCGTGTCGAGCAGCACCAGGCGACCATGGTCAACTGGCTGATCGGTGCTGATCACTCGCCGCTGGAAACTACGGTGGCCTATGAGCAGGTGGCCATCGAGGTCACTGCCGCGGTTGCGCAGAACGAGCCCGACCCCTACCAGGCGCAGACCTATCGTTTCGGCTTGCTGGAGGACTTCGACCACCTGTATCGCTATTCGGCCATGCTCGACCGGCTGGAAGGCAAGGATGCCAACAACATCCTGCAGGGCTACACCGATATCGTGCCGGGGCGCAAAACCTCCGAACACCACCGCCACCCCGAGAACGACATTCGCGACAACTATGAGAAGAACAGCGCGGCGCTGATCACCAAGATTCACGCAGCGCTGATCACTGGCGCCGAATATCAGACCCACGATTACTACCAGAACATCGGCCCGCTATTCGCCGATCCACTGGCACGTCAGCTGTACGCCGAAATCGCTTCGGTCGAAGAACAGCACGTGACCCAGTACGGCGCGTTGTCCGACCCCAGCGAGAGCCATATCGAGAAGTGGTTGGTGCACGAGGCGATGGAGGTCTACATGTACGCCAGCTGCGCCGAGCAGGAGACCAACCCGCGCATCAAGGCGATCTGGGAGCGCTTCCTCGATTACGAGCTGGGCCATCTGAACGTGGCTTGCGAGTGGTTCAAGAAGATCGAAGGGCGTGACCCGGCGGAAATCCTCGCCGGCCCGCTGCCGAAGATGGTCGAGTTCAAGAGCCAGCGCGAGTTCGTCCGCCAGGTACTGGCCGCCGAGGTTAATCTGCGCACCGCCGGCCCGGCCTATGTCGACAAGGCCAAGGAGCCGCAATCCTCGCTCGACTACCGCAACCACCTGGCCTCGGAAGGGCTCGCGTCCGACATCGTCTCGGCGGGCTACCAATGGGCGCCAGGTGGCGAACTCATGCGCAAGCACTCCTGAGGAGATTCCGATATGGCAACTGCAGCCAAAGTGGGCGCCAACATGACCGGCGTACAGATGTCCCCCAAGGACACCAAGAGCCTGCTCGAAGCGGTCGAGCAGATCCGTCCGGACGTCGCGGGCAACGACAAGGGCGCGATGCTCGAACGCATCAAGCGCACCGAAGAAGCCGATCGCATCGGCTCGGTCCCCGTGCCGGGATCGGCCAAGGGCATGCTCAAGACCACCTTCGACATGGCTCTTGGCAAGAGCCCGGAAATCCTAATCGACAAGCTGGGCGAACGCCTGGCCTTCGAGCGCAGCGGCGTGCGCCTGTACGACGCGATGATCGCCAAGGCCAAGGCGTTGGGCACGGCGGACTCGGACCTGATTCCGGTGCTCCAGCACATTCGCGACGAAGAGTTCGAGCACATGAACATGGTGCGCGAGGCGATCGAGACGCTGGGCGCCGATCCGACAGCGGTGACGCCCTGCGCGGATGTCGCCGGCGTCAAGGCCATGGGTGTGTTGCAAGTGCTCACCGACCCACGTACCAACCTCGCCCAGGGCATGGGCGCGTTGCTGACCATCGAGCTGGAAGACAATGCGGCCTGGGAGCTGCTGATCGAACTGGCCGAGGCTGGCGGCCATCCGAAAATCGCCAAGAGCTTTCACAAGGCCAAGGATCAGGAGGATGACCACCTGGTGAAGATCAAGACCCTGGTCCGGCGCGACCTGATCGTGCAGATCAAATAGATAGCGCGTGCGCTTGATCTTGACGCGCCCTCGGGCGCGTCTTTTTTGCTCGATGTTTCTTGTCAGGCGAAGGCCCGACGCAGCTCTTCGAGCGTGGCGTAGTAATAGGCGGGCGATTCGGCCATCAGCTCGGTATGGCTGCCGAAGCCGTAACCGACGGCGGCGGCCTGCAGGCCGTTTTCGCGGGCGCCGATCAGGTCGTGCTTGCGGTCGCCGATCATCAGCGTCTGCGCGGCTTCCAGCTTTTCCTCGGCGAGCAGGTGGGCGATCAATTCGACCTTGTTGGTGCGGGTGCCGTCCAGCTCGCTGCCGTAGATCACCTTGAAGTGATGATCGAAGGCGAAATGCCGGGCGATCTCGCGAGCGAACACTGAGGGTTTGGAAGTGGCGACATAGAGCGTGCGGCCTTGGCCACGCAGGTGTTCGAGCATCTCCAGCACGCCGTCGAATAGGAGATTCTCGTAGAGACCGGTGACCTTGAAACGCTCACGGTAATGCCCCACCGCCTCCCACGCGCGCGCCTCGTCGAAGCCATAGAACTGCATGAATGCCTGCAGCAGCGGCGGGCCGATGAAAGGCTCCAGCTTGGCGAGATCCGGCTCGTCGATGCCGAGCCTGGCCAGCGCATGCTGAATCGACCGGGTTATGCCTTCGCGCGGATCGGTGAGGGTGCCGTCGAGATCGAAGAGGATGGTGGAATGATGCATGGAAAAGCGCCGACAGCTGGGTGGTCGTCGATTGTCCCGCACCTGTCGGCATTCGGGCAAACCACGCATCATCGCGCTGCGGTTTGCAGACGCTGTGCAAGCGCATGCGCGGCGGCGATGTCCTGTTCGATCATCGCGCCCAGCCAATCCATGAACGCCCGGACCCGACGCGGCAGGTTGCGCCGATGGGCGTAAAGCAGCGATGCGCTCATGGGTGCCGGCACGTGGTCGGGCAGCACAAGCTGCAGTTCGCCGCGATCGAGTGACTCCCGAACACCGGCAAGCGGCACCTGAATCAGGCCGAAGCCATCGAGACAGGCCTGTTTGTAGCTGTCGCTGTTGTTGACCGTGACCCGGCCGCGCATCGGCAGGCACATCGGCTTGCCGTTCTCCTCATATTCGAAGCCGGCCGAGCGTGCACCGAGCACCGGGACATAGTGGACCAGCTGATGGTTGGCGAGGTCCGCCAGCGTCTTCGGAATGCCGTAGGTCTTCAGGTAGTCAGGGCTGGCGCAATTGGCCAGGGGGTAGCGGCCGAGTCGGCGTGCCACCAAGCCCGTATCGCTGACCTCGCCGATACGCAGCACGCAGTCGAAGCCCTCGCGCACCAGATCCACGCGTCGGTCGGTCGCGCTCACTTCGATTTCCAGGTTCGGGTGTCGATCGAGGAACTCGCCCAGGCGCGGCATCACCAGATTGCGCGCCAGGGCGACCGGCAGGTCGATGCGCAGGCGTCCGGCAAGCGTGCTGCCCTCGCGAAACAGCCCTTCGACTTCTTCCACCTGATCAAGCATGTCGCGGCTGCGCTCGTACAGCAGTACACCGTCCTGGGTCGGCTGCACCCGCCGCGTCGTGCGCTGCAGCAGGCGTGCACCGAGCCGTTGTTCGAGCACGCGGATCTGTTCTGAAACCGTCGAACGGGGCATCCCCAGGCTGTCGGCGGCGGCGGTAAAACTGGTCAGCTCATAGACCCGAACAAAGGTGCGCAGTAACTCCAGCAAGTTCATGTGCGAATGCTCGATTGGCCGGTTGTGTCGAACAGTCTATCCAGAAGGTGCCGGTTTATCCGGGCATTCATGAACAAATAGAGTGGTCCCGACACTCATCGAACGGGAGACCCACATGAAAGGCAAAGTCGCATTGATCACCGGTGCCAGCCGCGGGCTGGGCCGTAGCGCTGCGTTGCAACTGGCCGCACAAGGTGTCGACATCATTGGCACCTACCACAGCAAGGCGGGCGAAGCGCAAGCGGTCGCTGATGAGATCGAGCGCCTCGGCGCGCGGGCCCTGATGCTGCAACTGGATGTCGGCGACAGTGCAAGTTTTGCCGGTTTCGCTGACGGCCTGCGCGCGGCTGTGCTCGAGCGCTTCGACCGCCAGAGCCTCGATTTTCTGATCAACAATGCCGGTATCGGTCAGACCGCCAGCTTCGCCGATACCCGCGAGGAGCAGTTCGATCTGCTGATGAATATCCATTTGAAAGGTCCATTCTTTCTGACCCAGGCGCTGTTGCCGCTGATCACTGACGGCGGGCGCATCGTCAATCTGTCCAGCGGACTGACGCGTTTCTCGCTACCCGGTTATGCCGCCTACGCGGCGATGAAAGGTGGCATCGAAGTGCTGACCCGCTATCAGGCGCGTGAGCTCGGTGCGCGCGGTATCCGCGTCAATGTGCTCGCCCCCGGCGCGATCGAGACCGACTTCGGTGGCGGTGCGGTGCGCGATAACGCCGATCTCAATGCCTTTGTCGCTGGCAACACGGCGCTAGGGCGCGCTGGGCAGGCGGATGATATCGGCCTGGCAGTGGCCGCTTTGCTCGGCGAGGGAGGACGCTGGATGACCGGTCAGCGCATCGAGGCGTCGGGAGGCATGTTTCTCTGAGAGTGCTGGCTCGATCCGGACGCGGTGTGCGTTCCGGATCGGCCCCGGTTCAACCCGCGAAGCTTTCGGCCCGGTGCTGATCCTTCAACTTCACGTAATTCCCGGCGGTATAGCTGAAGAAGCTGCGCTCCTTCTCGGTCAGCGGGCGGGCCTGCTTCACCGGGCTGCCGACATAGAGGAAGCCGCTTTCCAGCGTTTTGCCCGGCGGTACCAGGCTGCCGGCGCCGATGATGACGTCGTCTTCGACCACCGCGCCGTCCATGACGATTGAGCCCATGCCCACCAGGATGCGGTTGCCCAGGGTGCAGCCATGCAGGGTGACCTTGTGGCCGACGGTGACTTCGTCGCCGATGGTCAGCGGGAAGCCGTCCGGGTTGAACGGGCCGGCGTGGGTGATGTGCAGCACGCTGCCGTCCTGGATGCTGCTGCGCGCGCCGATGCGGATGCGGTGCATGTCGCCGCGGATCACGGTGAATGGCCAGACCGAGCTGTCTTCGCCGATCTCGATGTCGCCGATCAGCACGGCGCTGGGGTCGACGAATACGCGCTCGCCGAGCTTCGGCGTGTGATTCTGGTAGGTGCGGATGGACATGGCTGACTCCAGTGATGAATGAACGCCAAGCAGAGCAGAACCTCCTTGGCGTGAAGCTTATGGCTGATTCTCTCGCCGGGCATCGCGAAAGAACTCGCCGGGCGTGGCGCCAAACTGCTCGCGAAACGCGGCGATGAAGGCCGACAGCGATTCGTAGCCGCAGCCCAGCGCCACATCGGTGACCCGCTCGCCACGCTCCAGCGCCGGCAGCGCGCTGAGCAGCCGCAGGCGTTGCCGCCAGGCACGGAAGGTCAGGCCGGTTTCGCGCAGGAACAGCCGGCTCAGGGTGCGTTCCGAAACGTTTAGCGCCTGGCTCCAGTCGGCCAGGCTCTCGCGGGAGTCGGGGTGGTTCTGCAGGCGTTTGCACAGCTGGCGCAGGCGCGGTTCGGCTGGCAGCGGCAGCACCAGTTCGATCTCCGGCGCGCAACCCAGCTGATCCAGCAACACCTGCACCAGACGGCCTTCCGGACCATCCTCGGCATAGGCTTCGGGCAGCGTGCTGAAGTGCTGGATCAGCTCACGCAACAGCGGGCTGATCTGCAAGACGCGGCAGCGCTCGGGGGCGTCGCTGACCACGCTGCGGTCGATGTACAGGCTGCGGATGCAGGTATCCGCCGCGCAGAACACCTGATGAGTGATGCCGGCGGGCACCCATACCGCGCGCAGCGGCGGCGCGATGAAGCGGCCACGGTCGGTACGCACCTCGAGCACCCCTTCCACCGCATGGGACAGCTGCACCCAGGGATGGCTGTGGCGATAGCCGAGCTTGAGGTTGGGCGGTGAATCGAGCTGGCCATAGACCGGCCGTGGCAATTGCCGGAGCTCACCGAGGCGGGCGATCAGCGCAGCCTCTTGTCCGATTGGCGACATTTAGTGCCTGCCTGGCGTTAGTCGGAAAATTCCGATCACGATAAGGTCGCGGCCTGTTGTCTGCAAGTTACAAGGATTTTACGCCATGGCTCATCTGCGCCTGCTGTTCGATAACTTCACCCTCGCCCTGCTGGCGGTCATCGCCATCGCCACCTTCCTGCCCTGCGAAGGCCAGGGCGCGGTGATCTTCGGCTGGGCCACGACCCTGGCCATCGCCCTGCTGTTCTTCATGCACGGCGCCAAGCTGTCGCGCGAAGCGATTCTCGCCGGTGCCGGCCACTGGCGCCTGCACCTGCTGGTCTTCGCCTGCACTTTCGTGATGTTTCCGCTGCTGGGCCTGGCGCTCAAGCCGCTGCTGACGCCGCTGGTCGGCACCGAGCTGTACCTGGGCATCCTCTACCTCTGCGCCCTGCCAGCCACCGTGCAGTCGGCCATCGCCTTTACTTCGCTGGCGCGCGGTAACATCCCGGCGGCGATCTGCAGCGCGGCGGCCTCCAGCCTGCTCGGCATCTTCCTCACGCCGATCCTGGTGATGCTGTTGCTGGGCGTTGAAGGCGAAGCCGGATCGACGCTTGATTCCATCGGCAAGATCGTGCTGCAGCTGCTGGTGCCCTTCGTCGCCGGACAGTTCGCACGGCGCTGGATCGGCGCCTGGGTGACGCGCAACAAGGGCTGGCTGAAAACCGTCGACCAGGGCTCCATCCTGCTGGTGGTCTACACCGCATTCAGCGATGCGGTGGTCGAAGGTCTCTGGCAACTGATACCGCTGTCGCGACTGCTGGCGCTGACGCTGGTCTGCTGCCTGTTGCTGGCCATCGTACTCTGGGCCACGCATTTCCTCGGCAAGCGCCTGGGGTTCAATCTGGAAGACCGCATCACCATCCTCTTCGCCGCCTCGAAGAAGAGCATGGCCACCGGCGTGCCCATGGCGCAGGTGCTGTTCGCCACCAGCGCGGTGGGCACGATCATCCTGCCGCTGATGATCTTCCACCAGATCCAGCTAATGGTCTGCGCGGTGCTCGCCCAGCGCTATGCGCAGCGAGAGGAGGAGCCGGAGCAGCTACCCGAGACCGCTGCGCCATAACGCATAGGGAAGCGCTATAGCGCCGATTCCCAGCTGCGCGGTCAGGCATTTGTCTTTAACATGCCACGGGTATCCATCAGAAAGGGCCAATGCCGTGACCGCCACCAATCCGCTGCTTCGCGATTTCGACCTGCCGCCCTATTCCGAGATTCGCCCCGAGCATGTCGAGCCGGCCGTGGACAGCATCCTCGGCGACAACCGCGTCGCCTTGCAGGAACTGCTCAGCCGTCCGGCGGAAAGCCTCGACTGGTCGACATTGGTGGTCGGCCTGGATGAAATGAACGAGCGCCTCAGCCGTGCCTGGGGGCCGGTGAGCCACCTGAATGCGGTGTGCAACAACCCCGAATTGCGCGCCGCCTACGAGGCCTGCCTGCCCAAACTGTCCGCCTATGCCACCGAGCTCGGGCAGAATGCCGATCTGTTCGCCGCCTACCAGGCGCTGTCGCTGAGCCCCGAGGCGGACGGTTTCGATGTGGCGCAGAAGACCATCATCGAACATGCCCTGCGTGATTTCCGCCTGTCCGGCATCGACCTGCCGCCTGCCGAGCAGCAGCGTTTCGGCGCCATTCGCATGAAGCTCGCCGAACTGGGCAGCAGGTTCTCCAACCAGCTGCTCGATGCGACCCAGGCCTGGACCAAGCACGTCACCGACGAAAGCCTGCTGGCCGGCATCACCGATTCGGCCAAGACACAGATGGCCGAAGCCGCCAAGGCCAAGGAACTCGATGGCTGGCTGATCAGCCTGGAATTCCCCAGCTACTACGCGGTGATGACCTACGCCGACGACCGCGCCCTGCGCGAGGAAGTCTACGTCGCCTATTCCACCCGCGCCTCGGACCAGGGCCCGAATGCCGGCCAGTTCGACAACGGCCCGGTGATGGAAGAACTCCTCGATCTGCGCCAGGAACTGGCCAGGCTGCTGGGCTTCGGCAACTACGCCGAGCTGTCGCTGGCCACCAAGATGGCCGAAAGCACCGACCAGGTGCTGGGTTTCCTGCGTGACCTGGCCGTGCGCAGCAAGCCGTTCGCCGAGCGCGACCTGCAGGAGCTGCGCGCCTTCGCTGCCGACCATGGCGTGACCGACCTGCAGAGCTGGGACCTGGGCTACTTCGGCGAGAAGCTGCGCCAGCAGCGCTACAGTCTGAATCAGGAAGAGCTGCGCGAATACTTTCCCATCGACAAGGTGCTGTCGGGGCTGTTCGCCATCGTCCAGCGTCTGTACGGCATCGAGATTCACGAGCTGGAGGACTTCGACAGCTGGCACCCGGACGTGCGCCTGTTCGAGATCCGCGAGAACGGCGAGCACGTCGGCCGCTTCTTCTTCGACCTCTACGCCCGTGCCAACAAGCGCGGCGGCGCCTGGATGGATGGTGCGCGCGACAAGCGCCGCACCTGCCTGGGCACCCTGCAGACGCCGGTGGCCAACCTGGTCTGCAACTTCACCCCGGCGGTGGGTGAGCGCCCGGCGCTGCTGACCCATGATGAAGTCACCACCCTCTTCCACGAATTCGGCCATGGCCTGCATCACCTGCTGACCCGGATCGAACATGCCGGCGCCTCGGGCATCAACGGCGTGGCCTGGGATGCCGTCGAGCTGCCCAGCCAGTTCATGGAGAACTGGTGCTGGGAACCGGAGGGCCTGGCGCTGATTTCCGGTCATTACCAGACCGGCGAACGCCTGCCCCAGGACAAGCTGGACCAGATGCTGGCAGCGAAGAATTTCCAGTCCGGCATGATGATGGTGCGCCAGTTGGAATTCTCGCTGTTCGACTTCGAACTGCACGCCACCCACGGCGATGGTCGCAGCGTGCTGGAGGTGCTGGAAGGCGTCCGCGACGAGGTTTCGGTGATGCGTCCGCCGGCCAGCAACCGCTTCCCCAACAGCTTCGCGCACATCTTCGCCGGCGGTTACGCGGCCGGTTACTACAGCTACAAATGGGCCGAAGTGCTGTCGTCCGATGCCTTCTCGCGCTTCGAGGAAGAAGGCGTGTTCAATCCCGAGACGGGCCGCGCCTTCCGCGAGGCCATCCTGGCCCGTGGCGGCTCGCAGGAGCCGATGGTGCTGTTCGTCGATTTCCGTGGCCGCGAGCCGTCCACCGACGCGCTGCTACGCCATCTGGGCCTGTCGGAGAAAGTGGCATGAGCGAAGAATCGAAGGTCACCACCAAGCGCTTCATCGCCGGCGCCGTATGCCCGGCATGCAGCGCGGCGGACAGCATCAAGATGTGGGACGTCGATGGCGTTCCGCACCGCGAATGCGTGGTTTGCGGCTATGCCGACACGCTCAATGAACAGGGCCAGTCGGTGCCTTCGGAGCTGGGCACGCGGGTCAACCAGATCAAGCCGAAGACGGCCGATCCACAGGTGCAAGCGGTGCAGTTCTTCCCCAATCCGAAGCTGAAGAAAAAAACCGACTGATCGACCGGGAGCCTCGTCATGTGGCATCTCACCTGTGGCGATCTTGCCGCCGATAGCGTTCGGCGGCTGCTGGGCGAAGGCGACGGCGAAGCGGTGCGGGTCCTGCGCGACGATCTGGCCGTCGGGCCGCTTGCCGATATTGAATCTCCACCCTGTGCGGGGCGCGTGGCGTTCTGGGAAGGCGTCTGGCCGGCCGCTCTGGCACCACGCCCGGATTTCGCCTCAGGCCTCGCCGATGATGCCGAGTGGCTGGCAGGGCTGGCCAGCCAGCCGCGCCCGGTGACGGTCTGGCACGGTGACAGCGCTTCCGAACAGCTGCTGCTGGCCCGCGTGGCGGCAGCCCTGGAAGGCTCGTCGCTGCCGTTCCGGGAAGTCCCATGTGGCACCGGCGACAGTCGCGTCGGTCCGCGCATGGCGGTGTCCATGCATGCGCCGGAAGCGCTGGTGGCGTTGTATCAGCCGCGTGCCGTCGGGCCTAAGAGGACCGCCGAGCTCGCCAGCCAGTGGCGTGCCGCCGTGCAGGACAACGGGGCGATTCGGCGCTGGGCCGATGGGCGTTTCGCAGCCGAGGATCATGCGCGTATCGATGGTCAGCTGTTGGCGGCCTGTGGCGCCGACTGGATGCCGCTGGCCCGAGCCATGGCCGAGGTGATGAGCCGCTGCGACGGCTTCTTCGCCACCGACCTGTTCCTCTACTGGCGCGCCCGGCAATTGGCGCAGCGCGGGACCATCCAGCTCAGCGACAGCACGGCTGCCGACTACCGGGGCGTACAAGCGCGTCGCCGCCACTGACGCCGCTACGAGTGAGCCTGTACGCGGGCGCGTGATCCAGCCGTGCGGGGCCTTACTTCACTATTTCCGGCGCGGTACCGGCTGGTGCGGGACGTGCGAACAGGCGCTTGAGCTTCATCGCAGGCGCCTCGATCAGGCGCCATGACAGTGCAGCCAGCACCAGCGTCGGGACGAAGCTGATCAGGGTCAGCCAGAAGATGCCGATCTCGTGGCCCAGCAGGTAGACCGTCAGTTGCTGGAAAGGGAAGGCGCAGATGTACATGCCGTACGAGAAGTCACCGTATTTGCCGAACCGGGCGAGCCAGGGCAACGGCGCATAGGCCAGGTAGATGACCAGGTAGGGCAGCGCTACGGCGTAGACGACTGGTCCGATGGGCCTGTGGAAGGTCAGTACCAGTGCGAGCACCAGCATGCCGGCGATCCAGCCGCGCCACGGAATGCTGTCGCGGTACAGGTAGATCGCCGACCCGGCGTAGTAGAACAGGCCCAGCTGGAAGATGTTCTGCACCAGGAACGAGGTGATCCCGAGCCAGCCGACCAGCCAGAAATGACCCACCGCGAAAAACGCGATCGGCAGCGCTATCAGGCGCCGGTTGAGAATGCCGGTCAGCCCCATGGCCAGCACGCCTATGTACATCATGACTTCCAGTGGCAGGGTCCACAGCGAGCCGTTCACCACGTCGGGGTAGATGTTCTGATCGAAGACACCAGGCAGCTCGTAATGCGTGGCCAGGAAGATGTTCAGCAGATACGCCCAAGTGGTCGATGAGGCGAAATAGTCACCCGTACTTTCGGTCGTCACCAGCGGGCCGATGATGAAGACCGACAGCAACACCGCCAGGGCCAGCGCCGGCAGGATGCGTAACGCCCGCTTGATCAGAAAGCTCGTCGGGCTGCTGCTGTTCAGCCAGGACGAGGTGATCAGATAGCCGCTGATGACGAAGAAGATCGACACCGCGAACGACCCGCCGTTTTCGTAGCCGGTCAGCAGCTCGATCGGCTCCTCGGGTCGGCGCCCGGTCAGCGGATAGCTGTGGACCAGCAACACCAGCGAAGCCGCGAAGAAACGCAGGAAATCGAAATTGTTTTCCCGGGCGTGCAAAGATCCGTTGAGATGCATTGCGCTCTCCGCAACGGCCTTTTCAGCCGTGATTGTTGTTTTTATTGGGTGAAGGCTTCGTTCGGCCCCGTCTGCAAACGTTCAGCTTCTCCGACCGGCGGTCGTTTCGTTCTCTCGCTTCGGTGTCTCAGCCGGCGCGATTCCTGGCGTCGAACGACGCTGGTCGGAAGCTGCAGCAGAGGCTGGTCATTCTTTTATACTGTATGCATGAACAGTATTGGAATGCCGATCATGCCTCAGCCCACGCCACGCGGTCGCGGTACCGCCAGCAACCCGCACAACCGTTTCGCCCCGACCCGGAGCGAGGCCTACGACGATGGCTGGGAGCAGGAGGTGCCGCCGACGCGCGCCACCGAGGTACGCAGCGAGACGGCCAAGACCGTCATCACCCGCAACCAGTCGCCGGATGTCGGCTTCGATCGTTCGGTAAATCCCTACCGTGGCTGCGAACATGGTTGCATCTACTGTTTCGCGCGACCCAGCCATGCCTACTGGGACCTGTCGCCGGGCATCGACTTCGAGACCCGGCTGATCGCCAAGACCAATCTCGCCGAACGCCTGGAGCAGGAGCTGAGCAAGCCCGGCTACGTGCCGCAACCCATCGCGCTGGGCGTGAACACCGATGCCTATCAGCCGCTGGAGCGCGAGCAGCGCTTGACCCGCCAGGCGCTGGAAATCCTGCTGCGCTACCGGCACCCCGTGCACATCATCACCAAGGGTTCGCTGGTGCTGCGTGATCTGGACCTGCTGGTGCCCTTGGCCGAACAGCGGCTGGTCAGCGTCTCGGTCAGCCTGACCACGCTGGATGACGAGCTCAAGCGCATCATGGAACCCCGCGCCGCCTCGCCCGCGGCGCGTCTGCGCGTGTTGCGCACCCTGCATCAGGCGGGTGTGCCGGTCAGCGTGATGTGCGCGCCGATGATTCCGATGATCAACGACATGGAGCTGGAGCGCATGCTCGAAGCCGCCCGCGAAGCTGGGGCGGCGTCGGCGGGTTACGTGTTGCTGCGCCTGCCCCACGAGCTGGCGGGGCTGTTCGAGGACTGGCTCGCCGAGCACTTCCCGCAGCGCGCCGGGCACGTGCTGAGTCTGGTGCGCCAGTCGCGCGGCGGCCGAAACAACGACAGCCGTTTCGGCAGCCGCATGCGCGGCGAGGGACAGTTCGCCGAGCTGCTTGCCCAGCGCTTCCGGCTGGCCTGCAGGCGCCTGGGCTACAACCGTCGCGACCAGAATTTCGGGCTGGACTGCAGCCGCTTCGCCCCGCCCGGCCAACAGATGAGCCTGTTATAGACGCGTGCGGAGCCTGATCTGCGTAGGTGGATGGCCGAAGCCATCCACGCGGGCGCCTGGTCCTGCGCTGGGCGCGTTCGGGCTCTGGACTGGACGCGTGGAAAATCGCTACGCGAGTTTTCCACCCTACGCATCGCGTGCACGCCGCTTCGGAACTCTGCGCAGCGCCACGGCACCAACTATGACGGGACGAAGGGCTCCGTTTTGGCTGGAGGCAAGAGTGGATTGGATCGACCTGCTGCAATGGCCGGCGATGGTGGTCACCGTGATCGCGGCGTGGTTGATCGGCTCGCTGCGGCCGGGTCGGCGGACGGTCGGTTTCTGGTGCTTTCTGACCAGCAACCTGCTCTGGGTCATCTGGGGCTGGCATGCCGGTGCCTGGGCGCTGATCACCCTGCAAGTGTGTCTGGCGGCGATGAACATTCGCGGCGTGAAGAAGAACGACGGCGGCGCGGCGCGGGCCGAAGCGGCAGCGGACGGCTCTTGAATTGCGACTGGGCGATCGCTGTCTATACTCCGAAACGTAGGGGTACTGAGTGCAATCCGACTGTGCGTGCAGGCGAAGGATTGGCCACTGGGGTCTCGGTGGCACAGCCAGAGCAGATCGGTCCGATCGAGAACGTAGCTGAAACCACCGCGGCCATGGCTTCAGGCCCGGATCAGCCGATTCTCGGCGGAGCGAAGCGGTCGGCGGGATAACAAGAACCATAAGGGGAACCCGCAATGTCTCGACATCCAAAGTTCTGGATGAGTCTCGGGCTGTGGCTATTGTTCGGTCAGGCCCATGCTGCCTGGGACGTGAACATGCGAGCCGGTGTCACCGATGTCAGCCGCTCCGTTTTCGACCTGCACATGGCGATCTTCTGGATCTGCGTGGTGATCGGCGCGCTGGTGTTCGGCGTGATGATCTATTCGATGATCGCGCACCGCCGCTCCAAGCGTCTGCACTCGGCAAACTTCCACGAGAACACCAAGGTCGAGGTGCTCTGGACGGTCATTCCCTTGTTGATCCTGGTCGGCATGGCGGTTCCGGCGACTCGAACGCTGATCCACATCTACGACTCGACCGAGTCCGACGTCGATATCCAGATCACCGGTTACCAGTGGAAGTGGCACTACAAGTACCTGGGCGAGGACGTGGAGTTCTTCAGCAATCTCACCACCCCGCGCGACCAGATCAACAACCTGGCGCCCAAGGGTGAGCATTACCTGCTGGAGGTCGATGAGCCGCTGGTGATACCGACCGGGGCCAAGGTGCGCTTCCTGATCACGGCGGCGGACGTCATCCACTCATGGTGGGTACCGGAGCTGGCGGTGAAGAAGGATGCGATTCCCGGCTTCATCAACGAATCCTGGACCCGTGTCGAGGAGCCCGGCATCTACCGCGGCCAGTGCACCGAGCTGTGCGGCAAGGACCATGGCTTCATGCCGGTGGTGGTGGATGTCCGTTCACCGGAAGACTACGCCGCCTGGCTCGGCGAGAAGAAGGCCGAAGCTGCCAAGCTGGCCGAGCTGACCAGCAAGGAATGGACCCTCGAGGAGCTGGTGGCGCGTGGCGAGAAGGTCTATCAGACCAGCTGCGTGGCGTGCCACCAGGCCAGTGGTGAAGGCATGCCGCCGACCTTCCCTGCGCTCAAGGGCTCGCCGATCACTACCGCTGATATCGAGGCGCATATCGATATCGTCGTCAACGGCAAGCCCGGCACGTCCATGGCGGCCTTCGGCAAGCAGCTTTCGGAAGTCGACCTGGCCGCGGTGATCACCTACGAGCGCAACGCCTGGGGCAACAACACCGGTGAGATGGTCACGCCGAAAGACGTGCTCGACTTCAAACAGGCCGAAGAAGCCACCCAATAAGAGGAAGATGGCGATGAGTGCAGTGATCGACGACCATGGTCATGCCGGGCACGACCATCATCACGGCCCGGCCAAGGGCCTCTCGCGCTGGCTGCTGACCACCAACCACAAGGACATCGGCTCGATGTACCTGTGGTTCAGCTTCTGCGCCTTCCTGCTGGGCGGCTCCTTCGCCATGGTGATCCGCGCCGAGCTGTTCCAGCCGGGCCTGCAGATCGTGCAGCCGGAATTCTTCAACCAGATGACCACCATGCACGGCCTGGTGATGGTGTTCGGCGCGGTGATGCCGGCCTTCGTCGGCCTGGCCAACTGGATGATCCCGCTGATGATCGGCGCGCCGGACATGGCCCTGCCGCGGATGAACAACTTCAGCTTCTGGCTGCTGCCGGCGGCCTTCGGCCTGCTGGTCTCGACGCTGTTCATGGAGGGCGGCGGGCCGAACTTCGGCTGGACCTTCTACGCGCCGCTGTCGACGACCTACGCGCCGGAGTCGGTGACCTTCTTCATCTTCGCCATCCACCTGATGGGCATCAGCTCGATCATGGGCGCGATCAACGTCATCGCCACGGTGCTCAACCTGCGCGCGCCGGGCATGACGCTGATGAAGATGCCGCTGTTCGTCTGGACCTGGCTGATCACCGCCTTCCTGCTGATCGCGGTGATGCCGGTGCTGGCCGGCGTGGTGACCATGATGCTGATGGACATCCACTTCGGCACCAGCTTCTTCAGCGCGGCGGGCGGCGGCGATCCGGTGCTGTTCCAGCATGTGTTCTGGTTCTTCGGCCATCCCGAGGTGTACATCATGATCCTGCCGGCGTTCGGCGCGGTCAGCTCGATCATCCCGGCGTTCTCGCGCAAGCCGCTGTTCGGCTACACCTCGATGGTCTACGCCACCGGCGCCATCGCCTTCCTCTCGTTCATCGTCTGGTCGCACCACATGTTCACCGTCGGCATTCCGCTGACCGGCGAACTCTTCTTCATGTACGCGACCATGCTGATCGCCGTGCCGACGGGCGTGAAGGTGTTCAACTGGGTGTCGACAATGTGGCGCGGTTCGCTCACTTTCGAGGCACCGATGCTGTTCGCCGTGGCCTTCGTCATCCTGTTCTCCATCGGCGGTTTCTCCGGACTGATGCTGGCCATCGCCCCGGCGGACTTCCAGTACCACGACACCTATTTCGTGGTAGCGCATTTCCACTACGTGCTGGTGCCCGGCGCGATCTTCGGCATCTTCGCCTCGGCCTACTACTGGCTGCCGAAGTGGACCGGCCACATGTACGACGAAACCCTGGCCAAGCTGCACTTCTGGATGAGCTTCGTCGGCATGAACCTGGCGTTCTTCCCGATGCACTTCGTCGGGCTGGCCGGCATGCCGCGGCGCATCCCGGACTACAACATGATGTTCGCCAACTTCAACATGGTGTCCTCGGTCGGCGCCTTCATGTTCGGCGCCACCCAGCTGCTGTTCCTGTTCATCGTCATCAAGTGCATCCGCGGTGGCCCTGCTGCCGCGGCCAAGCCCTGGGACGGTGCCGAAGGGCTGGAATGGAGCGTGCCTTCGCCGGCGCCCTATCACACCTTCACCACGCCGCCGGATGCGCACACGCTGCACGAGCATCGGACGGGTCCGAAGCATGATTGACGACCGGCCGTCGAACGCTGGAGGGAAGCCTCATGAATACTGAGCTACCGCTTGCCCGTCTGGTCCGCCGCCTGCTGCTGGTGGTGGTGGCGATGTTCGCTTTCGGCTTCGCCCTGGTGCCGATCTACGATGTGATGTGCAAGGCCTTCGGCATCAACGGCAAGACGGCCGGCGCCTATCAGGGCGCGCAGACGGTGGACGAGGCGCGGGAGGTGCGCGTGCAGTTTCTCGCCACCAATGCCGCCGGGATGACCTGGGAATTCGGCCCGGTCGATGATCAGGTCAGGGTGAACCCCGGCGCCAGCCAGGAGATCCGCTTCATCGCCTACAACCCCACCGACAAGCCGATGACGGCCCAGGCCGTGCCCAGCGTCTCGCCCTCGAAAGCCGCGGCCTTTTTCCACAAGACCGAATGTTTCTGCTTCACCCAGCAGGTGCTGCAACCGGGCGAGCGTATCGAGATGCCGGTGCGCTTCATCGTCGACCGCGATCTGCCGGCCGATGTGCACCACCTGACCCTCGCCTACACGTTGTTCGACATCACGTCCAGCAAGCCACCGGTCGCCGCCTTGTCCGCGACTCCGGCCAAGGAGAGTCTGCAATGAGCACCGAGAGCCATCAGCGCATAGAAGGCCATCATCCAACCGAAAGCCATGAGCAGTACTACGTTCCCGCCCAGAGCAAATGGCCGATCGTCGCGACCCTGGCGTTGCTGGTTACCGTCTACGGCCTGGGCCACTGGTTCAACGACCTCACGGCCGAGCGCGACGAGTCCCACGGGCCGCTGATCTTCTTCATCGGCGCCCTGCTGATCGCCTACATGATGTTCGGCTGGTTCGGCGCCGTGGTACGCGAGAGCCGTTCGGGCCTCTACAGCCCGCAGATGGACCGCTCGTTCCGCTGGGGCATGACCTGGTTCATCTTCTCCGAAGTGATGTTCTTCGCCGCCTTCTTCGGCGCGCTGTTCTACATCCGCTACTGGGTCGGCCCCTGGCTCGGCGGCGAAGGCGACAAGGGCGTCAGCAACATGCTCTGGCCCGGTTTCGAGTACAGCTGGCCGCTGCTCAACAACCCCGATCCGAAACTCTACCCGGCACCGGCAGGCACCATCAGCGCCTGGGGCCTGCCGCTGATCAATACCATCCTGCTGGTCAGCTCCAGCTTCACCCTGACCTGGGCGCACCATGCGTTGAAGAAGGGCAACCGCAAGCAGCTCAAGCTCGGCCTGGGGCTGACCGTTCTGCTCGGCGCGGCCTTCCTCATCCTGCAGATCGAGGAGTACGTCCACGCCTACAGCGAGCTGGGGCTGACGCTGGGCTCGGGCATCTACGGCGCCACCTTCTTCATGCTCACGGGCTTTCACGGCGCCCACGTCACCATTGGCGCGATCATCCTGACGGTGATGCTGGTGCGCATCCTGCGGGGGCATTTCAATGCCGAGCACCATTTCGGTTTCGAGGCGGCCGCCTGGTACTGGCATTTCGTGGATGTGGTCTGGCTGGGGTTGTTCATCTTCGTCTACGTGCTCTAGCCAAGCACCGGCCGCAGCTGGCCCGAATAGAAGCCCCAGCCGATCAGCGCGACGATCAGCGCGCTGAGTAAGACGCGAACGAACAGGGTCATGACGACACGAGACGTCCGGCCCGCGTCATGGACCAGGAAGAACAGGCCACTGAACAGACTGATCAGCGTGGCGACTAAGAGAACAACGATAACCGCCTTGAGCATGGGCGGATCCACGACAGGGGTGATGGGGGTGGAGTATAGCCAGCCGTATCCACAGACCAGAGCGAATGCAGACGCGACCGTCGGAGCGCCGGCCATGAGCCGCTTCCGGCCGGGGCTGTTGCCGACGCTGCTGGTGCTGATGTTGCTGCCGGTGCTGCTCTGGCTGGGCTTCTGGCAGCTCGAACGCGGCGAGCAGAAGCGCGACATGCTGGAACGCCAGGCAGCGCAGGCGCAGGCCGAGCCGCTCTCTCCGGCCGAACTGGAGCAGATGGTGAACCCGGCCTACAGCCGTGTGTACCTGCAGGGCAGCTTCGATGCCGAGCACAGTTTTCTACTCGATAGCCGCACACGCGACGGTCAGGTCGGGGTGGAGCTGTTGCAAGCCTTTCAGGACCAGCCCAGCGGGCGCTGGGTCATCGTCAACCGTGGTTGGATTCCCTGGCCTGACCGACGCATCGCACCGCAATTCGACACGCCGCCGCAGTCGCTGAAACTGGCGGCGTGGGTCTATGCGCCCTCGGGCGAACCCTTCGTGCTCAATCGCGGCATGGCCGATGGCTGGCCGCGACTGATCAACTACGTGGACATCGCCGAGCTATGGGAGGCGCTCGGGCGCGACGGCGTCGCCTACGAGCTGCGCCTCGAACCGGGGCCGGCGGCCTACCGTGCCGACTGGCCGATCACCAGCATGAGCCCGACGCAGCACCTGGGCTATGCGGTGCAGTGGTTTGCCCTGGCCGCTGCGTTGCTGGGGCTGTTCATCTATTTCGGGGTGCATCAGGCACGGGAGACCCGTCATGCCAACCATGAATCCGACCCTCGCTCGTCCTGAACCGCGGCGCGGCCGCGGGCGCCTGCAGCTGCTGCTGATCATCGCCGTGGTGCTGGGGCCGATGCTGCTCGCCTCAGCCATGTACCGCTTCGATTTCTGGGTGCCGGAAAGCCGCAGCTATGACGGCGCGTTGATCGCCAACGGCCAGGGCCGCGATGCCATCGGCGTGACGGCCACCGGCAAGCCGCACTGGGAGTTGCTGGTCACCGCACCGCATGGCTGCAACGAGGAATGCCGACAACTGGTCTACCTGGCCCGCCAGATCAACATCGGCCTGGCCCGCGAGGCCGGGCGCGCCGGCCATGCGCTGGCCACCAGCCAGGCGCTGGAGCCCGATTACGCACAGCGTCTCGAACGCGAGTATCCGCAATTGGCGCGCTATCCGCTGGATACCGCTGCCTATTCGGCGAACCCCGAAGCACCTGCCGGACCGCAGCTGTGGATCGTCGATCCCCACGGCAATCTGGTGCTGCGCTACGACGCCAAGGCCGACGGCAAGGCGATTCTCGATGACCTGAAGTACCTGCTGAAGATTTCGCAAATAGGCTGACGAACAGCCGGAAGCAATACCGAACCAACCCCATCTCCTCTCGGGCAGCGGGCTGGAGTGAGAGGGGAAGTAGCCAAGCCCAACATTGGATTCGGGAACAGCATCTCCCCCGGTTTTTCACAAAGAGGACCTCATGCCACCAACATCACGCCCCGGATATCGCCTCGCTGTATTCGCCACGCTGCTGGCCGTGGTGGTCGTGCTGCTGGGCGCCTACACGCGGCTGACCCATGCCGGCCTCGGCTGCCCGGACTGGCCGGGTTGCTACGGTTTTCTCGCCGTACCGATGAGCGAGCACAAGCAGGCGCTGGCCGCCGAACGCTTCCCCGAGGCACCGCTGGAGGTGCACAAGGGCTGGAACGAGATGGTCCATCGCTACTTTGCCGGCGCCCTGGGGCTGGTGATCCTTGGGCTGGCGGTGCAGGCGCTGCGTCGCCGCGATGAGCCCGGACGGCCGGTGAAACTGCCGTTGCTGCTGCTCGGCGTGGTGATCGCGCAAGCGGCGTTCGGCATGTGGACGGTCACGCTGCAGCTATGGCCGCAAGTGGTGACCGCGCATCTGCTGGGCGGCTTCGCCACCCTGAGTCTGCTGTTCCTGTTGTGCCTGCGGCTGTCCGGGCGCTTGCCGGCGCTGGCCGCACCCGTTCCGCCCAGGCTGCGGCTGTTCGCCTTCGCCGCGATGCTGCTGGTGATCGGCCAGGTTGCGCTGGGCGGTTGGGTCAGCAGCAACTACGCGGCGGTGGCCTGCACCGACTTCCCCACCTGCCACGGTGAATGGTGGCCGCAGATGGATTTCGTCAGGGGCTTCGACCCGACCCAGCACGACATCGGTCCGAACTACCTCGGCGGCCTGCTCTATGGCGAGGCACGTACCGCCATCCACGTCACCCACCGGCTCGGCGCGTTGAGCGTGACGCTGGTGCTGCTGGTGCTCGCCGGTCTGCTCTGGCGGCACGGCCTGGGTCGTCTCACCGGGCTGCTGCTGGCCGCGTTGGCGCTGCAGGTCGGGCTGGGCATCAGCAACGTGGTGTTCAACCTGCCGCTCGCGGTGGCGGTCGCGCATAACGGCGGTGGCGCCGCGCTGCTGCTGGTGCTGGTGCTGGTCAACTACCGGCTGCGCCTCGCATCGCCTGTCGCTGCCGCCAGCCATCGATCCGTTTCGAACAGCCTGGGGCGGCTCGACCTGCCCCGCGCCTGACCATAAGGAGAACCCCCATGGCGACTCTACTCGGCGAACGCAGTGCCCGGGCCACCTGGCGCGACTACCTGGAGCTGACCAAGCCGCGGGTGGTGCTGCTGATGCTCATCACATCGCTGGTGGGCATGTTTCTCGCCACCCGCGCGGGGGTGCCGTGGACGGTGCTGCTGTTCGGCAACCTGGGCATCGCCCTGTGCGCCGGTGGCGCGGCGGTGGTGAACCATGTGGTGGACCGGCAGATCGATTCGGTGATGGCGCGTACCCACAAAAGGCCCCTGGCCGAAGGACGGGTATCGCCCGCGGCCGCGCTGACCTTCGCCCTCGTCCTCGGTGTGGCCGGGCTGCTCCTGCTGCTGGCCTTCACCAACGCGCTGGCGGCCTGGCTGACCCTGGCCTCGCTGATCGGCTATGCGGTGATCTACACCGGCTTTCTCAAGCGTGCGACGCCGCAGAACATCGTCATCGGCGGCCTGGCCGGAGCGGCGCCGCCGCTGCTGGGCTGGGTCGCGGTGACCGGTCAGGTCAGCGCCGAACCGCTGCTGCTGGTGCTGATCATCTTCGCCTGGACGCCACCGCACTTCTGGGCGCTGGCCATCCATCGCAAGGCCGAATACGCCAAGGTCAACATCCCCATGCTGCCGGTGACCCACGGCGAGCATTACACCAAGGTGCACATCCTGCTCTACACCGTGGCGCTGCTGGCGGTGAGCTTCATGCCCTACGCCATCCACATGAGCGGCCCGCTGTACCTGGCCGCCGCCGCCCTGTTGGGTGCGCGTTTCCTCTACTGGGCTGTGGTGTTGTACCGCGACAGCCGCCCCCATGCGGCAATCAGGACCTTCAAATTCAGCATCTGGTACCTGTTTGCGCTGTTCATCGCGCTGCTGGTTGATCATTATCTGCTGCTGAATATCTGAAGCCGTTCAATCAACAGGGAAACCCATGACTCGCATCCAGAAAACCGTATTCATCCTCGTCGCGCTGGTTGCGCTGGTCATCGGGTTGACGGTTTACCGGGTGCTCAATAGCGAACGGCAGGTCGACCCGACTCAAATGCTCGACGCCGGCATCGTGATTCTGCCGCAAGGACGCGACGTGCCGAAGCTGACCCTGACCAACCAGGACGGCGAACCGGTGCAGGTGGACCAGCTCGAGGGCAAGTGGACGCTGCTGTTCTTCGGCTACACCTTCTGCCCCGACATCTGCCCGGCGACCCTGGCCGAGCTGCGTCAGTTGCGTAGCCAGTTGCCGGATGAGGTGCGCGAGCAGTTGCGCCCGGTACTGGTCAGCGTCGATCCGGCGCGTGACACGCCCGAGCAGCTCAAACAGTACCTGGAATTCTTCGGCGAAGGCTTCCTTGGCTTGACCGGCACGCTGGACGATATCCAGACGCTCGCCAACGGCGTCGGCATCCCCTTCATCCCCGGCGATACCAGCCGCGAGAACTACACCGTCGACCACAGCGGCAATCTGGTGATCATCGGCCCGGATGGCCGCCAGCACGGCTTCATCCGCGCACCGCTGAAGGTGCAGAAGTTGAGCCAGCAACTGCCGGCGCTGCTCAGCCGCAAGGAGTGATACGCGTTCAGGTCCGGCAGCCGGAGCCTGTGGCGTGCTCGTCCAGCGGTTCCTCGCAGCCCAGCCCACCGTCGGGACGTGGACGCAGCCAGACGGGGCCGAGATAGCGGCAGGCGAGGATGAAAGCGCCCAGCCAGCCGAGGCCGGCGAGCAGGATCATGGCCTGCGCCGGCATGCCCGGCAGTCCCGAACCCGCCCGCAACAATGCCGCCAGCACCAGCGATAGCGTGGCCACCGGTACCCAGCGCCGCGTATCCAGCGCGTAGCCGCTGTGGGTGCGCCCGGCGATGCACAGCACGGCAAGAATCGATACCCCCATCGCCCCCACCGTCAGCAGGTGTCGCCCGGCGCTGGTGGAAATCTCACCGAAAAGCAACGCCACGCCGAGCGCGGCATAACCCAGGGCCATCAGCCAGTAGACGCTGTAGAGCATCAGCGCCCAGCGTTCGAGCAGCGCGCGGCCGACGTGCCAGTCGTTCAGCAGGTTGAACACCGCCGCCGCAGCAGCCAAGGCCAGCCAGCCGTTGAGCGCGCCGGGCAGCGCCAGCCATTCGCCGAGGCTGAACAGCGCGATGCAGAAGATCGCCAGGTTGCGCCTTGGTGGCCGGGCACGGTAGTCCTCGTCCACCTCATGCCCCGCGTTGCGACGCGCCTCGATGGCATCGTTGACGATGCGCATGGAGATGCGGCTCATCGCGACCACGATCAGCACCATCAGCACGCCGATGCCGGCATGCAGCCAGCGCATGGGATAGACCCCGCGCAGCACGTCGAAATAGAAACCGGCGGTGACCAGCGCCAGCGCACTCAGGCCGCCGAAGAAACCCCACTGGCGTCGCAGTGGATCGCCCAGCAGGCGTGGCGTGAGCAGCAGCGGCAGGGCCAGGGCGAAGCCGAGGTTGCACAGTGCCGCGGGCCATGGTCCGAGCGGGCCGGACAACCAGAACGTCAGACGCGCCGCCAGCCAGAGCGACACGAACGTCAACCCGACGCGCCGCCCGAAGGGCGCCGTCGCGGTGAATTCGGGCACAGCCGTCAGCACGAACCCCGCCACCGCGGCGAGGCCGAAGCCAAGCAGCAGCTCGTGGGCGTGCCACACCAGCGGGCCGCCGGGCACTGGCGGAAGCGGCGTGCCCAGGCCGAGAAAGCCCAGCCACAGAGTGATGCCGAGCATCGCCAGCAGCACGGTGACCAGGAACAGCGGGCGGAAACTGCACAGCAGCACAGGCCAGTCGGTCAGCTGTCGAGAGGAGAGCTTCAGCATCTTGAGCGCGCCCTGGCTGGTGAGGATGTGATCGATAGCTCGCGCAGGGCACTGTCGTGATGTGCCGCAACGGCGCCGGCCGAACGCGTGGTCAGCCCGAAGCTGTTGCGCACTGCTGGTAGCTGCAGCAGTTCGGCGGTCTGTCGATAGATCCAGGCATCGTCGCGTTGCGCCGCCGGCAGGTCGAGCGCCAGGCGGCTGACGATGCGCCCTGGCTCCGCGGCCATCACCAGGATGCGATCGGCCAGGCGCACGGCTTCCATCAGGTCGTGGGTGATCATCAGCACACCCATGTCGCTGGCGGATTGCTCGGCCAGCAGCAGGGCATAGAGTTCTTCCTTGAGGCCGATGTCCAGCGCGGCGAAGGGTTCGTCGAGCAGCAGCAGGTCCGGCTGCAGCACCAGCGCCCGGGCCAGCGAAACGCGGCTCTGCATGCCGCCCGACAGCTGGTGCGGAAACTTGCCCAGGTCGCCATGCGCCAGGCCCAGCCTGAGCGCCAAGGCTTCGGCCCGCAGCAGCCGCTCGCGTTTGCCGATATCGCGGGCCTTCAGGCCCAGGGCAATGTTGTCGAGGGTGGTTTTCCAGGGCAGCAGGTTGGGTTGCTGGAACATGCTGGCGGGATTGGCGAAGCCGTTCTCGATCTGCCCGTCCTGCACATCCAGCAGGCCGGCGCACAGGTGCAGCAGAGTGGTCTTGCCGCAGCCGGAAGGTCCGACCAGGGCGACCACTTCACCGGCGTTCAGGCCGAATTCGATGTCGCTGAATATCTCGTCGCGGCCGAAGGCATGGGCCAGGGCGTGCACCTGTAATCGCTTCATGACGGCACCTCGCGCCAGCGCTCGACTTCGCGCTTGATGGGCTCCAGCAGCAGGTATTCCACCGCCAGCAGCAAGGCCACCACCGCCACGATCCAGGCCATGGTGGCGCTGGTGTCCAGGTGCGAGCGCGACACGGCCAGCGCGGCGCCGACGCCATCCTGGGTGGCCAGCAGTTCGGCCATCACCACGATCTTCCAGGACATGCCCAGCGCGGTGATCCAGGCAGGAAACAGGTAAGACACCACGTGCGGCAGGTAGATATCCAGGAACAGCATGCGCCGCGGCAGACGGAACGCCAGCGCCACCTGCTTGAGCTGGTTATCGAGCGTCCGGGTGCCCTGCAAGGCGCCGACGAACACCAGCGGGAAGCTGGCGATGAACACCGTGAACACCGGCGTGCCGTCGCTGGCGCCGAACCAGAGCATCGCCAGCACCAGCCAGGCGATGGGCGGCATGCCCATCAGCACGGTAACCAGCGGCCGCGACATCATCGAGGCGGTCATCGAGACCCCGGCGGCCAGCCCCAGCACGCTGCCCACCAGCACCGACAGGGTGAAGCCGAGCAGCGCACGGCGCGCGGTGATCAGCAGGTCCGTCCCGGCGGCGCCTTCCTCGAAGAGCTGCTGCAGGCGGGCAAACGTCTCCAGCGGCGTCGGCAATACCAGCGGGCCGTAGTAGACGGCTACCGCTTCCCAGGCGCCGAGCAGCAGAAACAGGCTGGCCAGCGCGCCCCAGCCGCTCCACAAGTAGCCCGGCAGACTGCCCAGCCAGCTGCGTAGCAGGCTCATGGCCGGGCCGGCGCAGGCGCGTAGAAATCCGCCGCTGGAAGCTTGCCGCCGATCAGTGCCGGGTTCTTCTGCAGCAGCTGTTCGAAGAAGAACTCGACTTCTTCCCGGGCCTGGGCGGCGGGCACCGCCTCCATCTGTGCCACCGCCAGCGAGTCGCTGATGGCTTCGGCGTCGAGCATCTTCAGGTGTCCGACCACCTGCTGGCCGCAGGCCTGGGCATGCTCAGCGCACCATTGCAGTGATTCGGCGTAGGCGGCGGCGATGCGTTCGGCGACGGCCGGGTTGTCCTTGATGCTGGCCATCAGGGCGATGCCGGCCTGGGGAATGCGCGCTTCGCGCTGCAGCAACCGTCCCCATTCCTGTTGCAGGTCGAGGCTGCGGTGCAGCTCCGGCGCCACCAGGCTCAGCGCACCGGAATTGGCCTTGCGCAGCGCCATGGAGATGGCCGGCTCGGCCAGCAGCGCGTGATCGGTACGGCGTGTCAGCAGCAGCTGCATGGCATCGATGGGGGTGGCGACGTAGCGCAGGCGCAGGTCCTCGCGCAGGTTCAGGCCTTCACGCTCGGCCAGCAGGCCGAACAGGATGTCCGGCATGTCGCCGCGAAACGGCATGGTGACTTCCTTGCCGCGCAGATCGGCCATGCGGGTCAGCCCCGGGTCGCGCGATACCAGCCAGAGCAGGCCCCAGGTGGAGACGTTGAGCAACCGCAGCTTGGCGCCGCGGTTGTAGAGATTGGCCGCGACGTTGACCGGCATGGCCAGCACATCGGCCTGGCCGTTCAGCGCCATCAGCCGCAGCTGGTCCGGATCGCGCCAGCTGACGAACTCGACCTTGTCGGCGAGATCGTCCAGCGCGCCGGATTCGACCATGTGGATCAGCGGGTTGGAAACCGAGGACGAGGGGCCGGCCAGCACCAGGCGCGGCAGCTTTTCCGCCATGACCGGCGCACAGACGAACAGCAGGACGGTCAACAACAGACGGATGGCAGTGTTCATGTTCAGAAGCTCCCACTCAACGCCAGGGTGATGCCACGGCCCGGTGCCTCCAGCTCATAGCCGCTGACGCCGTCGGCCAGGTGTTCGTGGTAGGCCTTGTCGAACAGGTTGGTCAGCTTGGCGTCGAGGTTGGCCGTCTGCAGCACGCCGACCTTGCCGAAGCCCCAGCCGAGGCTGGCGTCGGCGGTGACGAAGCCGGACGTGTCGTCCTCGGTGCCGTTGGAGAAGCGGGTGGCGACACGGTCCTGCTCGGCCACGGCGCGCAGCTGGGCGTGCCAGTAGAAGCCACGCTCGGCGGGCTGGCCGATGCCGAGGGTCAGCTCGTGGGCTGGCATCTGGTACAGCGCTTCGTCGTCCTGTTTGTTCTCGCCGCGCAGCCAGGTGAAGCTGCCGTCCACCACGAAGGCGCCGACGGCCTTGCTGGCGCCACCTTCAAGGCCGTAGATCACCACTTCGTCGAGGTTTTCGGTGCGTTTGATCGGCAGTCCGTTGGGTGCGTTCATCCCGGTCACGCGGCCGGCGATGTAGTCGTCGATGCGGGTATGGAAGGCCGCCAGGCGATAGTCGAAGTCGCTGCCGTGGCCCTTGAGGCCGATCTCGAAACTGGTGGAGCGCTCGGGGTCCAGCTGGGGATTGCCGACGTGGTAGTAGCCGTCGCCACGGGCGGCATCCTCGAAGCGCTCGCGCAGGTCGGGCGCGCGGTAGGCCTGGCCGATGTTGGCGTAGAGGTTGAGGGTCTCGGTCAGCGGGTGGGTAGCGCCCAGCGACCAAGAGAGGTTGTTGTCGCTGCTGCTCAGGCCGCTGGTCTGTGCCGCGCCCTTCTGCTTGGCGTCGCCAGTAACGCGGTCCAGGCGGGCGCCGGCGACGATGGCGGTGCGGCCGAGCTGGAACTCGTCCTGAAGGAACAGCCCGTAGGAGCTGACTTCGCCATCCTTGAAGGGGTCGTTGCGCTGGTCATTGTTGAACAGCGGCGGATTGTTATGGATGTGTCGCTCCGGATCGCCGGTCATCTTCCAGCCTTCGCCGCCGACCGTCAGCAGATGCGAGCCGACCGGTACCAGATATGACGTGCGCAGGCCGTGGGTGATGAAGCTGACGTCGTTGCGCACCTGGTTGCGGTCGAGGTTCGATGAATAGGCGCGAATCTCGCGGTAGACCTCCTGGCGGTAGATTTCGGTGTTCAGCGTCCCTTCGCCGAGGCGGTTCTCCAGCCCCAGCTGGTAGAGTTCGCGGCGCTGTTCCGGCGAATGCATGGTCACGGTGCCGAGCAGGGCCGGGGTGCCGATGCGGGCGGAGCCGGGATACCAGACGTCGCGGTCGGTATGCCGCTGCACGTTGAGGTTGACGCTGACATCCTCGCTCAGGCGCTGCTTGTACTTGAGCAGCAGGCTGTCGGAGCTGTAGCCGGTGCGTTCCTCTGTGCCGCTGGGGCTGTCGTAGTCGTTGAGCTTGCGTCCGGCGACGCCAAGCACCAGTGCATGCTCGCTGCTGGAGTCGCGCAACAAGGCCGCGCCGTTGAAGCCTTCATCGACGCTGCTGGCGGACAGGCCGAAGCGCCCGCTGGTCTGATCCTGTTCGGTGAAGCGCGCCTCGGGCGTGATCAGGTTGACCACCCCGCCCATCGCGCCGCTGCCATAGAGCACCGAACTCGGTCCCTTCACCACTTCGGCGCGCTCCAGCAGGCCGAGGTCGAGGAAGGAGGCCAGCGAGCCCTGTGGCTGCGCCGAGTTGACGCGCACGCCATCGACCATCAGCACGGTGCTTTCCTTCTTCATGCCGCGCAGCACCGGGTTCTGGCCCCAGGCGCCGTCGCTGTGCACGGCCAGGCCCGGCTTGCCGCGGAACAGGCTGCCGGCCGGGCCGCCGGTTTCGGTCGGCCGCGCCTGCAGCACTTCGATGGCCTGCGGAATATCCTGGGTGGCAGCCTGGTAGCCCTTGGCCGTGACGACGGTTTCCTGCAGTTCCAGCGGGGCAGTTTCCTGCGGTGCGGCGAGGACGGATGAACTGACGGCGAGGCAAGCCAGGGCCAGAGGGTGAAGGCGGAAAATCATCGAAAGGCTCCCAGTGGAATCGTCGGCCGCAGGGCCGGTGGAAGCCATTTTCGATCAATTGAAAATCATTATCATTTGATCGTGATCAAGATTTTCCGGAATCACCGGTACCCAGGTCGGTTCAGGTTGTCGTTCGAGGCGCTGCTCCATTCCGTTCGATCAAGGGCTTTCACCGCTCTGCCAATCGCAGAAACAGGCCACCGCCAGCGAATGGGTGGCGCGCACCTTGCGGCCGGCCAGCACGGCTTCGAGGATGGGGTCGACGAAACTGTTGTCCGAGCTGCACACGGCGCCCTCGCTGTAGGGGCCGATGTAGACCAGTTCGCCGCTCTGGTCCCAGATGCCTACCGCCGGGCTGGCTGGCAGCTGTTCGGCGCCGACCAGGCCCGGCAACGGCTGCAGGGCCTGGAGCGAAGGCGGCAGTCGGCCGGTGCTGCCCGGCCGGCGTACTTCATGGAAGCTCACCGGCTGCCCGGCGAAGCGCTCGAGCAACTCCTCCAGGTGCTGCTGGTTGCCCACGTTGCAGGGGCAACCCGGATCCCAGAAGTGCACGAAACGCACGAGGCCCGGTCCTTGCAGCTCGAGCGGCAGCTGCAGCGCATCGCCGGAAAACAGCTCCGCCCGCTCGCCCTCGAAGGTGCGTAGGTAGCGCGCCTCGAACCACTGGAAGGCGGCGAGCATGGCACCGGCCCAGAGCAGGACGATCAGCGTGGCGAGCAGGTATTTGCGGCGGGTGCTCATGGCGGAACTCGGGTTGCGGGTGGGCAAGCTTGCCATGGCGCGGCGCAGAGCTGAATATCCCGGAGCAAAGCAATCCGAAAAGTATGCCCATGTCCTCGCGTATCCAGCCCGAGCGTCTGCGCAACGGTCTGACCTCGTTGTCGCAGGCTGTCGATGCATCCGCCGAAACCCTCGAATACCAGGCCTACTACGGCCTCGACCTGCCGCATCGGCCTGACGTCCAGCACCGCCTGGGGCGGTTTCGCGTGCATGACTACGACATCGTCGCGCAGGCCTGGTGGCCAGAGCAGCCGCATGCCACGCTGCTGATCCTGCATGGCTATTACGATCACATGGGTTTGTACCGGCACGTGGTGGATTGGGGCCTGGCGATGGGTTTCGCGGTGCTGGGCTGTGATCTGCCGGGGCACGGGTTGTCCAGCGGGCCGCGCGCCAGCATCGATGAGTTCGAAGAGTATCAGGCGGTGCTCGAGGGCCTGTTCGAACAGGCGCGCCAGCTGCAGCTGCCCCGGCCCTGGCACCTGCTGGGGCAGAGTACCGGTGGCGCGATCGCCATCGATCATCTGCTGCATCATCCGGATAACCCGGAGTTGGGGCGCAGCATCCTGCTGGCACCGCTGATCCGCCCACGGGCCTGGCTGCGGTCGCGGGTCAGCTACGAGCTGGTACGGCGCTTCGTGCAGCAGATTCCCCGTACGTTCAGCGAGAACTCCGGCGACCCGGCCTTTCTCGACTTCGTGCAGCGTCGTGATCCGTTGCAGCCGAATATCCTGCCCACCCGCTGGGTCGGTGCGCTGTCACGCTGGATTCCGCGTATCGAACAGGCGCCGGACAGTCTGCATTCGCCCTTGATCATCCAGGGGGAGGCGGACCTGACCGTGGATTGGCGGCACAACCTGCCGATACTGGAAAGCAAGTTCGCCGCACCGGAAATACTCCGGCTGCCGGACGCCCGTCATCACCTGGTCAACGAGCGCGAGGCGTTGCGCCAGTATTACTTCGACTTTCTGCGTGAGCGATTGCAGTAACGACCCTACTGCCCCGCCGTCAGCGCGGCGCTGCTCTGGCCGACGGCGAGGCCGGCCCGCAATGCCTGCAACGCCGCCTGGTAGTAAGCCTTGCCTTCGCTGGAACTGGCGAACTCCAGGTATTGCTCCAGCTCGGCATCCGACAGGTCGCGGTAGACATGCAGCAGGGTGTTGTCCAGATCCCTTTCCATCTGCTGGATCAGACGCTCGCGCTGGCTTTCCAGCAGGCTTTGCGTCTGCCCGCCGCCGAGGATGCCCGGCAGCATCTGGTCGAGACTGTCGGCGGCGACTCCGGCCAGTGCCAGGCTGACTTCGGCACCGGCCTCGCTGGCGGGCAATGCCTGGGCGAGGTGACGGATCAGCAATTGCCGGTTACTTCCGGCCTCGACCCTCGGCAGGCCGTTTTCGTACTTCGCCAGTTGCTCGCTGCGGCCGGCCAGCACCTCCGAGGCAACGATCTTGCGGCCCAGCGGCGACTGGAAGAACGCCAATGCCGGCTGGGGTTCCTGCAGGTTTTCCCGCAGGGCCTGCAACGCGCGCCGGTCGATGGCATCGGCGGCGAAGCGGCGATTGCTGTTGTTCACCAGGGCCTGGAACACCGCGGGTGGCAAGGTGCTCTTGTAGCGTTGCTGGGCGGCGGTCAGGGCGTCGGCGAAGTTGGCCCGCTGGTCCTTCCAGCCGGCGGTCTCGTAGAGGTCGATGTAGCTGTCGGCCAGGCTGGCGAAGCTGAAGGTCAGTAACACACAAGCTAAGAGGGCGCGCATGGAAGCTCCTGTCTGGCGGGCGGTTTATTTTCGATGCGCCGACGGTCGTCTGTCGAGCCGTGAAGTGCTGCTGTTAGACTCCGCTACCAACTCTTCGGGAGTCACTTATTTGCCGTTCAATACCATCATCGACGACCTGGCCGAGCGCGGCTGGTCGCTGCAGGCTTCATTCCTTCCTTCTGATCTGACCCATGAACTGGCGGCGGAGTGCCGCAGACGCGAGACCGAGGGCGCACTGGCGCCGGCAGGCATCGGTCGAGGTGAGGCCATGGAGGTTCGCGAGGGCATTCGCGGCGATCACATCCAGTGGCTGGAAGAGAGACAATCGGCGGTATGCGACCGCTATCTTGCGCTGATGGACGAACTGCGCCTTAGCCTCAACCAGACCCTGTTCCTGGGCCTGGAAGAGTTCGAGTGCCACTTTGCCTTGTACCCGCCCGGAGCGTTCTACAAGACGCACCTGGATCGTTTCCGTGACGACGACAGCCGTTGCGTCACCGCGGTGGCTTACCTCAACCCGGACTGGCAGGAGGGTGATGGTGGTGCCCTGCGCATGCATTTCGAAGATGGCTCGCAGCTCGACATTCCGCCGCTGGCCGGCAGCCTGGTGGTATTTCTCTCCGACCGTTTTCCCCATGAGGTTCTGGTCACCCAGACCGACCGGCTGTCACTGACGGGCTGGTTCCGCCGCCGGCCGGCGGATGTGCTGGGACTCTGATGCTGACGAGCGGCTGAGCTCCGCTGTACTGTTCTGATGGTTCCTCACGCTCCTGCATGGGAACCCTTGAGGGCACTTGCACCCGGTGACGGCGCTCCCACGCAGAGCATGGGAGCGATCATCTTTCCAGGCCTCCCATCGCTATCCCGACATTCCTCCAGACGAAAAAAAGCCCGGCATAAGCCGGGCGAAAAAAGGAAAGTGAAGCCTCGACCGGGCTTACATGCCCAGCCAGTTCGGCAGTGCCAGCGAGATCGCCGGGATGTAGGTGATCACCATCAGGAAGCTGAGCAGGATCATCAGCCACGGCATGGCGGCACGAATCACCTGGGCGACGCTCATGCCGGTGACGGCTGATGTCACGAACAGGTTCAGCCCCACGGGCGGCGTGATCAGGCCGATCTCCATGTTCACCACCATGATGACACCCAGGTGGATCGGGTCGATCCCCAGCTCGACGGCGATTGGGAAGAGGATCGGCGCCAGGATCAGGATGATTGCCGACGGCTCCATGAAGGCGCCGGCCACCAGCAGCACGATGTTCACCACCAGCAGGAACATCCACGGCTCCAGACCCGCTGCCAGTACCCATGCCGTGATGGCCTGCGGGATCTGCTCTGTGGTCAGCACATGGGCGAAGAGCATGGCGTTGGCGATGATGAACATCAGCATGATGCTCAGCTTGGCCGAATCCAGCACCACCTTCGGGCATTCCCGAATGGTCATGTCCTTGTACACGAACAGCGCGATGAAGGCCGAGTAGACCGCAGCCACTGCGGCGGCTTCGGTGGGGGTGAACATGCCGGAGTAGATGCCGCCGAGGATGATCACCATCAGCAGCAGACCCCACAGGGCCTTGCGGCCAGCCGAAAGCCACTCGCGGAAGGAGGCGCGCGGCAGCGCCGGCAGGTTCTTCTTCACCGCGATGATGTAGATCGCAACCATCAGCGCGACGCCGAGCAGGATGCCCGGGATCACGCCGGCCATGAACAGCTTGCCCACCGACTGCTCGGTGGCGGCGGCGTAGACCACCATCACCACCGACGGCGGGATGAGGATGCCCAGGGTACCGGCGTTACATACGATGCCCGCACCGAATTCGCGTGGATAGCCCGAACGCACCATGCCGGCGATGGCGATGGAGCCTACTGCGGCCACGGTGGCCGGCGAGGAGCCGGACAGGGCGGCGAACAGCATGCACGCCATCACCGCACCGATCGCCAGACCGCCACGGATATGGCCCACGCAGGCGTTGGCGAAGTCGATCAGACGCCGTGCCACGCCACCGGTGGTCATGAAGGCACCGGCCAGCAGGAAGAACGGAATCGCCAGCAGGGTGTAGTGCTCGGAGGTCTCGAACAGCTTGATCGCCAGCGAGCGGACCGAGTCTTCGGAGAACAGCATGATGGTCAGCGAGCCGGCCAGGCCGAGCGAGACGGCGATCGGCACGCCGATGAACATCAGCGCGAACAGCACCGCGAACAGAAACAGAATGGTCATTTACTTGTGCTCCTCGTGCTCGGTCAGCTTGACCGCGTCGGCGGCCTCGTCGGCCAGCCCCAGGCCGGTCTGCTGGTTACGCAGGATGCGCACGAGAATCTCGGCGAAACGAATGAACATCAAGGTGAAACCGAAAGGCACGATCATGCCGATATGCCACTGCTTGATGCCGACATGACCCAGGTCTTCGGCACCGATGTTGGCGTTGAACAAGGTGTGCATCCACTCGAAGCTGGCGACGCTGAGCAGCCCCGCATAGCCCAGGCAGACCACGCAGGCGATCAGGCCGATGATGCGTTGCACATGGCGCGGCGCGAGCTTGACCAGCGCATCGACACCGATATGGCCGGCGGTGCGCACGCCATAGGCCAGGCCGAAGAAGATCAGCCAGCCGAACAGCGCCTTGGTCAGCGCGTTGCTCCAGGTCATCGCCTGCGCCAGCCCGATGATGAAATCACCGATGGCGAAGAAGAAATCCTCGGCTGCCGGATAACGGTCCGCCAGGTTGTAGAACAGGGTGTAGGCATTGTTGAGGATGACGTAGACGAACGTCACCAGTGTCATGGCTCCCAGCAGGAAGGCGATGAAACCTTCCTCGAAGTGGTCCCAGACGCGCCGAAGGGCGTTCATGGATGACATCTCCCGATGGATTGCGGTTTATGTGCGGTAGCCGAGCGCGGAGCGCGCGTCATGCCCAGCCGGGTCCGGCTGGAGACAGAGCAGTAAAAAGCACTCGACGAAAGCCTGTTTCATACCACCGAGACAGCAGGCTCCCGATCACATCGGCGCTGCGGCTCCGGGCCCGTCGGGACTTCGGCTCGGCAGTTGCCTGGCTTTTCACTGATCTGTCGGTATCACCGGTGGTGAAGCAGAGGGGTGGGGATACCCACCCCTCCATGGGCATTACGCGCCCTGGTTGGCAGCTTCGGCGGCCTTGATCAGGTCAGCACCGATCTCGCCTTCGAACTTCTTCCAGACCGGCTTCATGGCTTCACGCCACAGGTTACGCTCTTCCGGAGTCAGGTAGATGATCTCGGTGGTGCCGGCATCCAGGATGCGCTGCTTGTCACCCTTGTTCAGCTCGTCGGCCAGCTTGTTCACCTCGGCGGTGACTTCGACCAGGATGTTTTCCAGTTCGCCACGCACGTCATCCGGCAGACCGTTCCAGAACTTGGTGTTGGTGATCAGCATGTAGTCCAGCAGACCGTGGTTGGACTCGGTGATGTACTTCTGTACTTCGTGCATCTTCTGCGAGTAGATGTTCGAGTACGGGTTCTCTGCACCGTTGACCACGCCAGTCTGCAGGCCCTGATACACCTCGGCGAAGCTCATCTTGCGCGGGTTGGCGCGCACCGCCTTGAACTGCTCGTCGAGCACGGCGGAAGCCTGTACGCGGAACTTCTGACCACGGGCATCCTTGGGCTCACGCAGCGGCTTGTTGGCCGACAGCTGCTTCAGGCCGTTGTGCCAGTAGCCCAGACCGGTGATGTTCTTGTCTTCCATGGAGCGCAGCAGCTTCTGGCCGGCTTCGCCCTTCTGGAAGCGATCGACCGCTTCGATGTCGTCGAACAGGAACGGCAGGTCGAATACCTGAACGCCCTTGGAGTAGTGCTCGAACTTGGCCAGCGAAGGCGCGATCAGCTGAACGTCGCCCAGCAGCAGCGCTTCCATTTCCTTGCCGTCACCGAACAGCGAGGAGTTCGGGTAGACCTGAACCTCGACCTTGCCAGCCAGACGCTCTTCCACCAGCTTCTTGAACAGCAGGGCGCCCTGGCCTTTCGGCGTGTTTTCGGCAACCACGTGGGAGAACTTGATGCTGATCGGATCGGCCGCCTGGACCATGCCCGCGATGCTCAGCGACAGGGCGCACGCGAGCGCCTTGGCAGTCAGTTTGAACATTGTTGTTTTTCCTCTTGTTGTGAATGAGCTGCCCGGATCAGAGGCAGCCCGGCAATAACCGGCTGGACGAACCAGGCATCATCGGTGGAACGCCGATATGCCAACTGCGATCCGCTTTGCCGGCTCATCTTGTTACAAGAGCAAACGCTGTGCCACATGGCCATCGCGCTACCCTTGGCCGCCGAAGTGTACCCGGCTTGCGCCGGAATGCTGCCGCTAATTTTCCGGCGACACCTCTAATTCGCCGTTTTAAACCTAGCAGCATCGGAAGAAAGCCCCAGGCTCCAGTCGTCGCCAACAACGGAGCTGAAAAGAATGTGGCGGAAAGCCGCCAGTCAATCGCCATCCTCGGGCGAACTTCCGCCAGCTTCGGTAAAGCTCAGGCCATGCTTGCGCAATTTGTCGTGCAGGGTCTTGCGGGGCAGGCCCAGCGCTTCGGCGACGCTGCGCAGCGAACCGTGCGGACGCGCCAGTTCCGCGGCGATCAGCGCGCGCTCGAAGGCTTCCACCTGTTCGCCCAGGCTCGCGCCACTCGCCTCGGCAGGTGCGTGGGGTACTTCGTCGACAGGCTCCAGGCCCAGTGGCAGGCCCAGAGCGAAACGTTCGGCGGTGTTCTGCAGTTCGCGGATATTGCCGGGCCAGGTGTGGCGCAAGAGCTGGCCGCGCTGTTCGGGACGCACCTCGCGGACCGGCAAACCATGGCGACTCGCGGCGGTCTCGGTGAAATGCTGGAACAGGAACAGCATGTCTTCGCTGCGCTCGCGCAGCGGCGGAATACGCAGCGGGGCGACGTTCAGCCGGTAGTAGAGGTCGGCGCGGAAACGGCCCTGGTCGGAGGCCAGGCGCAGATCCTCCTTGGTGGCGGCGATCACGCGGATATCCAGGCTGATCGACTGGTTGCCGCCCAGTCGCTCGACTACGCGCTCCTGCAGCATGCGCAGCAGCTTGACCTGCACGTCCAGGCTCATGCTCTCGATCTCGTCGAGGAACAGGGTGCCGCCGTTGGCGAATTCGAACTTGCCGATACGGCGTTTCTGCGCGCCGGTGAACGCGCCGGCTTCGTGGCCGAACAGCTCGCTCTCGACCACGGATTCGGCCAGCGCACCGGCATTGATGGCGACGAAGGGGCCGTCGCGACGGCTGGACAGGTCGTGCAGGGCCCGCGCCACGACTTCCTTGCCCGCACCCGTTTCACCGAGGATCAGCACGTCGGCCTGGGTACCGGCCAATGCGCCGATCTGCTCGCGCAGGCGCTGCATGGCCGGTGACTGGCCGAGCAGGCGCGCCGACAGTTGCTGGCGGTCGGCCAGGGCCAGACGCAGGCTGCGGTTGTCCAGCACCAGCTGGCGCAGGGCCAGGGCCCGGCGCACGCTGTCGAGCAGGGCCTCGCTGGGAAAAGGCTTTTCCAGGAAGTCGTAGGCGCCGGCGCGCATCGCCTGCACCGCCAGCTGGATGTCGCCATGGCCGGTGATCAGCAACACCGGCAGTTCCGCATCGTGGTCCTGTAGCTGTTGCAGCAGCTGCAGGCCATCCAGCCCCGGCATGCGGATATCGCTGACCACCACGCCCGGCCAGTCCGCCGGCAATCGCGCCGCCAGGCCGCGGGCGTCGTCCAGGCCGAGTACGCGCAACCCGGCGAGATCGAGGGTCTGGCTCAGCGCCTTGCGCAGGTAGGGATCGTCGTCGACCAGCAACACCTGGGTCTGGGAATCGATCTGACTCATGCGGTTCAGTCCTCGCTCGGAAAGGTCACGCCCGGATCGGCGCTGCGCAGGTAAAGACATAACTGGGCGCCGCCTTCGGGATGGTTGGCCAGGGTCAGCTCGCCATCCAGGGCGCGGGCAAGGGTATCGCAGATGGCCAGGCCCAGGCCCAGCCCCTGGGTACTGGTCTTGGTAGTGAAGAAGGGCTCGCGGGCGCGCTGCAGCGCCTCAGTGCTGAAACCGGGGCCGTTGTCGCGCAGGGTCAGCAGCACACCGCCTTCGTTGCGCTCGGCTCGCAGCCAGATGCGCCGCTCCGGCGGCCGCTCCTTCAGCGCGTCGAGGGCGTTGGCCAGCAGATTGGAGAGGATCTGCCGCAGGCGCGTCTCGCCCGCCTGGACCCAGAGGGTCGCTTCCGGCAGGTCGCGAATCAGCTCGACGCCCAGCGCCTGGCGACGTTTGGCCAGCAGCGCCAGGGCATCGTCCAGCGCCGGTTGCAACGCCACGCGCTCGGGCGCATGGCGGTCGCGGCGGGCGAAGGCGCGCAGGTGGGCGATGATCGAGGCCATTCGCGCGGTGAGCTCGCTGATCAGCTTGAGGTTGTCGCGCGCCTCCTCGTTGCGTTGCTGATCGAGCAGCACCCCGGCGTTGTCGGCATAGCTGCGGATGGCGCCCAGCGGCTGGTTGAGCTCGTGACTAATGCTGGCGCTCATGGTGCCCAGCGCCGAGAGTTTGCCAGCCTGCAGCAGTTCGTCCTGGGCGCGGACCAGTTCCTGCTGGGCCTGCTCGCGCTCGAGCACCTCGACCTTCAGCCGCCGGTTCAGCGCCTCAAGGTCCCGGGTGCGCTCCTGAACGCGCTGTTCCAGCTGCTGGCGGGCGCGGGTATCCAGCGCCAGACGTTCGATGAAATGCCGCCGGCGCTGCATCAACAGGCCGAGCCAGAGCAGCAGCGCCAGGAGGGTCGCGGCACCGATGGCGACCACGGTGCGCACCGGTCGCTCGACCAGGCTGACGGGCGCCAGGATGCGCACCGTCCAGTCGATCTCCTTGAGTTCGCGACTCTGGATCAGCCAGGAATCGATATCCAGCGTCAGGTGCCGCGGATTGAGTGTGGTGTAGGGTTGATCGAAGCGGATCTGTTCGCGTTCGTCCTCCTCCAGCCCGCGGGTGGCGCGAAAGCGCCACTCCGGCTGCGAGGTCAGGATCACCACGCCGAAGTTGTCGGTCACCAGCAGCCGTTCCGGCGTATTACCCCAGAGCGTCTCGGTGTGGTCCAGGTCGACCTTGACCACCAGCACGCCGATGGCCTTTTCATCGTCGTACACAGCGGCGCCGAAGTAGTAGCCGCGCTTGCCGGAGGTATTGCCGAGGCCGAAGAAGCGTCCGAGCCGGCCTTGTCCTTCCATGGCCTGGCGGAAGTACGGCCGAAAGGCGAAGTTGCGCCCGACGAAGCTGTCCGGGTCGTCCCAGTTGGAGGAGGCCAGCGTGGTGCCTTCCAGGTCCATCAGGTAGATCACATCGGCACCGGTCTGCCGGTGCAGCTTCTTCAGCAGGCGATTGGCGCTGTCGCGCACCGCCGGCTCTTCGGCGCCATGCAGGGCGGCGCGCAACGCGGGCAGGTCACCGAGGATGCGCGGCAATACTTCGTAGCGGCTCAGGATGCCCAGCAGGTTGGCGACATAGAGATCGAGCGTCTGGCGATTCTGTTCGATCAGCTCGTTGCTGTAATAACGCTCGGCCAATTGCTGCAACGGCCAGAGCAGCGGCGCCAGCAGCAGGGCCAGCAAGGCCAGGTTGCGCCAGCGGGGGCGACGCGGAGTTACGGGTGCGGTCATGCGTGTGTGCCTGTGGGTCCGGCACGATTATGCACATTCGCAGCGTCGAGGGCGCCTGTATCTGTCGGCCCTCGTCAGGCAAGGCGTCGCCTGGCGTCGTCCGTTCAGACGCTCTGGGTGGCCGGCAGCGGCTGTTCCGGTTGGCAGCAACGGGTTTGGGCCAGACATTCCTGCAGGGCAGCCTCCCAATGCGGGAGCCGGATGTCCCAGTCGCGTTGCAGGCGTGAGCAGTCGAGGCGCGAATTGAGCGGACGCTCGGCCGCGGTCGGGTAGTTCTTCGAGGCGATCGGCTCGATTTCCGCGCACAGGCGATCCTGCTGGCGCAGGTGGCCAGCGATCGAGCGGGCGAACCCGTACCAGGAGGTTTCGCCGCTGGCGGTCAGGTTGTACAGGCCATTGAACTCACCGTGGCCTTTGCGCCGGGCGTTGATCAGCTGCGCGGTGGCGCGGGCGATGGTGCCCGCCCAGGTCGGCGCGCCGATCTCGTCGCTGACCACGGTGAGCGAGTCTCGTTGCTGCAAAAGTCGCTGCATGGTCAGCAGGAAGTTGCGGCCCTGCAGCGAATAGACCCAGCTGGTGCGCAGGATCAGGTGCTCGCCGCCTACCGCGGCAATCGCCTGCTCGCCGGCCAGCTTGCTGGCACCGTAGACGCTCAGGGGGTGCGGCACGTCGTCTTCGCTGTAGGGCTGCGGCTTGCGCCCGTCGAAGACGTAGTCGGTGGAATAGTGGATCAGCGGCACCCCCAGCCTGGCGGCCTCTTCGGCCAGCACCCGCGGGCCGGTGGCATTGACCGCATAGGCCAGCTCGGCCTGCTCCTGGGCGAGATCCACGGCCGTGTAGGCGGCCGCGTTGACGATCAGGTCCGGGCGTAGCAGGCCGATCTGCTGGCGTATCTGTTCTGGATCGGCCAGGTTCATGGCGTTGTGCCCCAGCGCCAATACGGTGCCTTCACCCGCAAGCGAGGTTTGCAGGGCCTGAGCCAGTTGCCCCTTGCTGCCGGTGATCAGGATCTTCATGGGAACAGGTCTGCCTCGCTCAAGCGTTTGCCTGCCGCATCCTTGCCGGATAATTGCGGCGCCTGCTCGATCGGCCATTGGATGCCGAGTTCGGGGTCATTCCACAACAGGCTGCGCTCATGCTCCGGCGCATAGTAGTCGGTGGTCTTGTAGAGGAACTCGGCACTCTCGCTGAGGACCACGAAGCCATGGGCGAAGCCTTCGGGAATCCACAGCTGGCGCTGGTTCTCGGCGCTCAGGTGGGTGCCGGCCCAGCGTCCGAAGCTCGGCGAGCTGCGGCGCAGGTCCACGGCCACGTCGAACACCTCGCCGGCCACCACCCGCACCAGTTTCCCCTGGGGCTGCTGGATCTGGTAATGCAGGCCGCGCAGCACGCCGCGCTGGGACTTGGAATGGTTGTCCTGGACGAAGCTGCGCTTGAGCCCGGTCGCCGCCTCGAAGGCTGCGGCGTTGAAGCTCTCGTAGAAGAATCCACGCTCGTCGCCGAAGACCTTCGGTTCGATGATCAGCACATCGGGAATGCTGGTTTCGATGACCTTCATGGGTGTTCCCCGGCGATCTTGAACAGGTACTGGCCATAGCCGGTCTTGCCCAGCGCATCGGCGCGGCGCAGCAGCTGCTCGCGGTCGATCCACTTGTGCTGGTAGGCGATTTCCTCCAGGCAGGCGACCTTGAGGCCCTGGCGATGCTCGATGGTCTGCACGTACTGCGAGGCTTCCAGCAGGCTGTCGTGGGTACCGGTGTCGAGCCAGGCGAAGCCGCGACCGAAGCGCTCGACGTTGAGGTCGCCACGCTTGAGGTAGGCATTGTTGACGTCGGTGATCTCCAGCTCGCCGCGCGGCGAGGGCTTGATCGTCTTGGCGATCTCGACCACGTCGTTGTCGTAGAAGTACAGGCCGGTGACCGCATAGCTGGACTTGGGCTGCTGCGGCTTCTCCTCGATGGACAGCGCCTTGCCGTTCTCGTCGAAGTCGATCACGCCGAATCGCTCAGGGTCCTTGACCCAGTAGCCGAACACCGTGGCGCCGCTTTTCTGCGCCGAGGCGCGCTGCAGCTTCTCGGTGAAATGCTGGCCGTGGAAGATGTTGTCGCCGAGGATCAGGCACACCGAATCGTCGCCGATGAATTCCTCGCCGATCAGGAAGGCCTGGGCCAGGCCGTCCGGCGAGGGCTGCTCGGCATAGCTGAAGCTGACCCCGAACTGGCTGCCGTCGCCCAGCAGGTTGCGGTACTGCGGCAGGTCCTGTGGTGTGGAGATGACCAGGATCTCGCGGATACCGGCGAGCATCAGCACCGAGATCGGGTAGTAGGCCATGGGTTTGTCGTAGATCGGCAGCAGCTGCTTGGATACCCCGAGGGTGATCGGGTGCAGCCGGGTGCCGGAGCCGCCGGCAAGGATGATTCCCTTCATGCGATGTTCTCCAGGGCGCCGAGGCGCTCACGTTGATAGCTGCCATCCTGTACGCGACGGCACCATTCGAGGTTGTCCAGGTACCACTGCACGGTCTTGCGCAGGCCGGTCTGGAAGGTTTCCTGCGGGACCCAGCCCAGCTCACGCTCGATCTTGCCGGCATCGATGGCGTAGCGCAGGTCGTGGCCGGGGCGATCCTTGACGAAGGTGATCAGGTCTTCATAGCGCGCCACGCCTTCGGGCTTGCTCGGCGCCAGCTCTTCCAGCAGCGCGCAGATGCCGCGCACCACGTCGATGTTCTTCTGCTCGTTGTGGCCGCCGATGTTGTAGGTCTCACCGACCTTCCCTTCGCTGACCACCTTGAACAGCGCGCGGGCGTGGTCCTCGACATAGAGCCAGTCACGTACCTGGGCGCCGTCGCCGTAGACCGGCAGCGGCTTGCCATCCAGCGCGTTGAGGATCACCAATGGGATCAGCTTTTCGGGGAAGTGATAGGGGCCGTAGTTGTTCGAGCAGTTGGTGATCAGCACCGGCAGGCCGTAGGTGCGCTGCCAGGCACGGACCAGATGGTCGGACGAAGCCTTGCTGGCCGAATAGGGCGAGCTGGGCGCATAGGGCGTGGTCTCGGTGAACAGGTCGTCGACGCCGTGCAGGTCGCCGTACACCTCGTCGGTGGAAATGTGGTGGAAGCGGAAGGCTTCACGACGGCCTTCCGGCAGACTCTGCCAGTAGGCGCGGGCGGCTTCCAGCAACTGGTAGGTGCCGACGATATTGGTCTGGATGAACTCGGCAGGACCGTCGATGGAGCGATCGACATGGGATTCGGCGGCCAGGTGCATGATGGCGTCCGGCTGGAACTCCAGCAGCGCTTCGCTAATCCGCTCACGATCGGCGATGTCGGCCTGCAGGAATTGATAGCGCGTATCGCCATCCACTTCCGCCAGGGATTCGAGGTTGCCGGCGTAGGTGAGCTTGTCCAGGTTGAGCACGCTGTGCTCGGTGTCGCGAATGAGATGGCGGATCAGGGCCGAGCCGATGAACCCGGCCCCGCCGGTGACGAGAATGCGCATGATGATTGGCTTCCTTGGCGCGCTGCTGAGCGGCAGGCTCTTAGCATGTCGGCAGGATAGACCGGCCGTCGATACAAAAATTCCCGAGCACCGTGGTCGGCCGGGTGACCGTTATGTTACCGGAGTAAACATGAGTGTAGTGGCGTAAAGCCAGGCGGGCGGGGTGCTGGAGGTGTTCGGATGGGGCGAGGCGGATTCTGAATGAGGTCTGGGGCGGACACCGACTGGCAAGATTGGGTGGTTGAATGAAAGTTTCGCTTTCGTGATCGTTTATCGAGTTGCTCGATGGCGCGGGTTTCGCCCTGCTGGGCGAGTCACTTTTTTCAGTCGCGAAAAAAGTAACCAAAAACGCTTGCCCCTGCATCCGGCCCCGGCTGCGCCGGGGTTCGTTCGCTCCATCGCCGCTCCGAGGGTCGTCGTACAAGGGCCATCCTTGGCCCTTTACGACTCTCGCCGCATCCCTGCGGCTCGCCCCTCTACGCAACGATTCCGCTCACCCTCCTGAAAGGGGCGGTTGGTGGCGCCTGTTGGTTCGTGCAAAAAGAAGCAAAGCCCAAGCAACACCAACAATCTTTCAAGCGACTCGGAGCCAGTTCCCCGTCAGGAGGGAACCCCGGCGTCGCCGCGGCCGGATGTCGGGCGCGCTTCCTCTTTGGTTACTTTCTCTTTCGCGCGAGCAAAGAGAAAGTGACTCGGCCGGGGGGCCGAAACCAGGTGTATCAGCACACTCGGTAATCGGTTTAGCACCGAAGCTCCAAATCGAACTGCTATACCAATCTTGCCAGTCCGGTATCCATACTTACCTCCCGGTCTGGCTTAAGCCATGCTTTGTCCAGTCCTACCGCAACGACCTCCGCAACCGCGACAACGCCCCAACGAAAAACACCCCGCCAATCACCACCAGCGCCACCAGCTGTGGCCAGACGATATCCGCCCCGGCGCCGCGGAAGAGGATCGCCTGGGCCAGCTCGACGAAGTGTGTGGTTGGTGCCGCCAGCATCAGGTTCTGGACGATCTCCGGCATGCTCTCGCGTGGTGTCATGCCGCCGGAGAGGATCTGCAGCGGCATCAGCGTGAGGATGACCAGCAAACCCAGTTGTGGCATCGAGCGCGCCAGCGTGCCGAAGAAGATGCCCATCGAGGTGGTGGCGAACAGGTGCAACGCCACGCCGCAGGCGAACAGCAGGAGCGAGCCCTGAATCGGCACCTGCAGCCAGCCTTCGACGATCAGGCGCAGGGAGAGCGCCGAGGCCACCAGCACTACCAGGCCCATGGACCAGACCTTGGCGCTCATGATCTCGAACGGCGTCACCGGCATCACCAGCAGGTGCTCGATGGTGCCGTGCTCGCGCTCGCGGATCAGCGCGGCGCCGGTGAGGATGATCGAGAGCATGGTGATCTGGTTGATCACCTCGTTCACCGCGCCGAACCAGGCGCGCACCAGGTTCGGGTTGAAGGCCATGTGCACCACCGCCTCGACGGGCAGCGCGGTGTCGCTGCGATAACGGGCGAGGAACGCCGTCACCTCGGCATTGATGATCTGCTGGATGTGCCCGGCGCCGGTGAAGGCCTGGCTGACCTGCGTCGCATCGACATTGAGCTGGATCGAGGGCTGGCGTCCGGCGAGCAGGTCCTGCTGGAAGTTCGGCGGGATATCCAGGGTGAAGGTGTAGAGCCCGGCATCCATGCCGCTGTCCATCTGCGCCAGGTCGATGGGCACGGGCTCGAGGAAATAGGGTGGCTGGAAGGCGTCGATGATGCGTGTCGAGACCTGTGAGCGATCCTCGTCGATGACGCCGATCACCGCCCGGTGCGGGGCTTCCGGCACGCCGGTGGCGCTGGAGTAGATGCCCAGGCTGAAGGCATAGAGAATCAGCAGTACCAGCGCCGGGTCACGGTACAGGCTGCGCAGCTCCTTGATGCCCAGCTGCAGGATGTTCGACAGCTTGCGCATCTACTTCTCCTGCTTCTTCAGGCCGGCGACGCTGAGCAGGATCAGCACCGGGATGGCCAGCAACAGAGGGATGAAATAGGGATACAGATCGGCCAGCCCCAGCGCCTTGGAAAACACGCCGCGGCTGATGGTGAGGAAATGGCTGGTCGGGTAGATATTGCCGATGAAGGCGCCGGCGCCCTCCATCGCCGAGATCGGATGCAGCAGCCCGGAAAACTGCACCGCCGGCACCAGCGTCGCGATGGCGGTCCCGAAGATCGCCGCGATCTGGCTGTTGAGGATCGACGACATCAGCAGGCCCAGGCCGGTGGCGCAGATGACGTAGAGCAGCGCGCCCAGTACCAGCGTCAGCAGGCTGCCCTTGATCGGCACCCCGAACACCAGCACGGCCAGTGCCACCATCATGAAGAAATTGACCATGCCCATGGCGACGTAGGGCAGCTGCTTGCCCAGCAGGAACTCCAGCCGCGTGACCGGCGTGACGTAGAGGTTGGTGATCGAGCCCAGCTCCTTCTCGCGCACCACGCCGAGGGCGGTGAGCATGGCCGGGATCAGCATCAGCAACAGCGGAATCACCGCCGGCACCATGGCCGGCAGGCTCTGCACGTCGGGGTTGTAGCGATAGCGCAGGGCGATGTCCACCTGGCTTTGCGGCGCGTTGCCGGTGGCTTCGCGGCTTAGCTGCTGCAGGTAGCTGAGGTGAATGCCCTGGACGTAGCCCCGGATGGTATCGGCGCGGGTCGGCATCGCGCCGTCGACCCAGAAGCCGACCTGGGGCGTATTGCCGCGCTTGAGGTCCCGGCCGAAGTTCGGCGGAATCTCCACCGCCAGGCTGATCTCGCCGCTGCGCAGACGCTGATCCAGCTCGGTGTAGTCGCGCAGCGGCGCCTTCTCGGTGAAATAGCGCGAGCCGGCGATGTTCAGCGCATAGGCCTGGCTGGTGGTGGTCTGGTCGCGGTCCAGCACGGCGTAGCCGAGGTCCTCCACGTCCAGGCTGATGCCATAGCCCATGATGAACATCAGCAGCACGGTGCCGAGCATCGCCAGGGTCGCGCGGATCGGATCGCGGCGCAGCTCCGTGGCTTCGCGCTGGCTGTAGCTGAGCAGGCGGCGCAGGCTGAAGCGCGCCTGCCGTTCGCTGCCCGTGCCGGTTGCCGGAACGACGGCGGCAACTGGCGTGGCCTCTGGCTGGGCGTCATCGGTGGTGGCGTCCTGCAGGTAGGCGATGAAGGTCTCTTCCAGCGTCGGCAAGCCGCGCTTGGCCATCAGTCCGCGCGGCGTGTCGCTGTCCAGCACACGGCCGGCGTGCATCATCGACATGCGGTCGCAACGCAGCGCTTCGTTCATGAAATGGGTGGAGATGAAGATGGTCACGCCGTCTTCGCGCGACAGCTCCACCAGCAGCCTCCAGAAACCGTCGCGGGCCACCGGGTCGACGCCGGACGTGGGCTCGTCGAGGATCAGCATTTCCGGTTTGTGGATCACCGCCACGGCCAGCGACAGGCGCTGGCGCACGCCCAGCGGCAGGTCCCTGGGCAGGCTGTCGGCGACCGTCGTCAGCTCGAAGCGCTCCAGCATCTGCTCGATCCGCTCGCCCCGCTGCGCCGCCGGAATGTGGAACAGCCGCGCATGCAGGTCGAGGTTCTGGCGCACCGTCAGCTCGCCGTACAGCGAGAACGCCTGGGACATGTAGCCGACCCGGCGGCGCGTATCGATGCCGCTGGCGTCCACCGGCTGGCCGAACAGGAACGCCTCGCCCTCGCTGGCCGGCAGCAGGCCGGTGAGCATCTTCATGGTGGTCGACTTGCCGCAGCCGTTGGAACCGAGGAAGCCGAAGATTTCCCCGCGCTCGATGCGGAAGTTGACCCGATCCACGGCGACGAAATCGCCGAAGCGCATGGTCAGGTCGTGGGCCTCGATGGCGATCTGCGGCGCGCCTTCGTGTTGCACGCGCGGCGGGATCACCAGCGCCTGATGGCCACGTCGCCTGGCTTCAGGCAGCAGTGCGACGAAGGCCGACTCCAGATCCTCGCTGGCGGTGCGCGCCAGCAGTTCGGCCGGCGTGCCGGTATCCAGCACGCGGCCTTCGTCCATGGCCACCAGCCAGTCGAAACGCTGCGCCTCGTCCATGTAGGCGGTCGCCACCAGCACGCTCATGCCGGGACGGTTGCCGCGGATGCGCGCGATCAGCTCCCAGAACTGGCTGCGCGCCAGTGGGTCGACGCCGGTGGTGGGTTCGTCGAGGATCAGCAGGTCCGGGTCGTGGATCAGCGCACAGCACAGCCCCAGCTTCTGCTTCATGCCGCCCGACAGCTTGCCGGCCGGGCGCTCGGTGAAGGGCGCCAGACCGGTGCTGTGGGTCAGATCGGCGATGCGCTGGCGGCGCTCTTCGGCATCCTGGCCGAACAGGCGGCCGAAGAAATCCAGGTTCTCGAACACGGTGAGGGTCGGGTAGAGATTCTTGCCCAGCCCCTGCGGCATGTAGGCGATGCGCGGGCAGACCCGGCGGCGATGGCGTTTGTCGGCCATGTCGCCATCGAGCACCCGGACCTGGCCCTGCTGGATGCGGCGCGCCCCGGCGATCAGCGCGAGCAGGCTGGACTTGCCGACCCCGTCGGGGCCGATCAGGCCGACCATGCGGTTGGCCGGGATTTCCAGGCTGACGTCGTCCAGTGCACAGGTGGCACCGTAGCGCAGCGTCAGCTCGCTGACGTGCACCACCGCAGACGGGGAATCGCTCATGGCGTGACGTTGATCTGCAGGTGTTCAGGCCACTCGGCCGCGGCGTCGAGCTTCAGGTAGGCCATGCCCGGCAAGCCGGTCTTGACCTGCTCCAGGTGCTTCTCCAGCAGTTGCGGATCGATCCGCGCCTTGACCCGGAACATCAGCTTTTCCCGTTCGCTCTCGGTCTCCACGGTCTTGGGCGTGAACTGCGCGACGCTGGCCACATAGCTGACCTTTGCCGGAATCACGTACTGCGGTGCCGCATCGACCACCAGATGCACGTCCGCGCCGATGGCGACACGGCCCGCCTGGCGCTCGGGCAGGAAGAAGGTCATGTAGACGTCGGCCAGGTCGACCAGGTTGAGCAGCTTGCCGCCGGCACCCAGCACCTCGCCGGGCTGCGCCACGCGATACTGCACGCGGGCCACGCGGTCGGTCTTCAGCTGGCTATCGGCGATATCGGCCTGCAGCCGCGCAACGCTGGCCCTGGCCGCCTCGAGCGCGGATTCGGCCTCGATCACCTGGGATTTCGCCGCGGCGATGCCGGCCTCGGCGCTGAGTACCTGCGCGCGGGAGGCGGCCAGCGCGGCCTGGGCGCTCTGCTTGGCGGCAACGTCATCGTCCAGTTGCTGGCGAGCCATGGCGTTGCGTTCCACCAGCACCGCGGTGCGCTGGTGGCGCTTGGTGGCGGCGGTCAGCTCGGCCTGCCGCTGATGGACGACCGCCTCGGCGGTGGCCTTTTCGCTCTCGCGCATGGCGACCAGGGCGCGGGCGGTGAGGATGGCGTTTTCCGCCTGGCGCACCTGGGCCTCGGCCTGTTTGAGCTGCGCCTGCAGCACTTCAGTGTCCATCCGCGCCAGTACCTGCCCGGGCTGAACGAAATCGCCTTCGTCGACGTTGATCTCGACCACTCGGCCGGCCAGCTTGGTGGCCACGTCGATTTCGGTGGCCTCGATCCGCCCGTTGCCGCTGGCGAAGCCCTCGCCGAGGCCGCTCGGGCGCATTTCCAGCCAGGCCAGCAGCGCCACGACGGCGAGCACGGCGGTGATCACCAGGATCCTGCGCAACGTTGAACGGTGTGCCTGACTCATGGAATTGCTCCTGCGAACCGAGATCGTTGGCAGGCTGTTGAAAAACCCGCCTCTGCCAGGTTTTCAACGGCCTGTTAAGCAATCCTAGGCCGCTGAAGCCCAACGCGTGTTTACCTGGATCAATTCCGCCGCGATTAGGGCGCCGTCAGTCGGCGTCGCGTTGCCGCGCCTGGGCGATCGTCCAGGCGATCAGCTCCCGGCTCAGCGCATCGCTGGCGCGGCCGAACGCCTCGACCACGCTTTCCACGCTCGAGTCGGCGCTGGGCTGGCGCACTTCGAAGCGTCGGGTGCTGAAGGTGCGTTGGTCATGCCGGCTCACCAGCCGGGCCTGCAACTGGATCACCACCTGCGGAACGCCGTCGACGTACTCGCTCTGGAAGGCACGCAGATCGCTGAAAAGGCCGAGGTCGGCATACAGATTGGCGTCCTCGTTGACCACCGAAGGCAATCGGCCGTCCTGCTGGAAGGCTTCGATCAGGCGGTCGCGCAGCAGTTGCGGTGCCGCATCGCTCCAGCGCGCGCCGCGGTAGCTGCTGAGCTGGTTGGGCTGCGGCACTACCGCGATGCGGGCGCTGGACAACGCCCGGCTGGCGTTCGGGGTGGCGATCTGCAACGTCAGATCGAGCGGTACGGCGACGCCTTGCGGGGCCGTGCGCGCTTCGCCGGGTAGCAGGAAGATCCGCAGGGTCTCGCCTTCCGGCAGCAATGCACAGGCGCCAAGGCTACCGACGAGGGCGAGCACGGCGAGGTGACGAAGCGGACCAAGGCATTTCATAGGCACCTCCAAAAACGTAGGCGAGGCAGCCAGCGCAAGGCGAAAGCGGGTGAGAAAGCGGAGTTTACGTGTTGTAAATGAGCATTTTGAGCCCGTTTTCAACGCAGCGATGGCAACGTAGATAGTTTTTAGAGATGCCCTCATGGGGTGAACTCCTGCAGCTTGTCCCGACCGAGCAGGAAGCCGCTCGGGTTGTCTTCCAGGCGTTGGGTCACGCGGCGCAGCGCGCCCAGGGTGGTGCGCAACTCGTTGATCGCCGGGCCCAGTTCGTTGAAGCCTTGCAGGCCGTTGTTCAGCGCGCCCTGATTGTCGGCCAGCAGACCGTCCAGGCGCAAAGTGGCGCGCTCCAACGCCGCCATGGATTGCTCGGCGCTGTCGAGCAGGCTGCGGCCCTGTTCGTCCAGCAGACCGTTGGTGTTGCGGGTCAGCTGGCTGATATCGGCGAGCACCCTGTTGGCCTGTTCGCCCAGCTGGCTGAACTGGCGCAAGGCACCGGCGAGGTCGCCGCGCTGGTCGGACAGCACGCCGGTGGCTTGTTCGAGATGCGCCAGGGTCTGGCTCAGCCGCGTGGTGTTTTCCTCGGAAAAGATCTTGTTGGCGCTGACCAGCAGGTTGTTGATGTTGCTCATCAGGTCTTCGCCATTCTCCAGCAGTGCGGCGAGCGGCGACGGATCGGCGATGATCAGTGGCGGATCGCGGCGATCGCCCTCCAGACGCGGGCTGTCCGGTGTGCCGCCGTGCAGCTGGATGATCATGCTACCGGTGATGTTGGCCAGCGCCAGGCGCGCCTGGGTGTCCTGCCGGATGGGTGTGCCGCCATACACGCGAATGCGCGCGCGAACCTTGCGTGGGTCGTCGGGCTCGAGCCACAGGTCGGTGACGTCGCCGACCTTGATGCCGCTGTATTCCACCGCGCTGCCGCGCGACAGGCCGCTCACCGCCTGGTTGAAGCCGACTTCGTAGTAGCTGTACTCACGATCCATGCTGGACTTGCCGAGCCACAGCGCGAACAGCAGCGCGCTGCCGACCGCCAGTACGGTGAAGAGTCCGATCAGGACGTGATGGGCACGGGTTTCCATCAGAACCTCTCCTGCTTCTGCGCTGCCTGCGCGGCGCGGCCACGCGGGCCATGGAAGTATTCGCGAATCCAGGGATCATCGGTGGCGGCCACGGCCGCCAGCGTATCGACCGCCAGCACGCGCTTTTGCGCCAGCACCGCGACACGGTCGCAGATGGCGTAGAGCGTATCCAGGTCATGGGTGACCAGAAACACGCTCAGGCCCAGCGCGTCGCGCAGGGTCAGCAGCAACTGATCGAAGGCTGCGGCGCCGATGGGGTCGAGTCCGGCGGTGGGCTCGTCGAGAAACAGCACCTCCGGGTCCAGCGCCAGGGCGCGTGCCAGCGCGGCGCGTTTGATCATGCCGCCGGACAGTTGATCGGGATACTTGCAGGCGGCATCGGCGGGCAGGCCGGCCAGCGCCAGTTTCTGCCGGGCCAGGTATTCGGCGTCGTCGCGCGCCAGGCCGGCGTGTTCGATCAGCGGCAGGGCGACGTTCTCCTGCAGGTTGAGCGAGGTGAACAGGGCGCCGCGCTGGAACAGCACACCGAAGCGCCGCTCGATTTCCGAGCGGCGCCGGGTCGGCAGCTCCAGCAGGTTTTCGCCGAACACCCGCACGCTGCCCGCATTGGGCCGGCGCAGGCCGACGATGCTGCGCAGCAGCACCGACTTGCCCGAGCCCGAGCCGCCCACCACGCCGAGGATTTCGCCGCGACGGATATCCAGGTCGAGGTTTTCGTGCACGCTCTGGCGACCGAAGCGGTTGGCCAGGCCGCGAACTTCGATCACCGCATCGGCCGCATTCACCAGCCCATCTCCATGAAAAACAGCGCGGCGATCGCATCCAGCAGGATCACCACGAAGATCGATTGCACCACGCTGGAGGTGGTGTGTTCGCCCACCGACTGCGCGCTGCCACTGGCCTTGAAGCCTTCCAGGCAGCCGATCACCGCGATCAGGAAGGCGAAAAGCGGCGCCTTGCCCAGGCCGACCAGAAAATGGTTCAGCGAAATGTCGCGCTGCAGGATGGTGAAGAACATCGCCGGCGAGATATCCAGCGCCAGCGCGCAGACCACCAGCCCGCCGACGATGCCGCAGAGCATCCCGACGAAGGTCAGTACCGGCAGGGTGATCAGCATTGCCAGCACCCGTGGCAGTACCAGCAGTTCCACCGGGTTCAGGCCGAGGGCGCGGATCGCATCGATTTCCTCGTTGGCCTTCATCGCGCCGATCTGCGCGGCGAAGGCGCTGGCGGTGCGCCCGGCCAGCAGGATCGCCGCCAGCAGCACGCCGAATTCGCGCAGGAAGGCGAAGGCCACCAGGTTGACCGTGTAGATGCTGGCGCCGAAGTCGGCCAGCACCGTGGCGCCGAGAAAGGCCACTACCGCGCCGACCAGAAAGGTCAGCAGCGCGACGATGGGCATGGCGTCCAGGCCGGTTCGCTCGATATGCGCCACCAGCGAGGTAAGCCGCCAGCGCCGTGGGCGCCAGAGCGTGACGAACAGCGTCTGCAGGGTCAGGCCGATGAAGCCGAGCAGGGTTTTCTGCTGGTTCCACAGATTGACCAGAGTACGGCCGATATCCGCCAGCACGTCGGCCAGCCCCGAGGTTTTCGGCTCCGCCGGAGTGGGCGGGCCGTCCAGCGCCGCAGCTACCAGCTGCAGCAGTGCCAGGCGTTCGCTCGGCAAGCGGGCCGAACCCAGCTGCATGACGCGCCGCACGCCGAGCAACTCCACCAGCAAGCCCGCGCCGGCCGTGTCCAGCTCGCCCAGCCCGTCGAGATCGATCGACTGTTCGCCGTCGAGCGGCGCGGCGGCCCGTTCGACCTCGCGCTTGAGCGCGGTGTAGTGCGCCAGGGTCCAGTCGCCGAGAATCGCCAGCCGCGCTGGCTGTCCCGCGTCTGCAGGCTGGCGCTGGAGCTGGCCGGGTGGCGAAGGCGGTTGCGGCATCGAAAGGGCGGTCTCTGAAGGCGTCGAGCTGATCCTAGCAGCTTGGCAGGGCGGGAGTCGTTGCGCTTTGTAGCCTGCTGGAGTCGGCAGGCCGTGCCCCATGCATTGCCGATCGAGCAGGGGCGATGGTCATTTCTTGGGCCTGATGGTGGCGGCCGCGCCGGCGGAGGCAACGATGATAGCGGCCACGGCCAGCCATTGGCCCCAGAGCAGCCGCTCGCCGAGGAACGCCAGGCCACAGAGCGCGGCGACGGCTGGCTCCAGGCTCATCAGGATGCTGAAGGTGCGTGCCGGCAGGCGGGTCAGGGCGACCATTTCCAGGCTATAGGGCAGGGCCGAGGAGAGCACTGCGACGCCCAGCGCGATGGGCAGCAGGTCCAGCGACAGCAGATCGCCACCCGCATGCCAGACCCCTATGGGCAGCACCAGCAGGGCTGCGACCCAGGTGCCGAGGGCAACGGTATGACGGCCATGCTCGGCGCCCGCTTTCTGCCCGAAGACGATGTATAGCGCCCAGCAAACCCCGGCGCCGAGCGCCAGCGCCGCGCCGCCGGGGTCGATGGCATGCTGCGTGGCCCCGGTTGGCAGCAGCATCCACAAACCGGTTATGGCCAGAATGACCCAGACGAAATCCAGCAGGCGGCGCGACGAAAACAGCGCCAGGGCCAGCGGGCCGGTGAACTCGAGGGCGACGGCAATGCCGAGGGGAATGCGCTGCAGCGACATGTAGAACATCAGGTTCATGCCACCCAGCGCCAGGCCATAGGCCAGCAGGGACCGGCACTTGCGCAGGTCCAGCCGTGCACGCCAGGGTTGCATCACCAGCGACAGGATGATTGCACCGAGCACCAGGCGCAGGGCCGTGGTGCCTTCGGCGCCAACAAGCGGGAACAGGTTTTTGGCCAGGGAGGCGCCGCTCTGGATCGAAACCATGGCCACCGCCAGCAGGGCGATGGGAACGAGAAGGGCGGTGCGTGGCATGAAATGTCCTACTCGGTTAAAGCTTGTCGGGCGTGGAATGAGGGAGCGAGGAGGGTGTCTCCGCCTGCTCCTCGGCATTATCGCTGGACCCGTCGTAGAAGCCAGCGTGCCGGCAATTCCTGGCTACATCGAGCACAGTGAACGCCGATGCCGGCTCGTCGCGTGTCTGACACCGGGATGAAACTATCGAGGGCATTCGTCCTCAATAGCGGGCACCGTCGGTACGCAGGCGAGCGCGGGGCTGATCACCCGCCGCCTCGTCAGTATCATCGCCCTGTTTTCCGGGCTTTCAGCCGAGCAACCATAGCGAGTTTCCGATTTGCCCTTATATGTCTTGCGCGTAGTGCCTTTCATCGCCGTGCTGGCGGTCATTCTGTTCAGTGGGTTGAAACCCGAGCCGGTTCCACAAGTGTTCGAGCAACAGGACAAGCTGCACCATCTGCTCGGCTTCGCCGCGCTGATGTTCACCCTGCGCCTGGCGTTTCCGCGCTGGCGCCTGTTCTGGGCGGTGCTGGCCAGCCTGAGTGCCGCGCTGGCGATCGAAATCGCCCAAGGTCTGCAGCCGCACCGTACCGCTTCGGCGGGTGACATGCTCGCCAATACGCTGGGCGTGCTGCTGGGCTGGGGGTGCGCGCAGCTGGCGTATTTCTGGTATCTGCGCAGTGGTGCGGCACGCCAGGAGACGGGCGAACCGGACGTGGTGAGCCTGGAGAGCCTCAGCCAATCCTGAGCTGCTCCAGGGTCGTTCATCCGCAGCCCGCGCGGCCACTCCGAGCCGCCGCGCGGGCTGACCGCGAAATGCCTCAGCCGATGCTCATCAGGCTCGCATTACCACCTGCCGCCGCGGTGTTGACGCTCAGCGAGCGCTCCACCAGCAGGCGCTCGAGCAGCACCGCGCGATCGCCGCGATCATAGGCATGCACCGCCACGATGGGGCCGGGGCGCGTCGCCACCTGACGACAGACTTCGCGCAGCTGATCGCTGTCGCCGTGATGCAGCACGGCGTCGAAGGCGATGCCTTCGTCCTGCCACTGGGCGACGCTTTCGATGCGATTCTGCACCGGCGCCGGTAGCTGCAGGCGCAGCGCGCGGGTGCTTTCGTCATCGGGCCAGACGGCCTTGCTGCCGACGGCCAGCAGCGCCGCCAGCTGGACGAGACGATCCTGCTCGTCATCGGCCAGGCACAGCACGCGTTCGCGCGGCAGCAGGGTGTAGCTGTTGCGCTCGCCGGTCGGGCCGACCAGCACACGGGTCACGCCGCTTTGCGACAGCGCGGCGAAGCGCTCGCAGGCCTCGCTCAATCCCTCGTTGCGGCCCTTGGCCCACTGGCGGAAGGCATCCAGCGCGGCCCGATGGCCCGCAACGGGTCGCTCCTGGCCCTGGCGTTCGATGTTGCTCTGAGCATCCATGCGGGCGAAGGTCGCGGCGGCGCCATCGGCCGGGCAGGTGGTCAACAGGCGATACAGATACAGCGGCCCGCCGGCCTTGGGTCCGGTGCCGGACAGGCCTTCGCCACCGAACGGCTGCACCCCGACCACAGCGCCGACGATGTTGCGGTTGACGTAGAGGTTGCCGACATGGGCCTTGCTGGTCACCTGGGCGATGGTTTCGTCGATGCGGGTGTGCACGCCGAGGGTTAAGCCGTAGCCGCTGGCGTTGATCTGGTCGAGCAGTTGGTCGAGTTCTTCGCGCGGGTAGCGCAGCACGTGCAGGACCGGGCCGAAGATTTCCCGCTGCAGCTCGTCGAGGCTTTCCAGCTCGATCAGGGTCGGCACCACGAAGGTGCCGCGAGCCAGCTGATCCGGCGCATGGCGAGCCTTCTGCACCACGCGGCGGCCTTTGCCGCGCATGGCCGCGATGTGCTTGTCGATGTTGTCCTTGGCCTCGCGGTCGATCACCGGGCCGATGTCGGTGGCCAGGTGGTCCGGGTTGCCGACGCAGTGTTCGGCCATGGCGCCTTCGAGCATGGTCAGCACGCGCTCGGCCACGTCCTCCTGCACGCACAGCACGCGCAGCGCCGAGCAGCGCTGGCCGGCGCTGTCGAAGGCCGAGGAAACGACATCTAGCACCACCTGTTCGGTCAGTGCCGAGGAGTCGACGATCATCGCGTTCTGGCCGCCGGTTTCGGCGATCAGCGGCAGCGGTCGACCCTGGGCATCCAGGCGCCCGGCGAGGTTGCGCGCGATGATCGCGGCAACCTCGGTGGAGCCGGTGAACATCACGCCGCGGATGCGCTCGTCGCGTACCAGCGCATCGCCGACCACGCCGCCATCGCCGGGCAGCAGCTGCAGGACGCCTTCCGGCAGGCCGGCCTGCAACAGCAAGTGCACGGCCTGGCTGGCGATCAGCGGCGTCTGCTCGGCGGGCTTGGCCAGCACGGTATTGCCCGCCGCCAGCGCGGCGGCCACCTGGCCGGTAAAGATCGCCATGGGGAAGTTCCAGGGGCTGATGCAGACCACCGGCCCCAGCGGGCGATGGCTGTCGTTGCTGAAGTCCTCGCGCGCCTGCATGGCGTAGAAGCGCAGGAAGTCCACCGCCTCGCGCACCTCGGCGATGCCGTTGCTGAAGGTCTTGCCGGCTTCGCGGGCGAGCAGGCCCATCAGCGGCTGGAGCTGCGCTTCCATCAGGTCGGCGGCGCGTTCCAGCACGGCGGCACGCTCGGCCGGCGGGGTGGCCTGCCAGATCGGTGCGGCGGCCTGGGCGGCGTCCAGTGCGTGGCTGACGTCCTCGGGGCTGGCTTGCTGTACCCGGCCGACCAGGTCGCGCAGATCGGCCGGGTTGCGCACTTCGGCCCAGTCGCCACTGCTCTCGGTACCAGCCAGAATCGGCCGCGCGCTCCACTCGTGATGGCTGAGCAACGCGCTGGACAGCGAGGCCAGGCGGTGCTCGTTGGACAGATCGAGGCCGCTGGAATTGGTGCGCACCTCGCCGTACAGCTCGATCGGCAGCGGGATGCGCGGATGCGGTAGTCCCAGGCTGCCTTCACGGGCTGCGGCCTGCTCGACGCTCACCACCGGGTCCTCGACCAGTTGCGCGATGGACACCGACTGGTCGGCGATGCGGTTGACGAAGGAGGTATTGGCACCATTCTCCAGCAGGCGGCGCACCAGGTAGGCCAGCAGGGTTTCATGGGTGCCCACCGGGGCGTAGATGCGGCAGGGGCGGTTGAGCTTGCCCTCCGAGACCTTGCCCACCACCTGCTCGTACAACGGCTCGCCCATGCCGTGCAGGCATTGGAACTCGTACTGGCCGGGGTAATAGCTGGGGCCGGCCAGGTGGTAGATGGTCGCCAGTGTATGGGCGTTGTGGGTGGCGAACTGCGGGTAGACGGCATCCGGCACCGCCAGCAGCTTGCGTGCGCAGGCGATGTAGGAAATGTCGGTGTACATCTTGCGGGTGTACACCGGATAGCCTTCCAGGCCGTCGAGCTGGGCGCGCTTGATCTCGCTGTCCCAGTAGGCGCCCTTGACCAGGCGGATCATCAGGCGGTGGCCGCTGCGGCGGGCCATGTCGATCAGGTAGTCGATGACGGCGGGGCAGCGCTTCTGGTAAGCTTGGATGACGAAACCGATGCCGTTCCAGCCGCGCAGTTCGGGCTCGAAGCACAGGCGTTCGAGCAGGTCCAGCGACAGCTCCAGGCGGTCGGCTTCCTCGGCGTCGATATTCAGGCCGATGTCGTAACGCCGTGCCAGCCGGGTCAGCTCCAGCAGGCGCGGGTACAGCTCGTCCATCACCCGTTCGTGTTGGGCGCGGCTGTAGCGCGGGTGCAGCGCCGAAAGCTTGATCGAGATGCCCGGCCCTTCGTAGATGCCACGACCGTGGGAAGCCTTGCCGATGGCATGGATGGCCTGCTCGTAGGAGGCCAGATAGGCGCGTGCATCCAGCTCGGTCAGCGCGGCTTCGCCGAGCATATCGTAGGAATAGCGGAAGCCCTTGGCTTCGAGCTTGCTGGCGTTGGCCAGAGCCTCGGCGATGGTTTCGCCGGTGACGAACTGCTCGCCCATCAGGCGCATGGCCATGTCCACGCCCTTGCGGATCACCGGCTCGCCGCTCTTGCCGATCAGGCGATTGAGCGAGCTGGAAAGCCCGGTCTCGTTGTGGGTGGAAACCAGCTTGCCGGTGATCAGCAGGCCCCAGGAGGCCGCGTTGACGAACATCGACGAACTCTGGCCCAGGTGCTGCTGCCAGTTGCCGGTGCTGATCTTGTCGCGGATCAGCGCATCGCGCGTGCCCTTGTCCGGGATGCGCAGCAGCGCCTCGGCCAGGCACATCAGCGCCACACCTTCCTGGGACGACAGCGAAAACTCCTGCAGCAGCCCCTGCACCAGACCGGCGCGCCCGGTTGCGCCCTTCTGCTCGCGCAGGTTTTCCGCCAGGCAATAGGCAAGGTCGTAGCTGGCCTTGGCTTGCTCGGCGGGGAGCCGCGCCTGTTCCAGCATCAGTGGCACGACCTCCGGCTCCGGGCGGCGATAAGCGGCGGTGATCGCGGCGCGCAGCACCGATTGCGGCAGGATGCTCTGAGCGAATTCGAGGAATGGCTGGTACGCCGGCTCGGCCAAGGCTTCCAGCGCCTCTTCGTCACCCTCGCCGATACGCTGCGCCAGCGCGCTCAGCTCCGGCATGCGGGTGCCGTTCTCGAGGGTTTCGAGGTAGCTGAAAATCGCCTGCTTGATCAGCCAGTGCGGGGTGCGGTCGATCTTGCGCGCAGCCTCCTTGAGACGGTCGCGAGTCGCCTCGTCCAGCTTGACGCCGAGGGTGGTAGTGGCCATGGATGTGTCCTCGTGAAGATGACCGGAATTCGCGACGATAGCCGAGGCGCAAATGCAGGTGCAACCAGGTGCAACCGCAGGGCGACGAATGAACGAGCGAGCCTGTCGGTTAAAGATCGCGAAAGGCTCCGACACGGCGGCTGTCGTGTCATAACCACTGGATTAACACTAGCAGGGGACGTGAAGAGTATGGCAGAGCAGATGACACGGCCATCGGTGTGCGGTTTGGCTCTTGAGGCCAGGATGAGCGTTCGGCGCGTTGAGAAAGGAAGCACCGAAGCGATGACGCGACGCTGAAAACGAAAAAGGCCCACCTTTCGGTGAGCCTGAGTCGTTGTGTCTATGGTGCCGGCACCAGGAGTCGAACCCGGGACCTACTGATTACAAGTCAGTTGCTCTACCAGCTGAGCTATACCGGCTTAGAAGGGCCGCCATTATAGCGATTGCTTATGCCCTGTAAACCGATGCGCTCAAAAATTCTGCATTCCTGCTCTCGGTGTATCGCACTCCTGAGCAGTTGGCTCCGTCCCCATCCAAACGTCACGGGGCACACGAATCCTCCGGGGCGAAATGTGGCAAAGGAAAGTCGGGGTGTCAAGCTGCCATCACAAAATCCGACATTCCGCCGCCAAGCGGGTCGTGAATCGTGAACCTGCCCTGCGCTTTACCCGATGTCGCTTGCTAGGCTCGTTCCTTCCTACCAAGGCCTCAAGGACGATCATGGCTTTAGTCATCAGGGAAGGTGACCCCACCAGCACCGGCGGTATCGTGGTGGCTGGCTCTTCCACACACACTGTTGAGTTCCGAAAAGCTGCCAGGATCAGTGATCCCGTATGGTGCCCGGCCTGCAAGAGCATGGGCTTCATCGCCGAGGGCAACCCTACCGTCATTGACGAACACCTTGCCGTGGCTACCGAGGGGCACGCTGTCAAATGCGGCTGTCCGTTCGGAAGTAATCGGCTGATCGCCACCCAAGGGAGTGTTGTCGCCGGCACGGGAGGCTCGATTGGTATCGCGCCGGACTTAGCCGTGCGGGCGGAGGCTGCAACCGAGATTTGGGCCAGGGCGATCCGAGAAGGCACCTACACCAATCAGTTCACCACCGATATTCCCACTCATGCTGTGCGCGGTCTTGCCTCGAGCCAATGTGTATTCGCCAAATCCTGCAGTGTGCCGCGTGGATCCACCACAGCGGGCACGACCGTAGAGCCTGCTGATAGCTTCGGGCGTATCGCCTTGCTTGGCACGGTCGAGCAAAAGAGCTCCGTGGTCGCCAGCGATCGAGGCGCGGCCGCCGCCGGCACGGTGGCGTTGGGGCGGGTGGCTGGGCAGTCCATATTCGAAGGGCTGGGGGGCTGGGGACTTCGAGGCACCGCGATGACGGCCGGGACGGCAGCCAGCACTTTGTTGCTGGCTCTGTGGCCGTCCAACATGGGCGACGGCACTCTTTACAGCGAAGATGAGCTGCGAGGGCTGAGCGCTGCGTCAACCCGCGTACGCTTTCAATTCCGTCGAGGGACAGATGGGATTGTGCGGGCCTACGGTCTGCATACCCAAACCGGGAGCGTTCCGGTTGTAGACGCGCGCTGGAGCGACGGCAAACGAGCAATGGAAGCCCAGCTCGGTGGCGTAACCATCATCTGGACGCCAAACGAGGGGCCGGTCGTGAGTGCGCCTACGACATATCCAGGCGTAACTGAAGCGCTGGATAACGTTCTGGTACACCCCATCGCGGAAGACGCCGATAGCGAGATCGAGGTGTTCCCGGCCGAGGATGATCTGACCTGGCAGGACGTGATCATCACCTTCCCTGCTGATTCGGGCGTGCCTCCTCTGTACCTCGTATTTGCCAAGCCGGCAGTCAAGCCGCTGGAGGTGGACACTTTTGGCGCATTCAGCGGCAGGCCCCGCAATGGTCTTCACGTGGACCATATGCCCTCTCAGGCAGCCATTCGGCGTTACCTGCAGAACAACTTCAGGACTTTGACTGCGAAACAGGTGGAAGAGTATTTGAAGAAAGTCGCAGGTGTCGCAATCCCGGCAAGGGTTCACCAGAAATTCAGCGAAACCTACGGGGGCAGGAACACGGAGACGAAGCAACTACAAGATGCTGATGACCTCCGTACAGCTCTGGATAATAACTTCAACGCGATCAAGCCCTATATGCTTGAAGAGGGTTTCGCAGGCGCAGACTTGGAAGTGGCCAGGGCGAGGATGCACGAAATCAACGAAGAGCAGGGGTGGTACTGATGGATGCGGTCACAATCAATCGCTTGGCCAGAGGGCTCGGCCGTACCTATGACGAGCTTGTTTCCGAAAGCCTCATTCAAGGCTCACCCGTACCCCTGTTCACTGAAGGGCGAAACGAGGACCTTATCCACAAGCCGGCACCAGGTATCGAATTGTGGTTCTGGGCTGAGACGAAAAAACTGGAAAGGGTGGTCATCACCTTGGCGGCACTGGTGCAAGGCGACGAGCTATACACCGGTGAGCTGCCCACTCCGTTCACGCATCGAATGAATCAGTCAGGTGTTCGAGATTTGCTGGGAGATCCCTACCAGACGAAGGGACCTGTAAAGCTGCCACCTCCGATCGGAGTCACTGGAGGATGGGATGCGTATCGCTTGGGCCAGGCATTTCATCCCAACGCAGAGATTGTTGTTCAGTATCTGCAAGATACGACCGCGGCAGGCCTGGCATTTGAGTTGATCGACAAAGGCCACGACTGAATTACTCACCGCGCCGGCGCGTTTCGAGAAGCCTCTCCAATAGGTAACAAATATTGTTGCCATTGAAATGCTAATGTTTCACCAAGGGGCAAAGAAGCTCGGTTATCGAGTTTGATGAACTATCCTCGACGGTGAATGCAGTGGAGCAGCCTGGAAATGAGACTCGGCTCAACATTTATTAATCAGGATCGTGCAATGGTCCTGATGTGCCTTATTCAAGGCATATTTGTCAGTGCGGATTTCAATGGCGCACAATCTACAGCTGATAATCTGATTCAAGCGGTGAATAATGCTGGCTCAAAAACTACGATATCGGTAAATACCGCGCAAGCGACCAATATTGCTCAGCTGCTTGATGCAATTGACGCTGCTGGGGATAGTAAAATGTTTTCAGCGACATTCAACGGCGCCCAGTTAACTTCTAACAATTTACAGCAGGCAGTTTCTGCCGCAGGAGCGAATACAACGATTTCGGTTGTTTCTGCAGAATCGGCTCCACAGTCTGTTTTGCTCCAAATCATAAAAACTGCGGGTTGACTTTAAGCCTAATTGCATAGACTAATGCTTAGAAGGGGTTGCCCCTTCTAAGCAGGTAAGGAGGAAGAGATGAAATTTGCTTCGCCTATATTTCTTATTAGTGCGCTTTTGGGGGCAGGCCAAACCTACGCAGAAACCATGAGGTGTAACGAGGGAATAATTGCCACAGGGGCGAGTTCGTACGAGGTGTTGACGAAGTGCGGAGAGCCATCCGATAAGGAGGTTGTGAACCCTACAGTCCAGCCTGATGGTAATTTGCCAAGGGGAGCGGTGACGGTAGAGACTTGGGTGTACGGTCCGAATAACGGGGCGCACAATTTTCTGCGCTTTATAGATGGGAAATTGGTGAAGATTGAAACCCGCAGATTATAGCGTATGCAGCAGCACCGCCGGGCCGCGATTTGAAGCGTTTTGCCCTGCTTTATATGATATGGCTACCGAATTCATTGTGTAGCCAAGGCAGTTCCGCCCCTACGAGAATCGTCGTTTATTCTCAAACATAGCGTACGGACTGCCATGGGGGTTGTGTCTTCTACTGCTGCAGCCAGCCTTCAACGACATCCGATCCGTACTCTGCCTTCCAAGCTTTGAGCACTTTGTTGTTACCGCCCTTGGTCTCTACTATCTCGCCGGATTCGGGGTGTTTATAGACTTTCAGTTTGCGTTCTTTCCTGGCTCCGCTACGGCTGGCAGGCAAGGCGGCGCTTGTGCTTGGCTGCGGATCGAGCATGGAAATGAGGCTGCGCAGGCTCACACCATACTCGGCCATCAGTGCCCGTAGTTTTTCCTCGAACTCCATCTCTCGCTCAATTCTTTGTCGTTCTTGAGAGTATCGAGCTGCTTCAATTGCTCTGTAAGTTGTGCTTCCAGAGCTTGTATTCGGCGATCTTTGAAGTGCTCTGCTTTTTCCTCATGTAGGTAGCCATTGCTCGCGGCGAGTAAACCGTTTGTTGCCAGTTACTTGCGGCTGTTTTCTGCGGTGGCTGGCCGCTCGGCGAGCAGCAGCAGATTACGGGGGGTGAGTTCGCTCGGGCAGAAGCTGCCGAGGCGGACATGGTAGCCCTGTTCTTCCAGCAGCAGGGCGCGGTCGAGCAGCAGCCAGAGTTCCAACGGGCGGCGGAACAGGCTGCGCAGCAGTTCCAGATTGCGCACTTCGGCCAGGCGTTGCCAGCCTTGGCGTTCCAGTGCCTGCCAGTCTTCGCTGCCGGGTGCGGGCAGCTGTTTCAGCTCGGCCAGGTCGCGGCAGTAATCTTCGAAGCTCTTCTTCAGCCAGGCGCTAGGCAGCGAGGGCGTTGATAGATATTCGTCCTGCCCGCGCAGGTTGCGTTGGAGCAAGTCGAAACCCAGGCGCCAGGCCATCGACTGGTCGCGGTTGCGTTTTTCACGGGCGCCGGCGGTGACGGTTTCGCTCAGCGGCAGGCCGAGGTCGTCGCGTGACAGCCGCAGCGACGAGGACTGCGCGGTGCGAGACAGCGGCTGATAATGATCCAGACGCGTGCGGTTATAGCAGCAGGGTGCTATGGCGAGCTGTCGGCATTGCTTGTCGATGGCCAGCTGCAGCAGCCGCACATGAAGGTCGCCGCAGGCGTGGAGGGCGACGGGCGTGTGTTCTGTTTGCAGGTGCTGGGTGGTGTCTGCGGCGAGCACGTCCTGACATTGGTGGTTGGCTGCGATGCCAAGTCGCGCACTCAGGCGGGCGCCGTCCTCGACCAGCGCCGGGTCCCATTCCAGGCAGGTCAGTGCAGCGCCCCCGCGGGCCAGCTGGCGACCGAGGTGACCCTTGCCCGCGCACCAGTCCAGCCAGTGGCGAGGTTTCTCCCTGAACTGCAGGCAGGCGGCGAACGCCTGGATCTGTAGCCATTTGCGGCCTGGAACGTCGGTGCTCTGGCGGCTGTCGGTCAGCGGAGGCTCGCTCGCGGGGAGTTCCTCTATGCGGCTCAGGCGAGTGGCGGTGGCGGCCAGCTCCGGAAAGGGGGCGGGTGCAGGAAGCCTTGCAGGCTGGTTGTGGGCGGTTTCGGCGTCGGCCAGCGAGCGGCGGCGCAGCCAGGCGGCCAGCTCAGGATGGGTACTCTCCCAGGGCAGGAAGTGCTCGGTGAACGGGCGGGGCCGCCAGAGCGCCTGATGACGGGTGAGAAAGGCGTCCAGGGCATGAAAACGTGCGCAAAGGGGTGACGAGGTCGGCATTGGCTTGGCTGGTGGGTACGGGCTGGGCCGATTGTAGCCGGATGCCATGCGCATGAATCGAAACGCCCGTCGGAGACGGGCGTTGGTCGGTCGCTACTTGCCGTATACCAGCTCAGGCAGCCAGGTGATCAGCCCCGGAAACAGATACGCAATCACCAGCAGCGATATCTGCAGCAGGATGAAGGGCACCACGCCTTTGTAAATGGTGCTGGTCGGCACCGATGGGGGCGTGACGCCACGCAGGTAGAAGAGCGCGAATCCGAATGGCGGCGTCAGGAAGGAGGTCTGCAGGTTCAGGGCGATCATCACGCCCAGCCAGATAGGGTCCAGCCCCATGGCCAGCAGTACCGGACCGACAATCGGCACCACCACGAAGATGATCTCGATGAAGTCGAGGATGAAACCGAGCAGGAAGATCACCAGCATGACCAGGAAGAATGCGCCGAGCACGCCACCGGGTAACTGATCGAACACGTGCTCGACCATGGCTTCGCCGCCGAAGCCACGGAATACCAGCGAGAACAGCGACGCACCGATCAGGATCATGAACACCATGGCGGTGATTTCGGTGGTGCCGAATGCCACCTGGCGCAACTGGGTGAAGTTCAGCTTGCCCTTGTACAGCGCCAGCACCATGGCGCCGAGTGCACCGAGTGCCGCAGCTTCGGTGGGCGTTGCGTAGCCGGCGAGAATCGAGCCCAGCACGGCGCCGATCAGCAGCAGCGGCGGCACCAGCGCATAGGAGAGTTTGCCCCACTCGATGGGGCCGAGTTCTTCCTGCGGCAGGGCTGGCAACTTCTTCGGTTGGAATACCGCGATCGTGATGATGTAGACGATGTAGAGACCGACCAGTAACAGTCCGGGCAGCAGGGCGCCGACGAACAGGTCGCCGACCGATACGGTCTTGGGCGAGAAGATGCCCATCTTCAACTGCGCCTGCTGGTAGGCGCTGGACATCACGTCGCCCAGCAGCACCAGCACGATCGAAGGGGGGATGATCTGTCCGAGCGTACCGGTCGCGGCCAGAGTACCGGTGGAGATCGCCGGATCGTAACCGCGGCGCAGCATGGTGGGCAGCGCCAGCAGTCCCATGGTCACTACCGTGGCGCCGACGATCCCGGTGCTGGCGGCCAGCAGCGCGCCGACCACGCAGACGGAAATGGCCAGCCCGCCACGCAGCGTGCCGAACAGGCGCGACATGGACTCGAGCAGGTCTTCGGCGACGCGGCTTTTCTCCAGCATCACCCCCATGAACACGAACAACGGAACCGCCAGCATCGTCTGGTTGTTCATGATGCCGAACAGACGGTTCGGCAGGGCGCTGAGGTAACCGCCGTCGAAGGTTCCGGTGAGTATGCCGATACCGGCGAAGAGCAACGATACGCCGCCCAGCGTGAAGGCGACCGGGTAACCGGCCATCAGCGCGGCGCAGATACAAACGAACAGCAGAATCGCCATCAACTCAACCATGCGTCACCTCGGAAGTAGGCAGGCGACCAGCGAGCCGATAGATGGACTTGATCAAGTCGGAGATTCCTTGCAGTACAAGGGAAACGACCAGTACCAGAATGATGCTCTTCTGCAGGTATACGAACTTGAGGCCACCCGTTTCGCTGGATGCCTCCAGTGTCGCCCAGGAGTTGCTCACGTAATCCCAACTGGCCCAGCCGAGAAACAGGCATACCGGCAACAGAAAGAACAGCGTGCCGAACATCTCGACGAGCGCTTGGCTACGCGGCCCGAACTTCTGATAGAAGATGTCGACGCGGACATGACCGTTGCGTTGCAGAACCCACGCGGTTGCCCCCATGAATACGAGCGCGTGGGCATAAAGCACGGCCTCTTGCAGCGCCGTGGCACCGATGCCGAAGCCATAGCGCAATATCACGACGAGTGCAGTACCGAGAACCAGGAACAGGGTTAACCAGGCGCAGGCCTTGCCGAACAGCAGGTTCAGCCGATCGACCATGCCGGCAAGGCGCAGCAAGGGTGGGGGAGTATCGGACATTGGTACGTCCTTCTTATTGTTAAGTGTTGAGAGAGTCGGATTTTATGCAGGTGCGAGTTCTCGCAGCAATGGCTTACGACTTTAGTCGCCTGGGCTAGGCTTGAACGGGCCGAGCCACTAATGTTAATCGAGCTGACAGTTGAGCCTTTTGATCATCGCTTCAAAGTCTGCTGATTGCCTTGTCGGTTCTTAAGGCGCAGTTTATGTCGCTGTCGTGATGTCGTTCAGCGCGTCGGGTTGATTAACCAACAGCGTTTGGTCGTTGCGAAATAACAAACAATAACAAGGAGTAACAGCATGAAACGTCGTGACATTCTTGCGGCTGCAGGCGTGGGCCTGGCAGCCACGGCTCTTGCCGGATGCAAGGAGGAAAGCACGGGAACCGCAGGCGCCAACCCGGCTGCGGAACAGCAGACCTTCAATTGGAAAATGGTGACCTCCTGGCCGAAGAACTTTCCCGGTGTCGGTGTCGGCGCCGAGCGTTTCGCCAGGCTGGTCAACGAGATGAGCAACGGCCGGCTCAAGGTCAAGGTTTATGCCGCGGGCGAGCTGGTTCCGGCACTGGAAGTCTTCGACGCGGTCTCGCGCGGCACGGCTGAAATGGGCCACGGTGCACCTTACTACTGGAAGGGCAAGGTGCCGGCTGCTCAGTTCTTCTGTGCGCTGCCCTTCGGCCCCAATGCCCAGGAAATGAACGCCTGGCTGCATCGCGGTGGTGGCATGGAGCTCTGGGTAGAGGTCTACAAGCCTTTCGGCGTGCTGCCAATGGCCTGTGGTGCCAGCGGTGTGCAGACGGCGGGCTGGTTCAACAAGGAGATCAACTCGGTCGAGGACTTCCGTGGCCTGAAGATGCGTACGCCCGGCCTGGGCGGCGAAGTCTTGACCAAGATGGGCGGTACCGTGGTGAACATGCCGGCGGGCGAGATCTTCACCTCGCTGCAGACCGGCGCCATCGATGCCACCGAGTGGATCGGTCCATACAACGACATGGCGTTGGGGCTGCACAAGGCGGCCAAGTACTACTACACCCCGGGCTGGCAGGAGCCCAACGTGACCTTCGAGCTGGACGTGAACATCAAGGCCTGGGAAACCCTGCCGGCCGATCTGCAGGCAATCGTTCGTGCCGCCGCCCGCGATGTGAACGGCGACATGCTCGATGATTACAACGCGCAGAACATGGAAGCGCTGGAGCAATTGCGCGAACAGGGCGTCGAAGTACGCCGCCTGCCTGACGAGGTGCTGGCGCGTCTGAAGGAAGTGGCGGCCGAGGTGGTCGATGCTTCCGCTGCCGCCGATCCGGTGGCCAGCAAGGTGTGGGAGCAGCAGAGCGCCTATCTCAAGCGCCTTTACGACTATGCCGAGCTGAACGAGAAGGACATCTACAACATCCGCGGCTGATCAGGCCGCAACGAAAACGCCGTCACCGGTTGCAGCCGGTGGCGGCGTTTCCATTTCTCCCGGCATGTCGCCGGTCGAGCGGGCGGACTCAGGTCACCACGCGATAGCAGGGCTCATAGGGGCGACCGCCCGGCAGCTTCATGCGGTGCTGCTCGACGAAGGCCTTCAGCAACTCATCCAGCGGCTGCATGATCGCCGTATCGCCATGGATTTCATAAGGGCCGAACTGCTCGATGCGGCGGATGCCCTTGTCCTTCACGTTGCCCGAGACGATGCCGGAAAAGGCACAGCGCAGGTTGGCGGCCAGCTGGTGGGCCGGTACGTCGCGGCTCAGCTTCAGGTTCGCCATGTTCTCGTGGGTGGGGTCGAAGGGGTGCTGGAAGCCCTCGTCGATCTTCAGCAGCCAGTTGAAGTGGAAGGCATCGTTGCGTTCGCGGCGGAAAAGGCCGACCTCTTTCAGGCCGGCATTCATTTGCCGTGACACGGCCACCGGATCGTCGATGATGACCTGGTAGCGACTCTGGGCATCGCTGCCCAGGGTGGCGCCGACGAAGTCATGCAACTGCTGCAGGTAAGGGGCGGCGTCCCTGGGGCCGGTGAGAATCACCGGGAACGGCAGGTCCTGGTTGTCCGGGTGGAGCAGGATGCCGAGCAGGTAGAGAAACTCCTCGGCGGTGCCGACGCCGCCCGGGAAGATGATGATGCCGTGACCGACGCGCACGAAGGCTTCCAGGCGCTTTTCGATGTCCGGCATGATCACCAGTTCGTTGACGATCGGGTTGGGCGCCTCGGCGGCGATGATGCCGGGTTCGGTCAGGCCCAGGTAACGACCGCCGATGAGCCGCTGCTTGGCGTGGGCAATGGTGGCGCCCTTCATCGGCCCCTTCATCACGCCGGGACCGCAACCGGTGCAGATATTCAGGTTGCGCAGGCCCAGCTCATGGCCGACCCGCTTGCTGTACTGGTATTCCTCGCTGCTGATCGAATGCCCGCCCCAGCACACCACCATGTTCGGCTCCACACCGGGCCGCAGCGTGCGGGCGTTGCGCAGCAGATGGAATACGTAGTCGGTGATGCCTTGGGAACTGCTCAGATCGATGCGCGGAGCACCGAGCTCGCTGCCGGTGTAGACGATGTCGCGCAGCGCGCTGAACAGCATCTCGCGGGTGCTGGCGATCATCTCGCCATCGACGAAGGCATCGGCCGGTGCATTGATCAATTCCAGCCGTACGCCGCGATCCTGCTGATGGATGCGTACCTCGAAATCCTCGTAGGCCTCGAGGATGGTCTTGGCGTTGTCGATGTGCGCGCCGGTGTTGAGGATGGCCAGGGCGCACTGGCGGAACAGCGTGTAGACACTGCTCGCACCGGCCTCGCTGAGCTGGTGCATTTCGCGCTGGGAAAGCGCTTCGAGGCTGCCTTTGGCGCTGACCGAGGCGGTGGTTACGGGTCTTGAGATCATTAGGGGTTCCCTGAAAACAATGCACGGCGCAAAGCCGGTGCATCAGGATGGTGAAGCGTCGATCGCTGCTCGGCAGGCCTTTCGCCTGCGCGGCGGGATGGCAAGCATGGTTCGTGCTCGCCATCTTACCCCGCCTCGTATGACAGGTACGGCTGCGCCAAGCAAGCCTCCGCCAGAACACAGACAGCGGCACGCGCCGGTAATTCGTGGAAGCGGCGGCGCCGCTCAGGTGCGCGGATAGAAATTCATCCCCACCAGTAGCGCAGCGTATGGAAAAAGATCGGCGCGGCGAAGCACACCGAGTCGAGTCGATCGAGCATGCCGCCGTGTCCTTCGATCATGTGTCCCCAGTCCTTCACGCCGCGGTCGCGCTTGATCGCCGACATCACCAGCCCGCCGAAGAAGCCGAGCAGATTCAGCGCCAGTGCGATCAGCGCCGCCTGCCAGAAGGTGAAAGGCGTGATCCAGAACAGTGCCGCGCCGATCAGCGTTGCCAGCGCGATGCCGCCGACGAAGCCTTCGACGGTTTTCGATGGCGACAGGTTGGGCGCGATCTTGCGCTTGCCGGCCAGCTTGCCGCAGACGTACTGCAGCACGTCGGAGAGCTGCACCACCATCACCAGCCAGGCGATCAGCAGCAGGTTGCGGCCTTCGAAGCCGGCGATTTCCAGCGTCAGCAGCGCCGGCACATGAGACACGCAGAACACTGCGATCATCAGGCCCCATTGCACTTTCGCGGCGCGCTCGAGATAGCGCGTGGTGTCGCCGCCCAGCGAGGCGAGGATCGGCAGCAGCAGGAAGATGTACACCGGAATGAAGATCGCGAACAGGCCGTACCAGCCAATTCCGACCAGCAGGTATTGCATCGGCAGCACGAAATAGAACGCCGCGGCCAGTGCCGGGTAGTCGCTGCGCCGGGTCGGTGCCAGGGTCATGAATTCGCGCAGGGCGAAGAAAGAAACCAGATAAAAGAGGATCACCACGGCCGTATGGCCAAGCCAGAAGGCGATGCCGATCACCGCGACCATTACCCACCAGGCGTTGATGCGCGCGTTGAGGTTGTCGATCACCGGGTTTTCGGCATCGCCGCTGCGGCGCTTGAGCACGAAGCCGATCAGCGATGCCAGGGCGAGGAGGGCGCCGATTCCGGCGAACAGCATGAGAGTGTTGTTATCCATGTCAGGCTTCCTCCGGTGCCAGTTCCAGCAGCGCCTGACGCGCGCGGGCCAGGAAGGCGTCCTTGTCTTCGTTCTCGCCGATGCTCAGCGGTGCGCCGAAACTGACCGTGCACAGCAGCGGCAAGGGTAGCGAACGGCCCTTCGGCATCACGCGGTTGAGGTTGGCGATCCATACCGGCACCAGCTCCACGGTGGGGCGCGCCTGGCCGAGACGGTAGAGCCCGCCCTTGAAGGGCAGCAAACCCTCTTCGAGATTGCGCGTGCCCTCCGGAAACATGATCAGCGAATGCCCTTCATCCAGCGCATCGAGCATGGGCTGCAAGGGATCGGCCGAAGGGTCGCGGCGCTCACGGTCGACCAGCACGCCATGGAACACGCGGTTGATGATGAAGCGGCGCAACTGTCCCTTCTGCCAGTAATCCGCGCCGGCTACCGGTCGGGTCCGCCTCCGCAGCGCGGGTGGCAGGGAGGCCCAGAGCAGCACGAAATCGCCGTGGCTGGTGTGGTTGGCGAAGTAGATACGCTGAGTGCGGGTCGGTGCACAGCCCAGCCAGAGGCTGCGCGCGCCGGTGAGCAGACGCGCCACGGAGGTGAGCAGGAAAGCGGACAAATAGCCGATCATCGGTGGTTCCTCGGGGTATCGGCGGTTGACGGGGCGCAGGGACATGCGCCGTGAACATCTTTGCAAGGAGTCAGGCCGGCGTTTCGTTCAGGCCTTGGCGTACACGGTTGACCAGCGTGTACAGCGCCAGGGCGGCTATCAGCAGCAAGGCGCCGTTGACCCAGCTTGCCGGCAACCAGCCGCAGGCCACGCCGGTGGCCAGCACGCCGAAGGCGAAGGCACGATCGCTCTTGCCCATGGGGCCGTCGTAGCGGCGCGACGCGCCGACCATCGGGCCGAGTACGCCGGCGTATTCACTGAACAGCGCGAGCAGGGCGACCAGCACCACGGTCATCGCCGAAACGCCTGGCAGCAGGGCGAAGGGCAGATACAGGGCGCTGTCGGCGACCACGTCGCAGAGCTCGTTGAGATAGGCACCCAGTCTGGATTGCTGGCCGAATTCGCGTGCCAGCATGCCATCGATGGCATTGAGTGCCATGCGCGCCAGCATCCAGAGGGGGATCAATGCGAAAAGCCAGGTCTGCTCCGCCCACAGGGCGACGCTGCCGGCGACCAGCAGCGACAGCACCAGGGCAGCGACGGTGACCTGGTTGGCGGTAATGCCGAGTGCATGGAGACGCCGCACCAATGGGCGCAACAGATTCTGAAAGCGTGGCTTGAGCTGGTAGATGGAGAGCATTCATCGATTCCTTTCGATGTCGGTCCAGGGCTGACGGTGACGTCACAAGGCCGGGTCGGCGGCTATCAGCCGGACCCGGACTTTGGCGTAAACGCAGGCTGCGCCGCAAGCCTGTTGCCCTGCATGTCGCCGTTTTTGCGAGCGGGTTGGCGCTGGCGTGGATCAGAACCAGCGATCGTTGCGCTTGCGTCCACGCGTCATGGCCGGAAGGATCAGGCCGGCCAGCAGCCCGGCTCCGGCGATGCTGCCGCCATAGACCATGTAGCGCATCAGGAGCTGGTTGTTCTCATCGCCGAGCCGCGCCTGGGTGGTACGCAGCTCCGATTGCGCCTGGGTCAGTTCGGCATCCAGGGCCTGGCGGCGCGCTTCCAGCTCGTCGATGTGCGCCTTGCGCGAATCCAGTGTTTCCTGCATGCCCTGGACGCGGGCCTTCCAGCTGTCGTCGATGGTACGCAGTTGCTCGCTGAGCTCGGCCACCTGTTGCTCCAGTTGCGGCAGGCGTTCGGCCTGGCCGGGCACCTCCTGCAGATCGCGGCTGGGGATCCAGACGACGCTGCCCGACTCGCCACGGACCTGGCTGTAGTCGTTCTGGGTGCCCAGCAGCTCGACCTTCTCACCGGAGGTCAGGGTGCCAACGATGCGGTAGCCATCCGTCGGACCGCTGCGTACGTAGGTATTCAGGCTATCGCTGACCCAGCGTTCGTTGCTGGCTGTCTCCTGTGCCTGAGCGGCGCCGAAGAAGCCGAGCAAACCGGTGCAAAGGGCCAGCTGCCATACGCGGTTCGGGAACGAGCGGGAACGAAAAAGACGCTGAGAAAGGTGATGAATGGAAAACATGGTGCTCTTCATATAAGGGACAGATCACAAGTGAAGACAAGCAGATGCCGAGCCTCTGACCGGGCTCCGTTGCAGCGAAGGCGGGAATGACGGTGATGCATGGAAGATGGCCGGAAGACCGGCACCGTGCTCCATGAAACCCAAGGCTCACGAGCCAGCCGCCGACTTCATCTGCTGACAGACACCACGAATGGCGTTGGGTTCATCGAACGTTTCGACCATTTGGCGGCGCGCTCGGCCGGCGGCGACGTCTCGCCCTCCGTTCGAGGCCTTGCGCCAGAGCTTCTCGTTGAGTCTGGCTGCGTCGATGTGTCGCATCTGTCAAATGAAGAATGATGAATGCATCACGTTTGATATCATTCCGATATCAAACTCCCGTGCGGGATAAGCGCTTTTTTGAATTCGATGCCATGGAGGGCGTCATGAAAAACCAGTCTCGATCGGTGGGCCCCCTGGTCACGGCCTCGTTGCTGGAGCGCGCTCGCCAGCGCTTTCGTATCGCGAAAGCCGGGCACCATCTTGATGAAGCCAGAACCATGCGCGATCTGCTCGCCCAGGACGGCCTGGATATCAATGGCCGACCTCTTGGACCGCAAGGCTTCCACCTTTCAGCTGTCAAAGGACCCGACGTTCAACCGAGCGAACGATGCGCCGCGGAACCGGGTGCAACCGCCGATTCGCCGGTGTTGTTCGACATGGAGTTCAGCCATCGCGGCGCCGACGGGCAGCTCACCCGGGAACTGGTAAGCGTGTGGGTCTCGGACCCCGAATACTTCGCTGGGCATTGCCATCTTAGTCATGACCATCGGCTGTTCGCCTGGGACGACGTAGTGGGCCAGGTGAAGCTGCCGGATTCGGGCGAACTGCTGGAAGTCGAAGAAATTCGCCGGCGTTCCGTCTGATTTTGGCGCTGAACGACAAACACCAGGGAGCGAGACAAGCGATGACGTGTCATGAGCGGGATCAGCGCCAGTACCACGCCTTGCGCGAGCATATCGATAGTCTGTTGGCGCGTGGCGCATCGCTGGTAGGGCGCGACCCGGTGAGGCTCTCGCTCGAGGGGCGCACCTTTACCGTGCAGCACGGCATGCTGGTCGGTAGCGAGGACCCACAGGATATGCTGGATGCTTTCGCCGAGAGCCCGAAGTCGCAAACCCGCCATCGGGAGCTGGCCCTGGACATCTGCCTGCGTCAGCTCAGCGAAGCCATCGAGACGGCGTGCCCGGAGGCTATCTCGCTGGATCAGGCTACAGCGCAAATGGCAGAGCGCTGTGCGCCTGCCGGCGCGCGGCCAACAGGCGGCAGAACTCCTCGGGATTCTTGATCAGCACGTCCTGTCCGGCAAACGCCTGCGCGGCGATCAGGCGCGAAAGCCAGAAGCGCAGGCAGGCGATACGCAGCATGGGCTGCCATAACTCGGCCTCCGCCGGGGTGAAGCGGCGCAGGCTGGAATAGGCGGCCAGCAAGGCCTCGCTGCGGGTCTGGTCGAGCTCGCCGTTGGGGTGCGAACACCAGTCGTTCACGGCGATCGCCACGTCGTAGAGCATCGGCCCCGAGCAGGCGTTATAGAAGTCGATCACGCCGGTCAGGTGGCTGCCTTCGAACAGCACGTTGTCACGAAAGAGGTCGGCATGCAGGTTGGCCTTGGGCAGCGCGAGGATCTTCGTGCGCAGTTCGGCGATCTCCGCCAGCCCGTCACGCAGCAGCGGCAGTTGCTCCTCGGGCAGGCGCAGCGCCAGGCTCGGTCCTTCCCGTTGCATCCAGTCCAGCCCGCGGTCGCTGGGGCGTTCGAGGATCCGCTCGCGGGTCGCCAGGTGGATGCGCGCCAGCAGTCGCCCGACTTCGGCGCAGTGGGCGGCATTCGCTGCGGTGACGTGCTTGCCCGGCAGGCGCGGTTGCAGCAGTGCCGGCTTGCCGGCCAGCGAGCGCAGTGCCTCCCCCTCGGCGGTCGGTAGCGCATAGGGCACCGGCAAGCGGGCCTGGTGCAGCACCTCGAGCAGTTCGATGAAGAAGGGCAGATCCTGCACCGGCCCGCGCTCGACCAGCGTCAGTACGTATTCGCCCTGTTCCAGGCTGACGAAGAAATTGCTGTTCTCGGTGCCGGCGACGATGCCCTGGAAGTCGCGTAGACGGCCCAGCCGGTAGGGGGCCAGGAAGGCTTCCAGTTCGTGGCGCTCGAGCGGCGTGAATACCGACATGGTGGCCTTCCTTCAAGAATTGCGCGCTGTTACCAGCTGAAGATTTCCCAGGCGGGGATCAGCATGTCCGGTTTGTCGGCGCGGACGAAGTTGCTGTCGCCATCGGCGCGCACAAGGAAATAGGGCTTGCCGTGCTTGGGGGTGACCTTCACAGCATAGAGGAAGCCATTGACCCGGTATTCCTCCACCGTACGGTCGCCTTCCTGGCGAATGGTCACGTCCGGGTCGCCATCCACCGACTCCTGGGCGAAACCGCTCAGCGGTACGGCCGTGAGCATGCTGGCGAGCAACAGGTGTTTGAGAGCGCGCATGATAACCTTGTCCCTTTTCCAGTGATCGGTCCCGTGCATTCTAGCTGGGGGCCCGTCGAAAAGGTTGATCCCGCTCATGAGTCAAACGCCCCTCGTTCTGGTGGACGGTTCGTCCTACCTTTACCGCGCCTTCCACGCCCTGCCGCCGCTGACCACCTCCACCGGCAAACCGACCGGCGCGGTGAAGGGCGTGTTGAACATGCTGCTGTCGCTGCGCCGGCAATATCCGGACAGCCCCTTCGCCGTGGTCTTCGATGCCAAGGGCCCGACCTTCCGCGACGAGCTGTTCGCCGAATACAAATCCCACCGCCCGCCGATGCCGGATGATCTGCGCGGCCAGATCGAGCCGCTGCATGCCAGCGTGCGCGCGCTGGGCCTGCCGCTGCTCTGCGTCGAGGGGGTCGAGGCGGATGACGTGATCGGCACCCTGGCGCGGCAATGCGCGGCGCTGGGGCGCGACGTGGTGATTTCCACCGGCGACAAGGACATGGCGCAGCTGGTCTGCCCGCACGTTACCCTGGTCAACACCATGACCGGTAGCGTCTACGACATCGAAGGCGTACGCACCAAGTTCGGTGTCGGGCCGGAGCTGATAATCGATTTCCTCGCGCTGATGGGCGACAAGGTCGACAACATTCCTGGCGTGCCCGGCGTCGGCGAAAAAACCGCCTGCGGCCTGCTCAACGGCATTTCCGGCGGACTCAAGGGCCTCTACGACAACCTCGACCAGGTCGCGGCGCTGCCGATTCGTGGCGCCAAATCCCTGGGGGCCAAGCTGGAGGAGCACCGCGAGGCGGCCTTCATGTCCTACGAGCTGGCGACCATCAAGATCGATGTGCCGCTGGATGTGCAGGTGGCCGACCTGATGCCCGGCGAGCCGCACCGCGAGGCGCTGATCGCGCTCTACCGCGAACTGGAGTTCAAACAGTGGCTCGACGAGCTGCTGCGCGAGGCCAAGGCGGCGGGCGAGAATTGCGAAGTCGCCCCCGAGGATTGCTCGATCCAGGCCGAGGCGCAGTACGACACGATACTCGAACAGGCTGAGTTCGACGCGTGGCTGGCCCGTCTGCAGGCCGCCGATTGCTTCGCCTTCGATACCGAGACCACCAGCATCGACGCGCAGCAGGCGCAACTGGTGGGGGTTTCCTTCGCCATCGAGACCGGCAAGGCCGCCTACGTGCCGCTGTGTCATTCCTACATGGGGGTACCGCAGCAGCTGGATCGCGATGCGGTACTCGCTGCGCTCAAGCCGCTACTCGAAGATCCGAACAAGCAGAAGATCTGCCAGCACGGCAAATACGACATGAACGTGCTGATGCACTACGGCATCGAGCTGCGCGGCCAGGCCTACGACACCATGCTCGAATCCTACGTGCTGGACGCCACCGCCACCCGCCACGACATGGACAGCCTGGCGCTGAAGTACCTCGGCCGCGGCACCATCCGCTTCGAGGACATCGCCGGCAAGGGCGCCAAGCAGCTGACCTTCGACCAGATCGCCATCGAGCAGGCCGGGCCTTACGCGGCCGAGGATGCCGACGTCACCCTGCGCCTGCATCAAACGTTGCTGGGCAAGCTGGAGGCGACGCCCTCGCTACTCGAGGTTCTGCGCGAGATCGAGATGCCGCTGGTGCCGGTGCTGGCGCGCATCGAGCGCAACGGCGCCTTGGTCGACGCACAGCTGCTTGGCCAGCAGAGCGTGGAACTTGGCGAAAAGCTCGTTGCTCTGGAGCGCGAGGCTTATGAACTCGCCGGCGAGGAATTCAACCTCGGCTCGCCCAAGCAGCTTTGCGCCATCCTCTATGAAAAGCTCGGCTGCCCGGTATTGTCGAAAACCGCCGGTGGCCAGCCCTCGACGGCCGAAAGCGTACTGGCCGAACTGGCCGATCGTGATTATCCGCTGCCAAAAGTGATCATGCAGCACCGTAGCTTGAGCAAGCTCAAGGGCACCTACACCGACAAGTTGCCGCAGCAGATCAACCCGCGCACCGGGCGCATCCACACCAGTTATCACCAGGCGGTGACGGCGACCGGGCGCCTGTCCTCGTCCGACCCGAACCTGCAGAACATCCCGATCAGAACGGCCGAAGGGCGGCGCATCCGCCAGGCCTTCGTCGCCGCGCCCGGCTACAAGCTGCTGGCGGCCGACTACTCGCAGATCGAGCTGCGCATCATGGCGCACCTGGCGCAGGATGCGGGCCTGCTGCATGCCTTCCAGAACGGCCTGGACGTCCACCGCGCCACTGCCGCCGAGGTCTTCGGCGTCGAGCTGGCGCAGGTCACCACCGACATGCGGCGCAGCGCCAAGGCGATCAACTTCGGTCTGATCTACGGCATGAGTGCTTTCGGCCTGGCCAAGCAGATCGACGTCGGCCGCAAGGAAGCGCAGGAATACATCGATCGCTACTTCGCCCGTTATCCCGGCGTGCTGGCCTATATGGAGCGCACCCGCGCCCAGGCCGCCGAGCAGGGCTACGTCGAGACGCTGTTCGGCCGTCGCCTCTACCTGCCCGAGATCAACTCCAAGAACGGCGCCATGCGCAAGGGCGCCGAGCGCACCGCGATCAACGCACCCATGCAGGGCACCGCGGCGGACATCATCAAGCGCGCCATGATCGCGGTGGATGGCTGGCTGCAGGAGAGCGGCCTGGATGCCCGGGTGATTCTGCAGGTACACGATGAACTGGTGCTGGAGGTGCGCGAGGACCTGCTGGATCAGGTACGCGACGCCATCAGCCCGCTGATGAGTCAGGCCGCCGAGCTGGACGTGCCGCTGTTGGTGGAAACCGGCGTGGGCGCTAACTGGGATGAGGCGCACTGAAGGGCGCGCGGGGTTGGATGGAGGTATCCGGAAGTTTTTTCGCGATGTATTGAACTTCCGGCTATAGGGTCGAGTCCTAGGCTACGAAGGGTGTGAAAGCCCTTCGATGCTCCTTGTTGTGTTAAGTGTTGGCAGATCTCTGGACCTCGCCCTAGCGGTCCGGATTCAACCTCGAACTTCCCCCTCCCCCAACGAAGTTCGAGGTTTTTTTTGCCTGGAGAAAAGTTCCGCGAGAGAAAGGCTTCCTTCGAACGGAAGAATGCGATCTTCGGTAGATTGCGCAGTATCTTGCGCAGCATATCTGTGGATAACCTGTGGACAGCGTGCTTCGAGGCGGATGACCAAAGGCGTGGCGTTGATTGCGCAACTTTCTGCACTGCACTGGGCAAGAAGTTGCGCAGCTTTCTGTGATGCTACGCACAAAGCGGTCTTGCCCCGCCTGGGTCGCTTTAGCCAAGCCATTGATTCATAAGGAATAAATATTCCTGGCACGCTCCTTGTTATGTCTTCTCTGCCATTCCGGCATAAACCAGGCAAAGGAGAGCACTCATGCCAACCCCCGCGTATCTTTCCCTCGAAGGCACCAAACAAGGTCTGATCACCGCTGGTACCTTCACCGAGGACTCGGTCGGCAATATCTTCCAGGAAGGTCATGAAGATCAGATTCTGGTGCAGGCATTCCAGCACCAGGTCATCATTCCGCGCGATCCGCAGTCGGGTCAGCCCACCGGCCAGCGCGTGCACAAGCCGCTGATGATCACCAAGGTCTTCGACAAGTCCTCGCCGCTGATCTTCAATGCCCTGACGTCCGGCGAACGCCTGAACAAGTGCCGTCTGGAGTGGTACCGCACCTCCTCGACCGGCACCCAGGAGCACTACTACACCATCGAACTGGAAGATGCGGTGATCGTCGACGTGCAGTCGCGCATGCCCAACTGCCAGGACCCGAACATGTCCCACTTCACCCATCTGGAAGACGTGTACTTCACCTACCGCAAGATCGTCTGGACCCATGAAGTCTCCGGCACCTCCGGCTCCGATGACTGGCGTACCCCGATCGCCGGCTGAGTGATCAGCGATTTCGGCCGGGCACGCCTGGCCGAAGTCGTTTTGCGAAGCAGTCTCCAGAAACGGGTTACGCCGCTCTGGAATGCGGACAGTGCGCATTCCAGAGCGGCGCCTCTGTGGTACATCGACACCCCTCACCGCGCCACGCGCCGATCAATGGATTGATCCAAGAGGAACACGCATGTTCGCCCCCGCCAACCAGGCCCACTTCACGCTGGCCATCGAAGGTCTCGAGCATGACCTGAAGGTGCTCGAATTCAGCGGCCGCGAAGCCATCAGCCAACCCTACCGATTCGATCTCGAGCTGGTCAGTGAACGCTCCGACCTTGACCTCGAAACCCTGCTGCACCAGCCGGCCTTCCTCACGCTCGGGCATGCGGGCACGGGAATCCATGGGTTGATCCACCGCATCGCCCAGAGTGAATCCGGCAAGCGCCTGACGCGTTACAGCCTGTCACTGGTACCCGAGCTGGCCTACTTGGCGCATCGGCTGAACCAGCGCATCTTCCAGCAGCTCAGCGTGCCGCAGATCATCGCCCAGATACTGGAGGAGCATGGCATTCCGGCTGGGCTCGGACATCGGTTCGAGCTGGGGCCGGTGATTTATCCCGAGCGCGACTATTGCGTGCAGTACGACGAGAGCGACCTGCACTTCATCCAGCGGCTGTGCGAGGAAGAGGGCATTCACTATCACTTCCAGCACAGCGAAGCCGGCCATGTGCTGGTGTTCGGTGACGACCAGACAGTCTTTCCAAAGCTCGCGCCCGTGCCTTACCAGCAGGATTCCGGCTTGGTTGCCGACGAGCCGGTGATCAAGCGCTTCGGCCTGCGAGTAGAGACCCGTCCCAGCCGCGTCACGCGTCGCGACTACGATTTCGAGAAACCGCGCCTGCTGCTGGAAAGCGCCTTCACCAGCGAGTTCACCCCGGACCTTGAGGACTACGACTACCCCGGCCGCTTCACCGACCGCGGCCGTGGCAAACACCTGGCGCAACGCGCCCTGGAACGCCACCGTCACGACTTCCAGCTGGCCGAAGGCGAAAGCGACCAGCCAAGGCTGTGCAGCGGTCATTTCCTCGAGCTGGTGGAGCACCCACGCAGCGACTGGAATCAGCTCTGGCTGCTCACCGAAATCCACCACCAAGGCAAACAGCCGCAGGTGCTGGAAGAGTCCATCACCAATCTCTCGACTATGCACAATCAAACTCCCTCTCCCCTGGCGGGAGAGGGTTGGGGCGCCCGGCATAGGGGAGAGGGGGATAACAACTTCACCCAAGGCTACCGCAACCAATTCACCGCCACGCCCTGGAGCGATCCCTTCCATCCACCCCTCCAGCATCCCAAGCCACGCATCCTCGGCAGCCAGACCGCTGTGGTCACCGGCCCTGCCGGCGAGGAAATCCACTGCGATAAACATGGTCGCGTGAAGGTCCAGTTCCACTGGGACCGTGAAGGCCTTGCAGACGACAAATCCAGCTGCTGGCTGCGCGTCAGCTCGAGCTGGGCCGGCGACCGCTACGGCGGCATCGCCATCCCGCGGATCGGCATGGAGGTACTGGTCACCTTCCTCGAAGGCGACCCCGACCAACCGCTGGTGACCGGCTGCCTGTACCACGCCGAACATGTCCCACCCTACGAATTGCCGGCGAACAAGACGAAATCGGTCTTCAAGACCCTCAGCTCACCCGGTGGCGGTGGCTATAACGAACTACGCATCGAGGACCGCAAGGGCGCCGAGCAGATCTACGTGCATGCCCAGCGCGACTGGGACCAGAACATCCAGCACGACCAGAAGGTCCGCGTCGGCTTTGAGCGCCACGATACGGTGGAAGCCAACGCCTACAGCGAATTCCAGGGTGAAGAACACCGCACCACTCACGGCGACCGCAAGACCGAAATCGGAGCCAACGACCACCTCACCATAGGCGATAGCCAGCACGTCAAGATCGGCACTGGCCAGTTCGTCGAAGCCGGCAATGAAATCCATCTCTCCAGCGGCCTCAAGGTCGTCCTCGAAGCCGGCAGCGAACTGACCTTCAAGGCAGGTGGCAGCTTCGTGAAGCTCGACGCCAGCGGCGTGACCATGGCGGGGCCGGTGATCAAGGTGAATTCGGGAGGGAGCCCGGGCAAGGGATCGGGAGCGGCTCCGATTTTTCCGGTTTTACCCAAACCTGCAGATACAGCGCCAATAGGTGAGAAAACCGGTATTGCCAACCTAAACCTGCCGTCCTCACCAATAAAAAAAGGCGCTAAGGGGCCTGAGCAATTGATCGTCGACGTCTGGGGCGATCCGGCACAAGGCGGGCAAGTCAAATTGCTTGACCCGGAGGACGAGGCATGAGCGAGTTGAAGGATCAACCCATCGAGCAAGGCGTACGCAAACGTACCCACTATGAGAATACGCAACGAAAGAGGCTTGCACTGAGCATTGAACGGGAAGACGGCGGAGAACTTTCTCTGCCCATCGCCGTGGACATGCGCAGCCATGAAGAAGAAGAAAATATTCAGCAGAACACGCTCTTGGCCATCATGCCGTTGGCGAGGCTGCCAGGTCATAACGTCTATAACGAGGCACCCAGGGGAGCGTTGCCACGCGCGGGTCGTATATACGTATTTCAGGGCGGAAAGCTCTGGCGCGAAGTGCTATGCGACGGCCAAGGCAACATGAAGGATGTCGATCTTGCTCATTGGCGTAGACAGGCCGAGAGCGGAGCACCTGCCGATGATCGTCAACCCGTAGGCAAACAGCAGCAGGTTCTGCTGTTCCCCATCCTGGTACAGGGGCAATCCGTCGCTAACAACTATCTGATGGCCTACAGCGAAAAGCCCTGGACGTGGGAATACATCCAATGGCTGGAGGCTGATCAGAACCGAATTAAAAGCCGCGCGCAGAATGTGGGGTTCGCCTGGTCGGCAGCCGTTGTCGGCCAAGGGCAATGGCGCCCCACACAAGCCATGCCTGCCGTAGTGATCAGCGCCCAGACGGAAGGTTACAGAGCTCGTGACTTCAGCATCGAGAGCCTGCTGGGCGATCCCTCCCTGTTCACACCCGGCCTGAGTGGCATCCCCTCGAACGAAATGAGCAGCCGCATGCAGATGCGCATGGAGGAGCTGGCGGCCGCAACCCAGAGCCTACCCCCGCAGCCACTGCCAGCATTGGAAGCCGGCGAGGATGTGTTGGCAGAACGCAATATGCGCGCCTATCCCAGGCTGGTCGGGTTGATGCTGGATGACCCACTGTTCGCACTCAGGCATGCCTGTGCGCAAGCGCGCCTGGCGGAATCCTACCTGCTTACCCTCAATGCGTTGGTGCCGCATCGTCCGAACGGCCAATACGCCCATGCGCTATATAGTTCGGTGATGCAAAGCGTGAACAGCCCTCTGGGCAAGTTCAAGAAACATTTGCATCTCGAACAACTGCAGGACACGGTATTCGAAGGCGAACGCAGCCTGGTTCGAAACCATCTCGCCACGCAACTTCAACATCTCGTCAGCCTTCTATCGGACGTGCCGCTGGCAGCGAGTCTGTGGGATTGGCAATACACTCACGATGAGCGCCTGTTAGAACCCTATCAACTGTTCAGCGACATATTCACCACGTTGGGAAAACTGCCAGAACACGTCGATGCGCTGTCCCAGGCCGGGTCCAGCAATTCGCTGCTACCCCGCATTGCCCAACTGAGCGAGCGCCTCCTGACCGGCCACCATCCCATTACCCGGCCATTCCTGGCACAGGCGGATGGCGCCCTGCCCGAGGTCGTGCAACGGCTCGTCGCCCTGGCAGCGCAAGCGCGCGAACCCGACCCGGAACACATGGGCATGAGCAGCCTGCTGCATGTCGCCGACATCGACCCGCAGGATACGGACAAGGGTCTGGTCTACAAGAACCTGCATGCGCTGATCGACGACTTCATGACCACCTTCTCCATGGCCGTGCTGACCCAGGTTCAGCGCCTGAATGTCGCCGAGGTAACGGTGGCCATCCAGTTCAACCGCCTGTTCGCACCGACACTCGGCGTGCTCGATAAGCTCTCGCCAAGCTGGCACGGCGTGCAACTGGTAACCGAGGCCCAGGCCAAGGCATCGAACCTGAGAATCATCGGCGTCGAGGGCGAGGGATTGAGAAACGGCCTGACCGCCACGGAGCGGGCGGCCCTCACGCGCAAGAACTACCTGTACATGAACGTCACCAACCCTGAAGGGCGGATCGTCGGCTCCACCAGCCCGCGCCAGGTGGGGCAGGGACTGCCGAATCATGGCCGTGGCGTTATCTTGGCCGCACCTGCCGACCATCCCGAGGTGGTCAAGTACAGCGCTTGGAGGCATGCGGTCGCCAGCAAGCTGGATACTGCCGCGCAGTCTCCCTCTCTTCCGTTGGTTGCAGTGGCCTGCGCCATGTACAACTTAAGTGCGCAGGCTGAGATGGCGAGTCTGCAAAGGGAAGCGGGGGATGGGGAGGCACGCTATACCTTCGGTAAATTTTCCGCTCTGGCTGATCTCGGCGTTGCCTCAGGCAACCTGTCCAAATTTATTCTTGGCGGTGAAAACCAACTCGTAACGGCCCTGAATAAACCTCGCTTCAATGTTTCCAGAATCTCCACCCGCTGGGCCACTAATCTCGCCAAGCAGACGGGTAGTTCCCGCCTACCAATACTGCGTGCTTTCTCAGGGTGGGCCATATTCGCGACAACTGTTATTTCCGCCTGGGATGCCAAACGCGCCTGGCACCAGGGCGACCGCGATGCAGCCCTGGCCTATGGCGTAGCGGCGTCGGGCGGTGCGGCCTGGACGGCTTATGCCCTGGGAATGTGCATCAACCCGGTGGTGCTGGTGGCGGGAGCGGTGCTATTTATCGGCGGCAGTATCCTGGCCGGCTGGCTGGTCGACAGCGATATCGAGGCCCTGATGAAGAACGGGCCATTTGGCAAGGGTCACAACCAAACCAACCTGGTCGACAGAGTATTCGGCGACGACCAACGTTTCGCCCATTTGAGCGACCCGCATGTCGCCTACCAGCAACTGATCGGTATTCTCGGCAGGCCCATGATCCAGGTCAGCCGCCTGGGCGACTTGCTGGATCAGGTACCACCGGGGGTCCGTGCAGGTATCGGCAGCATCAACCAGCAACGTCGCCCAATGAACTCCAGCCTGGACTGCCGCCGCGCTGCGGCTCAGCCCTTCGAGCGCGATGACTGGGCGGTACGCATCCATTCGCCGCTGCTGAGCATGTTCGATGCGCAGCATTTCCAGTTCTACGCCAGAGAGGAACTGGGCGTGCTGCCTCTCTCGGGCGCCTTCAATGCGGAACGCACCGAACGGCGCCCGATCGGCGAGGCCAAGCTGGCTGCACAGCCCCTGGACGACGGTGCGATTCTCTATATCCTGCCGAGGCAGTTCCCTGTGATGGAATTGAGCCCGCTGCAACGCCATGCGCAGAAGGTCACCCAGCGCCTCAAGGTCTTCGGCCAGTTCCGTCTCGCCAAGGAGACCGACCAATCCGACGAACTGGTGTTGCCGCAGCCCAGTCCGAAAACCTGGCAACCTTATCAAGCCGACTTCGCCAAGCCTCCGGCACTGAACGCCAGGGCCGATGAAGTGCCTTATTGGCAGGTCGAAACCGTGGAATTCAAAGTATGACCGAAGAACCCTATGGCCCCGCGGCCTATCGCGGCAGTGCACTGCCTGCTCTCCCGCCCCCGATTCGTGACAAACAAGGGTTGTTCGATACCGCCTTGAAATGGGGGCATTACGCCAATCTGGATTCGGCCTCGGAAGTCGAAGGCCAGCTTATGAGCGAGGATCATCTGGCCTATGAGAGCCAAACCAGGGAGAAACGTAAACAGCAGATTTATTGTGACTCTGAACGCTGGAATTTTGAAAACAGTGGCAAGCTATTACACTTCCTGTTCATATTGCACCTTGGTTGTGTAACGCTATTTTCAGTTCCTTGGACTGTCAAGGTGAGTATGACTCTTGATAGTAACGATGCCGTTCTGATATTGGGCGTTATAGCAATGTTCGCGAGCTTAATACTCTATGGCACATCAAGACCTTGGCTGGCTTATATTTTCGGGGGAGTACTAGGAGTCGTCACAGCCGGAGCCATTGCTTGGGATCAAGGAGCACTCTGGGGCTATTGGAGCGAACAAACCGCATTCTGGTTTGGTGCGATCGTACTCTTTATGGCAGTCATCGGCGTCGACCTGCTGATCGGCCTGTATTCCCTGATCTACACCCACGACGGCAGCGGCTTCAACCGGCGCGACGGCATGGTGCGCATCGGCAGGCGCTTCCGCTCCCCCTTCGTCGCGCCCTTCTACGAGTTCGATCCGGTCATGCAACTGCAGGTCACACCCCATGGGGGGCATGACTACGTGCTCTGGCTGCATCACCGCTACACCGACACCAAGGTCTGCCTGGGCATGAAGATGCACAGCCTCGGGCTCGACAAAGCCAACCTATACGCCTTCTGGGATACATTGCAGCGCTATATGGATGTCGAGCAGCCGTTACCCGACCTGCCCGTGCTGGAGCAGAGCCGCCATCTCGATCCTGTCACTGCCGCCCACGATGCCGCCATCGGCCGCCCCGAACGCTACTGGCGCGACCGTACCCTCGAAGGCTGGAAGCGCAACTCCGCTTCCAGGAAACTGCGGGAGAAACTGGCCAGCCATCCCTGGCAGCAACACCCCTGCACCCTGCGCGCCAGGATCGATCCAGCCCTGAGCATCGAGGCCTACTACCGCAGCCAGGAGGCCAGGGGCATCCATGCGACGCCCAGGGGTGACGATTTCGATAACATTCATCGGCGTGGAGCCAGCACGGCACCCCAAGGCTGATCGAAATCCGGGCAATCGAAAGGGTCCGGGGGCTGATTTCAACAACGCTCGATTAACACTGGCTTTCTAAGGCCATACAGGCAGAGCGGTCTACGGCAACTCCAGCCCCCCGCCAGCCTTGTGCAGCGTGCGTAGATGCTGGCCGATCTGTTTCAGGTTGCGCTCGATGCTGTCCAGTTCCAGTCGCCGTTCGTGGCCCAATAGCAGGCGCACCTCCCGCTCCAGTTCCTCGCTGAGTTGATTCAAGTGCGCCTGGCGTTCGCCGCTTTGCTGTTCGAGGCGCTGCCATTCGCCGGCCTGTGGCAGTCCATAGCCCTGGTCGTCGAGCAGTTCGGCCGGGCGGCTCAGGTAGCCGCTGCTGGCGAGGATCTCGCGCAGTGCACCGTCGGCCTTGGCCAGGCTGGCGTCGCCGCGCTCGCGGCCGCTGAGGTAGCGTTTCTTCAGTTCTTCCTGGGCCTGCAGCAATTGCTGGCGCAGGGCGGCCTGTTCGACCAGTAGCAGCGCTGCGCTGGCACGCAGGTCGGCCGTGGCGATCCAGGGCTGGCGCTCGCTGGCAGGTAGCTCGAGCCATTGCTCGACCTTGTCCTGCGGCAGGTCCAGGCGCTCCTTGAGCACCGTGAACATCGCCTGATAGCGATCGCGGTAGGAGTCGAAGCGATATCCCAGGCGCAAGGCCTCACGCGGATCGTCGAGCACGCTGGCATCGGCCAGACCTCGGCCGATCAGTAGCTCCAGCAGACCGCTGGGCAGGATGCTGTCGAGTGCGGCCAGCTCTGCCCGATCAGTGCCGCTGCGCAGCAGCTTCAGGGTCTCCACCGCGCAGTTGTTGGACAGAAAGTAATAGTCGCCGTCATAGCTCCAGTGCAGCTCGGCGCTGCGCTCGACCAGCATCTCGATCTCACGGCGTTCCAGCCTGAGCGGAATCGAGGCAAGGCTACGCAGCTCGACCTTGGTGTATTCGTCGATCACCTGGCCCAGCGGCAGGACGAACAAGCGCGACGGGTAGGCACCGGTCAGCCCGTCCCAGCTGGACAGTTGCACGTCACCGACGAAGGCGCGGAAGGACAGCACTAGGTGCTGGTCCAGATCCAGTCGGCAATCGGGGCCGCGCGGGCGTCCCGGCGCGCAGATCACCAGCCGCAGCATGCTATGGCCCCAGCGGCTGACCCAGGCATCGTTGGCCTCGGCGAACAGATAGTCCACCTCGTAGACCCGTTCGGGATCGAGGCGCAGCAGCGGTGTGCGGCCGAAGTCGCTGCCGGCGTTGAGGATCGGATAACCCCCGGCACAGACTTGGGAGGCGGCGGGCTGCCAACCGAAATGCTCGCGGAAGTAGCGGTGCAGGGACGGGCGGCGGCAGGCGTAGTCGGGGTCGAGCAGGAAGTACTCGAGGTTCACCGCGACGAATTCCAGCGGGCTGGTGAGCTCGTAGGGGTCCGGGCTGCGCGCGACCTGCGCATTGTGCGCTTCGCGCTCACCGCGGCTGCCGACACGTTGTGGCCAGCCGGCCAGGTCGAGCAAGCGTGGATCGTCGCTCAGCGTGAAACGGCGTTGGGTCTGCCCGCGACAGACATCCGGCAGGCCGACCAGGCCGAGGCTGGCGGCGCGCTGGCCACAGAAGGCCAATAACCGATTGTTCGGCGGCGACCACAGACGGGCACGGTCGTAGAGATGGGCCAGTTCGTGAATCAGCGTGGCGAGCAGTTCCTGGCGCACCGTGCCATGTACCCGCGCGGTGCGCTGGTTGGCGGCGGAGCCATCCGCCAGCGCTGGCAACAGTTCGCGGTTGAGTTCGATGAGGCCGCCGCCGGTGCGGCCGTAGGCATGTTCCGGCAGGTTGTCCCGCCAGCGCACGCGCACGTCGCGATCCAGCTGTTGCAGCATGCGTGGCGGCAGGGCGGCCAGGGCTTCGTCGAGCAGTATCTGGGAGGCGGCACGTTCGGTGGGTTGCAGCGCCTGGCTTTCCAGGGTCAGCCGCAGCGCCGCGCCAGCCTGGCCGGCGAGGCTGGCCAGCATCGTCGCCAGCAGCCAGGCGTAGGCCGCTTTCACAGGGCGAGAATGGTTTCGGCCAGCGCCTGATCGCTTGCCTGGCGGGCCTCGGCGAACTCGTTGCGAAGGGAATCGAAGGCCGCTTCCAGGCGTGCGCCGCGGATTTCGCCGGCGCTGGCGACGAAGCTGGCGGCCTCGTCACGAGCGTCGAGGACGAGCTTCATGCCGCTGATCCGGCTGGTCACGTCCGAAGTGAAGTTGACGCTGCGATCCACCGCATTGATGACGATATTGCTGGTGGCGACCAGGGTCTGTGCCTGGGTTGCGCTGGCCAACAGTGCCAGGGCGGCCGCTGTGGCAGTGACTGTCTTGTGCATGGTTGGTTTTCGTTCAATGGGGCCGTTATTGGACGAGAATGGCCTGGGCCAGTTCCAGATCGCTGGCGGTCAGCTCTGGCCGACTCTGGCGCAACCAGCGCAGGGCAGCTTCCAGCCGCACACCGTGGACCTGGCCGCCGCTGGCGACGAAGCTCGCCGCTTCGTCGCGGGCCTCGACGACCAGTTTGTTCTCGAACGGCAGGCTGGTCAGCTGGCTGGTGACATAGCCGCTGGCCACGACGCCGGCCGTGGTGGTGTCGAACGCCTGGGCGGAGCCGCAGACACAACAGAGTGCGAATACAAAGATGAACCGTCGCATGCCAATCCTGACGCCAGAAAAATCCGGCGCCAAGGCTAGCGAAACGCCAGCGCTACGGCCAGCTTCTTCGCCCTGTCAGGCTGTCAGCGAGCCAGGATGGCCCGTGCCAGCTCCAGGTCGCTGGCCGTGATGGAGGGCGCCTGATGGCGAATATGAGCCAGGGCGGCCTGCAGGCGCGCGCCTCGCTGTTCGCCCGCGCTGGCGACGAAACGTGCGGCGTCGTCACGTGCATCCAGCACCAGCTTGTCGTCGTTGAGGGAGGAGGTCAGGTCGGAGGTGCCTTCCACGGTGTTCATCAGCGAAGCGCCGAGGGTGTCGGTGGTAGCGATGAAACTGGATGCCGAGGCGGTGCCGGCCAGCAGGGTGACGGATGTGGTGAGGATAAGCAGGAGTCTGAACATGGTCTTTCCAGTACGGCCCGGCAGGCGAAGGGGCATGCAGGATAGAGCCTGCCGTGCGGGCTGCAAAGCGCGGTACGACCGTCAGCGCCAGAACGGCTTGTTCAGCTCCTCGGTCCGCTCGCTGCTGCTGATGCCGGCATCGGCCAGCAGATGTTCGTCGAGTGCCGCGAGTTGCCGGCGTGTTCGGCTCCGTTGTCGCCACAGACGCAGCAGAAGCCGTAGCTCGCGCCAATGTTCTGCGGGCTGGGGGCCCGCCAGCGGCCGGGTGATGATGCGCTCCATGAATGCCACTCCGTTCTGCATAGCCTCGTTCGGGTCACTCAGGATCGCGCTTGGCGGCGTCGCGCAACAGCCACAGGGTCGAGTGATCGTGGCGGTACAGATGGCGGGAGGTGGGCGATTGTACGGGCCACTGCGCGGGCAACTGTGCGGGTCTCAGTTTCCCAACAGCGTACGAACTGCGATCAGGCCGAAGCCGGTCAGCAGAAAGAACAGGCATAGGGCGAGGATAAATGGCCGTATACCCAAGGCGGCCAGGCGGTCAAAACGGGTTTCATAGCCCAGGGCGGCCATCGCCATGGTCATGCCCATCTGTCCCCCAAGAATCAGGTTGTGATGCAGCACGTCCGGCAGCCGAACCAGGCTGTTGAATACCACCATGAGGAGAAAGCCGAGGGCGAACCAGGGAATGGTGATGCGCATGGCCTGGCTATCGTCCTCGTTGCACGAAGACCACCAGCGAGCGACGAGGAGCAGGAAGGGTACCAGAAGCATCACCCGAACCAGCTTGACGATGACCGCCGTGTCCAGCGCATCCGCTCCGACTGCACCTCCCACCGCGACGACCTGGGCAACTTCATGCACAGTGGCGCCGATGTAGGCACCAAACAGCTGTTCATCGAAACCGGTCAAGGGATAGAGCAGCGGATAGATGAACATGGCCAGGCTGCCGAACAACACCACCGTGGCCACTGCCATGGCCGTCGAGCTCGCACGCGCCCGAATGGTCGCCTCGGTAGCAAGCACGGCGGCAGCGCCACAGATCGCGCTACCGGCACAGGTCAGCAAGGCCGTTTCGCGATCCAGCCCGAGCATCCTGGTGCCGATTTGATAGCCGATCAGCATCACCATCGCGACCATCAATACGTCGAGTAGCAGAATGCGAGGTCCCAGCATCGCGATCTGCTGCCATGTCAGCGACAGCCCGAACAGCACGATGCCACCGCGTAGCAGCCATCGTGTGGCAAATTTCAGACCCGCTTGCGCGCTCGTGGCCACTCTGGCCGCTCCCGGCAAGTTGCCGGCGGCAAAGCCCAGCAACAATGTGCCAACCAAGGGGCTGATGCCCAATTCACGTATACCGGGAATCTGGATAACGAGATGACCCATGACACTCAACGCCGCGCTGAGGATAAGGCCTTGCCACATGATCGAATGCCCTTGCTTGTGATGGGCGCAGATTAGAGGCAAGGTGTCGAGGGTGTAAAAATGGTTATAACGATATAACTAAACGGAAAAACCGACATGCAAGCCGCGGTGAGCTTTCGTCAATTACAGGTTTTTGTCGCTGTGGCGCGTGGCGGCACGCTTGCGAGAGCGGCTGAGCAGCTCAGCCTGTCGCAGTCGGCGAGTAGCGGTTCGCTGGCCGAGTTGGAGCGTCGCCTGGAAGTGCCGTTGTTCGAGCGCGTTGGTAAACGCTTGCAACTGAGCGAGGCGGGGCGCCGGCTGCTGCCGCGTGCCGAACGGCTGCTGGACGAGTTGGATACCTTCGTCGAAGCTGCCCGCGAGCCCGAGGGGGTATTGCGTGGCGAGCTGATGCTTGCCGCCAGCGCCACCATCGGCACTCACCTTGTGCCATCGCTCGTGGGGCGTTTTACCGAGAGCAACCCTGGCGTGGAGATCCAGACTCGGCTACGAAACTCTGACGAGGTAATTGCCGACCTGCTGCATCTGGAGGCAGACCTCGGCCTGATCGAGGGGCCCTGCAATGACTCGCGACTTAATGCCGAGGTCTGGCGCGAGGACCACATGTGCGTGGTTTGCGCACCAGGGCATCCGCTCGCGGTGACCGGGCGGTTGAGTGATGAAGACCTGCGCCGCGAGGCCTGGATCCTGCGCGAGTCGGGCTCCGGCTCGCGGGCGATCTTCGAGGCGGCGGCCCGTATGCGCACGCCCCGCTTGCATGTCCGCATGGCGCTAAACCAACACGAAGCTATCAAGCAGGCGGTACGTGCCGGATTGGGGCTCGGCTGTCTGTCGCAACTGTGCGTGGCCGAAGAGGTTGCTCGAGGTGAGCTGGTGGCGTTGGAGAACGATCTTCCGTTGACCCGATATTTTTCGCTGGTATGGCATCCGCAGCGCTACCGAAGTCCACTGTGGCAGGCCTTCAAGGTGTTTCTGCGAGAGGCTTGAGCGGAAAAGAAAAACCCCTCCCGGCATGCCGGAAGGGGTTGGTCGTGCAGCCAGGTGCGGTTCAGTCCACGGCCTTGACCATGTCCTCGACCACCTTCTTGGCGTCGCCGAAGACCATCATGGTCTTGTCCATGTAGAACAGCTCGTTGTCCAGGCCGGCGTAGCCGCTGGCCATGGAGCGCTTGTTGACGATCACGGTCTTGGCCTTGTACGCCTCGAGGATCGGCATGCCGGCAATCGGCGACTTCGGATCGTTCTTCGCCGCCGGGTTGACCACGTCGTTGGCGCCGAGCACCAGCACCACGTCGGCCTGGCCGAACTCGGAGTTGATGTCCTCCATCTCGAACACCTGCTCGTAAGGCACCTCGGCCTCGGCCAGCAGCACGTTCATATGGCCGGGCATGCGCCCCGCGACCGGGTGGATCGCGTACTTCACGGTCACGCCCATGTGGGTCAGCTTCTCGGCCAGTTCCATCAGTGCATGCTGCGCGCGGGCCACCGCCAGGCCGTAGCCGGGAACGATGATCACGGTGTCGGCGTTGGTCAGCAGGAAGGCGGCGTCATCGGACGAGCCGGATTTCACCGGGCGCTGCTCCTTGCTGGCCGTCGCTGCGCCGGCATCGGCATCGGCGCCGAAGCCGCCGAGGATGACGTTGAAGAACGAGCGGTTCATCGCCTTGCACATGATGTAGGAGAGGATCGCGCCGCTCGAACCCACCAGCGAACCGGCGATGATCAGCATCGAGTTGTTCAGCGAGAAACCGATCCCCGCCGCCGCCCAGCCCGAGTAGCTGTTGAGCATCGACACCACCACCGGCATGTCGGCGCCGCCGATGGGGATGATGATCAGCACGCCGATCACGAAGGCCAGCGCCACCAGGATCATGAACGCCGTGAAGTTGCCGCTGAAGGTGTAGATCAGGCCCAGCACCAGAATCGCCACGCCGACAGCGAGGTTCAGCTTGTGCTGGTTGGCGAACACCACCGGCGCGCCCTGGAACAGGCGGAACTTGTACTTGCCCGACAGCTTGCCGAAGGCGATCACCGACCCGGAGAAGGTGATGGCGCCGATGGCCGCGCCGAGGAACAGCTCCAGGCGGTTGCCCACCGGGATCGGATAGCCGATGGCCTGGACGATGCCCAGCGATTGCGGCTCCAGTACCGCGGCGATGGCGATGAACACCGCGGCCAGGCCGATCATGCTGTGCATGAAGGCGACCAGCTCGGGCATCTTGGTCATCTCGACGCGCTTGGCCATCAGCGTGCCGATGCCACCACCGACCAGCAGGCCGAGGACGATGAAGCCCAGGCCGCTCCAGGCGCTGGCGCTCTCGGCCAGCTGCGCGCCGAGCTTGAACACCAGGAACACCGTGGTGACCACGGCGATGGCCATGCCGATCATGCCGAACAGGTTGCCGCGGCGCGAGGTTGTCGGGTGCGACAGGCCCTTGAGGGCCTGGATGAAGCTCACCGAAGCGATGAGGTAGAGCAGGGTGATCAGGTTCATGCTCATGGCTTGGACTCCGCCTTGGCGCCAGCGCGCTCCTTCTTCTTGAACATCTCCAGCATGCGCCGGGTGACCAGGAAGCCACCGAAGACGTTGACCGCGGCCAGGGTCACAGCCAGGGTGCCCATCAGCTTGCCCATCGGGGTAACGGTCAGCGCGGCGGCGAGCATGGCGCCGACGATGACGATGGCCGAAATGGCGTTGGTGACCGCCATCAGCGGCGTGTGCAGCGCGGGGGTGACGTTCCAGACCACGTGGTAGCCGACGTAGATCGCCAGCACGAAGATGATCAGGTTGTAGATGCCATCCGAAATCAGGTCCATTTTTCAGGCTCCCTTAACCGTTGGTGCGCACGACATTGCCGCCCCGGCACATCAGGCACGCGGCGACGATGTCGTCTTCGAGGTTGAGCTGGAATCGGGCATCGCCATCGATCACCAGCTTGAGGAAGTCCAGCAGGTTGCGTGCGTACAACGCTGAAGCATCCGCCGGCACGAGGGTCGCCAGGTTGGTGTAGCCAACCAGGGTCACGCCGTGCTTGACCACTACCTGATCGGCTTCGGTCAGTGGGCAGTTGCCGCCTTGTGAGGCGGCCAGATCGATCACCACCGAGCCGGGCTTCATCTGCTGTACGGTTTCTTCCTGCAGCAGCGTTGGCGCCTTGCGGCCCGGGATCAATGCGGTGGTGATGATGATGTCGGCCTGCTTGGCGCGTTCGTGCACAGCCTGGGCCTGACGCGCCATCCAGGACGCGGGCATCGGCCGGGCGTAACCGCCGACGCCTTCGGCGCATTCGCGTTCCTCGTCGGTCTCGAACGGCACGTCGACGAACTTGGCGCCGAGCGATTCGATCTGCTCTTTCACCGCCGGACGCACGTCCGAGGCTTCGATGACCGCACCCAGGCGTTTGGCCGTGGCGATGGCCTGCAGCCCGGCGACGCCGGCGCCGAGGATCAGCACCCGCGCGGCTTTCACCGTGCCGGCGGCGGTCATCAGCATCGGCATGAAGCGCGGATACTGGTTTGCGGCGAGCATCACGGCCTTGTAGCCGGCGATGTTGGCCTGCGAGGACAGCACGTCGAGGCTCTGCGCGCGCGAGGTACGCGGCGCCGCCTCCAGGGCGAAGGCGGTGATGCCGCGTTCGGCCATGCGTGCGATGTTGTCGTTGTCGAAGGGGTTGAGCATGCCGATCAACACCGTGCCTGGCTGCATCTGCGCCAGTTCGGTTTCGTTCGGTGCGTTCACCTTCAGCAGGATCTCTGCTGCGAACGCCGCTGCGGCATCGCCGATGGTCGCGCCAGCAGCCTCGTAGGCGCTGTCAGGGACGCTGGCCTGTACGCCTGCGCCACGTTGCACGGTGACCTGATGCCCTTGGCCGATCAGCTTCTTGACGGTTTCCGGAGTCGCGGCAACGCGCGTTTCTCCGGGTCGGGTTTCGAGAGGAACACCGATATGCATTGTAGTTGTTCTCCTGCGTGATCTTTACCAGGGTGCGGCGAGCGCGGCCCTGGCGAGCTATTCCACCCGTTCGCCGTTTCGATGAACGGGGTCGAAACGCGAAGCCTGCCTTCCGTACTGCAGAAAAGAGCCTGCTACGGCGCGGCATTCTGCAAGCCTGTAAAAAATCAAACAACTGTTTTAAATCATTGATTGCTTCCGACGTGATAGTCAGAGCATGACCATCGGTCCGTCGGGTATCGCTGCAGACGGCGCCACCTTTGGCCTCGCGCCTGGCACAAGGTTGCAGCGTGACGACACGGCGCGCGAATCATGAATGACCCGCCATCGATGCGGTATTCGTCAGCGGTGCCGGCCATCTCCGACCTTGGTGCCGGTGTGCCGCGATGAGGCTGCGGGCACGCAGCCCACCGGCCGGGGTCATGCATTCCTTGTAGTCCATGGCTGTCGGTCCTGCCGGTTGTTGTGCGCCGTTGTGCTCGCCGGAATGCCAATGCGCGGGCCTGGGGTGGCTCTCTGACCGAGCCGAAGCTCTTCGCGATCCTTGGGAGAATCCGCGGCGGTGCCTGTTGTCACAGTTCAGGAACGGATGTCGAGAAGCCGTGTCGGCACATCGCGCCCGTCACGCGAGGCGTAACGATGCGGTGACCATCGAACGCCGACAGAGCCCAATCAGGAAGCCGTTATGTCATCCCTCGAAGGTACGTTGACGCCCGCCCGCCTGCCCTTCGCTTTCGCCAGACGCCACGGGGTATTCCTGCGCGATGGCGAAAGCGGCCTGCGGCTGTGCGCCCGTGAAGGCGCGCCGCTGACCGCGCTGCAGGAAGCGCAGCGCGTGGCCGGTGGCGCCCTGCCCATGCAGTGGCTGACGCCGGAGGCGTTCGACGAGGCGCTGGGCAACGCCTATCAGCACGACTCTTCCGACGCCATGCTGATGGTCGAAGGGTTGGGCAAGGACATGGATCTGCACAGCCTGGCCGACCATATCGAGAAGACCGAGGACCTGCTGGAGCAGGAGGACGACGCGCCGATCATCCGCCTGATCAATGCGCTGCTGGGCGAGGCGATCAGGGAGAACGCGTCCGACATCCATGTCGAGACCTTCGAGAAGCGGCTGGTGATCCGCTTCCGGGTCGACGGCATCCTGCGCGAGGTGGTGCAGCCCAAGCGCGAACTGGCGGCGCTGCTGGTGTCGCGGATCAAGGTCATGGCGCGGCTGGACATTGCCGAGAAGCGCGTGCCTCAGGATGGGCGGATTTCCCTGCGGGTCGGTGGGCGCGAGGTCGATATCCGCGTATCGACGCTGCCGTCGGCCAACGGCGAACGGGTGGTGCTGCGCCTGCTCGACAAGCAGGCCGGGCGCCTGACCCTGCAGCACCTGGGCATGAGCGAGCGCGACCGCCAGCGAATGGAGCAGGCGGTAAAGAGGCCCCACGGCATCATCCTGGTCACCGGTCCCACCGGCTCGGGCAAGACCACCACCTTGTACGCCAGCCTGACCACGCTCAATGACCGCACCCGCAACATCCTCACCGTCGAGGATCCGATCGAATACAACCTCGAAGGCATTGGCCAGACCCAGGTCAACACCAAGGTCGACATGACCTTCGCCCGCGGCCTGCGCGCCATCCTGCGCCAGGACCCGGACGTGGTGATGGTCGGCGAGATCCGCGACCAGGAGACCGCCGACATGGCGGTGCAGGCCTCGCTCACCGGCCACCTGGTGCTCTCCACGCTGCACACCAACAGCGCCATCGGTGCGGTGACGCGGCTGGTGGACATGGGCGTCGAGCCCTTCCTGATCTCCTCGTCGCTGCTCGGTGTGCTGGCCCAGCGCCTCGTGCGGGTGCTGTGTAATGACTGCAAACGCGCCTATGTCGCTGACGAAGCCGAGTGTGCGCTGTTCGGCATCGACCTGAGCGAGGCGCCAACGCTCTACCACGCCGAAGGTTGCGATGTGTGCCGCCAGCTGGGTTATCGCGGGCGGACCGGCATCTACGAGCTGGTGCTGTTCGACGACAGCCTGCGCAGCATGATTCATACCCGGGTGGCCGAGCAGGAAATGATCCGCCACGCGCGCGAGCTGGGGCCGAGCATCCGTGCCGATGGCCTGCGCAAGGTGCTCGAAGGCGTGACCACCATCGAAGAGGTGCTGCGTGTGACCAGCGATGACCGACGCTCCGGCCAGGGCGATCGCAGACAGGGCGGCGATCGCCGTGGCACGGCCCGTGACCGCAGGGCCACCGACCGATGAGCACGGCCGGCAGGGGGGCGCTCGATAGGGCGCGTGCCGCCGCGGCGCGGAAAACCCGCGCGGCGATCTTCCACCTTTGCTTTGAGGTAGCCCCGGTGGGAAAGCCTTCGGCGTTTGCCACCCTGCGTGGGAGCGGGCCTGATGGCGGCCTTTGAGTATGTCGCGCTGGATCCGCGCGGCCGACAGCAGAAGGGCCTGATCGAGGCGGACAGCCCGCGCCAGGCCCGCCAGTTGCTGCGCGACAAGCAATGGTCGCCGCTGGAGGTCAAGCAGGCCCGTGCCAGGGAAAGCAGCGGCACCGGCGGTTTCAGTTTCGGTCGCGGCCTCTCGGCGCGCGACCTGGCGCTGGTCACCCGCCAGCTGGCGACGCTGGTGCAGGCCGCGCTGCCGATCGAGGAAGCGCTGCGCGCTGCCGCGGCGCAATCCGGCTCGCAGAAGATCAAGTCGATGCTGCTGGCGGTGCGTGGGCGGGTCATGGAAGGTCACAGCCTGGCTGCTTCCCTGCGCGAATACCCCTCGGCCTTTCCCGAGCTGTACCGCGCCACGGTGGCCGCCGGCGAGCACGCCGGGCACCTCGGGCTGGTGCTCGACCAGCTGGCCGACTACACCGACCAGCGCCAGCAGTCGCGGCAGAAGATCCAGCTGGCGCTGCTCTACCCGGTGATCCTGCTGGTGGCCTCGCTGGCCATCGTGGTGCTGCTGCTGGGCTATGTGGTGCCGGACGTGGTCAAGGTCTTCGTCAACACCGGCCAGGAGTTGCCAGCGCTGACCACCGGCCTGATCGCCGTCAGCGAGGTGGTGCAGCGCTGGGGCTGGCTGATCATGCTGGGCATCGTCGCGCTGGCCATCGGCATGCGCCAGGCATTGCGCGACCCGAGCATCAAGCTGCGCTGGCACAGCTTCATCCTGCGGCTGCCGCTGGTCGGGCGGCTGGTGCGGGCGACCAACACCGCGCGCTTCGCCTCGACCCTGGCGATCCTCACCCGCAGTGGCGTACCGCTGGTGGATGCGCTGGGCATCGCCGCCGCGGTGATCGGCAACCTGCGCATTCGTGAGCGCGTGGTCGAGGCGGCGCAACGCGTGCGTGAAGGCGGCAGCCTGACCCGTGCGCTGGAGGCCACCGGCGAATTCCCGCCGATGATGCTGCACATGATCGCCGCCGGCGAGAAGTCCGGCGAACTCGACCAGATGCTGGCGCGCACCGCGCGCAATCAGGAGAACGACCTGGCCGCGCAGATTTCCCTGCTGGTCGGGCTGTTCGAGCCGTTCATGCTGGTGTTCATGGGGGCGGTGGTGCTGGTCATCGTGCTGGCCATCCTGCTGCCGATTCTTTCTCTCAATCAACTGGTGGGCTAGTCGCAATGACGTTCAACGAAACTAAACAGAAGGGCTTCACCCTCATCGAGATCATGGTGGTGGTGGTGATTCTCGGCATTCTTGCCGCGCTGGTGGTGCCGCAGGTGATGAACCGGCCGGACCAGGCCAAGGTGACCGTGGCCAAGGGCGACATCAAGGCCATCGGCGCCGCGCTGGACATGTACAAGCTGGACAACTTTTCCTACCCCAGCACCCAGCAGGGCCTCAATGCGCTGGTGGAAAAACCCAGCGGCAGCCCGCAACCGAAGAACTGGAACCGCGACGGCTACCTCAAGCGTGTGCCCAAGGACCCTTGGGGCAACGACTACCAGTACCTGTCACCGGGCACCCAGGGCCAGTTCGATCTCTATTCCCTGGGCGCCGACGGCAAGCAGGGCGGAACCGACCTGAACGCGGACATCGGCAACTGGGACCTCTGATCCATGACGCGGGCGCGTCGTGGCGGCTTCACGCTGATCGAGCTGCTGGTGGTGATCGTCATCCTCGGCGGCCTGGTCGGCCTGGCGGTGCTGTCCGTCGGCAGCAGCCATTCGTCACGTGAAGTACGCGACGAAGCGCAACGGCTCGCCGCGCTGATCACCGTGTTGGCCGACGAAGCCGTGCTCGATGGCCGCGAATACGGCCTGCTGATCGACGACAAGGGCTATCGGGTGCTGCGCTACGAGGAAGCCAGTGGCCGCTGGCTCGAGGCCGATCGGCGCGAGGCGCATCGGGTACCGGAGTGGATGCGGCTGCAACTGGAGCTCGATGGCACGCCGCTGCGGCTGGTGACCCCCGTCCGCGAGCGGGACGACCCGGCCGGCCTGTCCGACGCCCGCGAGCGCGCGCAGCGGCGTGCACCGCCTGAGGAGCCACAACTGCTGATCCTTTCCAGCGGCGAGCTGTCGCCGTTCAGCCTGACCCTTGCCGACCGAGGCGCCGAAGGAGTCGCCTGGCGTCTGTCCAGTGACGGTTTCCGCATGCCCGTGGCCGAACCGCTGGAGGGCGCTGATGGTTCATAGCGAGGGCCGTGAAGGTGGCTTCACCCTGCTCGAAGTGCTGGTGGCGCTGGCCATCTTCGCCATCGTCGCGGCCGTGGTGCTGACTGCCGCGGGGCGCAGTCTGAACAACGCGGCACGCCTGGAAGCGCTGACCCTGGCCGGCTGGATCGCCGACAACCGCCTCACCGAGCTGCAGCTGCAACAGCCCGCGCCGGCCATCGGACGCGAGACCCGCGAGCTGGAGTATGCCGGTCGCCCGTGGCAGATCCTCAGTGAAGTCCAGGCCAGCGCCGACCCCGGTCTGCTGCGCATCACCGTTTGGGTGGCCGCCGCCGAGCAGCGCCGTAACGAGGCACAGTTGCAGGAGCGGGCGGTCACCCGCCTGGACGGCTTCGTCGGGGTGGCGCGATGAGCCGGCGGCGGGCCCGCGCGGTCGCCGGTTTCACCCTGCTCGAACTGCTGATCGCCATCGCCCTGTTCGCGCTGCTGGGGCTCGGCACTTACCGCATGCTCGAGGCGGTGCTGCGCAGCGACGAGGCGGTACGCGCCCAGGAACAGGTGCTGCGCGACATCGGCCGCGCCATGTGGGCGCTCGAGCGCGACCTGCAACAGGCCACCCCGCGGCCCGTGCGTGACGGCTTCGGCGATGAGCAGAATGCGTTCATCGGCCAGTTGTCCGGCGTCGAGGATGAGGTCGCGTTCGAATTGACCCGCAGCGGCTGGCGCAACCCCACCGGCCTGAACCGGGCGAACCTGCAGCGGGTGCGCTGGCGGCATGCCGGCGATCATCTCGAGCGCCTCTACTGGGTCGTGCTGGACCGTGATGTCGACAGCGCGCCGCGCGTGCAGCGGGTGCTTGACGGCGTGCTCGAACTGCGGCTGCGCTACCTCGATCAGGAGCGTGCCTGGCATGAGGAATGGCCGCCGTTCGACCCGGTACGCGGCAACCCCGAGGCGCAGGCGCAGCGCATGCCGCTGGCCGTGGAGCTGACGCTGGTGCATGAGCGCTACGGCACCCTCACACGCCTGCTGCGCCTGCCCGATGGGCCGAAGCCGGCGGCGCAGTTCATCCAGCCGGACTCCATGGGCCGGCCCGAGCCGTTCGACGAGGGCAGCCTGTAATGAAGGCGCAGCGTGGTGTTGCGCTGATCACGGTGCTGCTCGTGGTAGCGGTCGTCACGGTCGTTTGCGCCAGCATGATCGCCCGCCAGCAACTCTCGATCCGCGCCACCTCCAACCAGCTGCAGGCTCGTCAGGCCTGGCACTACGCGCTGGGCGGCGAGGCGCTGGCGCAGTCGATCCTGCGCCGCGACCTGCGCGCCACCCGCGAGAGCGGCGCGGCGCAGGCCCCCGTCGACCACCTGTTCGAACCCTGGGCACTGCCGCAGCCGGCGTTCGAGATCGAGCAGGGACGCATCCAGATTCGTATCGAGGACCTGGCCGGGCGCTTCAACCTCAACAGCCTGGTGCAGAACCAGCAGCCCAACGCCGCCGCCCAGGCGCAGTTCCGCCGCCTGTTGCTGCGTCTGGACATCACCGAACCCTACGCCGAGCGGCTGGTGGACTGGCTCGACGCCGACCAGCAGCCCAGCGGCGAGCAGGGCGCCGAGGACAATGCCTATCTGCTGCTCGACCCGCCGTACCGCACCGCCGGCCGGAGCCTGGGCGACCTGTCCGAATTGCGTCTGCTGCTCGACATGCGCGAGGAAGATTTCCAGCGCCTGGCGCCCTACGTCAGCGCCCTGCCGGCGGATGTGCCGCTGAACGTCAATACCGCCAGCGCATTGGTGCTCTCCACCCTGAGCGACAACCTCAGCCTGAGCATCGGCCAGGCGATGGTGCAGGCGCGGGGGGGCGGCGGCTTTCGGGAAATCGCCACGTTTCTGGCGCAGCCGGCCATGAGCGGCATCGACCTGAAGGGCACCAGCCTGGCCGTCAGCAGTCAGTATTTCCAGGCGGTCAGCGATGTGCGCCTGGGCGACCGGCGCCTGGCGCTGGTCAGCCTGCTGCAGCGCGAGGACGACGGTGAAGTCCGGGTGTTGCAGCGCAACCTGGGGCAGCCCGCACGGCTGCTCCGCCCATCCGACGAGGGAGAACGATAGCCGATGGACTGCCTGTTCCTGCCAGCCGAGAGCGGTACCCGGCTGGATGCCACGACCGAGGTCTACTGGCTGCCGCGCGAGGGTAGCGGGGCCTGGCTGCCGCTGGGTGACTGCGCGGCGCAGGCCGCAGCGCCTGTAACCCTGGTGTTGCCGGCCGATGCCTGCAGCTACTTCGCGGTCAACCTGCCGACGCGCAAGGCGCGCTGGATCAGCCAGGCGCTGGCCTACGCCGTGGAGGAGCTGCTGGCGGAAAACGTCGATGAGCTGCACCTGACCCATGGCGAAGCCCTGGCGGACGGCCGTCGGCGGGTCATCGCGATTCGCCGGCAGACCCTCGCCGATTGGTTGGAAGACCTGGATGCCCTGGGCCTGAACATCGTCGCCATCCACGTCGATGCCGACCTGCTGCCGCGCGAAGACACTCAACTGCTGTTCATCGGTGAACGCGCGCTGCTGGGCGGCAGCCCCGAGGCGCGCTTGGCGTTCGCCAGCGCACAGTGGCCGCAACTGGCCGCACAATGCCCGCCGCCCGTCCACGCCAGGGGATCGCTGGCAGAGCCGCCTGCGCCGCTGGACGACTACCAGCAGCTGGACGATCCCTATCGGTTCCTGGCCGCCGGGCGTAGCGCGGCCCTCGACCTGGCCCAGGGCGATTTCGCCGTACGTGCGGCGGGTGAGGGCCTAGGGCGCTGGAAGCCGCTGTTCGTGGTGATCGGCCTGGTGCTGCTGGTGCAGCTGGGGTTCAACCTGGCGCAGTCCTGGTATCTGGAGCGCCAGGCCGAGCAGTACGCCGAGGCCAGCCGTGCGCTCTACACCGAGCTTTTCCCCGAGGACGTACGCATCGTCAACCTGCGCGCGCAGTTCGACGGGCACATCGGCCAGGGTGGCGCGGCGTCGGCGCAATTCATGCGCCTGCTCGACGAGGTGGCGCGGGTGATGGCCGAAGGGCTGCCGATCACCATCGACCAGCTCGAATACATCGATGCGCGTGGCGACCTGGCGCTGCAGGTGCGCGCCTATGATTTCGCCGCGTTGGAACAACTGCGCCAGCGCCTGGGCGAGACCGGCCTGGGCGTGGAGCTGGGCTCGGCGAGCCGTGACGGCGATGCCGTCAGCGCCCGCATCCTGATCGGAGGTCGCGCATGAAGCTCGCCCAGCAACTCACCGTCCGCCTGACCGAATCGCCTTGGTGGCAACGCTGGCAGCGCCTGGAGCCGCGCGAACGCCTTTCGCTGAGCCTGCTGGCCGCCTTTCTCCTGGTCACGCTGTGCTACCTGCTGCTCTGGCAGCCGGCGCAGCAGCGCGTCGGCGAAGCGCGTGCCTGGCTCCAGCAGGAACGTGAACTCTACAGCTACCTGCAGCAGAACACCGAACTGGCCCGGCAGATGTCGCGCAGCAACGTCGTGACGCTGGCACCGGAGCAGTTGCAAGGCCTGGTGACCCAGAGCGCGCAACAGCAGGGCCTGATGATCGAGAGCTTCGACAATAGCAACGACGGCAATCTGCAGGTGTCGCTACCCGCTGCCTCCTACGCGGTCCTGTTGCGCTGGTTCGACGAATTGCAGGCCGCGGGTGCCGGCCTGGCCGAGGTCAGCCTCAGCCGGGTCGGTGAAGGTTTGGTCGACGCCCGGGTGACCTTTCGCGCCAACGGTTGAAACGGCATCCGGTCCACAACGCTGCGGCGGGCTGCGGTTCAGGCGGCGGGCTGGATCTGCAGCGCCAGCGCGCGCAAGGCCGCCTCGGCTTCGAGCACCTTTTCTACGGCACTCTCGGCCTTCTCGCGGCTGAGGCCCAGGCGGTCGTAAAGGCTTTGGGGCACCTCGCTGCGTGGGCCGGAACCGATTCCGCGGTTGCGTAGCAACTGGGTGGCCAGGCACACCAGGTTGGCATGGCTGGCATGCTCACCCCGGTAGTTCGGGTCGTGCTGGAAGCGCAGGGCGGTGGACAGTTCTTCCGGCATGCCCCAGTAACGCATCAGCCAGGCGCCGATCTGTTCGCGGGTGATGCCCAGCAGATGATGTTCGACCTGGCTGTGCGTCAGGTGCGGATTGACCTCCAGATGACGGCAGATCAGCGAGAAATGCGGCGGAAAGACATGCGCCAGCACCAGGTAGCCGAAATTGTGCAGCAGCCCGGCGAGATAGCAGATGCCTGCCTCGGGGCGCTGCGCACGGGGAATGGCGCGGTTAAGGCCTTCGATCACCGCGGCGGTGTAGATCGCCTGCTGCCAGTAGGGCGTGGCGTGCTGGGGATGGTCCTTGGGCAGGCTCAGGCTCTTGCCGAGGGCGAGACCGAGGGCGAGATTGATCACCAGGTCGAAGCCCAACACCCGCACGATGGCATCTTCCACCGAGCGGATCTTGCCGGGCGCCGCGTAGTAGGGCGAGGCCGCCCAGCTGACCACCTGGGCGGCCAGTGCCGGATCGGTTTCCACCACGCCGGTGATGTCGTCCACGGTGGCATCGGGGCTGACGCGCAGCTTGATGACCTTCTGCGCGGTCTGCGCCAGCGGCGGGATCTCGATGGTGGCTTCCAGGCGCTGCTGGATGCGGCGGGTGGTGAAGGTCTGCACCGCCTGGGTGATTTCCTGAGGGTCGTCGTCGGGGCGGGCCAGGTTTGGCTGGATGTCCTTCAGGGGTGCGGCGAAGCAGCCGGCACTGGCCTTGCCCAGCAGCGCCCGGAAGTGCGCCGCGTCGAGCTTCAGCAGCACGCCGGGCTGCCCGGATTCGAGCAGCAGGCTGGGCTGTTCCAGCAGGCATTCTTCATACAGGCACGGCGAGCTGGTCAGCGGCGGCAGGCCGGGCAGTATCTGCAGGTTGTGCTTGTCGAGCATGCGCGACAGCCGCTCGGGCGTCACGGCCACCAGGTGGCGGTCGGTCAGTTCGGCCAGGCGCGGCAGGTCCAGCAGATGGTCACGGGGAAAGAGCACCAGCAACGCGCCGGCGGCGTCTTCGAGCAATATCGCCTGGACCCGGCTTGCCGGGGCGAGTTCGGGCGTGTCCTGGCAGGTCTCGTAGGGCAGTTCGAGCTTTTGCAGCAACTGCGCGATCAGAGGAGGGATGCTTGGCTGAGTCTCGGTTTCTACAGCGGCGTTCATTGGCGTGACCCGTCTTATTCCTTGCGCGCAGTATAGCCTCAGCTCTGGTGGGGTTTGTTTTTGCTGACGAGCGTCAGACCTGGCCGTACTGCTGGCCGTGGCGCAGCCAGCGCTCCAGCAGCGGGCTGACATGCTGGGGCCAGCGTTCCAGCAGTGCCTGGGCGGCATCGCGCACGGCCGGCAGCAGGTCGGCGTCGCGCATCAGGTCGGCCACCTTGAATTGCAGCAGTCCGGTCTGGCGGGTGCCGAGCATTTCGCCGGGGCCACGCAGTTCCAGGTCCTTCTCGGCGATGACGAAGCCGTCGTTGGTGTCGCGCATGATCGCCAGGCGCTGGCGGCCGATCTGTGACAGCGGCGGGTGATAGAGCAGCACGCAGTGGCTGGCGGCGCTGCCGCGGCCGACCCGTCCGCGCAATTGGTGCAGCTGGGCCAGGCCCAGGCGCTCGGGGTTCTCGATGATCATCAGGCTGGCGTTGGGCACGTCGACACCGACTTCGATCACCGTGGTGGCGACCAGCAGTTGCAGCCGGCCTTCCTTGAACTCCAGCATCACCGCGGCCTTCTCCGCCGGCTTCATGCGGCCGTGGATCAGGCCGACGTTGAGCCCGCCGAGCGCTGCCGAGAGGTCTTCGAAGGTGGTTTCGGCGGCCTGGCAGGTGAGCTCCTCGGATTCCTCGATCAGGGTGCAGACCCAGTAGGCCTGGCGCCCTTCGTTGCAGGCGGCGCGCACTCGCTCGATGACTTCCAGGCGGCGGCTGTCGGCGATTACCAGGGTGTTGACCGGCGTGCGTCCCGGCGGTAGCTCGTCGAGGATCGAGGTGTCCAGATCGGCGTAGGCGCTCATCGCCAGCGTGCGCGGGATGGGCGTGGCGGTCATGATCAGCTGGTGCGGGCAGAGCCGGCCGTCGATGCCTTTCTGCCGCAGTGCCAGGCGCTGCTGTACGCCGAAACGATGCTGCTCGTCGATGATCACCAGCGCCAGGCGCTTGAATTGCACTTCGTCCTGGAACAGCGCGTGGGTGCCGACCACCATCGGGCAGCCGCCGGCGATACGTTCCAGCGCGGCGGTACGGGCCTTGCCCTTGAGCTTGCCGGCCAGCCAGGCGACTTCGATGCCCAGCGGTTCGAGCCATTTGCAGAAGGTGATGAAGTGCTGCTCGGCGAGAATCTCGGTGGGTGCCATCAGCGCCACCTGATAGCCGGCCTCCAGCGCCTGCAGCGCGGCCAGCGCGGCGACCACCGTCTTGCCGGCGCCGACATCGCCCTGCACCAGGCGCAGCATGGGTTCGGGCTGGGCCAGGTCGTAGGCGATCTCAGCACCGACCCGCTGCTGTGCGCCGGTGGGCTGGAAGCCCAGATTATTCAGATAGCGCTGCGGCAGCGTGCGCGCCGACGGCAGCTGCGGTGCCTGCTGGGCACGCACGCTCTCGCGCAGGCGCTGCAGCGACAGCTGATGGGTGAGCAGTTCTTCGAAGGCCAGGCGATGCTGCGCCCAGTGACGGCCTTCGGCGAGTTCGTCCAGATCGGCATCCGGCGGCGGACGGTGCAGGTAGCGGATCGCCTCGTCCAGCGCGCCCAGCTGATAGTCGCGGCTCAGCTCTTCCGGCAGCCAGTCCGGCAGGCTGTGCGGGCCGAGCCTTGCCAGCGTCTGCTGGGTGAGCTGGCGCAGGCGCTGCTGGGTCAGGCCTTCGGTGGTGGGGTAGATGGGCGTCAGGGTCTGCTCGACCGGCGCCGGCTCGCTGTTCAGGGCACGGTATTCGGGGTGGTAGATTTCCAGCCCCGAGGCGCCCGGGCGGGCTTCGCCGAAGCAGCGCAGCTGGGTGCCGCGCTTGAGCGCTTCCTTCTGTGCATTGCTGAAGTGGTAGAAGCGCAGGCTGAGCGTGCCGCTGCCATCCTGCAGGCGCACCAGCAGGCTGCGCCGGCGGCCCATGACCACGTCGGCGCCGACCACCATGCCTTCGATCACGGCATCCTGACCGGGACGCAGTGCGCCGATGGGCACCACGCGGGTGCGATCCTGGTAGCGCAGCGGCAGGTGGAAGAGCACGTCCTGCAGGGTTTCCAGGCCAACCCGGGCAAGCTTCTCGGCCAGCGCGGCGCCAACGCCCTTGAGCGCGGTAACCGGAACCGCGGCCAGCTCGCTCATGCGTCAGTCTTTCATGGCCGGGGGTTTGCCCACCGAGCACAGGCGGATGGAGTCGGCCAGCACTTCGATGGCCTTCGGCCGCGGGAAACTGGCGCGCCAGGCGATGGCCACGGTACGGAACGGAACCGGCGGCGTCAGCGGGCGAACCTCCAGGACGCCGGGGGTGTAGTGATGGCTCTCCACCGCCGAGAGCGGCAGGATCGACACGCCCAGGCCCGAGGCGACCATGTGGCGGATGGTTTCCAGTGAGCTGGACTCGACCGTGGTGTGGCTCGGCGCCTCGCCCTTGCGCGTGGTCGGGCAGGCTTCGAGCACCTGGTCGCGGAAGCAGTGGCCTTCGCCGAGCAGCAGCAGGCTCTTGTCGTTGAGCATCTCGCTGTCGATGGTTTCTTTTTTGGCCCAGGGGTGCTCGGCGGGCATCAGTACGTAGAAGGGCTCGTCGTAGAGCGGCTTGGTCAGCACGTCGGCTTCCTGGAAGGGCAGCGCGATGATGATCGCGTCCAGCTCGCCGGTGCGCAGCTTGTCGCGCAGCACATGGGTGAAGTTCTCTTCGATGTACAGCGGCATGTCCGGCGCCACGCGATGCAGCTGCGGGATCAGGTGCGGAAACATGTAGGGACCGACGGTATAGATGGCGCCGACCTTGAGCGGTGCGGCCAGCTGGTTCTTGCCCACCTGGGCCAGCTCGCGGATGCTCTGCGCCTGCTCCAGCACCTTCTGCGCCTGGGTGACGATGCCTTCGCCCACCGGCGTCAGGCGCACTGCGCTCTTGGTGCGCTCGAAGATCAGCACGCCGAGCTCATCCTCGAGCTTCTTCACGCCCACCGAGAGCGTCGGCTGGCTGACGTGGCAGCGCTCGGCGGCGCGGCCAAAGTGCTGTTCCTGGGCGAGCGTGACGATATAGCGCAGTTCGGTCAGAGTCATAGCGAGTATCCATCAGAGTGCGGGCTAGCATAGCCTTTGCTCGTCTGCGAACCAACCGGCAGCGCTTTCGTTACCGCATCTTGCCTCCGCCCGGCCGATCGTGGCGGTTGTACACTTCGAACATGCGGTCCGATTGGGCGGTCTGCAGGTTAAGGAGTAACCGTCATGAATAATCGTCCCTCGGTCTTGATCGCCGGCTGCGGCGACGTCGGCAGTCGTTTTGGCCTGCAGATGAGCCGGGCTGGCTGGACGGTATACGGTCTGCGCCGCGAGGCGGCGGGATTGCCGGTGCCGATCCTGCCGGTGGCGGGCGACCTGCTGGTCGGCCAGTGCCCGCGCAACTGGCCGAATGCCGAACTGAGCTATCTGGTCTATGCCGCCTCGGCCAGCCAGCATGACGAGCCGGGCTACCGTCAGGCGTATGTCGAGGGGCTGCGCAATGTGCTGGGCTGGCTCGAGCAGCGCGGACAACGGCCGAAGCGCCTGCTGTTCCTGTCCAGTACCGGTGTCTATGGCCAGAACCAGGGCGAGTGGATCGACGAAACCTCGCCCACCGAGCCGAACGGTTTCACCGGCCAGGTGATGCTGGAGGCCGAGCGTCTGGCCCTGAACAGCGGCTTGCCGGCCACCCTGGTGCGCATGGGCGGCCTCTACGATCCCGCCAGGCCCTGGCTGCAGAACCAGATACGCGCCGGACTGCGCGTCGACCGCGAGCCGCCGCAGTACAGCAACCGTATCCACCGCGACGATGCGGCCGGCCTGCTGGCCTTCCTGCTGCAGGCGGACCTGCGTGGCGTGGCGCTGGATGATTGCTACCTGGGCGTGGACAACGACCCGGCGCCGCTGCACGAGGTGGTCGACTGGCTGCGCGAACGGCTGGGCGTGACGCACTGGGCCGAACAGTCCATGACCCGCCGCGCCGGCAGCAAGCGTTGCAGCAACGGGCGGGCCAGGGCGCTGGGCTGGGCGCCGAAGTATCCCAGCTACCGCGACGGCTATGCGCGGGTAGCGCTGGAGCGGCGCTGAAGCAGATGCAGCCCGTCGGCAGGCAGGCAACTATGGTGTGGCGCTGCTTACTAAAAATCTGACAGCAGCGCCGACCGGCACAGGAGCAGCGAGGCAGAGGGAGCACACCAGGCGGCGTTTCCGGACACCCGACCAGGAGATTCCCCATGAGAGCGCTTCGCTGGCACGGCAAGCACGACATCCGTTGCGACAATCACGTACCCGACCCCTCCATCGAAGATCCGCGCGACGCCATCGTCAAGGTCAGTTCCTGCGCGATCTGCGGCTCGGACCTGCACCTCTACGACGGCTTCATGCCCGGCATGAAACACGGCGACATCATGGGCCACGAGTTCATGGGCGAGGTCATGGAGGTCGGCTCGGCGAACAAGAAGCTCAAAGTCGGCGACCGCGTGGTGGTGCCCTTCACCATCGTCTGTGGCGAGTGCGACCAGTGTCGGCGCGGCAACTTCTCGGTGTGCGAGCGCAGCAACCGCAACAAGGACATCGCCGACAAACTGTTCGGCCACACCACTGCCGGGCTCTACGGCTACACCCACCTCACCGGCGGCTACGCGGGCGGTCAGGCCGAGTACGTGCGCGTGCCCTACGCCGACGTCGGCCCGGTGGTGATTCCCGATGGCATGACCGACGAGCAGGTGCTGTTCCTCGGCGACATCCTGCCTACCGGCTGGCAGGCCGCGGCGCAGTGTGACATCCAGCCCACCGACACGGTGGCGATCTGGGGCGCGGGGCCGGTGGGCCAGTTCGCCATCCGCAGCGCGGTGATGATGGGCGCTGAACAGGTGATCTGCATCGACAACGTGCCCGAGCGGCTGTCTATGGCTCGTGCTGGCGGTGCCATCACTATCAATTTCGATGAAGAAAGCGTGCTCGATCGGCTCAAGGAGCTGACCCGCGGCAAGGGTCCGGAGAAGTGCATCGACTCGGTGGGCATGGAGGCGCATGCGGCGCGCTCCATCGACTCCATGTACGACCGCGCCAAGCAGGCGCTGATGCTGGAGTCGGACCGCCCGCACGTGCTGCGCGAGATGATCTATGTCTGCCGCCCGGCCGGAATCATTTCCATTCCCGGTGTGTATGGCGGGCTGATCGACAAGATTCCGTTCGGCGCGGCGATGAACAAGGGCCTGACCTTCCGCATGGGCCAGACCCACGTCAACCGCTGGACCGACGACCTGCTCAAGCGCATCCAGGAAGGCCAGATCGACCCGAGCTTCGTCATCACCCACAGCGTCAGCCTCGAGCAGGGGCCGGAGATGTACAAGACCTTCCGCGACAAGCATGACGGTTGCATCAAGGTAGTTCTCAAACCCTGACCGACAGACCATGTGAAAACTACTGCGCTCGGTGATGCTGCGTTAAGAACAGGCTCAAAATGCTCATCTACAAGCCGTAAACTCCGCTTTTTCGCCTGTTTTGACTCGCTGCGTTCGCCCTTCGGGCCAGCCTTCGGCTGTTACTCCCGCTGGTCGTTGCGCCTTGCCTGACCTTCGCTCGCTACGTTTTCACAAGGCCTGCAAGATGCCGTTCTCCGCTTTTGTGGAGGCGGTCAAGCGAGGAGATTTCATGAGCATTCCACGTCAAGTCACCCGTCCCAACCACTCGGCGCGCTCGCTGGCGCGAGGGCTCGGCTGGTTCAGCATCGGCCTGGGCGTCGTGCAGCTGCTGGCGCCCAGGCAGGTGTCGCGGTTCATCGGCATGCCCGGCTCCGAAGGCATGATCCGCGCCTGCGGCGTGCGCGAGATCGCCACCGGAATCGGCATTCTCATGGCCGATGATCCCAAGCCCTGGATCTATGGCCGCGTCGGCGGCGATGCGCTGGACCTGGCCGGCCTCGGATGGAGCATCGAGCATGGGCGCGAACCGGCCAACGCCGCCATCGCAGCCGGTGCGGTGGCCGGCATCACCGCGCTGGACCTGAGTTGCGCCAAGGCGCTGGATGCCGAACGGGTGCCGGTGACCGAGTGGGATTACAGCGACCGCAGTGGCTTTGCCGCCGGGCCGGAACAGGTGCGCGGCAGCGTCGGGGCCGAGTTCGCCGCCGCCCGCGCCGAGCCCAACGGGTATTCGCAGCCGTTGCACTGACCGCTGTCGTAGGGCCGAACTTGTTCGGCCTCTGCACAGGTGGCCGAATGAATTCGGCCCTACGGGCAGCGAAACGCAGGACTTGAGCAGCGGATTTTTTGCTAAGGTGAGCGGCCGTTTCGGTCGCTTGCACCTTTCCACGTGCGCGTCGCTCAAGCTGCAGTCGAGATTCCATGTCCTCGGTCGTCAACGTCGTCCTGCCTGTCTTTGCGCTGATCTTTCTCGGCTATCTGTGCCGTCGCACCAATCGCCTGGGGCCTTCTGCGGCCTCGGAACTCAATCGCTTCGTAGTCTGGCTGGGGCTGCCGGCGCTGTTGTTCAAGATCACGGCGACCTCCACCTGGGCCGAGGTATGGCAGCCCGGCTTCATTGCCGCCTTTTCCATCGGCTGCCTCGGCGTGTTCGCCTTTACCCTGCTGTATCGCGTAATGCAGAAACAGCCGCTGGTGGATGCGAGCCTCGATGCGCTGGGCGCCTCCTATGCCAATACCGGCTATGTCGGCTTTCCGCTGTGCCTGCTGATTCTCGGCGAGGCGGGGCTGCAACCGGCCCTGGTCGCCTCCCTGATCGTGGTCTGTGTGCTGTTCGCCCTCGCCCTGGCCTGCGTCGAGATGGGGCTGCACGCGGGGCAGGGCATAGCGAAGACCCTGGCCAAGGTGAGTCGCTCGCTGTCGATGAATCCGTTGGTGCTGGCGCCCCTGCTCGGCGGCGCCTGGGCCTTCGGCGGGCTCGAGTTGCCCAGCGGGCCGAAAACCCTGCTGGACCTGCTCGGCGCTGCGGCGGCGCCCTGCGCCCTGGTATCGCTCGGACTGTTTCTGGCCCAGCCGCAGCCCAGCGGCCCGGTGCGCGGGGTCTGGCCGCTGGTGCTGCTGAAGCTGATCGTGCAACCGGCGCTGACCTGGTATTTCGCCGCGGTGGTGTTCGAGCTGGAGCCGCTGTGGGTCTACTCCGCCCTGCTGCTGAGTGCGCTACCCACCGGCACCGGGCCCTACATGCTGGCGGAGTTCTATGGCCGCGAAGGCTCGCGGGTGTCGCGGGTGGTGCTGCTGTCGACGCTGGGTTCGCTGGTTACCCTGTCGATCTGCCTCTACCTGCTGCCGGTTTGAGGGATTGGTACGCGTGGAAAACGCTTCGCGATTTTCCACCCTACGCTCGGTCAAGCGTAGGGTGGATAATGCCGAAGGCTTATCCACGCGTAACCCAAGGTCAGCTCCCAGGTCGCGTCACTTCCAGCACCACGGCGGCGATGCGGTCGCAGCGGGTGTAGGCGCCTCCCAGCAGTTCCTCGCCGAACACGTCCGGGTCCACCTCGCGGTAGCGCCATTCAAGGGGACGACCTTCGAGGCGCTGGCAGACTTCCTGGCGGAAGGGGTCCTTGTTGTCGACCATCGCCACACCGGTATACAGCAGCAGACTGCCGCACGGCGCCAGGCGCGTGATGGCGCTTTCCAGGATGGCCAGCGACAGCCCGGCACCCAGCGGGCCGCCGCCGTGGCGGTAGGCGCGCTCGGTCGGATCGACCAGATAGGGCGGGTTGGCCAGTATCAGGTCGAACTCGCCGTCGACGGCATCGAGCAGGTTGCTGTGCCGCGCTTGCAGGTTGTCCGCCGCGGCCAGCGCGGCATTCACCTGGGTCAGGCGCAGCGCGGCGGGGTTGATGTCCACCGCCAGTACCTCGGCCTGGGGTCGCGCCAGAGCGGTGAGGACGGCTCCCGCACCGGAGCCACAGCCAATGTCTACGGCGCGCCCGATGTTGCCCCGATGAAGATTCAGGTGCGCCTGGATGGCACTGGCGAAACGGTAGGTGTCCGGGCCGAAGAACACCGCATCCGCTGCCTCGGTGGGAAATGCCGAATGCACGAACAGCTGGCCGTCGAGGCTCGACAGCCGTACCCGGCTGCGCCAGCGCGAGCCGCAGGCTTCGAGCACGCCGGCCTGTTCCATCAGGCTGAAGATCGCCGGCGGCAGCAGTTCGCGCTGGAACGGCCGGCTCCAGCCGAACACGTCGGGCAGGTCCTCGGCCAGAGCATTCTCAGGCCGCTGATTGACCCGCTCGTGGGTGAGTGGCGTGGGGGTGATGAAGTGGTAGCCACGCTCGCGCAGCGCCTGGGCCAGATGCAGCAGCGCCTGATCCTGTGCTTTTTCCGAGATCATTGGATTCCCTGGCGTATGTCGCCTTCAGTTGAATAGCCCGGTAAACAGCCGCGTGGCCAGCAGGCCGGCGTGGCTGTGATGAAGGGTGGGGGCCAGCAGCGGCAGCAGATGACGCATGCGCGCCTCGCGGCTGGGCAGTCTGGCCAGTTGCTGTTCCAGCAGCTGCGCCTCCTGGTCGAAATCGTTGTCCGCACGGCGCTGCTGTGGGTGCCGGTCGTCGCATTGTCCCTGCGCCGGCCTGAGCGGCGGCCTGGCTGCTTTGGGCGACTGCTCGGCCAGCCAGTCGCCGGCGATCCAGTCATGGATCAGCTGCTGTTCGTGGGAGCTGAACACGCCGAACATTGGTGCCTGCTCACCGGTGATCAATTGCCAGAAGCGGCTGGCCTGCGGGTCCTGGCCGCGCTTGATCCAGCCGCGCCGCTGCATGATGTCGAGAAACTGCTCGATCAGCGTCGGCGCCGCCAGCCACTGGTTCACCGTGCGGCCCTCGAAGCGGCAGTAATCGGAATGGACGAATTGCCCGACGGCCGCCTTCTTCTCGAGGATGCGTCGCACCTCGCGGTCGATATCGAAGCCCTCGATCACCGACAGGGTGCTGGCGCCCAGTTCGTTGAGGCGATAGCCATTACCGACGCGACGATAGAATTCGGCACTGTCGCCCACCTGCGGCCAAGCGGCCTGCAGGCTTTGCACGGCCTTCCTGGCATGGCCGTTGTCGGCGTTGTCGACCGTGACGTGCAGGGTGAAGTAATAGGGATCGATGCCCAACTCGGTCAGCTCGTAGGCGGTGATCAGCAGGTGCAACGGCAGTTGTTCGTAGCCGAGGTTGAAACCGATCACCTCCGGCAGGAACTGCTCGGCGCACTCGGCCAGGGCCAACTGGATCGCACCCTGCACGAAGTGCTCCTCGTCCAGGTCCTGCCAGTCGTCGCAGCCCTGGCTGGCGAGCAGCTTGCGGTAGAGCACCACGTGGTTCTTTTCCGGCAGACCCTCACCGAGCTCTTCCAGATAGGTCTGGATCAATGCCTGGAAACGCGGTTCGTCCCAGCGCTGCAGCAGGCCGTAGAGCCAGGCGCCGTCGACCAGCTTGGTTGGCGCCACCCCGCGCAGGAAATGCAGTGCATGGGCCTTGCTGGAAAAATAGCGTCGGGGCGCGCCGGCACGCCGACTGTCCAGATAGGCCTGGTACTGCCGGCCGATCCTTTCGGTATGCCCGCCCAGCCAGTCGCCTAGCCCGGCCGGGTCGGCCGGAAGATCACAAGGTAGATCGGCGGCAACTTCCAACTGGTCACGCAGATAATCCGCGGCTCGGTGGCGCACGGCGTCCTGCTTCGGCTCTTCGAGCAGCGCGAAATAAAGATCCTTCGACGCCGTGGGCTCCAGGAGCGAAACAGGTCGGACGTCGGCTGGCAGGCTTCGGGTCAATTGCATGGTTCACACGGGATGACAGCGGGAAAACCCCAGTACGAAATTTGGCCGCCCGCCGCGAGGATTAGTTCAGCCTGCCCGCCGAATGGCCGGCTTGCGCGCTCGCTTCGCTGCAACTTCTGCGCAGGTGCGCCTTCCTACCTGAAGGGCCGCCGCCGGCCCGCAATTAGCCTGCAACCGCAATGGGAGGCCGCATGAAGCAGCAAGAAGATGGCAAAGAAACCCTCGACGATCGCCCCGAGCGCCCGCGCGGACCCAGCCAGGGCGAAGCCGCCGGCGGTGATCGCCATGATGTTCCGGGTGGCGCCTACAACGTACCGCCCGGCATGGCCGACGAGGTCAGCGAGGACGACGCGCAGCGGGATCGCCAGCGCGGCAAGCAGAAGCCGGAGCGTTAGAGCGCCGTTCCGCGCGGCACTTAAGGGAAACTCCTTTCAGGTCGCTTGTTGCAGGGGAACACCATCGGCACTTTGGCGAATACTCGCGCCTGGTGCGGTGGGGAAACTCTTCTGCGGGGACCCGAAATGCGCCAACACAGCCGCCTGACGTTCCGCCATCTCAGCCGGATTCAGGTGACGAATCGACTCAGCGGCGATCCCTTGGGGTATGTCGCCGACCTGTCCGTGGGCGGTCTGCGACTGGTCGCCAGTCAGCCGCTGGAGGTCGGTGGATGCTACGAGATGTGCCTGCACGTGCCTGATCACCGCGACAAGCTGCGTGCGCTGGACGTGGTGGTGAACTGCCAGTGGGTCCGCAAGATTCCGCGCCGCGACTCGTTCGAGATGGGGTTCGCCCTCGACCGACCGAGCCAGGCCTTTGTCGACCTGGTTGCGGAGATGCTGCCCAAGCGCCGCTGAGCCGGCGCTTGGCTGACTGGCGAGCGGTGCGTCAGCCCAGCGTGCCGAGAATATTCACACCGACCCGATCAGGAATCTCGTTCTGCGACAGCACATGCAGACCGGGGCTGAACACCCGCGCGTAACGTGACAGTAGCGGACGCAGCTGCGGCATCACCGTGAGGATCGGCGGGTGACCGTCCTTGCGCAGCTTTTCCTTCACCACCGGCATGCTGTTCTGCAACTGGTTGAGCAGACTCGGTTCCACCGGGATGTTGTCCAGGCTGACCTGGCCGGCTTGCTGGGCGATGGCCAGGGCATTGAGCAGGGTGTTTTCCAGCGCGTTTTCCAGCACGAATACCGCCAGCTCACGACGATCTCCGGCAATCATCGAAACGATGCTGCGACGCAGCGCATAGCGCACGTCGGCGGCCAGCAGCACCGGGTCCTTGGTGGTCTCGCTGCATTCGAGCAGCGTACTGGCAATGGTTTCGATATCCCGCAGCGGTACTTCTTCCTGCAACAGCTGGCGGTATACGCGCATCTGCTGGGTATAGGTCAGCGCGCCCTTGAGACTTTCGGCGAGCTTCGGCGCCTGCAGCGTCAGGCGTTGCATCAGGTGCTCGACGTCGTCGTGCTTGAACAGATCCGGCAGGTGTTCACGCACCACCTTGTTCAGGTGCGTGGCGATCACGCTGGCGCAATCGATCACCTGGTAGCCGAGGTTCAGCGCGCGCGACTTGTCCGCCGGCTGGATCCACACCACCTGCATCCGATAGGCCGGATCGGTACCGAGAATGCCATCGATCTCGCCATAGAGTTCCGGCGACGGGATGGCCATCAGGCGGTCGGCGTGCAACTCGGCGCCATCGATCTTCTCGCCATTGATGAAGATGTCGTACTGCGAAGCCTTCAGCCGCAGGCTGTCGCGGATCTGCACTTCCGGCAGCAGGAAGCCCAGGTGTTCGGACAGCGTCTGGCGCACCCCGCGCACCCGCGCCGGCAACGGCGCCCCCGAGGCTTCGTTGACCAGCCCGACCAGCTTGTAGCCGAGAGAGATGGACAGGCGCTCGACCAGCGGAATGTCTTCCCAGGCCAGGCTCTGCGCGCGTTCCTTGTCCATCGCCTGGCCGATGGCCTGGATTTCCTTGAGGTCGGTGCCGGTAGCCGGCGGTTCATGCTTCGATACACGCCAGCCGATGAAAGCGATCAGCGCGGCGAAGCCGATGAACGCCAGGTGCGGCATGCCCGGAACCAGGCCGATGACGAACAGGATGCCAGCCACGGTGTACAGCGAGGCGGGGTTGGCCAGCAACTGGCGGCGCACCTGGCTGGTGATATCGCTGGACTCGTTGATCCGGGTAACGATGATGGCTGCCGCAGTGGCCAGCAGCAGCGCCGGAATCTGCGCTACCAGGCCGTCACCGATGGTTAGCAGGGCGTAGAGCTTGAAGGCTTCGCCAGCGGCCAGTCCATGGACGAAGACGCCGATGGCGAAGCCGCCGAACAGGTTGATCAGCAGGATCAGGATGCCGGCGATGGCGTCACCCCGAACGAACTTCGACGCGCCGTCCATGGCGCCATAGAAATCGGCTTCCTTGGCTACTTCCTGACGTCGCGCCTTGGCTTCCTCGTTGGTTACCAGCCCCGCGTTGAGATCGGCATCGATGGCCATCTGCTTGCCGGGCAAGGCGTCCAGGGTGAAGCGCGCGGTAACTTCCGAGATCCGCTCGCCGCCCTTGGTGATGACGATGAAGTTGATGATCATCAGGATAACGAACACCACCAGGCCGACGATGAAGTTGCCGCCGATCACCACTTCCCCGAAGGCCTCGATCACCTTACCCGCGGCGCCAGTGCCGGTATGCCCCTCGAGCAGCACCACCCGTGTCGAAGCGACGTTCAGGCACAGGCGCATGAGTGTCGTGATCAGAATTACCGTGGGGAACAACGAGAAGTCCAGCGGACTTCGCGATGACACGCTGACCAGCAGCACCAGGATCGACATGGCGATATTGAACGTGAACAACGCATCCAGCAGCTGCGGGGGCAGCGGCAGGATGATCATCGCCAGGATCGACAGGATGATCAGTGGAATCCCTATCCGTCCGCTGCTGAAAGTCGGCGTCAGTTTCTGTATCAGGCTCATGTTCGGGCTCGGTTGAACAATTCTTCGGGAATGTGGATATCACTGGCCAGGCTGGGCCTGGCGCGCCGGCCCTGCTTCCAGGCCTTGAGCTGGAGGACGTAGGTCAGCACGTGAGCGACCGCGGTGTAGAGCGGTGCGGGAATCTGCTGGTTGACCTGGGTGCTGAAGTAGATCGCGCGCGCCAGCGGTGGCAGCTCGACCACTTCCAGCCCCTTGGCCTGAGCCAGCTTGCGCATGTACAGCGCCGTTTCATCGACGCCGCGGGCGATGACGAAAGGCGTCTCGGCCTTCTTCGGGTCGTATTTCAGGGCCACTGCGTAGTGCGTCGGGTTGACGATCACCACGTCGGCGTCCTTGATCACCCGGCTGATCTGGCGCTGGGACAGCTGGCGCTGCAGCTGCTTGATGCGCGCCTTCACTTCGGGGCGGCCTTCCTGATTCTTGTGTTCTTCCTTGCGCTCCTGCTTGGTCATGCGCATTTTTTTCAGGAAGAAGAAGCGTTGCAGCGGGACATCGATAAGCGAGAACAGCACGAATACCAACAACAGCGAGATGGCCAGGTTGAAGGTCAGCGAGAAGGCGCTGCCGATGGCATTGGCGATGTCGGTGCGCTGCAGCGCGATCAGCTGCGGCGCCGCGTAGTACAGCTGGCTGATGGCCACGCCCAGCAGCGCGCCGATCTTCAGCAGCGACTTGAGCAGCTCGGTCCAGTTCTGCGCGCCGACCATCCGGCCCAGCCCCGTGATCGGGTTGAGCTTGCTGAACTTGGGGGCGAAGTTCTTCGAGGCGAACACCCAGCCACCCGGCACCAGCGCGAAGGCGATGACCAGGATCGGCGTGATCAGCAGCGGCAGCAGCACGCTGATAAAGACCAGCAGGTTGTGGGTCAGGATCAGCTGCAGGTCGTCGAGGCTCATCTCGCTTTCATGAAAGTTGATGTACGAGTAGCTGAACGACTGCTGCATGCCGTCGAAGAAGAAGCCGATGCTGAATTTGAGTACCAGCAGCGTCGCCAGCAGCGAGACTGTGGTGGCGACGTCCTTGGAGCGGGTGACCTGGCCATCGTCGCGACTCTTCTTGAGCTTCTGCTCGGAGGCCTCTTCGGTCTTGTCCTGGGTGCTGTTCTGCTCAGACATCGCGGCCACTCCGCAGGATCTCGCCGATGTTGCCCAGCAGCTCGCGGGTCAGGTGCAGGTAGGCTTCCGAGAGATTCGGCAGGGTCAGGTAGATCAGCGTCAGCCCGGCGATGATCGCCATGGGGAAGCCCAGGGAAAACAGGTTCATCGCCGGTGAAATCCGGTTGAGCAGGCCGAAGCAGAACTGCACCAGCGTCATGCAGAAGACGATCGGCAGGGCGATCAGCAGCGCGGCGGAAATCACCCAGCTCAGCGACCAGGCGATGGTCTGCAGGCCGTCGAAGTGAATGCCGCTGCCGATCGGCCAGTAGACGAAGCTCTGGTAGATGATGGTGATGGTCACCAGATGGCCGTCGATGGCGAAGAACAGCAGTGCCAGCAGGATGAAATACACCTGATAGATGATCGAAGCCGAGGACACGCCATTCATGGGGTCGTTGAACACCGCCATGGACAGGCCCAGCTGGGTCGAGACGATGTCGCCGATCAGGGTGAACACGGTGAATACCAGCAACAGCGCCAGGCCCAGCAGCAGGCCCATGGCGACCTGCTCGATGGCCGTGAGGATACCCTTGAGCGACAGCGGATCCATGGCAGGGGTGGCGGGCAGGGCGGCGGTCAACACGCCCGTCAGTACCATGGCCAGCAGCACGCGCACCCGCACGCTGAGGGCCTTGTGGTTGAACAGCGGCGCCAGGCTGAACACGGCCATGATCCGGCAGAACGGCCACCAGTAGGCGAGCAGCGATTGCAGGTACTGACCGGCCTGCATGATGGGTTCGTTGCCCATGGCTCAGCCAACCAGCCGCCCGGCCTGGCGGAAGGTCTCGACGAACAGGTCGCTGAGGGTGCCGAGAATCCAGTGACCGGCGAAGACCAGCATGCCAAGGGTGATCAGCAGGCGCGGAAGGAAGCTCAGCATCTGTTCGTTGATCTGGGTGGCGGCCTGGAAGATGCTGATCAGCAGGCCGCCGAGCAGGCTCGGCACCACCAGCACGCAGACCACCAGGACAATGACATGGATGGCGTTGGAGACGAGGTGGACGGCGGTGTCGGGGGTCAGCATTTTGGCACCTGGCAGGTGAATCCGTGCTCGCCGCTGAACGACGCGGCGTGCTTTTGCTTCTGCTTTTGCTTTTGCTTTCTTAGGAGCGCAGGGGGGCGCCTAGTCCTTGCTCGCGAAACGGTGCTCGCGCGGCCGCTCATATATGTCGCCGTGCTTTCCGTGGCACGGCCTACAGGTTGCGCCTTGCACGGCGCGGCACTTTTTCTTGTTTGGCCAAGAAAAAGTAACCAAAAAGAAGGCCACCCCTGCATCCGGGTTTTGCTTCGCAAAACTTCCCTCGCTCCGGTGTTGCTCCGGGGGTCGTCGCGAAGGGACATCCATGTCCCTTTACGCCTCTCTCGGCATCCATGCCTCGAGCCCCCCTGCGCAACGCCTGCGCTCGGCCTCCTGAAGGGGATCAAGGACCGAGTCGCCTGGGGGCTTGTAGGGTGGAAAACTGCGAAGCATTTTCCACCGCAATCAGCACGGCCATCGAAGCTTGCTCGGCAGGATCGGTGGGTAAGCTTCGCGTTACCCACCCTACGTCGTAGCCACACAGATGATTTGCTGCACGGCCCCGCAGACGCCACCGAATCGCCCCTTTCAGAAGGCCGAACGGAGTCCGCGTGGAGGGGAGCGAGCGGCATGGATGCCGCGAGAGGCGTAAAGGGACATGGATGGCCCTTGTACGCCGGCCCCCGGAATGTGGATGGAGTGAGGGAAGTCTCGCGCAGTGAGACCCGAATGCAGGGCCAAGCGTTTTTGCTTACTTTTTTTGGGGCCGGCCGACCGGCGACTGAAAAAAGTGAGTCGCCGTGCAAGGCGAAACCTGTAGCTCGGGCCGAGGAAAGCGTGGCGCCGTACATAGTCGCCTGCGCCCCAACAGGTGGAAAATGCTTCGCAGTTTTCCACTCTACGAAAGCTGAAAAAAGTGAGTCGCAACCTGAAAACGCTGCGTCGTACGCAACCGCCCGTGCCGGAAAAGCTTCGCGAGCAAGCTCGCTCCTACAGGTGGGGCGCACTGCAATCGTACTCATCTCGCCACCTAGAACGGCTGAATACTGGTAGTCAGCGTGCCCATCAACAGCGCCCAGCCATCGACCAACACGAACACCATCAACTTGAACGGCAGCGAAATCATCATCGGCGACAGCATCATCATGCCCATCGCCATCAGCACACTGGCGACCACCAGATCGATCACCAGGAAGGGCATGAAGATCATGAATCCCAGCTGAAACGCGGTTTTCAGCTCGCTCAGCACGAACGCAGGCAGCAGCAGCGAAAAATCCAGCTCCTCGAGGTTCTCCGGAATCTCCTCGCCGGCAAGCGACACCATGGTTTCCAACGAAGACTTGTTGGTCTGCGCCAGCATGAAGCCGGAAAGGCTCTCCTTGGAAACCTCCAGCGCCTGCTCCAGGCTGATCTCGTCGTTCTGGAAAGGCTCGAAGGCCGTGTCGTGAATTTCCTGCCAGACCGGGCGCATTACCAGCAGCGTGACGATCAGCGCGATGCCGATCAGCACCTGGTTGGGCGGGCTCTGCTGCAGGCCGATGGCCTGGCGCAGGATGGCCAGGACGATGATGAAGCGCGTGAAGCAGGTCATCATCATCAGCATCGCCGGCAGGAAGCCGAGCAGCGTCATGATGATCAGGATCTGCAGCTTGACGCTGAAATCCTGGCCGTTCTCGGTATCGTTCAGGCTGAACAGGGTGATCTCGCCTCCCGCCGCCTGTGCGGCCAGGGGGAACAGGCAGGCCAGCAACAGGACCAGCAGCAACCCGCGTCGCTGTTTCATTGCGTCAGCGCATCCAGGCCGTTGCCGGACAGCTCGACGATGCGCAGGCCATAGCTGCCGTTCATCACCACCACCTCGGCCTTGGCGAACAGGGTACCGTTGACCTTCACATCCAGTGGCTCGCCGGCGACCTTGTCGAGCACGATGACGCTGCTGGTGTCGCATTCCATCAGCTCTTTCAACGAGATCTCGGCCGAAGCCACTTCAAGCGTCACGTTGACCGGGATCTTGCCGAAGAAACTCAGGTCCTGGCGGGGCGATGGCAGCTGCGGTGTCGGTTCGACGACTGGCTTTTCGGCTGCGTCGAGGCTCAGGTCGCCTTCGTTGATGAGGTTCTCGAATTCGTTTTCGGACAGTTGGCCGGTCATTGGGATTTCACGCTTTCAAGTGAAGTGAGAAACAAGGCACCGTCTTCTTCGAAGACGGTGCCCCGGAAGAGCTTCTGCTGGTTGATGCGCACCTCGTAGCGGTCCAGCGGACGCACCATGAGGATGTCGTCGAGCTGCAGGCCGAGTACCTGCGACAGCGGCATCCGCACCGAGGCGATGACGCAGTCCAGGCGCACCGGCAGATGCTTGATGTGATCGACCGGATTGCCGCTCAGGCGCTCCGGCGGTGGGCCGGCGAGATGGTTGGTGAGCTCATCGACCAGATCGGTATCCAGATGAATGAAGACGGATGAGCGACTGTCGGTGAGGTGGCTGATGTATTCGAACTCGGCCACGAACTCCCAGTCGGTTTCTTCGTAATCGTTTTCATAGCGCTCGAGTGCGCCGAAGGTTTCGCCGCCCAGAATCGAGCGCGCGAATATATAAGTCAGATCCAGGCCCAGGCGATTACGCATCCGTTGTTCGGACGTGCTTATTGGCGGCGCTTCCTGGCTGGGCACTAGCGTGCCACCGTAATAACACTCCAGTGCCTCGGTGAGCAGCGCGCGATCGATGGAGAAACCAACTTTCCCCATGGGCGAGCGATAAATACAGTCCGGCGCCTTGTTGTTCGCCTCCTGTACATCCACCTTGCTCAACTCCAGGCTGATTCGGTAGTTGCGCAGGAAATAATCACCTATCAAGCGTGGATTCTTGTTGGTGGTTTCCTTGATGAACTGCGGAATCTTGTGGTGATGCCGTCCAAGCTTCTGCGGTTTCAACACAGTCAGGCTTTGGGCGGGTAGGCCATGATGAACTTTCGAATTGCCAGACATGTGCGAACGATGTTGTCCCGGTTCTAGCGCGGCTGGGCGGGCCCGACGCACTGGTGTAAGCAGAAGTTCTGTTTGGCCAGGGCGGATCGTCGCTGCTGATATTGCAGGCACGGCTCTAGCGTGCCGCCAGTCTAGGCATGGGCGCGAGGATGGATTAAATCAAGAGATATCAAATGATCTCTTTTGAGGTCGGCTGAGTGCTCTTGATTTAATTTAAGAAGAACTGATTGGGCAGTTTCGAGACGGGCTTGATAGCGTGCGCGCAGTTTTCTCGGGTGTCAGCCGCAGTTACTCGAATAGTTCCAGCGGGTTGGACAGAAAGGGCGGCACAAGTTCCCGGGCAGTTAAATTATTTTTCTTCTGCGAAGCCCGATACGTCATCTCGGCGGGGCACGCCAGTAGCAAGGTGGTCACATTGAGCGGTTTCACAGGTGCAATGAACTATTCATGCGAAAGGCGATTCGCTCCGGTGTCGGCGTCCAGGAAAATCCTGATGGTCGGCAATACGGTCGAAGCGGGCGGCGAACTTCTTCGGGCCGGGCTGCACCGCGAGGGTTGCGAAGTTTTCGCATATTCAGGTTTCGACGAACTGGATGAGGGCACGCTGCAAGAGGCGAAGCTCATCTTCGTATTGATCGGTGGTATTGCCGAACAGAGGTTGTATTCGCAGGTCGGTGCGCTGGTGCGGCGGGCGAGCAATATCAATGTCATCCCGGTAGTGCAGTACGCGGATCAGGAAAAAGCCGCGGCCCTGCTCGAACTGGGTTGTGTCGACTACCTGTTGTCGCCTTTCAGCGAAAGCCAGCTCAGCGCCCTGTTGCGTCGCCAGGAGCATGCCGATGCGGCACAGGAAAGTTTCGTCTCCTGCTCACAGGGCAGCCGGCGGCTGCTGGCCATGGCGCAGCGTGTTTCCCTGACCCGCGCTCCGATCCTGATCACCGGCGAAACCGGCACCGGCAAGGAGCTGATGGCGCGCTACATCCATCGCTTCTCCGCAGACGCCGATGCCCCTTTCATCGCCGTTAACTGCGCGGCGATTCCCGAGCAGATGCTCGAGTCGATCCTGTTCGGCCATGAGAAGGGTGCCTTCACCGGGGCGGTGGCTGCGCAGCCGGGCAAGTTCGAGCAGGCCAATGGCGGCACCCTGCTGCTGGACGAAATCGGCGAGCTGCCGCTGGGCCTGCAGGCCAAGCTCCTGCGCGTGCTGCAGGAGCAGCGGGTGGAGCGCCTCGGCGGCCGTAAGGAGATCGCGCTCGATGTTCGCATCATCGCCGCCACCAACCGCGACCTGCAGCGCGAAGTGGCCGAAGGGCGCTTCCGTGCCGATCTGATGTTCCGCCTCGATGTACTACCGCTACACATCAGTCCGCTGCGCGAGCGCAAGGAAGACGTGCTGCCCCTGGTCCGGCGTTTCATCGCCAAGTACGCCCCCCAGGATGCCGACGAGAACCTGCTGACCGCCGAGGCCTGTCGCGCATTGCTGCAGCACGACTGGCCGGGCAATGCCCGCGAGCTGGAAAACACCGTGCAGCGTGCACTGGTGTTGCGCAACGGCCTGTTCATCCAGCCGCAGGATCTGGGGCTGGCTGTAGCGCCGATGGCTGAACAGCAACAGGAGAAGCCACCAGTGCCGTTTGCCGAAGGCGGCAAGGCGGCCCTGCGTGCCAGCGGCAAGTGGGCCGAGTACCAGCATGTGATCGACACCATTCGCAAGTTCGACGGGCACAAGACCAAGGCCGCCGCCAGCCTTGGCATGACCTCGCGCGCGTTGCGTTACCGCCTCAATGCCATGCGTGAGCAGGGCATCGAGCTGAATTTCTGAACCTCGAAGGAAACACCCAATGAGTTCAATCATGCAGGTGCAGCAGGACATGCTGGGCCGGATGCAGCAGCTGGCCGAGGTCGCCGGAAGCCCGGCGATCCAGCCGGCGAGCCAGGCCGCACCCGATGCCGGTGGCTTGTTCATGGCCGCGATGCGCTCGGTCGATGCCCGGCAGCATCAGGCCAGCGCCGCCATGGCGGCGGTCGACAGCGGCAAGAGTGACGACCTGGTCGGCGCCATGATCGACAGCCAGAAGGCCAGCGTGTCGTTTTCCGCGCTGCTGCAGGTGCGCAACAAACTGACCACGGCGTTCGACGACGTCATGAGAATGCCGCTTTGATCGGGCGTGAGAGCCAGGACGTGCTGCAGAAAATCAAAAGCAGGCTGCCCGCCGGTGGTCTTCAGCTCGATCCGCGCGTGACCCTTGCCGGCATGGCGGTGATCGCCGCGGCGCTGGCCGTGGCCGTGGTCTTCTACATGTGGCGCGACAACAGCTCCTTCCGTCCGCTGCATGGTGCGGGCGAAGCCTTCCCGGTCGCCGAGGTGATGCAGGTACTCGACAGCGAAACGCTGCAATATCGCGTCCATCCGCAGAGCGGCCAGATCCTTGTACGCGAGGAGCAGCTTTCGAAAGCGCGCATGCTGCTCGCCGCCAAGGGTGTGAAAGTGGCATTGCCGGCTGGCTACGAGCTGTTCGACAAGGAGGAGCCGTTGGGCACCAGCCAGTTCGTTCAGGATGTACGCCTCAAGCGCAGCCTGGAGGGCGAATTGGCCCGCACGGTGATGTCACTCAAGGGTGTCCAGCAGGCGCGGGTGCATCTGGCGCAGGAGGAGAACAGCTCCTTCGTGGTCAGCAAGCGTGCACCGACCAAGGCCTCGGTGATGGTGCAGCTGGAGCCTGGCTACAGGCTGGCGACCGAGCAGGTCGCGGCTATCGTGAATCTGATCTCCGGCAGTGTGCCCAACCTCAAGCCCGAAGATGTCGGTGTAGTCGATCAGTACGGCGCACTGCTGTCGCGCGGGTTGAATGTTGGCGGCGGTCCGGCGCAGAACTGGCAAGCCGTCGAGGACTATCAGCAGAAGGCCGTAGCCAACATCGAGGAAGTTCTGGCGCCGGTGCTGGGCCGCGGCAACTACCGTATCAGCGTCGCCGCCGACATCGATTTCAGCCAGAAGGAAGAGACCTTTCAGTCCTTCGGTGAGACACCGCGTCTGCGCCGCGAGGTGCTGAGCAACGAAAGCGCGCTGGATCAGCTGGCGCTGGGCATTCCCGGCTCGCTGGCCAACCGTCCCGTGGCACCGCCGGAGGAGGGGGAGGCGCCCGCCACCGAAGGCGAGACCAAAGGCGCGACCTCCATTCGTGAGGAATCCACGCGTCAGCTGGATTACGACCAGAGCGTGGTCCACGTGAAACATGCCGGCTTTGCCCTTCGTCAGCAGAGCATCGCCGTGGTGTTGAATGCCGACGCCGCACCGGAAGGTGGCTGGAGCGATGAGGCTCGCGCGGAACTGGATGCCATGGTGCGCAGCGCGGTGGGCTTCCAGCAGGCGCGTGGCGATCTGTTGACCCTCAGCGTACTGCCCTTTGCCGTCGCCGATACCGGCACCGAGGAGCTGCCCTGGTGGGAGAACAGCCAGGTGCATGCTCTCGCCAAGCTCGCCATAGCCGGCCTGATCGCCCTGCTGCTGTTGCTGATCGTGGTTCGCCCCGCCGTGCGCAGCCTGACTCAGCGCAACGCGCTGGAGCCGTCGGAAGCGCAGGTGCCGGAGGCTGCCATGGCGGCCGGAGCGGCCCGTCTTGAGGCTCAGGCGCGAGCGGCATTGGCCAGCCCGAGTGGCGGCAACGATGGCGTGCAGGTATTCGGCGAGCTCAACCCGCTCTCGGAAATTCGCCTGCCGGCGCCGGGGTCGGGTCTCGAATTGCAGATCGAGCATTTGCAGATGCTCGCCAAGAACGACCCGGAACGCGTTTCGGAAGTCATCAAGCACTGGATAGGCCGCAATGAAAGAGACCTCAACCCAGCCGGCTGAGTCGGCAACCGGCTCGAGCAAGGAAATCAAGGCGCGGCCGGTGCAGCTGCGCTCGGTCAGCTCGCTGGACCAGGCGGCAATACTCATGCTGAGTATGGGCGATGACATCTCCGCGGGTATCCTGCGCAACTTTTCCCGCGAGGAAATCATCAGCATCAGCCAGGCCATGGCGCGCCTGTCCAACGTCAAGCAGCCGATGGTCTCCGATGTGATCAGCCGCTTCTTCGATGACTACAAGGAGCAGAGCAGCATCAAGGGAGCCTCGCGCACCTATCTCGCCGGCATGCTCGGCAAGGCATTGGGTAGCGATATAACCCGTTCGCTGCTCGATTCCATCTATGGCGAGGAGATCCGCGCCAAGATGGCCAAGATGGAGTGGCTCGACCCCAGGCAGTTCGCCGCATTGATCGCCAAGGAACATGCGCAGATGCAAGCGGTGTTCCTCGCCTTCCTGCCGCCGGGCATGGCCACCGACGTGCTCGAATGCATGCCGGCCGAGCGCCAGGACGAGCTGCTGTACCGCATCGCCAACCTCAACGAGGTCAACAGCGACGTGATCGCCGAACTCGAGCAACTGATCGATCGCAGCTTGCAGGTGCTGTCGAACCAGGGCTCGCAGGTGCGTGGCGTGAAGCAGGCGGCGGACATCATGAACCGCTTCAAGGGCAACCGTGACCAGATGTTCGAGCTGTTGCGCGCCCACAACGAGGAGCTGGTGGGCAAGATCGAGGATGAAATGTACGACTTCTTCATCCTCTCGCGGCAGAACCAGGATGTGTTGCAGACGCTGCTGGAAGTGATCCCGCTGGAAGAATGGGTGGTTGCGCTCAAGGGCGCGGAGCCTGAGCTGGTGCGTGCCATCCAGGGTGCGATGCCCAAGCGCCAGGCGCAGCAGATGGAATCGATCAACCGTCGCCAGGGTCCGGTACCGCTGTCGCGGGTCGAACAGGTACGCAAGGACATCATGGCGGTGGTTCGCGAAATGTCCGCCGACGGCGAGCTGCAGGTTCAGCTGTTCCGCGAACAGACGGTCGAGTAAGCGCCGATGAGCATCAAGATCATCAAAGGCGAAGGCCGCTCCTGGCGCCCGTTCCGCTTTCCGCCGCGGGTCAGGCCCGCGACACAGGCTTCCGATAGCCTGGCTGGCGATCCGGCAGCACTGCAACGCGCCGTCGCCGAAGGTTTTCAGGAAGGCATCGACAAGGGGTACGAGCAGGGGCTGGAGCAGGGCCGCGAAGCGGGCTATCGCGAAGGCTTCGAGCGCGGCATCGTCGACGGCAAGACCATCGGCCATGAAGAAGGCCGTGCCCAGGGCCGAAAGGCCTTCGACGAGGCGGCGCAGCCGCTGGATCGGCTGATCGAAAGCTTCGAGCGCTTTCATCGCGATTTCGAGCAGGCGCGTCGTGAACAGTTGCTCGAGCTGGTGCAGAAGGTTTCCAGGCAGGTCATCCGCTGTGAACTGACGCTGAGTCCGACGCAGTTGCTGACCCTCGCCGAGGAAGCGCTGGCGGCCATGCCCGGTGACCAGGACGATGCGCGCATTCTGCTCAATCCGGAAGAATGCGCCCGCATCAGAGAGCTGGCGCCCGAGCGCGCGGCTGCCTGGCGCCTGGTGCCGGATGAAAAACTGGCCCTGGGCGAGTGCCGGGTAGTGACCGCTCAGGCCGAAGCCGATATCGGCTGCCAGCAGCGCCTGGATTCGTGCATGGAAACCCTGGCCGAACACATCAGGGCAGAAGGCTGAGATGTCGCTGCGCGAGAGCTTCCGGCTCGACGAGGCGCTGCGCTCGCTGGATGGTGTGCAGTTGGCCAAGGTCAGCGGCAGGTTGGTACGGGTCTCCGGCATGCTGCTGGAGAGCCTCGGTTGCCAGCGCATGACCGGTCAGCGCTGCTTCGTCGAGCAGGGCGACGGCAGCATGCTCGATGCGCAGGTGGTGGGTTTCAACCGCGACATCACCTACCTGATGCCCTTCAAGAAACCGGTGGGCCTGACCGCAGGTTCGCGCGTGTTTCCGGCACCCGACGACGCCAAGCTGCATATCGACGAATCCTGGCTGGGGCGCGTGCTCAACGGGCTCGGCGAGCCGCTGGACGACCTGGGCAAGCTGAGCGGGCGCGACCCGTTGCCCGCCGAGCTGCCGTCGGTGCATCCGCTCAAGCGCAAGCCGGTCAGCGAGCCGCTGGATGTCGGCGTGCGGGCGATCAACGCCACGCTGACCCTGGGCAAGGGCCAGCGGGTCGGCCTGTTCGCCGGTTCCGGGGTCGGCAAGAGCGTGCTGCTGGGCATGATCACCCGCCAGACCAAGGCCGACGTGGTGGTTGTCGGGCTGATTGGCGAGCGTGGTCGCGAGGTGCAGGAGTTCCTGCTGCATTCGCTTGGCGAGGAAGGCTTGAAGAAGGCCGTGGTGGTAGTTGCGCCGGCCAACGAGTCGCCGCTGATGCGGCTCAAGGCCACCGAGCTGTGCCACAGCATCGCTGGCTACTTCCGCGACCAGGGCAATGATGTGCTGTTGCTGGTGGATTCGCTGACGCGCTACGCCATGGCCCAGCGCGAAATCGCCCTGGCCCTCGGCGAGCCGCCGGCGACCAAGGGCTATCCGCCATCGGTGTTCGGCATGCTGCCGGAGCTGGTGGAAAGCGCCGGTAACGGCGCCAACGACAATGGCAGTCTCAGCGCGCTCTACACCGTGCTGGCCGAAGGCGATGATCAGCAGGACCCGATCGTCGATTGCGCAAGAGCGATACTCGACGGCCATATCGTGCTGTCGCGTCGTCTGGCCGATGCCGGTCACTATCCGGCGATCGACATCTGCGCCTCGGTCAGCCGCTGCATGAGTCAGGTCGGCCAGCCGTCGCACCTGGGCGCCGCGCGCCAGCTCAAGGAGTTCTACAGCACCTACGAGAAGATCAAGGAGCTGATCCCGCTGGGGGGCTATAGCCCGGGCGCGGATGCCAAGACCGACCGCGCGGTGAAGCTTGCGCCCAGCATCGACCGCTTCCTGCGCCAGGATGTGGGGGAGGCGGCGGAACTGGAAGCCAGCCTGACCCTGCTGCAGAGCATCGTCAGGAAACCATGAGACAGCAGATCGAAACGCTCACACGGTTGGCCAGCCTGCGTGGCAACCGGGTCAAGCAGATGCTTGGGCAGGTCCGGTACCAGCAGAACCTCTGTCAGCGCTATCGCAACAACATCACCGGCCTGAGTCGCTTGTGCGGATTTTCCGTGCCGATGAGTACACCCTTGCAACGCGACAACCAGCAGCGCTACAAGGCGACCCTGTACAAGATGGTCGAACTGCAACGGCGCGAGCTGGCGGTGGCCGAGCAGGCACTGGCGCGCATTCAACAGGAACTGCTGCAGGCCATGCGCAGCGAGAGGGTGGTCGAACATGTGATCGACGCCAAGATGCAGCAGTGGCAGCAACAGCTATTAGCGCAGGAACAGAAGATCCAGGATGGTTTGGCGGCGCAGAGCTGGTGGCGAGAGCGACGCTGAAGTCCACACCGCAGCGGTGGCCGCTGGAGGTTGCTCGTCAGCCTATTGGAAAAAGATTTAAGTAATCCGCCCGAGCGGTCGCTTATCAGGCAGTAACCACCGAGTTGGAACGAAAACATGGAAATCAGCCGGCATCTCAAGCCCGTCTCCGTCCTGCCCATCGAGCAGTCCACGGCTCACCAGGTAGCTGCGCGCCAGCCTTCCCTGCCGGCAGCCCGTCAGGCCGAGAACCTGCCGCTCGAACAGATGCACGAAGCCCTGCGTGCCATGCCTGAGGTGGATATGGACCGTGTCGCCGCGATCAAGCAGGCCCTGCAACGCGGTGAGATCAGCAGCGACGTGGGCGAGTTGGCGAGCAGCATGCTCAGTTTCCACCGCGGAAACGATGCGTGAGCCAGCGGGAAAAGCTTCTCGCCGTCGTAGATGACGATCTGCAACAGGACTGCAGCGACTACCGCAGCCTGCGCGAACTGATGCAGATGCTCTACGGCCATCTGCTGGAGCGTGATGTGCCCGAGATCGAGCGCATCAATGCGCAGATCGACAACCGCATCGAAGTGCTTGCCGCCCGCGCTCAGCGTCGCAGCAAGGTGCTCACCGCCTTCCGCCTGGAGGCCACTGGCCCCGGCATGCAGCGCTTGCTGGCCAGTTGCTCGGGCGAGCGTGGCGAAGCCTTGCAGCGGCACTGGCAGCAGCTCGGCGACCTGGCCAGGCAATGCCAGCAGCTCAACGAGCGCAATGGCCGGCTGCTTGCCATGCACCACGAGATCCTGCAGCAACTGCTGCTCGGCAACCAGGGCGCCCAGCTCTATACGCACCAGGCTTACTAGCCTGTAACCGTTGCCCGTCCGTCTTCGCCTGGGCGCCCCCTTCCGCCGCTACCCCTCCATCAGGGGATTAATCCTGCAAACGCTTTAATCCCCGGCTCGCTGGCGTCGCCTTTAAACAGGGACATTCCGCCTGTCGCCGATGCGGAAACGGCATTTCCCCGTTTCCTCGTCCTGGTGCGTTGCGGAAGCTTCTTTTCTGCATGAGTGCCTTGAAAGGCCCGCCATATGGGTCTTTGTGACCTGGCACTCAATTTGCTCTACAGGCATCAAGAGGGGACGGTGATGGCAATAGATTCTGATTACGTACAGCAGATGTCGACGCAGTTGGCGACCTACGAAGTTCAGTCTTCGCTGGATCGGCTCAACCGCAACGAAACCAGTTACAAGGCCCAGCGTGATGCGCTGAGCACGCTGCGCAGCTCGCTGACGACTTTCAAGTCAGCCATTACCAAGCTCAACAGCAGCACCTCGAGCATGCTCACCAACAGCGCGACCTTCAGTCAGGAAGGTTACGCCAGCGCGACGGTGGGCACGAAGGCGACGACCGGTAGCTACGATTTCTTCGTCAAGCAGCTGGCCAGCAAGGACCAGCTGGCGCTGCAGGGCCTGACGGATGCGAATCTCGCGGGCGGCGGCACACTCACCATCGAGCAGGACGGCGCTTCTTTCGATGTCGACATGAGCGGCCTCACCACGCTCGACGAGCTTGCCAGAGCGATCAACGACGCTGCCGACAACAACGGCGTCCAGGCCACGCTGGTACGCAGCGATGGCGCGATCAACCTGGTACTGACCAGCGAAGAAACCGGCGCCGCGCAGGCCATCAGCCTGAGCGCCACGGGTAACGCCGCGGTGGAGGCTGCGGTTGCCGGCCCGACTCGGCTGTCCAGCGCGGCGGACGCCGAGGTTTATCTGGGGCGCGACACCTCCGGAATCAAACTGACCAACGCCAGCAACACCTTCGAGAATGTCATCGATGGCGTCAGCATGACGTTCACCAAGGCCCATGCGGCAGGTGATGCGCCGCTCACCATCGACATCGCCCAGGACAAGGAAGGCACCCAGGCCAAGGCCCAGAGTTTCATCGATGCTTTCAATACGCTGATGTCCAGTTTCGACAGCCTGACCGCCAGCGGTAGCGAAAGCACCGCGCGCGGCATGCTGGCCGGCGATGCCAGCGTGCGCTCCATCGAGAGCCGCCTGAACGCTTTGCTGCGTACCGACTTCGGCGGCACCAGTCTGATCAACTTCGGCATCAGCGCCGACCGCAACGGCAAGCTGACCATCGACAGCAAGCGTTTCGAGGCCGCCGTGGCCAGCAACCCCGAAGGCTTCGAGGCGCTGTTCACCGGCAAGGACAATCTGCTCGACAGCATCGACAAGACTGTCGCCAGCTACACCAGCAGCACCAACGGCATGCTGAAGAACCGTATGGACACGCTGGATATGAGCCTGCGCCGTATCGACGAGCAGTTCGAGAACCTTCAGCAGCAGTACGACACCCATTACAGCCGCTACCTCAAGCAGTTCACCTCCATGATGCAGACCATGCAGAGCATGGAGCAGACCTTCGGATTGTTCGGATGAGCACCTACCTCCAAAACGACAGTTATGAAAGCTACCGCTCGGTGGATCTCGAAGCCCGCGCTGCATCCGCTTCGCCTTACGAGCTGGTGCTGGTGCTGATGGATGGCCTGCTCGACGAGCTGGCCCGTGCCCGTGGCCATATCGAGCACAAGCGCTACCAGCAGAAGGGCCAGTCCCTCGAAAAGTGCATGAACATCCTCAACGGCCTCAACGGCGCGCTCGACGACGAGGGCGGTGGCGAGGTGGTGCAGGGGTTGGCGCGTCTCTACGAATACTGCATCTATCGTCTCTCGGACGTGAGCGTGTCGCTGTCGCTGGAGGGGCTGGACGAAGTGGTCAATCTGCTCGGCATTCTCCGTGAAGGCTGGGAGGGCGTCAGTGCCGCCCGTAAGTGATCGCGAGCGCCTGCTCGAGTTGCATGCGCAACTGCAGCAGGCCTTGCAGGCCGGAGACTGGAGCACCGTTGCCGCCGTGGACGTCGCGGTGCGGCAATGCCTCGAGGTATTGGCCGGGCGAAGCGAACTCGACGAGCCGACGCTCGCCGCCAAGCGCCTGCTCAAGCAGCTTCATGGCGAGGGCCTGCAAGCCTGTGCGGATGAATGCGAACGCCTGCGCCTGCTGTTGCTGAACCATCTCGAATATTCCGAAGGCCGCGCCGCCTACCAGCGAATCGACATGTTTCAGGCCGGGGGCCTGCGATGATCCAGTCCACTACATCCATGCCTGCTGCCGTAAATTCCATGACTACCGAAACCGTACAGCCCGCAGCGGCCCGTAGCGTTTCGGCGAAACCGGCGGGCGATGCCGCGCGTGGCTTCGGCGAGCGCATGCGATCTGCTGCCGTGAGTGCCGCGGCGCAGCCGGTGGAGCGGTCGGTTGTTTCGTTGCGAGGGGGCGTTTCAGCGGCAGTGACAGAGCCGGCTGTTGTGTCATTCGACGATGAGGCAGCGGCCGAATCCGCCGAGCCCGGGCTGTTGGAAATCATCGAGCGGCAACTGGCCGAGATCGAAGCTCGCGAGGCAGCGCAGGCGAATGCGGTGCCTGAGCTATTGGCGCAGCAACCGCCCGCCCCTGAGAACGGCAGGCTCGACGAGCAGCTCGGCTGGTTATCGAATCTACAACCGTCCTTGCCGGATGCGCCATCGACGCGCGCATCGGCAGAGCGACTGGAGGCGGTGCCTGCCAGTGGCCGGCAGGGTAGCTTCCTCGAAGTCAATCCGCTGGCCAGTGCCCGCTTCGGCGAATTGGGTACGGCGATGCGTGCGCCTACCGATATGCCTGCCGGTTCGGCCCAGCCGCTGCCTATGGCGGTGCAGGCGGTCGACGCGCCATCCGCGCTCGAGCCGCTGCTGGCCGATGCCGAACCGCTCGAGGCGGGTGACCCGCTGACCACGACGGAGCGCGGACAGGCAGCGCCGTCGCCAGCGCTCGACCGTTCGCTCAAGTTGCAGGCTCCGGAAGCCAAGTGGGGCGAGCAGATGCTGCATTCGCTGCGTGAAAACGTGGAATTGCAGATCAAGCAGAAGATCCAGAGCGCCACCATCCGCCTGGACCCGCCGGAACTGGGCAGCCTGGAGATTCTGCTCAGCCACGAATCGGGCCGGCTGAACGTGCAGTTGTCCGCGGTGAACGCCGACGTGGCGCGGCTGCTGCAGCAGACCAGCGATCGCCTGCGCCAGGAGCTGGTCGGCCAGCACTTCGTGCAGGTCAACGTGCAGGTGGGTGCCGACGGCGGTGGCCGACAGGGGCAGCCACGACAGCCGGTGCCGACGGCCGAGGAGCTGCCGAGAGCGGCCCGGCCCCATGATCAGGAAGAAAGCCGGGCGTCCGAGCATGCCCGGGATGTACTGGTCACGGTTTGACCGATTGCCAACCTAACTAGCCAATTGTGAGTGTGAAATGTCGACGTCCCGCCTCGTACTTCTGATGCTGCTGCTCAACGTCATCACCGTGGCCGGTGGTGTTGGCGTCAGCTACTGGCTGCTCAAGCCCGGTTCGGCGACTGGCGTAGCCGAGGAGGCGCGACCAGCGGAACCATCGCATTACGAGTTCTTCCCGGTGGACAAGATCATCGTCAGCGTGCGTGGCGAGGGCCGCGAGCATTACTTCGTGCTCGACCTGGTGCTGCAGGCGGAGGCTTCCGACAAGCCGAAGGACTTCACGCAGGCCGAGCCCATCGTGCGCAACTCCGTGGTTGCCTACCTGTCATCACTGGCGTTCAACGAGCTGAGATCAATGCAGATCGGTGAGTTGCAGCAACGCCTGGAAGTCGTGCTGTTCGAAGATTTTGCCAGCAAGAATGCCGTCGTGCCGTTCAAGCACGTGCTGGTCAACAAGCTGCTCGTGCAGTAACGGCCGCGCCATGAGTGCTCCTTGCCCTATCGACTACTACGGCGCCACGCCAGCGGGCCCTTCGGTGTTCGCGCCGGCGGTCGAGCAGCGCTGGCTGATGCAGTACCTGCCGCTGGTCAAGCGCATCGTCCGGCAGCTGTCGTTGCAGGCCAACCAGGTGCTCGACCGCGAGGACATGGAGCAGATCGGCATGATGGGGCTGCTCGAGGGGTTGCGCCGCTACGGCGAGCCGGACGGGCAGTTCGGCAAGTTCGCTTCCCTGCGCATCCGCGGTGCGATTCTCGATGAGCTGCGGCGCCAGGATTGGCGCCCCCGCCAGGTTCGTCAGCAGGCGCACAAGGTGCGCGATGCGATTCGCGAACTGACGCGCCGGTTGGGATGCGAGCCCAGCGACGACGAGATCAAGGCATACGCCGGCCTGGACGAGAAGGAATATCAGGACTTCCTCCTGGCCGATTCCTCCGAGGCCATCGAAAGTCTCGACGAGCTGCTGCAGAGCGGCCACGGACACTTCCCCGACTCCACCGAGCCGCTCGAGGAGCGACTGATCAAGGAGCGCGTGCTGGCACAGGCGTTGAGCCGGCTGGACGAGCGCGAGCGCCTGGTGTTGACGCTGTATTACCAGCACGAGTTGAGCCTGAAGGAAATCGCCCTGGTGCTGGAGGTCAGCGATGCCCGGGTCTGTCAGCTGAGCAAACAGGCGATCGGCAAGGCCTGTCGATTCCTAACCGAGAGAAATTAGAGACGTTCATGCAGAAAGTACTAGGTGCATTAATCATCATCGGTTGCGTGCTCGGTGGCTACGCCATGGCCAACGGCGACATGCGGGTGCTCTGGCAGCCGGCGGAAGTCGTCATCATCCTCGGCGCCGCCATCGGCAGTCTGGTGGTGGGCAATCCGAAGGAAGTGCTGCTGGAAATGCTCTCGCAGATTCGCGGCGTCTTCATCTACCAGCGTCGCGGCGAGGAATTCCAGCGCCAGTTGCTGATGCTTCTTTACGAACTGCTGGAAATGGTCGACATCGGCGGTCTGAAGGTACTCGATGCCCACATCGAAGAGCCCGAAGAGAGTGATCTTTTCGTGCGCTACCCGCTGATCCTTCAGGAGAAGAACCTGATGGCGTTCATCGCCGACAACTTCCGTCTGATGGCCATGGGCAAGATCAGCGCCCACGAACTCGAAGGCTTTCTCGAACAGGAACTCGAGGCGATGGAACACGCGCTGCTGCAGCCATCGCGCTCGCTGCACAAGGTCGGCGAGGCGATGCCTGGCTTCGGCATCCTGGCGGCGATCATGGGCATCATCATCACCATGGGCAGCATCGGCGGTTCGATTGCGGAAGTCGGTGCCCATGTGGCGGCGGCGCTGGTGGGTACCTTTCTCGGTATCTTCTTCTGCTATTGCCTGGCCGAGCCGCTGTCCAATGCCATGAGCCAGCGGATCAAGACCGAGCTTTCCGCGCTTGAATGCGTGCGCACGACGCTGGTCGCCCATCTGGCCGGCAAGCCGACGCTGCTGGCGGTGGACGCCGGCCGCAAGCTGATCGAGCAGGACGTCAAACCGGCCTTCCGGCAGCTCGAAGTCTGGGTCAACCAGTACGAGGAAGAAAGGGACGCCGCATGAAGACCCGGGGCAAAGGCGGCGCCGAGCGCGAGATCATCATCAAGCGCCGCGGCAAGAAGGGCCACGACGATGCGCACGGCGGCGCCTGGAAGGTAGCGTTTGCCGACTTCACCCTGGCCATGATGGCGTTGTTCATGGTTCTGTGGATCGTGCAGCCGCGCATGGAGCTGTCCAACCCCTCCTATGGCGAACAGGAAAGCAACCCGCTGGTGGATGGAGGCGCGGGGATATTCGATGGCACCAGCACTTCGCCGCTGGAGCTGGACGGTATCCCGGTTCGTCCGGCCCAGCCTGAGGTTACCCGCCGCGAGGAGCGGACCGAGGAGGATGGCAGCCTGCGCTACGGCTCCACCGAAGAGCTGAAGAAACTCGCCGAGCTGATGCGCGAGGTTGCCGGCGAGGTCGATGCGCTGGCCAATCTCGAGGTCGATGTGGTGCCACAGGGCTTGCGCATCCTGATCAAGGACGATCAGCAGCGCTTCATGTTCCAGCGTGGCAGCGCCACCCTGAATCCGCATTTCCGCAAACTGCTCGGTGTGCTGGCGGGTGTACTGGTGAAGGTCGACAACAAGCTGATCATCAGCGGCCACACCGACGCCATGCCTTATCGGCAGGGCAATGGCTACAACAACTGGAACCTGTCGGGTGATCGTGCGCTGCGGGCGCGACAGACACTGGTCGATGCAGGCCTGGCCGAACGCTCCGTACTGCAGGTGACGGCGCAAGCGGATGTCATGCCGTTACACCCGGAAGATCCGCAGAATGGCGCCAACCGCCGGGTTGAAATCCTGCTGCTGACCGCTTCGGCCGAGGCCCTGTACGAGGAGCTGTTCGGCGATAGCTATGCGCGGGCACGCTTTTCCGAGAGTGGCGCGAGTTATCAGGCGCAGAGCCAGTAACGGTCATTCCGCCGCTGGTGTCAGGAGTCGCGGCGTGGGTGATCCTCGGCGCAGTAGACCTGGCGACTCTCGATCCCATAGAGGCAGGCGCCAACCTGGTCGAGGGTAACCTGGGCACCCCGGTGGCCGCCGTACAACAGGTTGAACATCAGTTGCTCGTCGATCTCGGACTCGGCCGACAGTCCGCTGATCTGGCGTTCCTCGACCAGCAGCTTGATACGCCCCTGCAGATCCCGCTCCACGCGCCCGGAGGCCTCAGCGATCAGGGCCGTGTTTCCGGTCATCGAATGGAAGCGGCCCTTGTCGAACACCAGGCTTTGGCTGATCGGAATGACACGACCGTCGCTCAGCAACACCTGGCCGCTGGCGTGGTAGTGGCCATCAAGGGTGGTAGCGAGACCGCCGGTCGTGCCCAGCGCTACGAAGGTCCAGAGCGGCAGGGTTGCTAGTGCTATCACGCCCAGCAGGCGCTTGTTCGACCAGGGAGTCTTTTCGTGGTCGTTCATTTCAGACACTCGCGTAGGTGTTCGGTAGCCACAGCACGAATCTGTTCCTTCTGAACCTTCAGCCAGTTGACTCCGCCGTTGCGCCGCAGACAGCGGATTTCATAAAAGCCCGGGGTCATGCTGACGATCAGTCGGGTCGGCTGGGCGCTCATCGCGCTCAGGCTGCGGATCAGCGATCCGGTTTCCCTGATCAGCGAGTCCAGCAGGGGCTGATTCGTCTCTACATAGAGCACGTCCAGTTCCTTGATCTGTCGATTGTGTGTGAGGAAAGGCTCTGAAGCCTGCTTCCCCAGATGCACGCCCAGAGCTGTCAGCCCTGCCAGTAGCGGCAGTCCAATTCCGGCGAGCAATACCTTTCGCCGCAGGGGGCGGGGGTGTCGCAGCGGAACGGGGTTTATCACGGGCCTTGCGCCCGGAGTGGGCAACTCGATCACCACGGTGCGCCTGGCAGCAGGCGCTTCCACTGGTGGGGTCTTGGCTTGTTCCATGTCATGCAGGTATTGCGGGTTGAACAAGTAACCGCGACGAGGCAGTGTCTGGATGATCTGGTTGCTATCGTCGAACAAGGCCTGGCGCAGGGTGTAGATCTGTTGATTGAGGCTGCCCTGCCCGACGACTCGACCTTCCCAGGCGTAGCTCATCAATTCTTCGCGCGAAACCACCTCGCCCGGTGCCTGCAGCAATTTCTCGAGTACACGGCTGCCGGAAAACCCGAGGTCGAGGATTTTCTCCTGTTCATCGCTGATGACAAGCTGAAACAGCGCGCGGTCGAAGCGAGCCGAACAGCCGTCTCGGCCCGTTTTCAAGAAAGGGCAAATGAAGGCATCGGTGGCCTGAGGGGGCGTAGATGAGGTCATGAGCGCCAAACAAAAGAATAGAGAGCAGTTGTGACGTAGTCTGCAAATGCGGCGGCATATTGGCGCCGTTTTTTTGATACTACAAGCGGCTTGTTACAGTAATTTGCCGAGCGGGCGCTGGCTAAAGCTCTTTCCCGAGCTTCTGGGATGCGCAGATGTGCCATGCAAAACGGAAATCTGAAGCCGTTATTGGGCACATCTAGTGTTTGCGATAGCCGCTTCTTGAGCGGGCCGCCATTTGTCGGGTGCGCACGATTCCGAGTGTTGGAAACGGGAAAGCCCCGAACCAGTCGGGGCTTTCGATGGCTGATCGTTGCGATCGCCGGTGTCGCTTGAGGCTTAGCCCAGCAGGCCCATGACCATGCCAGGCATCTGGCCGGCTTGTTTGAGCATGGAGATGCCGGACTGCATGAGCATGGAGTTCTTGCTCATGTTGGCGCTTTCCATGGCGAAGTCGGCATCCATGATGCGGCCCTTGGCCATCTCGGTGTTGTCCTTCATGTTCGCCAGGTTGTTGCTGGTGTGGTTCAGGCGGTTGATGGTCGCGCCAAACTGGGCGCGCATCGAACCGACTTCGTTCAGTGCGGTTTCCAGGCCAGTGATGGCAGCGCCGGCAGTTGTGGCGGAGGCGAGCGACAGGGCCTGAACGGTGGTGGTCAGGGTGGTTGTCAGGGTGCCGATATCGGTGCTGACATCGAATGCCATGGTCTCAGCTGCGCTCGCACCGATCTGGAAGTTGACCGCAGCAGCCAGTTTGGTGGTGAACAGGTTTTCACCCGCGTACTTGGTGTTGTTGAAGATGTTGGTCAGCTCTTCGCCCAGGGCATCGAACTCGGCCTGAAGAGAGGTGCGGTCGGCTGCGGTGTTGGTGTCGTTCGCCGCCTGGGTCGACAGATCCTTCATGCGCTGCAGGATGTCGGTAGTTTCGCTGAACGCGCCTTCGGCGGTCTGCAGCATGGAAACCGCATCGCTGGTGTTGCGCATGGCAACGCCCATGCCACGGCTCTGAGCGTTCAGGCGAGTGGCGATCTGCAGACCGGCGGCATCATCGGCGGCAGAGTTGATGCGCAGGCCGGTGCCCAGGCGCTGCTGGTTGGTGGCCAGTGCGTTGTTGGACTTGTTAAGAGCGGTGTTGGTGGTCAGGGCGGAATAGTTCGTGTGAATGGACAGAGCCATGGTGATCATCCTTCGTGCTAAGTGGGCTTTTAGGAGCTGGCTTGACTGCCTGCTGAAGGATTAGGGCGACAGGCTCGGAGAGGGGATTAAATCCTGACGTCAAAATATTTTTCGCGTTTCAAGCCCGGCTCAGGCAAATCGTTGCTGGTAGCCTCCCGTCCGCAGCTCTCCCCCCTAGAAGGTACTCGTCACCACGCCTTCCTCCACCACCTTCGCATCGATCACCTTGCCGCTACGTACGTTGCGCACCCGGATGATTTCGTCGGGCAGGCCGTCGCTAAGGGCTTCGCCGGAGGTGGAGGCTTCGATACCGTCCTGGCTGGCAACGATCTTCACCGGTTGCCCGCGCTTGACCGCCATGGGCTGTTCGAGCAACGCCGGGGTGATGGTCTGTCCGGCGCGTATGCGGCGCTTGGCAGCCATGCCGATCACCTCGCTTGGGCGGTTGTAGTAGCCGCGCCGGGCATTGGCGATGTTGATGCGCTGCAGTTCGATATCGTCAGCGTCGATGGTCTGGCCGCGTTCGATGATGCTTTCGGCATGCACGACAGGCAGCAAAACATGGGCGTACGCCGTTGCCTTCAGCGACCAGCTCGGCGCCTCGGGGCAGCGGATCTCCAGTTGTTGCCGTTCCATGGCCGATGCGGCTCCGCCGGTGGCGCGAATTCGCAAGGGTGCGACACAAATCGAGTGGTTGCGCGCGTCGGCCGGCAGATCCATTTCATAGCGCAGTTGCATGCCTTGCCAACCCTGGCGCTCCGCCTGCTGCGCAAGCATGGTGCTCAGGTGTTGCTCCACTGCCTTCTGGATCTGAACGGTAGCGTCGGCTTGTGCCTGCAGGGGCGAGATCAGCACGAGCGCGAGCAGGGTTAGCCAGGCGGAAGCCGTTTTTCCGCTTGCCGGCCGAACGACTTCTCGATGCGGAAGCAATGGCACTGAAAGGCTTTCGGATGAGCTGATTTTTTCAATATAAAACAAGGGTTTACCCGTATTTATCGGTTCGGCATGGTTCCTGCTATCAACCCGGCAGACTGTGGGCTGTCGTTCGGCCCGCTCGTGCGGTGAAGGTATCGGTGAATGAGTATACGGATTGATGAAGCCCTGGGCGTTCACGAACGCGCCCTGGCGTTGCGCATGCAGCGCAGCGAGATTCTCGCGGCGAACCTGGCTAACGAAGACACCCCCGGCTTCCAGGCGCGGGATATCGACTTCAGCAAGGAAATGCAGCGCCTGGAAAGCGCCATCTCGCCGCGCATCAGCACGACCGGCACCGACCCGCGCCTGCTGTTCCGTGTACCGGGCCAGGCCTCGCAGGATGGCAACACCGTCGAGCTATCGACCGAGCAGGCGCAGTTCTCGCGCAACTCCATGGATTTCCAGACCAGCCTGACCTTCGTCACGATGAAATTCCGTGGTTTGAAGCAGGCCATCGAGGGACGTTGAGGCCATGTCATTCGACTCCATCTACCGCATCGCCGGCTCGGCGATGAACGCCCAGACCGTGCGTCTCAATACCGTGGCCAGCAACCTGGCCAATACCGACTCGGCAGCCGCCAACCCGGCCGACGTTTACCAGGCGCGCAAGCCGATGTTCGCCGCGGTGTACGAGAACAACTCGCTGACCCGTGGCGTCGGCCTCGGCGGCGCCCATGTGCAGGTGCTCGACGTGGTCACCTCGGGTGCCGAACCCAAGCGCCGCTACGAGCCGGGCAATCCGCTGGCCGATGGCGAGGGCTATGTCTACTACCCCGATATCAATCAGATCGAAGAGATGACCGACATGATGTCGGCCACACGCAGCTTCGAGACCGGCGTCGAGGTGCTCAACCGTGTGAAAAGCATGCAGCAGAGCCTGCTGCGGCTAGGAGAAGCCTGATGTCGACCGTTAATTCCGTAATGGACAGCAGCCTGGACGGTAACTCCATCGACCAGGTCAAGCGGGCAGTGAACGTCAGCGATGCCGCCACGATGGAGAACAACTTCATCAGCCTGATGGTCGCGCAGATCCAGAATCAGGACCCGACCAAGCCGGTGGATAGCACTGAGTTTCTCAACCAGTACTCGGCGATGTCGCAGGTCAAGAGCATGGAAAACATGTCCAGCCTGATGCAGAGCAACCTGGTGCTGACCGACAACCTGCAGACGCTGACCGCCGCCGGCCTGGTCGGCCAGCAGGTGAGCGTCGCGGTCGAGTCGCTGGACCTCGACGGACAGGCCGTCAATGGCCAGTTCGAGCTGGGCCACGCTTCGACCCGCACGGCGTTGCTGCTGACCGATTCCAATGGCACGCAGACGCGCATCGAGCTGGGCGGCCAATCCGCCGGCAAGGTGCCCTTCACCATCGACCCGGCAAAGCTCGGGCTTCCGGACGGCCAGTACAGCGTCAGTGTCGAGACGGAAAGCGGCGAGTTCCCGCAGGTGGAAGTGGCCGGTGAAGTCAGCAACGTGCGCGTCAGCGCCGAGGGGCCGGTGTTGCAGGTGAAGGGCGTCGGCTCGGTGCCCTTCTACAACATTCTCGAGTTTGCCCAGACCGAGGTCGGCCTGCTCGGCGGCTGAGCCCACGCCCGCCTGTCATCCACTTATCGCATCGAGATCAGCCCATGAGCTTCAATATCGCCCTGACCGGTCTGTCCGCCGTCAACGAACAACTCAACACCATCGGCAACAACATCGCCAACTCCGGCACCGTCGGCTTCAAGTCCTCGCGTACCGATTTCGGCAGCCTCTATGCCGAAAGCCAGGCGATGGGCGTCGAGGTCACCGGCACCACCCAGAGCATCAGCCAGGGCGGCGCGCTGACCACCACCAACCGCAGCCTCGATCTGGCGATTTCTGGCGGCGGCTTCTTCGTCACCCGCGCCAGCAACGGCGACATCTCCTACACCCGTGCAGGCGTGTTCGGCACCGACAAGGACAGCTACCTGACCAACAGCCTCGGCCAACGCCTGCAGGGCTATCCGGCCGATGCCACGGGCAATCTGCAGACAGGTACCGTCAGCGACCTGCAGCTGACGTCCGGCGGGATTCCGGCCAAGGCCACCGACGCCCTGAGTTTCGTTGCCAATCTTGACGCGAACCAGGACGTGCCCGCCGTGGCCTTCGACCCGCTGGCGGCGGACAGCTACAACTCCACCTACACCACCAAGCTGTTCGACTCTCAGGGCAAGGAACACACCCTGACCCAGTATTTCGTAAAGACCGCCGACAACACCTGGAACGCCCATTACTACGTCGACGGTACCGCACTGCCGGGAGCGCCCCAGGCGCTGACGTTCGACGGCGCCGGCACGCTCACCGCGCCGATCGGCACGGTCGCGCTGACCGCGACGCCGGGCGGCGGCGTCGATCCGCTGAACATCCAGCTCGACTACAGCGGCACCAGCCAGTACGGCTCCGAATTCAGTGTGACCGGCAACCGCGCCACCGGATACGCCGCGGGCGAGCAGACCGGCATGAGCGTCGAGAAGGACGGCAAGGTCTACGCCAGCTATTCCAATGGTGAGCGCCTGTTGCAAGGCCAAGTGGTACTGGCCAGCTTCGTCAACGCCGAAGGTCTGAAGAACATCAGCGGCACCGCCTGGACCGAAACTGCCGCCTCGGGCACGGCCATGCTTGGTGCGCCGGGTGTCGGCCAGTATGGCAGCCTGGCGTCTGGCGCGCTGGAAAGCTCCAACGTCGACCTGACCCAGCAACTGGTGGGTCTGATGGAAGGCCAGCGCAACTACCAGGCCAACACCCAGGTGATTTCCACCAACAAGGAACTGACCCAGGTTCTGTTCAACGCCATCTGAGGCTGATTCATGGATCGTTTGGGATACACGGCGATGACCGCCGCCAGCCGCACGATGATGTCGCTGACGGTGCGCTCGAACAACCTTGCCAACGTCAACACGCCCGGTTTTCGCGCCGACATGGAGCGTGCCCAGGCGGTCGCGGTCGAGGGTTATGGCTACGACAGCCGGCACATGGCGGTGGTGCAGAACAACGGCGTCAACCTGGCAGCCGGCCCACTGATGGCTACCGGCCGCGAGCTGGACTTCGCCGTCAAGGGCACCGGCCTGATCGTGCTGCAGGACGGCGAGGGCGAGGCCTATACCCGTCAGGGCAGCATGCAGATCGACTCCGAAGGGCGGCTGACCCTCAATGGTCGCGCCGTCATGGGCGAGGGCGGGCCGATCGAGCTGCCCGAGCATGACCGCGTGGAAATCGGCAATGACGGCACCGTTTCGATCATGGCGCCCGGCGACTGGATGATGGCCGAGGTCGACCGCATCCGCCTGGTGGACGTGCCGGCGGCCGATCTGATGAAGAACGAAGCCGGCCTGCTGGTGACACGCAATGGCGAGCCCGCCGCACCCAGCGAGGATGTGCGTCTGGCCAGCGGCTTTCTGGAGTCGAGCAACGTCTCGGCGATCGACGAGCTGGCCTCGACCATGAGTCTCAACCGCCTGTTCGAAACCCAGGTGAAAATGATGAAAGCCGCCGAGGACCTATCCGACGCCGGCAACCGAATGATCCGCGGCAGCTGATCGGGAGATAACGCATGAATTCCGCACTTTGGGTCAGCAAGACTGGACTGGCCGCCCAGGATACCGCCATGGCGACCGTGGCCAACAACCTGGCGAACGTCAACACCAACGGTTTCAAGAGCGACCGCGCCGTCTTCGAGGACCTGTTCTACAGCATCGAGAAGCAGCCCGGCGCCCAGGCCGACGAGATCAATACCGTGCCGTCCGGCATTCAGCTGGGCAGCGGTGTGCGCGTCGCCGGTACGCAGAAGGTGTTCACCGAAGGCAGCATGCAGACCACCGGCCAGCCGATGGACCTGGCCATCGTCGGGCGCGGTTTCTTTCAAGTGGAAGCGCCCAACGGCGACATCCTCTATACCGAAAACGGCCAGTTCCAGCTCAACGCCGAGGGCATGATGGTCAACGCCCAGGGTTTGCCGCTGAACCCGCCCATCGAAGTGCCCGAGGGCAGCACCGGCTTCACCGTGGGCAGCGACGGCATCGTCACCGCCGTGCTGGCCGGCGACACCCTGCCCTCGGAGCTGGGCCAGATCACCCTGGTCAACTTCACCAACCCGGGCGGGCTGGAGGCACTGGGCGGCAACCTCTATCGCGAAACCGTCGCCAGTGGCGAGCCGGTCGAGGGTGTGGCGGGTGAAGAAGGGCTGGGTCAGCTCAAGCAGGGCGTGCTGGAAGGCTCCAACGTGCAGGTGGTCGAAGCCATGGTGGCGATGATCGCCATCCAGCGGGCTTACGAGGCCAACGCCAAGGTACTCGATGCGGCCAGCGGCATGCAGCAGTTCCTCAACCAGACCGTCTGAGACCGATGATGCGCACTCCGATCATGCTCGTCGCGCTCGCGCTGCTCAGCGGTTGCGCCAGCTTCAACGAGATGCTGCCGGAAACCGATTCCAGCGAGTTCGAGCCGCTGGAGCTGGACTACAGCCTGCCGCCCACCAGCGGAGGTGGCCTGTTCCGTTCCGGCTACGGCGGCTCGCTGGTCAGCGACAAGCGCGCAGTGCGCGTCGGCGACATCCTCACCGTGGTGCTCGACGAGTCGACCCAGTCGAGCAAGAGCGCCGGCACCAGCTTCGGCAAGGAATCGAGCGTCGGCATCGGCATTCCTACGGTGCTCGGCAAGACCTATCCCGACGTCGAGACTTCGGCGGGCGCCGAGCGTGACTTCAACGGCTCGGCCAAGAGCTCGCAGCAGAACACCCTGCGCGGCTCCATCGCCGTCACGGTGCATCGCGTGCTGCCCAATGGCACGCTGCTGATCAAGGGCGAAAAGACTTTGCGCCTGAACCAGGGCGACGAATTCATTCGCCTCGCCGGGCTGGTGCGGGTCGACGATATCAACCGCTACAACCAGGTGTCCTCGCAGAGCGTCGCCAACGCGAAGATCTCCTATGCCGGGCGCGGTGTGCTCAACGACAGCAACTCGGCGGGCTGGTTGACGCGGTTCTTCGCCTCGCCGCTGTTCCCCCTTTAGCCAGTAGGCCTTGAAAACGATGCGATTGCTCAAGCTGTTCCTTGCTGCCTGTGCGCTGTGCGGATACCTGCCGGCGCAGGCGGTGCCGCTGATGGATCTGGTGGACATCGAAGGCATCCGCGGCAACCAGCTGGTGGGTTACGGCCTGGTGGTCGGCCTGGACGGCACGGGCGACAAGAACCAGGTCAAGTTCACCAACCAGTCGGTGGTCAACATGATCAAGCAGTTCGGCGTGAACCTGCCGCCGAACGTCGACCCGAAGCTGAAGAACGTCGCCGCGGTGACCGTCACGGCGATGGTCCCGCCGTCCTACAGCGCGGGGCAGAGCATCGACGTCACGGTGTCGTCCCTGGGCGATGCGAAGAGTCTGCGCGGTGGTCAGCTGCTGATGACGCCGCTGCAAGGCGTGGACGGCGAAGTCTATGCCTTGGCCCAGGGAGCGGTGATCATCGGTGGGGTCAATGCCGAGGGCGCCAGCGGCTCGCGGGTGGCGATCAATACCTCCAATAGCGGCTTGATCCCCAATGGCGCCACGGTCGAACGGATGATTCCCAGCGACTTCGCCCAGCGCCCTGATGTGATGCTCAACGTGCGCCAGCCGAGTTTTCAGACGGTTTCCCGGGTGGTCGAGGCCATCGATGAGCTGTTCGGCAAGGGCACCGCTACTGCGCTCAACGCCACCAAGGTATCGGTCCGCGCGCCGGTCACCAATACCCAGCGCATGAGCTTCATGGCGATGCTCGAACGACTGGATGTGGAAGAAGGCCGGACGCGGCCGAAGGTGGTGTTCAACAGTCGTACCGGCACCGTGGTGGTAGGCGAAGGGGTGCGGGTCAAGGCCGCTGCGGTCGCTCATGGCAGCCTCACCGTGACCATCAGCGAGCGACCCCAGGTCAGCCAGCCGGGCGCGTTCTCGCGCGGCGAAACGGTGGTCACACCGCAATCGGACGTTGCCATCGAGCAGGACCGCAAGGCCATGTTCAAGTGGCCCGAAGGCGCCAGCCTGGAGAGCATCATCAACACCATCAACAGTCTCGGTGCCACGCCGGACGATGTGATGAGCATCCTGCAGTCCCTGGAGCGCGCCGGCGCGCTGAACGCTGAATTGATAGTGATGTAACACGATGAGCATCGTTTCCCTTCCTCAGCATCTCAGTACCTTGCGCAACCGTCCGGACGGTCCGACCGCAGCGCGCCGCCAGCAACTGGAGGTCGTCGCCGAGCAGTTCGAGGCCATGTTCCTGCAGCAGATCCTCAAGCAGATGCGCAAGGCCGGCGATGTGCTCGGGGCCGACAACCCCATGCGCAGCCGCGAGCTCAACACCATGCGCGACTTCTACGATGAGGTACTGGCCGACACCTTGGCAGGCAAGCGCCAGACGGGCATCGCCGACATGCTGGTGCAGCAGTTGAGCGGTGACGCGGCAGGCACGGCACCGGCCCCTACGGCGTTGGCTGGACACGTCGGTAGCGGCTTGCAGGGCGGCGGACTGCACGCCCTACGCGGCACCTGGCAGCGCGGGGTCGAGGTTCTCGACAGCGCCTGGGAAAGCGGTAAGGCCGGGTTCACGGCACTGGTCGACAGCGTCATCAAGCATGAGTCGAGCGGCAATATCGCGGCGGTCTCGTCCAAGGGCGCCCGGGGTCTGATGCAACTGATGCCCGGCACCGCGCGCGACATGGCGGCCGAGCTCGGCCTGCCGTTCAGCGAGGCACGCCTGACCACCGACGCGGCCTACAACAAGCGCCTGGGCAGTGCCTATCTGAGCAAGATGCTCGATCGCTACGACGGCCACGAAGCACTGGCGCTGGCGGCCTACAATGCCGGCCCCGGCAAGGTCGACGAGTGGCTCGAACGCCATGGCGACCCGCGCAAGGGTGAGATCGGCACGGGCGCCTGGGTACAGAAGATCCCCTACGCGGAAACCCGCAACTACACCCGCAACATCCTCAGCGACCTGCAAGCAACGGCGCCGAGCGCCGGCGAGCCGTGGGCGAAGGTCCAGCCACCGCTTAATTCTGTCACCGATGCGGTCGCTCTACCCAACCAGCAGCGCAGCGTTGTCGGCGCCGGTCACCTTTCCGTGGCCTTTGCACAACCGATCCGGATCGAGCCGAAGGAAGTCGTGTCGTGAGTATTCTTGGTCAAATTGGCTACAGCGGCGTTCGCGCCACACAGATCGCCCTGACGGCGACCGGGCAGAACATCGCTAACGTCAACACACCCGGCTTCAGTCGGCTGACACCCGAGCAGCATTCGCTCGGCGGGCAAACCGCGACCAGTATCGGCGGTGGTGTTCAGGTGACCAGCATCCGCCGGTTGTCCAGCGACTTTCACAACCAGCAACTGTGGCGTGCCGGCACCGACAAGGGATACTTCAGCACCAATCAGCAATACCTGACCGCGCTGGAAGGCCTGATCGACAGCGAAGGCTCCAGCGTCAGCGTCGGTCTGGACAACTTCTTCGCCGCTCTCAGTGAAGCCAGTTCCACGCCCGAGTCCATTGCCCTGCGCCAGCAGATCATCGGCGAGGCGAAGCAGCTGGCGCAGCGCTTCAATGGCCTGAACAGCAATATCGGCACCCAGCTCAATGCGCTCAAGGGCCAGCGGGTGGCCATGACCAGCGAGATCAATGGGTTGTCCGGCAACATCGCCGAACTCAATGCGCAGATTCGCGAGATGGAGTCGACCGGGCGTGACACTGCGACCCTGCGCGACTACCGCGAGAATCTGGTCAAGGAGCTCAGCCAGTACGCCGGCATTCGCGTCCAGGAAGCACCGGACGGTACCCTCGACGTGTCGTTGGCCAACGGCCAGCCGCTGGTGGCCGGCATCACCGCCGGGCAGCTCAAGGTCGAGGAAAATGCTGCCGGCGAGCAGGAGATGACGCTGGACTTCGCCAAGACCTCCTTCCCATTGAACCAGGACGGTCTCGGCGGCTCCCTCGGCAGCCTGTACGACATGGAGTACGGCGCGCTGCGTCCGGCTCAGCAGGATCTACACGACATGGCCAGCGCGCTGAGCCAGATGGTCAACGATACCCTCGCCGGTGGTTACGATCTCAACGGCAACCCTGGGCAGCCGTTGTTCGTCTACGACGCCAACAGCACCAGCGGCATGCTTGCAGTAGGAAGCCTGGCCCCGGAAGAGCTGGCGTTTTCCAGTGAATTCGAGCTGGACGCCAACGGCGATCGACAGGGCGTGGTCGGTAACAACCAGCAACTGCTCGAGCTGCTCGAGCTGAAATCCAGGGGCATCGTTGTCGCCGGCAGCACCGTACCCCTGAATGACGCCTACGCGGGCCTGGTTGGCCGCGTTGCCAGCGCCAGCCGACAGAACCAGGCGGACCTCAGCGCCGCGAAGACGGTCTCCGAACAGGCCCAGGCCCAGCGCGACAGCGTCAGCGCCGTGAACCTGGATGAAGAAGCGGTCAACCTGATGGCCTACGAGCAGGCCTATCAGGCCAACATGAAGGTCATCAGCACCTCCAATGATCTATTCAACGCCGTACTGGCGATGTTCTGAGCCGGCCGCGACCGATTCGACTGACGAGTAATTTCCATGCGCATCTCCAACGCCCAGATCACAGCCATGATGCACGGCTCGATGAACTCCAGCTCCGAGAAGCTCGGCAAGCTGATGCAACAGATGGCGTCCAACGAGCGCATGCTGTTGCCCTCGGACGATCCGATTTCTGCCGTGCGCGTGCTGCGCATCCAGCGCGAGGAAGCCACCCTCACCCAGTACCGCACCAACATTGCCAACGTTTCAGGCAACCTCTCCAAGCAGGAGGCCAACCTCAAAGCCGCCTCCGACACCATGCTCAGCGTGCGCGACCTGCTGCTGTGGGCGGCCAATGGCAGCAATACCAGCGAAGATCTGGCAGCCATGGCCAACGAGCTGGAAAGTCTTGAGAAAACCATCCTCAGCTTCGCCAACGTGCGCGACGAGGAAGGCCGCTACCTGTTTTCCGGAACGCTCAGCAACCATCCGGCCATCACCTTCGACGAGGCGAGCGAAACCTACAACCTCACCGGCAACGACCAGTACCGCCAGGCGGCCGTCGCCAACGGCGTGCTGGTGGAGGAAAACATCACTGCTGTGCAGGTGTTCGGGACGGACGTGAAGGTGCTCAACGACCTCCACGCGCTGATCAAGACGCTGGCCGATCCCGCGCTGGACGCTACCGATCCTGCGCTGCGTACGCAGATCACGGCGACCCTGGACAACCTCGACGCGACCCATGGCGACCTGCTCGGCGCGGTCACCGAGCTAGGGGGGCGGCAGAATACGCTGACCTTGCTGTCGAGCAGCAACGAGGACGTATCGCTGGTCAACCAGAAGATCGAAGGCGAGCTGTCCCAGCTGGACTACGCGGCGGCCAGCATCGACCTGGCCAATTATCAGCTGTCGTTGCAGGCGACGCAGAAGACCTATTTGAAGATCAACGGGCTGTCGCTGTTCGGCATGCTCTGAGCCAGGTAGCCCTGAATGAAGATTGGAAAATCGCTACCCGGCGTTACTGTAATAAACCCGCAGGAACGTCGTGAGGCCCTGCTGCGCAATGCACCCGCACCGTTGCGCACCGGTGCGCCGAGCGAAACCTCGCCTTCGGAACCGGCAACCACAAGCAAGAGCACCAGCTTTAGCCTGCAACTCAACCAGCAGCTTTCCTCGATGCAGTCGGCCGATAGCTATCTCGGCGATCTGCAGACGCGTCTGTCGCAACTCAAGTTGGCTCTCAGCCGCCAGATCAGCTCGCCACCGCCCAATGGCGAAGAGGCTATCGGCCAGGCGGTGCAGCAGGTCGATGCGCTGCTCGAGGAGCGCACCAAACGCTCCGCCAACTCGCTGGACGCCAACTTCAGGCTGCGCCTGAACGAGCCGGTGCGCAGCCGCTTCAGTCTGCAAGGACTGGAGTCGCTGGAGCAGATTCGCCAGTCCGGTCGCGAGACGCTGTTGTTCAGCGGCGGTCGTCAACTGGCCGAGCCGGTGGCGGTGGTGCTCGACGACGAGATGAGCGACGAGCAGATCCTGCGGCGCTTCAACGGCAGCCTGGGCCAGGCCGGAATTCGCGCCGAGCTGGATCAGAACGGTCAGCTGAAGTTCTCTGCCCGTGAAGGCGACTGGCAGATGCTCAAGACGCAGCTGGCGGTGCAGGGCGAGGGCAAGCTGTTCGCCAAGGGCAAGTATCTCCACCTGCCGAGCCAGGACGAGCAGCTGCTGAGCTTTCCCGATGACTTGCAACTGGATTCCTTTCGTGAGCTACGGCGGTTGCTCGATTCAGTGGTCGCCGGGCTCGACAAGATCACCGCGCTGCGCGAGCAGATGAGCAATCGGCAGCAGGAAATCCGCGAATTCCTGGCGCGTCAGGCCCATGCCGATGAAAAGCAGTGGGCCATGGACTTTTCGCGCTCGGTGTTCAACCTGATGCAGCGCAGCCCTTCCAGTTATGCCGCGGTTACCCAGACGGTGGTCGCCCAGGCCACCATCAGCCGTTTTGCAGTGGTCAGCCTGCTGTCCTGAGGATCAGGGCTCGGCGCTGTCGATGAACTTCACATCCGAGGGTTTGCCAATCGGCAGCGTCTGCAGGGTTTCGCCCAGCAGGCCGCTGTCAGGGTCGCGGCGCAGTATTACCAGCGCATCGCTTTTCTGATTGGCGATCAGCATGAAGCGGCCGCTGGGATCGATGGCGAATTCACGCGGTTCGCGGCCTTCGCTGGTGCGCTGCTGGATCTCGTTCAGGCTGCCGTGTTCGTCGATGGCGTAGACCATGATGCGGTTCGCCTTGGCGCGGTCGCTGACGTAAAGGAAGCGCCCGTCCGCCGAGGGATGAATGGCGCCGGGCGAATGCGCGTCGAGGCTGTCGCCCTCGGCCAGGTCCACCAGCTGCCGTTGCACCAGCGTGCCATCCACATGATCGAAACGCGCGACCTGGGCGCTGAGCTCCAGCGTGGCGTAGGCCTGGCTGCCGTCGGGGCTGAACACCAGATGCCGCGGCCCGCTGCCGGCGGGCAGGGTGATGGCCGGGGGCTCGGCGGCGGTAAGCGGCCGCTCGGGGTTGGCCGGGTCGTAGCGATAGGCGAATACCCGATCGGCGCCCAGGTCGCTGACGAACAGCGTCTTGCCATTGGGTGACAGCACGGCCGAGTGCACGTGCGCCGATTTCTGGCGCTGGGGATGTACTTCGCTGGCCTTGTGCGTGGCCAGCTGCGTCACCGGTTGCAGTGTGCCGTCCTCGCCAACCGGCATGACCGCCAGGCTGCCACCTGGATTCGGGCCGGAGCCGTAGTTGGAGATGAACAGGTAGCGCCCGTCATGGCTCAGGCTCAGGTGGGTCGGCTCGTCGCCCAGGCTGATCTGTTGCCCCAGAGGCGACAACTGGCCAGTGGCCGGGTCGATGGCGAAGGCACTGGCCCGCCCCACTGAATCAGGTTGGCCAGGGCCGTTTTCATTCGCTGCATAAAGGCGGTTGTTCTTCAGGTCCAGCGTCAACCACGACGGGTTGGCGCTGACCAGGGACTGCAGGGGGTGTGGCTCGACACGACCGCTTTCAGGATCGAAGCGCAGACGCTGGATGCCTGGACTGCCGCTGTCGTGGGTGTAACTACCGATCAGAACCTGTGGCATGGCGAAAGCGGCTCCCGTGCTGCTGAAGGCCAGGGTCGCGGCGAGCGCCACGCGGTTGAGCAGGCGGCAAGGGCACATGCGGGGTCTCCACGACGGTCGTGCAGACTATGACCGCGTCCGCTGCCCTCCGATCCAGCCCTTCAGACAACTAGTGTTACGGCATGCCCTCAGCCACGATTGGCCGGGCGCGCCATCGCAGCATTGGGCGATTGCTTCGCGGCCCGGCCACGCGCCAGGCCATGGCAGCCGATCACCACCGGCACGGCCAGCGCGGCCCAGCTCAGCCAGTCGCCCGGGCCTTCGGATACCAGCCCGGCGACCAGGCCGAGGATCGACAGCAGGGCGATCACGACAGGCCACAACCAGATGCGGATCATGTTCGGGCCTCCGTCGCGCCGCGCTTGAGCCACAGGTACAACCCGCTGCCCAGCACGACGATGGTGAGCACATCCAGCAGCGCCCAGAGCATCTTCAGCGGCAGGCCGCCGTAGTCGCCGAAATGCAGCGGCTCGGACAGTTGCAGCGCGGTGACGTACCAGGGACGGGCGCTGGCCTCGAGCACTTCGCCGGAATCCGGGTCCACCAGCAGCGCCTGGGTCAGCCGTGAGGTCAATGGCGTATCGCCGCTGAGAATCACTGCCACGTGCTCGGGCGTCGCGCGCAGGGTGCCGGGGTAGGCGATCATCGCCACCGCCATGCCCGGCGCGGCCACCAGCACGCGCTCCACGGCAGTCTGCACCGAGCCGTCTGCTGCGGGTGCCTCGCCGGCATCGGCACCGAGCAGCACCCGCGTATCGCCGGCCTGCAAGGCGCGCACCTGATCGGCCTGCCAACCCTTGAAGATCAGGTCCGCCCAGGTGTTGATCACCCCGGTAAAACCCACCGCCAGTGCCCAGACCAGCGTGACGATGCCGAGCAGGTTGTGCAGGTCCAGCCAGCGTGTGCGTGGCGCCCGCTCGCGGCGCACCTCGGCGAAGCCGAGCTTGCGCATGAAGGGCGCGTAGAGCACCACGCCGGAGACGATCGCCACCATCAGCAGCAACCCCATAGCGCCGAGGAACAGCTTGCCTGGCAGCCCCGCGTAGAGGTCGACGTGCAGGCGATACATCACGCTCATGAAACCTTCGTCGAAGTTCGGCACACCCACCACCTCGGCGGTGCGGGCGTCGGACATGATCAGCAGCGACTGGCTTTCATCGGTATCGACGCGGGTGTCGAGCTTTACGTACCAGAGGTCCGGCGCGTCCTCCTCGGCGAAGAAGTACAGCGGCACCAGTTCTGGGTAGGCGCGCACCGCCTCGGCGGCGACCTGATCCACCGATACGCGCGGCGTGCCTTCCGGCATCGGCGGCGCCTCGATCTCCGCACCGGTCAGGTGATCGATCTCGTGGGAGAAGATCAGCGGCAGGCCGGTCAGGCACAACAACAGGATGAACAGCGTGCAGACGAGGCTGGACCATTTATGGACCCAGCCCCAGCGGCGAAGAGCGCTTGCCTGCATCAGAAGTCGACCGTGGCGCTGAGCGACAGGGTGCGCGGGGCGCCGAGGACGAGGTAGTTCGCACCTGGGAAGCCGCCGGTGGAGGCCCAATAGTCGCGGCCGGTGGCATTGTCCAGACGGGCGCGGAAGGTGACGTCGCGCTCGTCCAGCCGGACCTTGTAGCGGGCGCCCAGGTCCAGACGCGTCCAGGACGGCAACCTGAGGTCATTGCTGGCGCTGGCGTACTGCTTGCCGGTATGCACCACCAGGCTGGTCAGCGTGAGTCCCTGCACGCCGGGCACGTCCCACTCGCCGCCGAGGTTGGCCTGTACCTTCGGTACGCCGATGGCATCGTTGCCGTCGTTGGCGCCGTTCAGGGTCTTCTTCTGCTCGGCGTCCAGCAGCGTCAAGCCGCCCAGCAGGCGCACGCCGTAGACTGGCTCGCCGAACATGGAAAGCTCGATGCCGCGGTTGCGTTGCTCTCCACCTTCGCGGAAGACCTGATCCTCGACGATGCCGAACGGTCGCTCCGTGGTAAATACCGCAATGCTCCCACCCAGGGAGCCGCTGTCGTACTTGAGGCCGATTTCGGTTTGCTTCGCGACGTAGGGGGCCAGCGAGGTTCCGTAGTTGAGTACGGGACGTTTGTCGGCCGTCTCGAGAGGTGCACTCTCACCTTTGGTCAGACCCTCGATGTAGTTGGCGTAGACGGACAAATCGTCGTTCAATTGGTAGACGATGCCGGCCATAGGTGTTGTCTCATAGCGGTTGTATTGCGAAGTGCGGTCGCCACTGGTGTTGTTGTAGCCTTTCACCTCAATCCCTTGCCGCCGTGCGCCGAGGGTAATCAGCAGGCGCTCGTCCAGAAAACCCATTGTGTCGGCGATGGCGATGCTCTGGGTGTGAACGCGCTCCGCTACTGTAGGGTCGGACAACGAGCCGCCCCCTGATGCCAATGGCGGCATGGCCGACGCGTAGGGGTGGTACAGGTCGCCGGTGAGCGGCGCTTTTGAATCCGAAGCTGCCCAGGCGTTGCGTTCCTCTGAGCTGTAGGTCGAGGCCGAGGTCACCAGTTGGTGGGAGACCGTGCCTGTTTGGATGCGCGCGCGCAGGCCGATCTCGGCTGTAGAGACACGATCCTCGCGGGAATTGTCGAAGCGGGTCGCGGAGGTGATGCCTGTAGGCGTGGCGCGTGGGTTGGAGAGCCGGTTCTTTTCCTCGCCTTTGCGCATGCCCGCCGCCGCCCAGCCGGTGACCGAGTCGGCGAAGTCATACTCGGCACGGAAGGTACCGAAGGTCTGTTTCTCTTTCGAATAGGTCCAGGGCTGGGCGAAGTTGTCGTCGGCGTCCGGTGCGCTGGGAATGCCGCCGCTCGGCGTCACGCTCGGGCGCGGGTTGTCCAGAAAATGGTACTGATGACCGATGTCAGCGGACAGGCGCAACCGGTCGCCCTGGTAGTCCAGACCCAAGGCAAACATGTCCAGCGTCTGGTCTTCATCCTCGACGCCGGTCTCGCCGGCGCGCTTGGCGGCATTGAGGCGGACGCCAAAGCGGTTCTCCGTTCCGAAGCGACGGCCGACATCGGCAGCGATCATTTCCTGACCGCCACTTTCCGCGCCCACGGTCAGCCGTGTCAGCGGCTCGTTCGGCGCACGCTTGGGCAGAAGCGTGATGGTGCCGCCAATACCGGTGCCGCCTGGGGCGGCGCCATTGAGGAAGGCGCTGGCGCCACGGAATACTTCGACTCGCTCGATGAACTCTGCCGCCACATACTGGCGCGGCAGCAGGCCATACAGGCCGTTGTAGGAAATGTCATCGGAAAAGAGCGGGAAGCCACGAACGACGTATAGCTCCTGCATGTTGCCGAAGCCCCTTGCCACGCGCACCGACGGATCGTTCTGCACGATATCCGACACGCTGCGCGCCTGCTGATCCTGTATCAGCTTGGAGGTATAGGCCGTCGAGGTGAACGGCGTATCCATATAGTCCTGATTGCCGAGGATGCCGACTCGCCCGCCACGTGCCACCTGATCGCCGGCATAGGGCTCGGTCAGACCGCCGGCCGAGGCGTCGGCGCTGGCGACCACTTCGGTTTCGGGCAGTTCGAGCGGCTCGCTGCGCGGGCTGGCCTGACCTTCGGTCGTTTGCACTTCGTCCGAGGACTGGGCTGGGGATTGCTGCGCCATGGCCGGGGCGCCGGCGAAACTGGCGGCGAGGCAGACGGGCAGCAGGGCGGAGGCGGCACCTGTTTTACGAGGGAGGCGAAGGATGGTCATGGTGGGCCTGACTGGGCTGGTGGTCGGTGCGAGGAGACATGACGTCGGCAGAGCCAGGCGGCATGACGGTCAGAGCCGGATAGGATAACTCAATGATAATAATTCGCAACAGTATTCAGATTGGCGGAAGAGTGAGGCATTCGGGACCGTGGTTGATGGTTCGATGGTTCCCACGCTCCAGCGTGGTAACCCCGGTGGTGGACGCTCTGCGTCCAGCGACGCAGCACGTCGTGGCTGGCGCTCCCACGCGGAGCATGGGAGCGATCGAAGCTAAATAATCGGCTCGCCTGTCGATTCGCAGGCCTGCCACTCGACCAGTCCATGAACCCATCGTTGAACCACGAGGAGGAAATGGACATGACACAGGATATCCGCCAGGACGAGAGCCGCATTCGCCAGCTCCACGAGGCGTTCGAACGCGACATCAAGACCAAGGCCCTGGACCCGATCATGGCCCAGTACGCCGACGACCTGGTCGCCTTCGACGCCGTCGGAGCGCTGCAATTCAAGGGTGTGGACGAGTACCGCGCCCACTGGCAGCGCTGCTTCGAGTTCTGCCAGGGCGAGAGCTTTTTCGAGACCCACGAGCTGCATGTGACGGCGGTTGGCGATCTGGCCTACAGCCGCATGCTCAACCACTGCGGCGGGCCCAACGCCGAGGGTGAGATGCAGACCGGCTGGATGCGCGGCACCCGGGTCTGGGCCAGGCGCGACGGCGACTGGAAGGTGATCCACGAGCATTTCTCGATGCCCTTCGATATGGAAAGCGGCCAGGTCTGCATGTCACAGGAGCCATCGTCCGACCAGCAACAGGCGGGCTGAACGATATTCGTCGCCCGTCGACGCACGTCCGTCCGCCGGCTGCTAGCTTTTCTCCGTGCCCGGCAGACGGAGAGCGTGATGAAATACCTGTGCCTGATCTATTACGACGAGCAGCGTGTCGACGAGATGAGTGACGAGCAATGGCAGGCGCTGGTCGCGCGCTGCCTGGCCTGTGGCGAGGAGCTGCGCGCCAGCGGCCATATGCTCGCCGGCGAGCCGCTGCAGGCGGTGCGCACGGCGCGTACGGTGCGGGTCCGCGACGGCGTCGCCACGGTGGTCGACGGTCCGTTCGCCGAGACCCGCGAGCAACTGGCCGGCTTCTACCTGATCGAGGCGGCCGACCAGGGCGAAGCCGAGGCCATCGCCGCGAAGATCCCGCCGGCGACGTTCGGCAGTGTCGAGGTGCGCCCGTTGCGCCAGTTGCCGCAGCGCTGACATGGGCTGCGGCGGACAATCCGCTACGGCGGCGGTCGAGACGGTCTACCGGGCCGAGTCGCGGCGGGTGCTGGCTACCTTGATCCGCCTGCTGGGCGACTTCGATCGCGCCGAGGAGGCTTTGCACGACGCTTTCGCCGCAGCGCTACAGCAGTGGCCGCGCGACGGCGTACCGGGCAATCCGCGCGCCTGGCTGGTGTCCGCCGGGCGCCTCAAGGCCATCGATGCCTTGCGCCGGCGTGCGCGGTTCGATGCCTCGCTGCGGCTGCTGGCCGAGCAGCTGGAGGGCGAGGCGCATGAAGCGGAGCTCGACGAGGTGGAAGACGATCGTCTGCGGCTGATCTTCACCTGCTGCCACCCGGCGCTGCCGGCCGACGCGCGCGTGGCGCTGACCCTGCGCGAAGTTTGCGATCTGACCACCGAGGAGATCGCGCGGGCCTTCCTCGCCGCGCCCGCCACCATCGCCCAGCGTATCGTGCGTGCCAAGGCACGGATCCGCGATGCGCGGATTCCCTACCGCGTGCCGGAGCGCGAGGAACTGCCGGCACGGCTCGACAGCGTGCTGCGGGTGATCTATCTGGTGTTCAACGAAGGCTATTCGGCCTCGGCAGGAGCGTCGCTGACCCGTGCCGACCTGTGCACGGAGGCCATCCGCCTCGGCCGGTTGCTGCTGGAGCTGCTGCCCGACGCCGAGGTGATGGGCCTGCTGGCGCTGATGCTGCTGCACGATGCGCGCCGCACCGCGCGTACCGATGCGGCCGGCGAGTTGGTGCGGCTGGAGGACCAGGACCGCAGCGCCTGGGACCGGCGACTGATCGCCGAGGGCTCGATGTTGGTGCGCCGCGCCCTGGCCAGCCGCAACTTCGGACCCTATGCCCTGCAGGCGGCGATCGTCGCCGTGCATGCCGAGGCGCCCAGCGCGGCGCAGACCGACTGGGCGCAGATCGTCCGGCTCTACGACGTGCTGCTGAGTCTGGGCCCGTCGCCAGTAGTGGAACTGAATCGCGCGGTGGCCGTGGCGATGCGCGACGGCCCGGCGGCCGGTCTGTGTCTGGTGGACGCGTTGCTGGCGCGCGGCGAACTGCGCGACTACCACCTGAGCCACGCCGCCCGTGCCGACCTGCTGCGGCGGCTGGCGCGCATCGACGAGGCTCGCAGCGCCTACCGTGTGGCTCTGCAACTGGTGCGGCTGGAACCGGAACGGCGCTTTCTGCAGCAACGACTGGATGAGCTGGGCGATTGAGCACCCCGATGGTTCCCACGCGGAGCATGGGAGCGATCAACTATTGTGGGAGCCGCGCCCCCGCGGCGAATGCAGGCGCGAGCCTGCCAGCAAGGCCAAAGAGCTTCGCCCCGAGGGCGGGGCTCCCAGGCAGAGCACGGGAGCGTTCGAGCGCGGTCGAGAACAGAGTCAGCCGTCCGTACCGCCTGCCGGCAAGTAGTCGCTGCGGCTCAGGCCATGGCGCTGCATCTTTTCGTTGAGCGTGCGGCGCGGCAGCTGCAGCAGGGCCATGACTTCGGCGATATTGCCTTTGCACTGCTGCAGGGCGCTATGCAGGCATTGCGCCTCGAAGGCTTCCATCTGTTCGGCCAGCGAGGTGCCGTTGTCGCCGGCGGGTGCGGATGGCGGCGGCGGGGCCAGGCCCAGGGCGTGACGTTCGGCGGCGTTGATCAGCTCGCGCACGTTGCCCGGCCAGTCGTGGGCGAGCAGCTGCGCCAGTTCGCCGGGGCCGACCGGCAGTGGCTCGCGGCCATGGCGTTGCGCCGCCTGGCTGGCGAAGTGTTCGAACAGCAGCGGAATGTCCTCGCGCCGTTCGCGCAGCGGCGGGATGTGCAGCTCGGCGACGTTCAGCCGGTACAGCAGGTCTTCGCGGAACCGCCCGCCGCGTACCTCTTCGAGCAGATCCGGTTTGGCCGCGCTGATCACCCGCAGGTCGACCTCGATGCTGCGGTTGGAGCCCAGCCGTTCCAGGGTCCTTTCCTGCAGCACGCGCAGCAGCTTGACCTGCTGCGCCAGCGGCATGCTTTCGATCTCGTCGAGGAACAGCGTGCCGCCGTGGGCATGTTCGATGCGGCCGATGCGCTTGCCCTGGGCGCCGGTGAAGGCGCCGCTTTCGTGGCCGAACAGCTCGCTCTCGAAGATGGTTTCCGGAATCGCCGCGCAGTTCAGCGCCACGAAGGGATGCCGCGCCCGCGGGCTGAAATCGTGCAGGCAGCGCGCGACCTGTTCCTTGCCGGCGCCGGTGTCGCCGCGGATCAGCACATTGACGTCGGTGCCGGCCAGTTCCAGCACCTGCCGGCGCAGGTTCTCCATGGCGCGGGAAACCCCCAGCAGCATCGATTCGATGCGGCCCTTGCGGGTGAACTGCTCGCGCAACTGGCGATTCTCGCAGACCAGCCGGCGCTTGTCCTGGGCGCGGCGCACGCTGTCGAGCAGGCGTTCGGGGGTGAAGGGTTTCTCGATGAAGTCGTAGGCGCCCTGGCGCAACGCCTGTACCGCCATGGGCACGTCGCCGTGGCCGGTGACCATGATTACCGGCAGTTCGGGGTCCAGCGCGACCAGGCGTTCCAGCAGGCCAAGGCCGTCCAGGTCCGGCATGCGCACGTCGCTGATCAGCACGCCGGGAAAGTCGCGGTCGATCAGGCCCAGCGCTTCGCGCGCGCTGGCGCAGGTGCGCACGCGGAAACCGGACAGCTCCAGCCATTGCTGCACGGCCTGGCGGATCGCCGATTCATCGTCGATGAAGATGACCTGACCGCTCATGTTTCGCTCCTTTGCTGATGGCCAGTCGCTGGATTGGCGGTTTGCACGGATGAATCCTCCTCTCCCGGCAAGGGAAGGAAGGGGGTGATGTTACTCGCTGGCACGCGCCTCGACTGCCGGCAGTCGAATATCGAACACCGCACCCTGGGCGTCATTGCGCACCTCGAGGCGGCCGCCCAGGTCGCGCACGATGCCATAGGAAACCGCCAGCCCCAGCCCGAGGCCCTGGCCGACCGGCTTGGTGGTGAAGAAGGGCTCGAATACCTGGTCCAGATGCTCGCGATCGATCCCGCCGCCGCTGTCGGCGACGCTCAGCCGCCATTCGTTCCCGTCGCGGCGGCAATCGATGCGCAACTGCCGAACGCTGCTGCTCTGCATGGCGTCCAGCGCATTGTTCAACAGGTTGATCAGTACCTGCTCCAGGCGGATCGAATCGCCACTGACCCAGGCGTCGGGCGATACCTCACAGAGAACGTCCACGGCCTCGCTGCGGATGCGTGGGCCGAGCAGCTGCAGCGCCTGGTCCAGCACCTCGTCCAGGCGCACGCGCTGAGGCAGGCCGGCGGGGTTCTTGCGGGCGAAGGTCTTCAGGTGGCCGGTGAGCGCCGCCATGCGTTCGATCAGGCCTTCGATCTGGCCCAGGCCTTCGCGCACGGCCTCGCTGCGACCGCTGTCGAGCAGCAGCCGCTGGCTGGCCAGCTGCATGCGCAGGGCGGTCAGCGGCTGGTTGATCTCGTGGGCCAGGGCGGCGGACATCTGACCCAGGGCGGCCATGCGTGCGGCATGCACCAGGCCATCCTGCGCGGTGCGCAGCTCGCGGGTGCGGGCTTCCACCAGCCGCTCCAGTTCCTGGCGGCTGCGCTGTTCGACCCGGCGCGTCTTGCGCCGCTGGGCCAGGTAGAGCAGCAGGAAGGCCAGCGTCATCCACACGCCCGCCGCCGCCAGGCGATAGCTGCGGATGTTGGCGGCTACCAGCTGCGGCTCCTGCAGCAGGTGCAGCGTCCAGTTTTCCGAGGGCAGGGTAAGGCGTTGCCAGAAGTAGTTGTGGCGACCGTCCGGTCCATCGACCTGGCGCCGCTCGCTGTCCTCGTCGATGCGTTGCAGGCGCCTGCTGTGCAGCGGCTGCAGGTTCTGTTCGGCATAGCGCCGGGCGGCGACCAGCTGGCTGCGGGTTTCGTCGCTGAGCGGCTGCAGATAGCGGAAGCGCCAGGCCGGTCGGTTGCTGAGAATGACGATGTCCAGCGCGTCGGTGATCAGCAGGATGCCGGACTGGCCGACCCACTCGCGTTGCATGTCTTCCAGTTCGAGCTTGACTACCAGTACGCCGAGGACTTCGCCGGCGGCGTTCTTCACCGAGCTGGAGAGGAAATAGCCGGGAATGCCGGTGGTCACGCCCACGGCGAAATAGTGGCCGCTGTCCTGGGTCAGCGCGTCGCGAAAGTAGGGCCGGAAGCCATAGTTGTAGCCGACGAAGCTGCTCCATTCGCGCCAGTTGCTCGCGGCGAGGGTATTGCCCTGGCGGTCGATGAGGTACAGCACCGACGAGCCGGCGGCCTGGTTCTGTCGCTCCAGACGGCGATTGAGCTGGTTGCGCAACTGCCGGTCGCCAGGGTTTTCCAGCAGTTTGCGGATGTCGCTGTCCAGCGCCAGCAAGGCCGGCACCGAGCGGAAGCGCTCGACTTGGGTGTGGATCGTTTGGGCGTAGAGTTCGAGCTGCCCGCGGGCTTCCTGGCTGCGCTCGGTCCAGGTGCGCTGCTCTGCAACGCGCCCGGCCCAGTACATGCTCAGCAGCAGGCCGGCGAAGATCAGCAGCACGATCAGGACGACGCGGTAGCGGTTGGCGAGGGTGGGCATGCCGGTTTTCCGGGTTTTTTGTAATGGAAGCCATGTTAAGCCAGAACGGCTGGTTGGCAGGCATTTGGGCTCTCACTCGTAGGGCCGAAATTTGTTCGGCCAATAAGCCTCGCAAGCGGCCGAACAAGTTCGGCCCTACGCTTTTGCCGCCTGCTCTGTAGGGCCGAGTTCATTCGATCACAGGCGCGAATCGGTTTGGCCTCGCCAGCGCAATCGCCGCCGTGTTCCGCTATCCTTCGCCACCCTTGCGTTACCCGCTCCCGCTTCTCAGGTTCTCCATGCTCCACACGATCAAACAGAACTGGTTCGCCAACATTCGCGGCGACGTACTCTCCGGGCTCGTCGTCGCCCTGGCGCTGATTCCCGAGGCCATCGCCTTCTCGATCATCGCCGGGGTCGACCCGCGCGTCGGTCTCTATGCCTCTTTTTGCATCGCCGTGGTGATCGCATTCGTCGGCGGCCGCCCGGGAATGATCTCGGCCGCCACCGGCGCCATGGCGCTGTTGATGGTGACCCTGGTGCGCGAGCATGGCTTGCAGTATCTACTGGCGGCGACGCTGCTCTGCGGCGTGCTGCAGATCGGCGCCGGTTACCTGCGACTGGGCTCGCTGATGCGCTTCGTCTCGCGCTCGGTGGTCACCGGCTTCGTCAACGCTCTGGCGATCCTGATCTTCATGGCGCAACTGCCGGAGCTGACCGACGTCACCTGGCACGTCTACGCAATGACGGCGGCGGGACTGGGCATCATCTACCTGTTCCCCTACGTGCCGAAGATCGGCCGGGTGATCCCCTCGCCGCTGGTGTGCATCCTCTCGATGACGGCCGTGGCCGTCTATTTCGGCCTGGACATCCGCACCGTCGGCGACATGGGCGAGTTGCCGGACACGCTGCCGGTCTTCCTCTGGCCCGAGGTACCGCTGACCTTCGAGACGCTGGCGATCATCTTCCCGTATTCGGCGGCGCTGGCGGTGGTCGGTCTGCTGGAGTCGCTGATGACCGCGACCATCGTCGACGAACTGACCGACACCGGCAGCGACAAGAACCTCGAGTGCAAGGGCCAGGGCGTGGCCAATATCGTCTCCGGGCTGTTCGGCGGCATGGCCGGTTGCGCGATGATCGGCCAGTCGGTGATCAACGTGAAATCCGGCGGTCGCACGCGGCTGTCGACGCTGATCGCCGGCGTGGTGCTATTGCTGATGGTGGTGTTCCTCAGCGACTGGGTCGGGCAGATCCCCATGGCCGCGCTGGTGGCGGTGATGATCATGGTTTCCATTGGCACCTTCAGCTGGGATTCGATCCGCAACCTGCGGCGCTACCCGCTTTCCACCAATATCGTCATGGTAGTGACCGTGGTGGTCGTGGTCTTCACCCATAACCTCGCATACGGCGTGCTGGCCGGCGTGCTGCTGGCCGCGCTGTTCTTCGCCAACAAGGTCGGGCATTACCTGCGTATCGACTCGCAGCTGGATACCGACGGCGGACACCGCACCTACCGGGTGGTCGGCCAGGTGTTCTTCAGCTCCTCGGACAAGTTTGCCGCCGCGTTCGATTTCAAGGAAGCCGTTGCCAGGGTTACCATCGACCTCGGCCAGGCGCATTTCTGGGACATCACATCCGTCTCGGCGCTGGACAAGGTGGTGCTCAAATTCCGCCGCGAAGGCACCGAGGTCGAGGTGCTGGGCCTGAACGAAGCGAGCGCGACCATCGTCGATCGCTTCGGCGTGCACGACAAACCGGAGCCCGTCGGCAACCTCATGAACCACTGAGCAGGAGAGCCCCATGACCCAGGTAATGGCATGTATCGACGGATCAACGCAGGCGGCCGCCGTCTGCGATTGCGCGGTCTGGGCCAGTCAGCGTCTGGGCTCGCCGCTGAGCCTGCTGCACGTGCTCGACCAGCAGCGCTACCCGTTGTCCGGCGACTTCAGCGGCATCATCGGCCTGGGCAGCCGCGAATTCCTCCTGGAGGAACTCGCCTCGCTGGACGAGAAACGCAACAAGCTGGCCCTCGAAGAGGGACGCATGATGCTCGACGCAGCCAGGCAGCGCGCCGTCAAGGCGGGTGTGGAACCGACACTGCGCCATCGCCACGGCGACCTGGTGGAAAGCCTGCGTGAACTGGAGGGCGACATCCGGCTGTTGGTCATCGGCAAGCAGGGTGAGGACAGCGGCAGCGAGGTGCAATTGATCGGCAGCCAGCTGGAAAGCGTGATCCGCACCATGCATCGGCCCATTCTGGTGACGCCGGCCGATTTCAAGGCGCCGGCCAGCGCGATGCTCGCCTTCGATGCCAGCGCCACCTCGCGCAAGGGCGTCGAGATGCTGGTCGCCAGCCCGCTGCTCAAGGGCATGCCGATCCATCTGGTGACGGTCAGCAGCGATACTCATGAGGCGCGCGCAGCGCTGGACGCCGCGCGCGACAAGCTGGCCGATGCCGGCTTCGAAGTGCATGTGGCGATTCTCGAAGGCGAAGTCGAGGCCAGGTTGCGGGACTATCAGGCCGAGCACGCCATCGAACTGCTGGTAATGGGCGCCTATGGGCACTCGCGGATTCGCCAGTTCTTCGTCGGCAGCACCACGACCAACATGCTGCGTTCGGCCACTACACCGCTGCTGCTGTTGCGCTGAGCCTGCAAGCGGCCACCGGAACTGCCGGGTGGCCGACCGACGTTATCGATACAGATCGGCGCGCGACCAAGGCAGCTCGTGGGAGCCGTCCTCGTGTGGCTTGGTCGCCAGGATCTGGTGCAGGTTGATCCAGTTGTGGCGGAAACCATAGGCGCAACCGGCCAGGTACACCCGCCAGATGCGCAAGGCGCGCTCGGGGACCAGCCGCCGGGCTTCGTCCAGGTTGGCTTCCAGGCGCCGGCTCCAGAAATCCAGCGTGCGCGCGTAATGCAGGCGCAGGCTCTCCACGTCTACGATTTCCAGGCCCGATTCGCTGATGCAGGCGCCGATCTTCACCAGATGCGGCAGCTCGCCGTGGGGGAAGACGTAGCGGCCGATGAACTCGCCAGCGCCGTGGCCCACCGGCCGGCCGTCGATATGCCGCGACGTGATGCCGTGGTTCATCACCAGGCCACCGGGGCGCACCATCTCCGAGAGCTGCCGGCAGTACAGCGGCAGGTTGGCCTGGCCGACATGCTCGAACATGCCGACGCTGACCACCTTGTCGAACTGGCCGTCCCGGGGCAGGTCGCGGTAGTCCATCAGCTCCAGCTGCACCTGCCCCTCCAGCCCCTCGGCCGCCACGCGCTCGCGACCGAGCTTGAGCTGCTCACGGCTGAGGGTGATGCCGAGCACCTCGACGCCGAACTCCCGCGCCGCAAAACGCGCCAGCCCGCCCCAGCCACAACCGACGTCCAGCAGACGTTCGCCGGGTTTCAGCCGCAGCTTGCGGCACAGGTGACGCAGCTTGGCCTGCTGAGCCTGGTCGAGGTCTTCCGTGCCGGTCTCGAAATAACCGCAGGAATAGACCATGTCGCGGTCCAGCCACAGCTGGTAGAAATCGTTGGACAGGTCGTAGTGATAGGAAATGGCCTCGGCATCGGTGGCCTTGTCGTGGGATTCGGGCAAGGGGGCTGCCGTTTCGTCCTTGCCCAGCGCGCGGCTCAGCTCATCGCCGATACGGATCACCTCGTCCAGCGGACCGTCCAGATCCAGCCGCCCCTCTACATAAGCGGCACCCAGTAGATCGAGGCTGGGGTGGGCGAGATCGGCGACGATCTCCGGATCATTGATGGCCAGCGTCACACTGGGCGCCGGCCCCAGATCGATCGCCTTGCCGTCCCAGAGCTGAAGACGCAACGGCAGTGATAATCCACGCAACGCAGGTAACAAGGACGCCAACATGCTTGATCTCCTTCATTCCGTTTCCAAGAAATCCTAGACCAACAGCCAGAGACTATAGGTCGGGCACGCGATAATTTCCTTCTATGTGGGTGATAGAGGTACGCGGCGGCGGTCGTGAACACTGGCGACGAGGTGGGGGACGGGACGAATCGAGAAGAGTGGCGAAGGGAGTGAAAGTTGAGTTCGCTCGCGGGTTGTACTGATGGTTTGAGTTGGCTGTTTCGCTGCCGGCCCGCCGGCCGTGTGCCGAAATACCATTAGTCACGTCGTATCGCCGGATGCGTGCGGACCACTCCCTGAGCCATGTCATGGGAACCCGTGAACCAAGGGGAGGGAAATTGGCGGAAGGCAGTGAGAGTCGAACTCACCCAGGAGCGGCTGCCGCCCCCAACCGGGTTTGAAGCCCGGCCGCAGCACCGGCTGCGATTGCCTTCCTCTAAAGGTGCCAGGGCGTCTGCCCCGGTGTTTTGCGAGTGACAGACCCTACCTGAACTCCGTTGCGGTGGCCAGTCCGCTGTCGGGGCGGATCTTGCGTTCGTTGCCGAAGCGGCGGGTCAGGCCGAGGCGGTCGAAGTGTTCCAGCAGTTGAATGCTGCGTTTGCGTCCCAGGCCGATGCGGTCGCGGAAGGTGGTGGCGCGGATCACGCCGGCTTCGCGTTCGATGTCCAGCAGCAGGTCGGCCAGCTGGCGCGTTGCGGTTTCGGTATAGAAGAGGTCCTTGACCACCTGTTGCAGCGCGCCGAGGCGAGCCAGTTTGCGCAGCAGGTGGCGTATCTGGTCTTCGCCGATGCCCAGCTCCTTGGCCATGTCGCGCACCCAGGGTGGATTGAACTGGCCGGCCTCGAGCAACGGCCACAGCCTTGCCTTCAGGGCTTCTTCTTCGTCGCTGAGGCGTACTCGGTGTTCGGGCAGGTGCAGCCAGGGGCCGCTGGCTTGCACGGTGCCTTCGGCAAGCGCCTGTTCCAGCAGGGCGATGAAGACCGGCCGCTCCAGTTGGGGCAGGGCGTAGCGGCGCAGGCGGTCGCGGTCGGGGCCGAGCTCGTCGGGCTGTTCCTCGTGGAAGCGTTGCAGCGCGGGGATTAGGCTTTGCCCCAGGTATTCCCAGTAGGCGCGGTCGAACAACCGTGCACCCTGGCGAGTGGTGATTTCCACGGCGTCGTCCGGCAGTTGCCAAGTCTGCCGGGGGCGGTTGAACTGGCGTTCCAGGTGCGTGGGGTCCACACCATTGACGGCGCTGGGCAGCAGTTGCGGCAGGATTTCTTCCAGCGTTTCGCCCGCCAGCGCGCGCAGTTGGGCCAGCCGCGCCTGGCGGTGACGATTGCGCGGCGGGGCGAAAGGATCGAGCACGCGACCGCCGCCGAGGGTGCGTTGTGCGGACTGGTCGCGCAGCACGACGCGGTCGCCATGAATGGCGTGCAGCGGGGCGTTGAGTTGCAGCTGGGCATGCACATGCCCGCCGGGCGCGATGAGTTCGCCTTCGAGCAGGGCGATGCGCCCGGTGACGTCCTGCGCGCCCAGGTGCAGGTGCACTGGCGTCCAGTGCTTGAGGGCGCGGGCTTCGCTGGCGAGCAGGGTGAATTCGATATCGATGCGGCGCGTGGCGCCTTGCAGGGCTGGGGCCAGCAGCCAGTCGCCGCGGCTGATCTGCTCGACGGCCAGGCGCTCGCCGGCGAGGTTCAGCGCCACCCGCTGGCCGGCGTGTGCCTCGTTGGCTTCGCGATTCTGCGCGTGCAACCCGCGTACTCGCACGCGGCGACCGTGGGGCGACAACATGAGTTCATCGCCGACCTGCACGCGACCGGCGAAAGCGGTGCCGGTGACCACTACGCCGGCGCCGGTGACGCTGAAAGCGCGGTCGATGGCCAGTCGGAAATAGCCGCTGTCGCTGCGTGCATCGATGCGTGCCGCCTGGTCGAGCAGGGCCTGTCGCAGTGCGTCGATACCCCGGCCTTCGATCGAGGAGACCGGGAAGATCGCCGAGCTCGCCAAGGGGCCGGGTTGCAGCAGTTCGGTGATCTGCTGGCGGACTTCCTCGACCCGCGCGGGTTCGACCCGGTCGATCTTGGTCAGCGCCACCAGCGCCCGGCGAATGCCCAGCAGTTCGACGATAGCCAGGTGTTCGCGGGTCTGCGGCATCACGCCGTCGTCGGCGGCGACTACCAGCAGCATGCAGTCGATGCCGCTGGCGCCGGCGAGCATGTTGTGCACGAAGCGTTCGTGGCCCGGCACGTCGATGAAACCGGTCAGGCTGCCGTCGCCCAGGTCGGCGTAGGCGTAGCCGAGGTCGATGGTGATGCCGCGCTCCCGTTCCTCACGGCGGCGGTCGCCCTGCTGGCCTGTGAGCGCCTTGAGCAGGGCGGTCTTGCCGTGGTCGATGTGGCCGGCAGTGCCGACGATCATGACGCCTGCTCCTGTTGAAGAGCCCGTTGCAGCTGGGGCAATTGGGCGAGGAGCGCGGCTTCGTCGTCGAGCTGGCGCAGGTCCAGCCAGAGGGCGTCTTCGGCGATGCGTCCGAGAACCGGGATCGGCAGGCCACGCAGGGCTTCTTCCAACCGGCGCAGGTTGCGGCCCCGCAGGCGCTTGGGTTGCTGCGTACGGATGCACAGGGCGGCGCTGGGCAGGCGCGCAACGGGCTGCGCGCCGCTGCCGATCATGCCCAAGGCGTCGATGACACCCACCTGCCAGCTTTCATCGAGCACGGCGGCCAATGCCGGGGCGATGCGTTCGGCCTGCAGGCGGATTTCCTGCTGTGGGCGGCTGAGCAGGCGCAGGCTGGTCAGGCGTTCGGCGAGGCGGTCGGGGTTGCGATAGAGATTGAGCACCGCTTCCAGCGCGGCGAGGGTCAGCTTGTCCACACGCAGGGCACGCTTGAGTGGATTCTTCTTGATCCTGGCGATGAGGTCCTTGTGGCCGACGATCAGCCCGGACTGGGGACCACCGAGCAGCTTGTCGCCGCTGAAGGTGACGATATCGGCGCCATCGCGCAGCGCTTCCTGCACGGTGGGCTCCTTGGGCAGACCCCAGCGCGACAGGTCCACCAGGCTGCCGCTGCCGAGGTCTTCCAGCAGTGGCAGGCCGTGTTCATGGGCAATGGCCGCCAGCTCGCGGGTGGCCACGCTGGCGGTGAAGCCTTGCACGCTGTAGTTGCTGGTGTGCACCCGCATCAGCAGGCCCGAGCGCGGGTTGATGGCGGCCTGGTAATCCTTGGCGTGGGTGCGGTTGGTGGTACCGACTTCGTGCAGCTTCACCCCGGCGCGGGCCATGATGTCGGGGATGCGGAAGGCGCCGCCGATCTCGATCAGCTCGCCACGGGAGATGATGCCTTCCTTGCGCGCGCCCAGGCTGTTGAGCGCCAGCAGCACTGCGGCGGCGTTGTTGTTGACCACGGTGACGGCCTCGGCGCCGGTCAGCTCGCGGATCAGCCCTTCGATCAGGTCGTCGCGGTCGCCGCGCTTGCCGGTCGCCAGGTCGAATTCCAGATTCAGCGGATAGCGCGCGGCGAGGGTGATGGCCTCGATGGCTTCATCCGGCAACAACGCACGACCGAGGTTGGTGTGCAGCACCGTGCCGGTGAGGTTGAACACGCGACGCACGCGGCTGCGGTGCTGGCTGGCCAGGCGTTCGCCGGCGCGACCGGCCAGCACGTCCTCGGTCAGTTCGGGCGCGCTGAGCTGGCCGAGCAGGGCCGGTTCGCGAAGTTCGTCGAGTAGTTCACGCAGGGTTCCGAGCAGGGCCTCGCGGCCATAGCGATCCAGCAGCGGCACGGAGGCTGGGCTGCGCAGCAGGCGGTCGATGGAAGGCAGGCGGAGGGATGAGCGCCGAAACTCGGCAGCTTGGCTGGTCATGCGGGAACTCCCGGTGCAGGTTCTGACCGGGCAGTTTCCCGGAGCGGAGCAGGTTGTCGCAAGGGGAAGGTTGGGCCGTGCAGTCGTAGGGTAGAAAACCGCGAAGCGTTTTCCACGCGTCGGGCCGATCTCCGAGAAAGCGGTGGATAAGCTTCGCGTTATCCACCCTACGTTTGCTTCAGCCGCCGGGCGCCAGCAGCAGGTTGGGTGCCTGGCGCTGGTAGCCTTCCAGGTCCATGCGCAGGTCCAGGGCCAGGCTGGCGAGGTCGGCGGAGAGGCCTTCGGCGTCCGGGTCGGAATCCAGGTAAAGCAGCTTGAAGTAGCTCTGGCAGCCGGGGCAGCACTCGGCACGGATCGGAGCCTTGTCCGGGGCGTGGCGGTCGCTTTCCAGGCTGGCGTAGTGCAAGTCCTTGCTGGAGTCGCAATGCACGCACTTGACCCGCACGAAGTGCCATTCGCAGGCGCACAGCGAGCAGACCAGATAACGCAGGCCCTGCTGCTTGCCACGATGGCGAATCACCCCGGTCATGGCCGGCGAGCCGCAGCAGGGACAGTGGGCGCCGCTGCCGATATCCGTCACGCTGCCCTCGGGCAGGGCCAGCAGCGCCTGGCTCCAGGCGGCCTGCAGGGCGGCGCCGAGGAAGGGCACAACGGCGGCGTCGAGCGCCGAGTAGTCGCCGTCCAGCAGGCTCACGGCCCAGTTGCGGCGTTGTGCGGCATCGGCCTGGCGCAGGCTGTCCAGCACCTTGGCGACGGCGTCGTTCGGTGCCTCGATGCGCTCCAGCAGGGCGTCGAGGAAGGGTTGCCAGCCATCCTCGCGCACCAGGCTGTCCACGGCCAGCGGCGGCATCTTGTGGGTGCGGGCCTGGGCCAGGCGCTCTGGCGTCGGCAGCAGCGAGGCGGGTGGATCGTCCATCACCTGCTGCTGGGCCTGGCAAAGGCCGGCCAGCAGGCGCAGGTAGTCGCCCATGGGATGATTCGTCGCCAGTTTCTCCAGGCGTTCGGCGCGCAGGGCGAACAGGCGCGCGGGCGGCCGTTCGCTGTAGGGCGGGGTACTGGCCGAAGCGCTGATCTGCTCCGGTTCCATAAGTCTGTCAGCCATCGTTTTGGCCTCCTGAAAAAGCGAGCGCGACCCCAAGGGTCGCGCTCGCGTCGTTGCAATGGGCTCAATCAGTCCTGCTTGCGGTCGGTGACCTCACGGTACCAGAGCTCGTGGTGCTTGCGCGCCCAGCGGTGGCTGACCTTGCCGGAGAGCATGGCGCCGAAGGAGCCCTTGATCCAGATCGCGGCGTAGACGTGGACGATGATCGCCATCACCAGCACGAAGGCGGCGAAGGCGTGCGCCAGCGCGGCCAGGCGGATGGCGTCGATACCGAACAGGTGGCTGAAGTACGCCCGCCAGATGACGATGCCCGAGACCAGCAGCACCAGCATGCTCGCCAGCAGCGCCCAGAACAGCAGCTTCTGACCGGGGTTGTACTTGCCGATGGCCGGTACGCCGTCTTCCTGGTTGCGCATCACCTTGCCGATATTCTTCAACCACAGGCCGTCGTTACCGGAGAAGTAGTTGGCGCTCCAGAAGCGAAATACCAGGCCCAGGAACAGCACGAACATCGCCACGCCCAGGAAGGGGTGCAGGATGCGCGTCCAGGGGCCGCCGCCAAACAGGTTGCTCAGCCAGAACAGCGCCGGGTGGAACAGTGCCAGGCCGGACAGACCCGCCAGGATGAACAGGATCGCCACGGCCCAGTGGTTGCTGCGCTCGTTGGCGTTGTAACGCTGGATTTCATCTTTTTTCATGTCGATGGTCCTCGACCGGCCCCGCGCGAACGGGGCCGGCATGCCTCAGGGCTGCTTGGGATCGTAGGTGTGCACCGCCGGATCCTGTTGATGAACCACCGGCTCGGCCGGGTGCTCGTCCTCTTCTTCCTCGACGCGCTGCGGGCCGACCCGCACGTAGTGGAAGAAGCCGCCCAGTACCGCCGCACCCATGGCCAGCAGGGCCAGGGGCTTGGTGATGCCTTTCCACAGGCTGACCATCGGGCTGATCATCGGCTGGTCCGGCAGACCCGCGTACAGCGAAGGCTTGTCGGCATGGTGCAGCACGTACATGACGTGGGTGCCGCCGACGCCATCGGGATCGTAGAGGCCGGCATGCTCGAAGCCGCGCGACTTCAGGTCCTCGATGCGCTCCTCGGCATGGCGCTGCATGTCGGCCTTGCTGCCGAACACGATGGCGCTGGTCGGGCAGGTCTTCACGCAGGCCGGCTCCTTGCCTACCGCCACGCGGTCGCTGCACAGGGTGCACTTGTAGGCCTTCTTGTCTTCCTGCGAGATGCGCGGCACGTTGAACGGACAGCCGGTGACGCAGTAGCCGCAGCCGATGCACTTGTCCTGGTTGAAGTCGACGATGCCGTTGGCGTACTGCACGATCGCGCCGGGGCTCGGGCAGGCCTTGAGGCAGCCCGGCTCGGCGCAGTGCATGCAGCCGTCCTTGCGGATCAGCCATTCCAGATCGCCGTCGGCCTTCTCGTGCTCGGTGAAGCGCATCACCGTCCAGCTTTCGGCAGTCAGGTCGATCGGGTTGTCGTAGGTGCCGTGGTTGCTGCCCACCTCGTCACGCAGCTCGTTCCATTCCGAGCAGGCGACCTGGCAGGCCTTGCAGCCGATGCATTTGGACACGTCGATCAGCTTGGCCACCTCCTCGACCTGGCGGATCGAGGGGGCAAGCGTGGTGGTCGCGGAGCGCGCAATGATGTCTTGAGTAGCCATTACACCTTCTCCACGTTGACCAGGAACGACTTCGACTCGGGCGTCTGGGTGTTGCCGTCACCGATGTAGGGCACCATGGTGTTGGCGATGTACCCCGGCTTGGCCACGCCGGTGAAGCCCCAGTGCAGCGGAATGCCGACCTGGTGCACCACCTGCCCGTTGACCTGCAGCGGACGGATGCGCTTGGTCACCACCGCCACGGCGATCAGATAGCCGCGCTTGGAACTGACGCGCACCCGGTCGCCGGCAGCGATGCCCTTCTCCTGCGCCAGCACCTCGCCGATCTCGACGAACTGCTCGGGCTGGGCGATGGCGTTGAGCTTGCAGTGCTTGGTCCAGTAGTGGAAATGCTCCGTCAGCCGGTAGGTGGTGCCGGCATAGGGGAACTCGTCGGCGGTGCCGAGCGATTCCCACACCGAATCGAACACGCGTGCGGCCGGGCTGCTGATCACCTTGCGGTTTTTCGGGTGCATCGGGTTGACGCCGATGGGCGTCTCGAACGGCTCGTAATGCTCGGGGAAGGGGCCTTCGGCCATCTTGTCCACGGCAAAGAAACGCGCCACGCCTTCGGGGTTCATGATGAACGGATTCATCCCCGCTTCGGGGTCGATGCTGGCGTTGTAGTCCGGCACGTCGGTACCGGCCCAGCCCTTGGCCTGCGCATCCCACCAGACCAGCTTCTTGCGGTCCGACCAGGGTTTGCCCTGGGGGTCGGCCGAGGCGCGGTTATAGAGGATGCGGCGGTTCGCCGGCCAGGCGAAGGCCCAGTTCTGGTGCTGCTTCATGTGGTACGGGTCGCTGTTGTCGCGCCGCGCCATCAGGTTGCCCTGCTCGGTCCAGGAACCGCAGAAGATCCAGCAGCCCGAAGCGGTGCTGCCGTCGTCCTTCAACTGACTGAACGCGCCCAGCTGCTGACCGGGACGGGCCACCAGGTTGCCGTTGGCGTCGGTCACCTCGGTCACTGCGTAACCGTTGAATTCCTTGGCCAGTTCCTCGGCCGAGGGTTCGTGGGCCACCTTGTAGGGCCAGTGCAGGTTGAGGATGGGCTCGGGGAAGACGCCGCCCTCGGTGTGATACAGCTCGCGCAGCCGCGTGTGCAGGCCGGACATGATCCAGATGTCTGGACGTGATTCACCGGGGCCGTCGGCAGCCTTCCAGTGCCACTGCAGCCAGCGGGTACTGTTGACCAGCGAACCGTCTTCCTCAGCGAAGCAGGTGGTCGGCAGGCTGAACACTTCGGTCTGGATGCTGGCGGTGTCAACGTCGTTGAACTCGTCGTGATTGCGCCAGAACTCGGAAGTTTCGGTCTGCAGCGGGTCCATCACCACCAGCCACTTGAGCCGGGCCAGCGATTTGACCACGCGGTTCTTGTCCGGCAGCGCCGCCAGCGGGTTGAAGCCTTGGCAAAAATAGCCGTTCACTTCGTCGCGCGACATCATGTCGAACATGCGCAGCACGTCGTAGCCGGCGCCGCCGTATTCCAGCTTGGGCAGGTAGTCGAAGCACCAGTCGTTGTCCGCCTGGGCGGCTGGGCCGTACCAGGCCTTCATCAGACTGACGTGGAACTTGCCGTAGTTCTGCCAGTAGGACATCTGTCCCGGTCGCAACGGCTTGGGCGAACGCTTGGCAATGTAGGTCGAGTAAACCTGCTCGGCATCCAGCCCCAGGGTCAGGTAGCCCGGCAGCAGGTTGGAGAGCAAGCCGAGGTCGGTCAGCCCCTGGATGTTGGAGTGCCCGCGCAGCGCGTTGACACCACCGCCCGGCATGCCAACGTTGCCCAGCAGCAACTGGACCATGGCCGCGGTGCGGATGATCTGTGCGCCGATCGAGTGCTGGGTCCAGCCGAGGGCGTAGAGGATCGTCATGGTCTTGCCCGGCGTCGAGCAGGTGGCGATTTCTTCCCAGATCTTCAGCATGCGATCCACGGGCGTACCGCAGATCTGGCTGGCCAGTTCCGGCGTGTAGCGGCTGTAGTGCTGCTTCATCAGCTGGAACACGCAACGCGGGTGCTGCAGGGTTGGATCGACCTTGGCGTAGCCGTCCTCGCCCAGCTCGTAGGTCCAGCCGGACTTGTCGGTATAGGTGCGTTTCTCGGCGTCGTAGCCGCTGAACAGCCCATCCTCGAAGCTGAAGCCTTCGCTGACGATGAACGACACGTCGGTGTAGTTGCGCACGTATTCGTGCTGAATCTTGTCGTTGCCGATCAGGTAGTTGATCAGGCCGCCCAGGAACGCGATATCCGTCCCGGTACGAATGGGCGCGTAATAGTCGGCCACCGAGGCAGTACGGGTGAAGCGTGGATCGACCACGATCAGCCGGGCCTTGTTCTCGGACTTGGCTTCGGTCACCCAGCGGAAACCGCAGGGGTGTGCTTCAGCAGCGTTGCCACCCATTACCAGGACCAGGTCGGCGTTGCCGATATCCGTCCAGGTGTTGGTCATGGCGCCACGGCCGTACGTCGGGGCAAGACTTGCCACCGTCGGGCCGTGTCAGACACGTGCTTGGTTGTCGAATCCTACGATGCCGAGATTGCGGACGACCTTGTGAGTCAGGTAGCCGGTTTCGTTGGACGCGGCCGAGGCGGCGAGAAAGCCTACCGAGGTCCAGCGGTTGACCGTCTGGCCCAGCGCGTTCTGCTGCACGAAGTTGGCGTCGCGGTCCTCTTTCATCAGGCGGGCGATGCGATCGAGCGCTTCGTCCCAGGACAGGCGGGTCCACTCATTGGAGCCGGGCTTGCGCACCATCGGGTGCTGCAGGCGGTTGGGGCTCTTGATGAAGTCCAGCAGGCCGGCGCCCTTGGGGCACAGGCTGCCGCGGTTGACCGGATGATCCGAGTCGCCCTCGACGTGGATGATCTGCTGAGCGACGTTCTTGCCGCCGCTGCCGCGGCTGTAGAGGATCAGGCCGCAGCCTACCGAGCAGTAGGGGCAGGTGTTGCGGGTTTCCTTGGTGTTGGTCAGCTTGAAATGCCGTATCGACTCGGCGAAGGCAGTCTCGGGCGCCATGCCCAAGGCCGCCATGCTGGTCGCTCCAAGGCCGATACCGCAGACCTTGAAGAACTGGCGACGGTTCATGTCCATCGTTTCTTCCTTATCAGGCTAAGACGGGCAGGCCCTTGAAAAACGTAGGCGAGGCAGGCAAGACAAGGCAAAAACAGCCGAAGAAGCGCAGTTTAGTTTTGCTAAATGAGCATTACTCACTTCGTTCGCCCTTCGGGCCGCGCTGAAGCGCGTTAGCCGCAAGCGGCTTTCTGAGGCTGTTTTTAACGTGGTATTTGCCAACGCAGGTAGTTTTTAAGCGGCCTGTTNTGGTATTTGCCAACGCAGGTAGTTTTTAAGCGGCCTGTTAGCGCTTGTGGCGCTTCGCTTGGGCGGCATTGTATATGGCCCGCTAGCTGAAAGGATTAATCCTTTGGTTTTGTAAGGGTCTATTGCGCGCAATAAAAAACAGAACTTGAGCCTGATCAAGCGGCGGTATATCGCGCTGCGCAACCGACCCCTCACCTTGCGGGAGAGGGTCGGAGCGAGGGGGGAAGCGAGCAATGTCGATACGCAAGTGAATGGCGTCCGGCGCATCGCGCGGACCTTGCGCAAGCCTGAAGGGCTCAGGCGTTCTGGCGGATGCCGGCCACCAGCCAGGGCTGGTTCTCACCCTGGACACGCTCCATGCGCCAGCTTTCGCTGAAGGGCTCGCCCTGGTCGAAACGCGAGCTCTTCGACACGCCGACGAAGGTCAGGGTGGCGGTGGTCTTCTCGGCATCGTCGTCCACGCCGTCGAGCTGGATCTGCAGGTCGTCGATGTAGGTCGACTGGTAGGCATCGCCGATCTCGGCGCGCTCGCGCTTGAGGAATTCCAGCAGCTGCGGGGTGACGAACTCGGCGATCTTGTCCATCTCGTTGGCATCCCAGTGCTGTTGCAGCGACATGAAATGCTCGCGTGCGGCGCCGACGAAGCTCTGTTCGTTGAACCAGGCAGGTGCGTTGATCACCGGTGCGGCGGCGACCGGCGCGGCGCTGCCACCGAAGATCGAAGGCTGCTGCGGCATCTCGCGCTGCATCGGCGCATGTCCGTGCCCGGCCATGGCCGGTTGCTGCTGGCGTCGGCGCGCGGCGAGCAGGCGGAAGATGACGAAGGCGATCAGGCCGAAGATCAGGATATCCATGAACTGGATGCCCTCGAAGCCATCACCCATGAACATCGAGGCCAGCAGGCCACCGGCGGCCAGGCCGGCCAGCGGGCCGAGCCAGCGCGAAGCACCGCTTGCGGCAGCGGGCTGCTGACGTCCGGCCTGCTGGGTGGCGGCATCGTTGCGTTGCTGAGGCGCTGCCTGGCGAGTCTGGTGGCTGGGTGCCGAGCCGAAGCTCTTGCCGCCGCCGAAGCGCTTGGCGTGGGCATCGATGCTGAGGGTCAGACCGATACACAGCGCCATGAAAATGCTAAGCACACGTTGCATTGAGTGTTCCCGCTTTTATAGATGGAGGTACGCGCGCCATGGTGCACAGCGTCGTGAAACAACGCCAGCGCTAAATGTTTCAGGCTTTTGCTTCTGAGTATGATGGCACTTTGGTTTCGATTCGCCGGTTTTTCGTCTACCCTCTCGCCGCCCGACGCACGGGCAAGGCCGTCCCGGACGGTTCGAATCGTTGAAACTTGGAGTAGTACCGGATGAAATCTCTCGTAGCCCTCACCGCAGCCCTCACCTGCACACTGGCCCTGCAGGGCTGTACCACGCACCTGGCCGAGGGGCAGAAGCGCGAGCTGGCGATCTATGAAGAGAAGGGCCTGCTGGTCAAGGAGAAGAGCGTGGGCACTGCGGCGGTGCTGGGAATCTTTCCGGGCGCGGGCTATTTCTACACCGGGCACTACGTGCTGGGCATCACCACGCTGCCGCTGTATCCCTTTCTCGGTCCGCTGTGGATGCCCTTCGACACGGCTGCTTCGGCCAAGAGCCGCAACTACTACGCAACCAAGATGGAAGCCGAACGCAACAAGGCGCGCGAGTTGCGCGAGCTGGATCATCGCCTCGAGGACAAGCAGCTGACCTACGAGCAGCATATCCGCGAGCAGCGCACTATCGAGGCCAAGTACGCGGCGTACTGATCAGGTCGGCCAGCCGTGTTTCACCCCTCTCCCTCGACGGGAGAGGGAGAGGGAGAGGGGGCGAGGGTGAAGGGGAGCCACTGCACACCCTGTTTCCCCTCTCCCTGGCCCTCTCCCGCAAGGGCAGAGGGATGTGTTCCAGGCCAGTCTTTCGCGCTGGGAACGCTCAACGCCAGTTGTACAGCTCCTTCTCGGAGATCTCGTGCATCGGCTCGACCTGGGCCTGGAAGGCTTTCATCGAGGCCCAGATGCGGCCGTTCAGCTCGCTCTGCGCGGCCAGTTCGCCGAGTACCAGGTCCGACTGCTCGCGCATGGCGGCCAGCACCTCGTCGGGGAAGCGCTTGAGCTCGGTGCCCTGTTGCTTGAGCTGCTCCAGCGCCAGGGCGTTGTTGTAGACGTAGTCGTCGTGCATGTCGCGGCTGGCGGCAAGGCTGGCTTCGGTCACGATGACCTGCAGGTCGGCCGGCAGGCTGTCGAATGCCTTCTGGTTGATCAGCAGTTCCAGTACAGCCTGGGGCTCCTGCCAGCCCGGGTAGTAGTAATAGCGCGCCGCCTTGTGCAGGCCGAAGGCCAGGTCGTTGTAGGGGCTGACCCAGTCCGTGGCATCGATGGCACCGGTCTGCAGCGCGGTGAAGACTTCACCGCCGGGCAGGTTGACGGTAGTCGCGCCCAGTCGGCTGAGGACCTCGCCACCCAGGCCCGGCATGCGAATCTTCAGGCCTTTGAGGTCTGTCAGGCTGTTGATTTCCTTGTTGTACCAGCCGCCCATCTGCATGCCGGTGTTGCCGATCACCAGCGGCTTCACGCCGAAGGGTGCATAGGCTTCGTCCCAGAACGCCTGTCCGCCACCCTTGCTCAGCCAGGCGTTCATCTCGGAGGTCGACAGGCCGAAGGGTACCGAGGTGAAGAACTGCGCGGTCGGCACTTTGCCTTTCCAGTAATAGGAGGCGCCATGGCCGAGCTCGGCGGTGCCGCGCGAGACGGCGTCGAAGACTTCCAGTGCCGGTACCAGCTCGCCTGCAGCGTAGACCTTGATGGTCAGGCGCCCGCCGCTCATGGCGTTGACGCGTTCGGCCAGGCGTTCCGCCGAGGTGCCGAGGCCCGGATAGTTCTTCGGCCAGGCGGTGACCATCTTCCAGTGATAGGTCTTGGCGGGCGCGCCGGCCGCCTGCTGGTTGGGCGCTTGGGATTGTTCGTCCTTGCAGCCGGCCAGGGCCAGCGTGGCGAGCAGGGCGGCTGCACCGAACAGATGGCGGCGTTTCATGTCGTCTGGATGTCCTTGTTTCTTGTTGGGGGCTTGGGTCAAAGCGCTTCGAGCTTGGCGTAGCTCAACATCAACCATTTGCTGCCTTCATCCTCGAAATTCACCTGCACCCGCGCCTGGGCGCCGGCGCCTTCGAAGTTGAGGATGGTGCCTTCGCCGAATAGCGAGTGGCGCACGCGCTGGCCGAGGTTGAAGGGGGTGTCCGGCACGCCGGCGCCGTCGAACAGCGACGAGCCGCTCATGCCGCGGTTGTTGAACGAGCGGCTGACGGTATTGCTCAACCGCACTTCCTGGATCAGCGCCGGCGGGATCTCACGGACGAAGCGCGAGATCTTGTTGTAGGTCTCGCTGCCGTACAGGCGTCGGGTCTCGGCGTAGGTGACGATCAGCTGCTGCATGGCGCGGGTGATGCCGACGTAGGCCAGACGGCGTTCCTCTTCCAGACGGCCTGATTCCTCCAGGCTCATCTTGTGCGGGAACAGACCTTCCTCCATGCCCACCAGGAATACGAGTGGGAATTCCAGGCCCTTGGCGCTGTGCAGAGTCATCAGCTGCACGCTGTCCTCGTGATCGCCGGCCTGCTGTTCGCCGGCCTCCAGCGAGGCGTGGTCGAGGAAGGCCGCCAGCGGCGTCTGCTCGTCCTCCTGCTCGTCGCTGTAGTTGTCGAAGGCGCGTGCGGCGGACACCAGTTCCTCGAGGTTTTCCACCCGCGCCTGGGCCTTCTCGCCCTTTTCGTCGCGGTGATAGGCGAGCAGACCGGACTGCTCGATGACCAGCTGCGCCATGCTGTGCAACTGCATGCCCTCGACTTTCAGCGCGAGGGTGTCGATCAGTTCGACGAAGCCGTTCAGCGCGCTGGCGGCGCGGCCGGAGACGAGCTTGGTGCCGACCGCCTGGTGCAGCGCCGCCCACAGCGAGATTTCCTCCTGGCGCGCCAGCTGGCGCAGGCACTCGACAGTCTTCTCGCCGATGCCGCGAGCCGGCAGGTTGATCACCCGCTCCAGCGCCGCATCGTTGTGGCGGGTCTGGATCAGGCGCAGGTAGGCCATGGCGTTCTTGATCTCGGCGCGCTCGAAGAAGCGCTGGCCGCCGTAGATGCGATAGGGGATCTTCTCGCGCAGCAGAGCCTCTTCCAGCACCCGCGACTGCGCGTTGGAGCGGTAGAGGATGGCGATCTCGCTGCGGCTCATGCCCTCACGGATGGCTTTCTCGATGCTCTCGACCACGTAGCGCGCTTCGTCGTGCTCGTTGAACGCGGCATACAGGCTGATCGGCTCGCCTTCGCAGCCGGAGGTCCACAACTCCTTGCCCAGGCGGCCCTGGTTGTTGGCGATCAGCGCGTTGGCGGCCTTGAGGATGCAGGCGGTGGAGCGGTAGTTCTGCTCCAGACGGATGGTCTCGGCATCGGGAAAATCCTGGCTGAACTGCTGCAGGTTCTCGATCCGCGCGCCGCGCCAGCCGTAGATCGACTGATCGTCGTCGCCGACCACCATCAGGCTCTCGCCGCCCTTGGCGAGCAGGCGCAGCCAGGCGTACTGCACGGCGTTGGTGTCCTGGAATTCGTCCACCAGCACGTGGCGGAAGCGCCGCTGGTAGTGTTCCAGCAGGCCCGGATGGTTGCGCCACAGGTCCAGCGCGCGCAGCAGCAGCTCGGAGAAGTCGATCACCCCGGCGCGCGCGCAGGCCTGCTCGTAGGCCTCGTAGATCTTCAACTGGGTGGCGAGGAACAGGTCGCCGCCGGCCTGGATGTTCTGCGGGCGCAGGCCTTCGTCCTTCTGCGCGTTGATCCACCACTGCGCCTGGCGCGCCGGCCAGCGCTGCTCGTCGAGGCCCAGCTCGCGGATCACCCGCTTGACCAAACGTTGCTGGTCGTCGGAATCGAGGATCTGGAAGTTCTGCTCCAGCTTCGCTTCCTGCCAGTGCGCGCGCAGCAAGCGGTGCGCCAGGCCGTGGAAGGTGCCGACCCACATGCCCTGCGGGTTGACCTGCAGCAGCTGCTCGATGCGCTGGCGCATCTCGGCGGCGGCCTTGTTGGTGAAGGTCACCGACAGGATCGAATGCAGCGAAGCGCGCTCGACCTGGTTGAGCCAGGCGATGCGGTGCACCAGCACCCGGGTCTTGCCCGAGCCGGCGCCGGCGAGCACCAGTTGACGGCCCAGCGGCGCGGCCACGGCCTGGCGCTGGGCATCGTTGAGGGAGTTCAGGAGGAGAGAGAGATCGTCATGCATCGCGGCATTCTATTGGAAATGCGGCGGATGCGCTCGTCCCTGGCTCGGGCCCGCTGGCGCCGCCGACGGAACGGTCGCCGGCGCGCCTTTCGTCGGCGACTGTGCCTCCGCGCGTCGCCGAGTTCATCTTTGGTCGGAACAGGGCATGACGCTGAGCTAGCAACGTGCCATTATCGGTCGCTTCATCGGGGCCGATTTGTTGAATCGGCCGCGTTTCGAGATGTCTTCGATAGGACCTGCGAAGAATCACCCGGACCGCCAGCACAACGAAAACCACGATGACCCATTCCGCTCAAGCCAGCCATGAAACGCTTTCGATCGACGATGAATTCGAGGCGTGCGGGTATCAGGATGCCGACCAGCGTACCGAGCGGACGCGGCGGCTGTTCAGTGGCCTGAAGCTGCCGCTGCTGCTGATGCTGCTGGCCAGCCTGCTGTTGCCGGCGCTGCTCTGGGGCGAGCACGGGCGGCTCGAACTGGGCGTCTGGTCGGTCTGTACCCTGTCGCTGGCGATGCTGCGCCTGCAGCAAGGCGCCGCATTCGCCAGCGCTGACGCGGCTGCCCAGGCACGTCCGTTCTGGTTCCAGGGCTTGCTGCTGGGCAATGTGCTGTCGGCACTGGTCCTCGGCTATGCGATCGTCGCCCTGGTGCCTGCGGAAGGTTTTCTGGCGCAGACCCTGCTCTACGGCGTGCTGGGCTCGGTTGTCGTCGCCGGTAGTGTCGCCTGCGGGGTATCGCTGTGGGCGTTCCTGAGTTTTACCCTGCCTTGCCTGTTGCCCGCCGGTTTGCTGCTGCTCGTCAGCGAGCTGCCGGTTCAGAAGGGCTGGGGGCTGCTGGGGCTGATCATGCTGCTCACCCTCGGCATGATCGCCTGGCAGATCAACCGCCTGGTTACCCTGAGCCTGAAGCAGCGAGCGGACAACGCCCTGCTGATCCAGCGCTTGCAGCACGTCAGTCGCGAGGCGGGGGAGTTGAATGCCGAACTGGCCCGCGAAGTCGACCAGCGCCGGCTGGCCGAGCGGCAGTTGCGCGACGCCCATGACAGTCTCGAGCGGCGAGTCGCGGAGCGCACCGGAGAGTTGGCCGGCGTGGTCGAGGCCCTGGGCCAGAGCGAGGCGCGCCTGAGCCTTGCGCTGGAGGCCAGCGAGCTGGGGCTGTGGGACTGGGACCTGCGCAACGATGAGGTGCATCACTCCGGCCTGAGCATCGCCATCGATCAGTCCGGGCTGCCGGCCGGGCAGGCCGATTACCATTGGCATAGCCTGGACGCCGACGACGTGCCGCGTGTGCGCAACACAATGGTGGCGCACCTGAAAGGCGAGACTGAAACCTACAAGGTCGAATATCGCGTCCAGCGGGACGACGGCAGCTCTCTCTGGATCGAGGACCGTGGCCGCGTGATCCTGCGTGACGAGAACGGACGTGCCTTGCGCATGATCGGCACCCGCCGCGATATCAGCGAAGCGCGCCGCCAGGCCGAGCAGCAGCGCCTGGCCGCCGTGGTGTTCGAGGCGGCCAGCGAAGGTGTGGCGATCATGGACGCCGGTTATCGGCTGCTGGCGGTCAACGACGCCTGTTGCGAGCTGTCCGGCTACAGCCGCGAGGAGCTGGTCGGCCACAGTGTCGCGCGGCTGGCCAGTTCGGCGGAGAGCAAGCAGCTGTACGCCAGCATGCGCGAAGCGCTTCGCCGCGACGGCGGCTGGCAGGGCGAGCTCATCGAGGCGCGCAAGAACGGCGAAAATTACCCGCAGTGGGTGCAGTTGCGCGCGGTGCGTGACGCCAATGGCGCGATCAGCAACGTGGTCGCCTTCATTTCCGATCTCACCCTGCGGCGTCAGGTCGAGGAACGCCTGCGCTACCTGAGCCGCTACGACGAACTCACCGGCCTGGCCAACCGCAGCCTGTTCAAGGAACGGCTACACGACGCCTGTCAGCGTGCTCGAGGCGCCAACGGGCACCTGGCCGTGCTCTTCATCGACCTGGATCGCTTCAAGGTGCTCAACGAAAGCCTGGGCCACGAGGCGGCCGACCAGTTGCTGAAGGAAGTCTCCCGGCGGCTGGTGTACAGCCTGGCCGGGGCCGACACCATCGCCCGGCTTTCCGGGGATGAGTTCGTGGTGCTGCTCGAGGGTTACGGCAGCCTGTCGAGCCTGGCGCATGTCGGCAGTCGCCTGCTGGGACGCATCCGCAAGCCGATGGATATCGCCGGCCAGGAACTGGTGGTCAGCGCCTCCATCGGCATCAGCCTGTTGCCGGACAATACGCGCGAGCCCGCCACGCTGCTGGCGCAGGCCAATATGGCGATGCAGCATGCCAAACATCTGGGCGGCAACACGCTGCAGTTCTTCACCGAACGACTGCAGGCCTCGGGGCTGGAGAATCTGAAGCTGGAAAACCAGCTGCGCCAGGCGCTCGAGAAAGGCCAGCTGGAAGTCTTCTACCAGCCGCGGCTGAGCCTGCAGGCGGACCGCCTCGATGCGGCCGAAGCGCTGGTGCGCTGGCACCATCCGGAGCAGGGCCTGCTGACACCGGCGTATTTCATCGCGCTGGCGGAGGAAACCGGCCTGATCGTCGCGCTGGGCGAATTCGTGCTGCGTCAGGCGTGCCGGCAGGCTCGCCAGTGGCAGTTGGACGGGCTGGCGTCCATCCGTGTTTCGGTCAACCTCTCGGCCAAGCAGCTGCGGCAAGGCAACCTGGTCAGCCTGGTGCGCCAGACCCTCGAGGAAACCGGGCTGCCGGCCGCGATGCTCGAACTCGAACTGACCGAAAGCCAGCTGCTCGACGATGTCGAGAATGCCATCAACATCTGTACGCAACTGCGCGCGCTGGGCGTCAAGCTGGCCATCGACGACTTCGGCACCGGCTATTCCTCGCTGAGCTATCTCAAGCGCTTCCCCGTGGATTACGTGAAGATCGACAAGACCTTCATCTCAGAGCTCGAACAGTCCAAGGAAGACACCGCGATCATCCGGGCGATCATCGCCATGGTGCACGGCCTGGAGCTCGAGGTGGTAGCCGAGGGCGTCGAAACCCAGTCCCAGATGGATTTTCTCAAGGACCAGCGCTGCGACGAGATCCAGGGCTATCTCATCAGCCGGCCGGTACCGGCCGCCCAGTTCGCCGAGCTGTTGGGTTAGCAAGGCGGTCGAGCAAAGGGGGAAAGTCCTTCGCCAGAAGAAACGTGATTCCCATCATGCTGCCGCCCCGCCCTCATTGAAACGGGCGTCCAGGTCGGTCAACCTTCGGCCTTCGCCTGACTCAAGGATGGAGGCCAAGGCATGCTGGATGCCAATCAAGCGCATATCACCCTCGCCATTTCCGGCGTCGAAACCGACCTGCAGGTACTAGGTTTCGAAGGCCATGAAAAGCTCAACCAGCCCTACCGCTTCGACATCGAAGTGGTCAGCGAGCGCCCCGATCTCGACCTCGAAACCCTGCTCCATCGCCCCGCCTATCT
>NZ_RFFL01000080.1 GCF_003696285.1 Stutzerimonas nitrititolerans
AAACGGCCTCCACAAAACCCGGGGCGATTCATTGATCCCCTAAGCATCCGGAACTAGCCTGAATGAGTACAACGCACGTCGCGCTCGGGTACGCACGCCGATGGCTATTAGGGCTTAGAGCCGGGATCAACGTCATGAAGATCGCGCCACAACCTCTTTTTGAGGTGCTTACTCGCTTCAAAAAGCTCGAGTTTCAATCCCCAGAGCTGCGATATGAGCTACCTGAGGTGCGCGCATTTCTGGAAGGGTTTCCAGCGGCGCTTCGCGCCAAGGAGGGATACGTTGCAGTACGTGCTTTCCTAAAAACCTGCAGCGATAACGAGACAACATTCAACAGCTACCGCACTGATGCAGAGCGCTTACTCCTTTGGTCGCTCCTGGAGGCCCAGAAGCCGCTCCTAGAGCTCAACCACTCGGATAGCGAGAGCTTCGTAGCATTCTGCCTTAAGCCGCCGAGCAGCTGGGTTGGGCCGGTTGTAAGGGACAGGTGGGTTCTACCCCATTTCCACGGACGGTTTGAAAAGGGCTGAAAA
>NZ_RFFL01000081.1 GCF_003696285.1 Stutzerimonas nitrititolerans
TTAGGAACTATAGGCTATGCACAGGCATCTATGACAGACGCTCATGGAGGTTCTGAAAATGTAGATAACTCTCATGGTTTAAAAGCTTCAAAAACCTATGATAATAATGTTTCTACTCGTTCAATAAAACAAGGTAAAAAGTCTGGAGGATACTGGGTAAGAGGGACTACAAGCAAAACTGTTAAATCAAATTATAAACATTATAGNAAGGCCATGCTTCAGTTATAAATGGAAGTGGAAATGGAAATAGTGGCGGCTGGAAGAAGCCGGGTCATTGGTCTAAATCTTCTGTGAAAAAAACATGGTCTGGAAACAAAGCTTTTTATGATCACACATAATCATATTATTAAATAAGCAAGAAATTAAGACAGAAAATTCGTTTTATAGAGAATTTTCTGTCTTAATTCATGCTATGAAAGGTATTTATACATATGAAAAAATTATTATTATTTTTATTGGTCTCAATCACGTTGATATTCAGTTTAGGCATCG
>NZ_RFFL01000082.1 GCF_003696285.1 Stutzerimonas nitrititolerans
CTACTGCAATAGGCTGGGGTTTGGTGCGTAAATGCTAGCAATATTTGTTAATTTCAGTATATCCTTTCTTATGCTTTTTGTAAAATTAGATATATACTTTCTTTTAAGAATATAATTTTGAAGTAACTGTCGTTTCATTGTCGTCCATCTGTCGGCAATTTTTCGTGTTCATTTTTTTAGTTGAGGAGTAGTTTATGAGTATGAACAAATCAAAAGTTGCAGAAATTAGAAAACAAAAATCGTTAACTCAAGAAAATTTAGCAGAAAAGGCTTATGTAACAGTAAGAACAATTCAAAGAATGGAGGCTGGAGAAGAAGTTAGTAGTGAAACACTTAAAAGTGTCTCAAACGCATTAGATGTGACAGTCAATGAACTATTCGAATCTATCTCGTCTTCTGATAAGGAGGAGGAAATAATGGAAATATCTAAAGAACAACAAAAGCAGTTTAATTATCGTAAAAATGAA
>NZ_RFFL01000083.1 GCF_003696285.1 Stutzerimonas nitrititolerans
AAGTGGCGCGCTACATTGGCCGCCACGGTACTGACAAGGTCAAGAAAGCCGCGCTGATCAGCGCCGTACCACCGCTGATGCTGAAGACCGCCGATAATCCGAACGGCGTGCCGCTGGAAGTCTTCGACGGTATCCGCAAGGCCTCGCTGGAAAACCGCTCGCAGCTGTATCTGGATATCGCCTCCGGTCCGTTCTTCGGTTTCAATCGGCCGGATGCCAAGGTGTCCCAAGGCCTGATCAACAGCTGGTGGGCACAGGGCATGCAGGCCGGCCACAAGAACACCTACGATTCCATCGCCGCGTTTTCGGCCACCAACTTCCGTGAGGACCTGAAGAAGTTCGACGTGCCCACCCTGGTGATCCATGGCGATGACGACCAGATCGTGCCGCTCGACATCTCCGGCAAGGCCTCCGCCGCACAGATCAAGGACGCGCAGCTGATCGTCTACC
>NZ_RFFL01000084.1 GCF_003696285.1 Stutzerimonas nitrititolerans
CCGCAGTCCGAGACCGTCTGGCGTCAGGCCAACAAGTACGGCGTACCGCGTGTTGTCTACGTCAACAAGATGGACCGCCAGGGCGCCAACTTCCTGCGTGTCGTCGGTCAGATCAAGCAGCGCCTGGGGCACACCCCGGTACCGTTGCAGCTGGCAATCGGCTCGGAGGAGAACTTCTCGGGCCAGATCGACCTGATCAAGATGAAGGCGATCTACTGGAACGAAGACGACAAGGGCATGAGCTACCGCGAGGAAGAGATTCCGGCGGAGTTGCTGGATCAGGCCGAGGAATATCGCTCCAACATGATCGAGGCTGCGGCCGAGGCCAACGAAGAGCTGATGAACAAGTACCTGGAAGGCGGCGAGCTGTCGGTCGACGAGATCAAGGCCGGCCTGCGTCAGCGCACCATCGCCGGTGA
>NZ_RFFL01000085.1 GCF_003696285.1 Stutzerimonas nitrititolerans
CGGATCGATGGAATTCCCAAATACCATGCTTGCCTGAGTTACCGACCTGGCGATCGAGCGTGTATGTCACTCCGCCTTTCATGCGTAACAGCAGCATAAATCCCCCAAGCAAAGCGCCGCATCATACCCCTATCGTCCACGGTGAAGGGGTTAGCTGCGCCCATCGTTCGCTTGCAGCAGCTCCTCCCGCGCCACATTGACCGCGGGCGGCGCAGTGATGCAAACCACGATCTGGCCGGGCGTTCGACTGTGATACAGCTCAAGCCAGATGCCCTCCTCTGTGAGCTGACGATACAGCTCGGCCGCATCCGCTTCGGTTTCTGGCGACAGGAATATCCGCTGGCCTGGCTTGCGATTGATGATGAGATTTCCCATATATCCTCCTTGATTGGGTCACCTCACCATACAGCGGGAGG
>NZ_RFFL01000086.1 GCF_003696285.1 Stutzerimonas nitrititolerans
TCGAAACCCTGCTCCATCGCCCCGCCTATCTCGCCTTCGGCCCTGCCGGCAAAGGTGTGCACGGTGTGATCCATGGCGCCCGCCAGGGCGACTCCGGCAAGCGCCTGACCCGCTACAGCCTCAGCCTGCGTCCGCAACTGGCTTATCTGATGCACAGCCGCGACCAGCGCATCTTCCAGCATCTCAGCGTGCCGCAAGTCATTTCCCAGGTGCTGGAAGGCCATGGGATCCAGGCCGACGCCTATCGCTTCCAGCTCGGCTACGTCTATCCCGAACGCGACTACTGCGTGCAGTACGACGAGAGCGACCTGCATTTCATCCAGCGGCTGTGCGAAGAAGAAGGCATCAGCTTCCATTTCCAGCACAACGAAGCCGGCCACATCCTGGTGTTCGGCGACGACCAGACGAT
>NZ_RFFL01000087.1 GCF_003696285.1 Stutzerimonas nitrititolerans
GGGCCATGCTGACGGCGTTGTCGATCTGCGCTGGTGTGCTGGTGGGCCCACCCTGCAGGTCGCTCCACTGGAGCACCACGTCCATGGACTCGTATTCGGCGATCTTGTAGGTCGTCTCGGTATCGAACGCGTAGGCGTAGAGCGCCGATCCGGCGGTCACGGTCGGGTCACCGGTGGCGTCCACCACCAGGATCATGGCGTTGGCTTCGAGGGTGGCGATCAGGGCGTCACGGCCGGCGATGTCCGGCACGATGGAAACGGTGCTGGCAGCACCGGACCAGTTCGCCAGCGCGGCGTCGATCAGCGCATTGATCATCGCGGTATTGCCAACGGCGCGCGCCTCGCCGGCGTTGTTGGTGAGGTAGCTTTCGGCGTAGTTGCCGTTCTCGACGTAGTAGA
>NZ_RFFL01000088.1 GCF_003696285.1 Stutzerimonas nitrititolerans
ACGCGCGAATCCGCCACCTCGGTCAGCGGGCTGGCGATTCCTCCGCCTGCTGCGGCAGGCGCTTGGTACACGCCGCTACCCCGCCGTGCCGGCACGCCGCCGACCGGGTCGACGGTGCGCAGGGTTTTGCGGTTTGCAGGCGGATTGGCCAGGCTGTTGATGTCATCGACCAGTTGCTTGCCGCGCCGGCGCTCTTCCATTGCCGCCCCGCCAGCACGCCGGCTGGCCTCCATCGCCGCACCACCGGCGAGACGGGACGCCTCCATGGCTGCCCCGGAGGCGCGGCGGCTGGCTTCGTTACTCATCGCCATGTCATAGCTCCAGCAGATCGTTGGAGATGCCGACGCGGTAGATCGCTTCGGCGCTCGCGGTACGCTCGTCGCGGTACTCGGC
>NZ_RFFL01000089.1 GCF_003696285.1 Stutzerimonas nitrititolerans
CCCGCCCCGATCAGTCGCTGGAGGACTGAGCCCCATTCAGCGCCCTGACCATTGCCGGCAGGGCTTCGCCGAAAAAACTGGAGTTGACCCGCACGACCTCAACGAAAAGCTGTACGCAGCCCGTTGCCGGCATGAACCACAGTTGCCAGCGCTTTAGGCTGGTGGTGGCCAGCAGCACCTGGCGCAGCTCGCGACTGTGCGTGGCGGCATACCAGTTGATCTGCTGGACACTGGCAGAACTGAACAACTCCACCAGGGCGCCAGCCGATTTTCCGTATTGCTCGAAGTGGCGCAGCTTCACCGGCAAGATCTTCACGTCACGGCCCATCACCTCTACGGTAACTGGCTCGGGAAACAGGATGGATAGTTCGGACATGGACTTTCCTTTGGGCA
>NZ_RFFL01000009.1 GCF_003696285.1 Stutzerimonas nitrititolerans
CCGGGGAAACCGAGGCGTGCGAGAAGATTCGTTATACCGAGGCGGGTAGTTTTGTTGGCGGAATGGGTGGAGGAGGTGTTGCTGTACCACTTGCTAGCCGTTTGGCAGCAGCACCTATTTGCGCTGCCATTGGTTTTGGATCAGGTGGTATAGGCGGGATCGTCTGTGGCTTGGTGGTGGTTGGGGGAGCTTCGTATGCAGGAGGTGAGGGGGGCGAGTGGGTCGGGGAATGGATGGGAGAGAATATTTACGAGGTGCGGAAGTGATCGATATCAATAGCTGGCCATTGCAGTTGCAGATTGCTTTTGGTTTGGCCCCCTTCGTGATCGGAGCAATAGGACAAGTTATTACAATCTACATGGCTTATCACGACTTGGATGAAATGAAAGCAGCATTCCCTCAGAGCAACCACATCCGCAATCAGTTGACTGTGTGGTCTGGATCAGGATTCGTTGCACGCTATATGCAAGTGAACGCCATAACTGGCGCGGTGCTCCTTTCTAACTTCTATCTGCGCCGTGGAGAACTTGAGCCTGAAGAAGTGGAAAGATTTCCAAAGCATCTCAAACCTCGAATGCTTTGGTCGACGTGGCTCCTGGGTACCAGCCTTGCGTGGCTATTTTTGACAGTTGGTCTACTCAAACTCAGCGGCGTTGATTGACGACCGGACTCGAGTCGCTGGGGTGTATCGGGGAAATCCCCGGCTACGCCACCCATATGGACGAGGTTGTCAAAGCGGCCAGATACCTGAAGTACGATGGCTACATCGGCATTGCCCTGACTGGTACGGCTTCCGCCATGAAAGTGCAGGAAGTCTGCCGCGCCGGCCTCAGGCCGTGACCTGCCACTGCCGTGCCATCCGGCGGGCATTCCGCAGTTTGGTCTGCAATGTCTCGGCAGCCTCGACGGATACCAGGAGTTGCAGGTCGTGGTAACGCTCGCGCACCGCTTGTTCCAGCCAGTCGATGCGCGAGAAGGTGGCCGCGGTGCAGGTCTGGCCGTCCAGATCGTCCTGCAAATCCAGCCAGTGCGAGCGCCAGGCTTCGCGCAGGTATAGCGCGTCGAGATCGCCATTCAATCCTTGCTGCCATCCGGTAATGATGTCGCTCAGCCAATCGACTACCGTCGTGCTGGCACCACGGGCGTCAAGCTCGCTGCGCAGGCGTCGGTAGGTCTCCAGGGCAATGCGCTTTTCCGTGTCGAAGGCGGCCAGGGCAAGCCTGTCGCCCTGGCGTTCCAGCGGCAGCAGATGAGCGAAGAACTGGCGCGTCTCGAAACGCTCGGCGGCATGGAATTCGGGCGTTGCGGTGCCGTTGCTGTTGAACTGGCGCAGGGGATCGAAGGGGTACATGTAGCCGAAATCGAACAGGCGGATCTGGCCATCGTCCAGGGTGTTGCCGGGGCAAAGGTCCCACTCGAACAGGCCGCCGAGCAGCAAGGCCAGCAGCGCCTCGAAGAGCTCGACGAGCTGGCGCTCGTCCCATGTCCGTACCGGCTCGCCGTCGATCCAGGGCGAAAGCAGTACGCCGTGGCGAAAGCTGGCGTAGTGGGTATCGACGATGGCGCGCAGGCCCGTGGCGAACCGCGGATCGCGCTTGAGCGCGCGCAGTTCCGCACGCCGCTGGATCTCGTTGAGAAAGCTCGTCTGCCCATCGAGGTTCTGCACCTTGCAGCGCTCGCGGGCGCGTTTGAGCGTCCAGTCGCGGCCACCGGCGTGTATGCGGTAGACATGGGCCGTCAGCCCGCCGCTGAAGTATTCGCGCATGTAGGGCTCGGTGCCTGTGGTCGCAACCAGCTGTTCGAGCGGCAGCGGGCAGTCGGCCCGTTCGCCGATTTCCAGTTCCGCGCCGCTGGCGACGAAGGCCAGTTGGTTCCGATGGCGTTGCTGTTCCGGTGTCATGTGGCATTCCTCGCTGTGGCGATGGTTCAACGGCCCTGAACGACGATTACCCGGTCGTCGCCCTGTTCGCGAACGAAGGCATAGGGCTGCTCGGACAACTGCCGGTGGCTGCCGGCACCGATGGCCGGATGGCGCGCGCGGAACTGGCCGAGTCGCTGCCAGTGTTCGATCAGCGCGGCGATTTCCGGTTTGCCGTGGTCGTCCCAGTTCATGTCGGAGCGGGTGCCTTGGAACGGGTCGGAGCCGGTGGGTCCGAAGGGCCGCGCGCTTTCGTCGCCGTAGTAGATCTGCACCGCGCCGGGGCTGAGCAGCAGGGCGCTGGCCAGGTCGCGCTGACGCTGCAGGTCCTGGTGCCTGGCGAAGAACAGAGAGGTGTCGTGGGAGGAGGCGTAGCTCATGAAGTTGTGCTGCGGGTTGTCGGCCAGCAGCTCGGCGTAATGCGCGTAGCTGTTTTCCGCTTTGCGCAGGCAGTCGCTGACATTGCCGGCAACCTCTTCCTGAAAGCCGAAGTTGATCAGAGCGTCGAAGCCGTTGGCCGAGTAGTCACTGGTTTCCGGGCCGTGGCCGAAGACTTCGCCGACCATCCAGAAGGGTTCGCCGGCGAAGGGATCGTCCGGGTTGGCTCGTGACCAGTCGCGACGGGCTTCGTCCGCTTGCTGGCGCAGCTGTGCCCAGGCTGCCGGCTCGACATGCTTGACGGTATCGGCGCGGAAACCGTCGACGCCGAACTCGCGCACCCAGAAGCTCAGCCATTCGCTGAGGTAATCGCGCACGCGGTAGCCGTCACGCTCGACCGCGCGGGTGGGCTGTTTGTGCCTGAGGAATTCCGGCAGGCTGACGGCCGCCTCGCTCTCGGTGCGAAAGTCCGGCAGGAAGGCCAGCGAGCCCTTCAGCGGATCGATCAGGACGCTGGGCGGCGTAGGGTAGTCGGCGACGCCGGCACGTACCCAGTCCTTGCCCCACCAATTGGTCCAGGCGGGGTGCTGGTAGTCGATCAGGTTGTGGTAGGCGTGCAGGTTTTCGAAGGATTCGGGTTGCCATTGCGTCCACTGCTGCGGCAGGTATTGCGCCATGCCGTCGCGCAGCGCGCCGAAGTCGTAGCGCTGCATATCGGCCAGCGTCGAGTAGCCGGCATGGTTGAGCACCACGTCGAACAGCACGCGAATGCCGCGTGCATGGGCCTGGGCGATCAGCTCGCGCAGGTCGTCCTCGCTGCCCATGTTGGCGTCCAGCTGGGTGAAGTCCAGCGCGTAGTAGCCGTGATAGGCGTAATGGCGGAAGTCGCCCTTGTCACCGCCGCCGACCCAGCCGTGAATCTGCTCGTAGGGCGCGCTGATCCACAGCGCGCTGATGCCCAGTTCGGCCAGGTAATCGAGCTTGCCGGTCAGCCCTTTGAGGTCGCCGCCGTGAAAGGTGCCGATTTCCTCTTCGCCGTCCGGCTCGCGTCCATAGCTGCGATCGTTGCCGGGGTCACCATTGGCGAAGCGGTCGGTCAGCACGAAATAGACGTTGGCGTTGCGCCAGTCGTGGGCAGGCTCGGGCGCGGCACCATCCGCTTCGAGCAACAGCAGGCCGCCGCTGTCGGGGGCTGGCGTCAGGCTGATTCGGCCGTTGCTAACCACGGCAGTCTGTCCGCTGTAGCCATCGCGCAGGCGTTGACCGTCGGCGAACACGCCGGCGACCGGGACGTCCAGGGCTTCGCCGTTCCAAGGTTGGCATACGGTTTCGGTGGCCGCTTCTTTCTGTCGAATCGGCAACAGGCGCAGGTTGGCACCTTCTCCAGTCTGCACCAGCAGCCGATAGCGGCCCGGCTCGGTGACGCTGAAATCGAAACGACTCCGCTCATCCAGCTCATGACGCTGGAAGGGTTTGAGCGGCTGGCTGTCGGCATCTCTTGCACCGAGCACCAGCTGGCCGGGTTGCAGATCCAGCTCGGCGGCGAAGCGGTCATCGCCCAGCATCTCCCAGGACGGCTGCAGTGGCTGACCATCGAGTCGGATATGGACTGTTGGTTCTGCCTGAGCGGTCATGGCGAACAGACCGAAACAAAGGGCTAGGATAGAGGGACTAAGGGGCAGCAGAGGGCGCATATCCGACTCCGAAAGGGGGACAGGTCTTACCCCTATTCAAGCGATTTCGCGCACTGCTGTGCAGGCTGAGAACGCGGGAATCGCGGCGCCTCGGCAGCTGTCGGGCGGTGAAACTACGCCCCATGCCTACGCCCCTCATCCGCCGGTGGGGGAGGATGTTTCCCCCGCAAAGCTATTCGAGTATGGATTCACTGCCAGACCGCTCAGCGGCAAGCAGGACGTTGTGGATCAAAAATAAGAAGCCACGAGGAATACAGAGAATGAACAAAAAGCTGTTTGCAGCAGCCGCCATCGGTCTGTCCGCGACTCTTGGCCTGCCGCTGTCCGCGCAGGCCGCCATCGAAGAAGGCAAGCTGGTCGTCTGGATCAATGGCGACAAGGGCTACAAGGGCCTGGCCAAGGTGGGTGAGAAGTTCACCGCCGAAACCGGCATCCCGGTCGAGGTTGCGCATCCGGATGCGGCGACGGACAAGTTTCAGCAGGCCGCCGCCACCGGCAACGGACCGGACATCTTCATCTGGGCCCATGATCGGCTCGGCGAATGGGCACAGAGCGGGCTGATCTCGCCGATCAATCCCAGCGCCGCCAGCAAGGATGCAATCGCTGATTTCGCCTGGGACGCGGTGAGCTACGACGGCAAGCTGTGGGGCTATCCCATGGCCGTGGAAGCGCCGGCGCTGATCTACAACAAGGCGCTGGTCTCGACGCCGCCATCGAACTTCGATGAAGTCTTCGCCATTCACGAGAAGCTGGCCGCAGACGGCAAGCGCGCCATTCTCTGGGATTACAACAACACCTATTTCACCTGGGCGCTGCTGGCGGCCAACGATGGCTACGTCTTTGCCGAGAAAGACGGCGGTTATGACGTCAGCAAGACGGGCGTCAACAGCGAAGGTGCCAAGCAGGGCGCGACCGTCCTCAAGCAACTGATCGATCAGGGCGTCATGCCCAAGGGCGCCGACTACAGCGCCGCCGAGGCTGCGTTCAACAAGGGTGACTCGGCGATGTTCATCAGCGGGCCCTGGGCCTGGTCGAACATCCGCAAGAGCGGCATCGACTTCGGCGTGGCGCCGATTCCCGCGGTTGGCGACAGCCCCAGCAAACCCTTCTCCGGGGTGATGGCCGCAACCCTCAATGCCGCCAGCCCGAACCAGGCATTGGCCGTGGAGTTCCTGGAAAACTACCTGCTGCAGGTCGAAGGGCTGAAGACGGTCAACGCCGACGTGCCACTGGGCGCAGTGGTGAACAAGGCCTACATGACCGAGTTGTCCGGCGATCCCCTGATCAAGGCCACCTTCGACAGCGCCGAGCAGGGCCGGCCGATGCCGAACATTCCGCAGATGGGCGTGTTCTGGTCGGCCATGGAGCCGGCGCTGACCAACATCACCTCTGGTCGCCAATCGGTGGATGCGGCCCTGGATGACGCAGCCAAGCGCATCGTCAAGTAACTACCCGCAACCGGTGGCCCGAGTGGCCGCCGGTCACGCGCCATGAGGCCCGAATTCCGATGTCCGCCGTGAACATGCCCGCCGAACTGCCGCGCCGTGCCGCGCCCAAACTGTCCGTTCCCCGATTGCCCGCCGCCGTGCGCTGGGGGCTCTGGGGCATCTGCAATGCCTTTGCGCTGTATCTGATCGTCGCACTCTATGCCCAGGGGCAGACGGTGTTCGCGCTGCTCGGGCTGGTCGTCGCCGGGATTGCCAGCTTCGTCTTCATCAACCGCCGCGCCTACGCGCACCGATACATCTTCCCGGCCGTGGCCGGCATGCTGGTGTTTGTCATTTTTCCGCTGCTGTATACGGTGGGCATCGGCTTTACCAACTACAGCGGTACCAACCTGCTGAGTTTCCAGCAGGTGCAGCGCTATCACCTGGGCCAGACCTACCTGGCCGGCGAGCGCTTCGGTTTCAGCCTGCACCAGAACGACGACGGCGAGCTGCGCCTGAGCGTCGACAAGGGCGAGCAGGGCGTCTGGGTATCCGCGCCGCTGCAGGGCGAGCCCGAGCAGAGCGAGCCGCTGGAGATGAGCCCGGTCGGCGCGGTGGACGATCTGGGTAAGGCGCTGCCGCTGCGCGACGTGATCCGTCTGCGCAACCAGCTGGAGCAATGGGTGTTGCGCGGCAATGACGGTCATCTGCTGCGCCTGTACGGCTTGCGCGAGGTGGCGGCGGTCGAACCGCTCTATCAGTTGCAGGATGACGGGGCGCTGCTCAACAACCAGACCGGCGAACGCCTGGTCGCCAACAACGACATCGGCTTCTACGTCGATGCCGAGGGCCAGCGCGTTACGCCGGGTTATAGCGTCTACGCCGGCTGGAGCAACTTCGCCAAGGTGCTGACCGATCCGAAGATCCGTGGCCCTTTCCTGCAGATCTTCGTCTGGACAGTATGTTTCGCCGCGCTCACCGTGGTTTTCACCATGGCGGTGGGGCTGGTGCTGGCCAGCCTGCTGCAATGGGAAATGGTGCGTGGCAAGGCCTTCTACCGACTGATGTTGATCCTGCCCTATGCGGTGCCGGCGTTCATCTCGATCCTGGTGTTCAAGGGCCTGTTCAACCAGAGCTTCGGCGAGATCAACCTGATGCTCGACAGCCTGTTCGGCATGCGACCGGCCTGGTTCAGCGACCCGACGCTGGCGCGCAGCATGATCCTCATCGTCAATACCTGGCTCGGCTACCCCTACATGCTGTTGCTGTGCATGGGACTGTTGCAGGCGATCCCGCGCGACCTCTACGAAGCCTCGGCGATGGACGGCGCGAGCCCGTTGGACAATCTGCTGAAGATCACCCTGCCGCTGCTGATCAAGCCGCTGGCGCCGCTGCTGATCGCCAGCTTCGCCTTCAACTTCAACAACTTCGTGCTGATCACCCTGCTCACGCGCGGCGGGCCGGACATCCTCGGCACCACCACGCCGGCCGGCACCACCGATCTGTTGGTCAGCTACACCTACCGCATTGCCTTCCAGGATTCGGGGCAGAACTTCGCCCTGGCCGCCGCCATCGCCACGCTGATCTTCATCGTCGTCGGCGCCATGGCCTGGCTGAACCTGAAGCTTTCCAAGGTCAAGGTGTGAGAGCTCACGAAAATACGTTCGCCTACTGCGGTCGCCTCCAAGCGCCCGCTGCTGACGTTGCGTTACGCAAAAAACGGGGTCATTTGAGCTCACCAAACTCCCCCATTTTTTGCGTATCGCGCCTTGCTGCGAACTCTTGGAGCCAACCTCGCGACGGCGCCCGCAATTTTCGCAACCTCTAGGGATTACGCATATGGCCATGGTTCAACCGAAATCCGTCAAGTACCGCGTCTGGCTGACTCACGCCGCGCTGCTGGGCTTCATCGCGCTGATCGTCTTTCCGCTGCTGATGGTGGTGTCGATTTCCTTCCGCGAGGGCAACTTCGCCACCGGCAGCCTGCTGCCGGACAACCCCACGCTGGAGCACTGGTCGCTGGCGCTGGGCATTCCCTACGTGCACGAGAGCGGGCAGGTCAGCAATCCGCCGTTCCCGGTACTGACCTGGCTGTGGAACTCGATCAAGATCGCGCTGATCAGCTCGGCGCTGATCCTGATGCTCTCGACCACCAGCGCCTACGCTTTCGCGCGGCTGCGCTTCGCCGGCAAGGGGCCGATCCTCAAGGGTATGCTGATCTTCCAGATGTTTCCGCCGGTGCTGACGCTGGTGGCCATCTACGCCTTGTTCGATCAGCTCGGCGAGCACATCCGCTGGCTGGGGGTGAATACTCACGGCGCGGTGATCGTCGCCTCGCTGGGCGGCATGGCACTGCACATCTGGACCATCAAGGGCTACTTCGAAAGCATCGACGGTTCGCTGGAGGAGGCCGCCATCGTCGATGGCGCCACCACCTGGCAGGCCTTCGTGCATATCCTGCTGCCGATGAGCGTGCCGATCCTGGCGGTGGTATTCATCCTCGCCTTCATCACCAGCATCACCGAGTACCCGATCGCCTCGGTGCTGTTGATGGACGTCGACAAGCTCACGCTTTCGGTGGGCGCCCAGCAGTACCTTTACGACCAGAACTACCTATGGGGCGACTTTGCCGCCGCGGCGGTGCTTTCGGGGCTGCCGATCACCCTGGTTTTCCTCTATTGCCAGAAGTGGATTGTTGGCGGGCTGACCGCCGGAGGCGTGAAGGGCTAGATCCGGATGCGATAACAACAATGGACGAAGGGAGACGTCGAAGATGAATGCCGCCATGCCCGCACCGCTGCCGCTGATTCCGGCAAAGATGAGCAGGCCACCCATGCCCCGCGGGCTGCTCGAGCGGCCGCGTCTGGACGAGTGGTTCCAGCGCCTGGGCGAGGTACGCCTGGCGCTACTGCGGGCGCCCAGCGGTTTCGGCAAGACGACCCTGGCCTGCCAGTGGGCCGGGGCGTTCGACGGGCGTGTCGCCTGGTTGCAGCTGCATCCGGGCGACAACGATCCGCGTCAGCTCGCCCGTTACCTGCTACATGTGATCGATGCGCAGCTGGAGCACGGCTGCCCGCGCAGCCTGCTGCTGGCGGAGCAGGGCGCCGAAGTCTTCGACACGCTGCTGACCCATCTGCTGGCGGAGCTGCCGGTCGAACACGAGCCGCTGCTGCTGGTGCTGGATGATTTCGAGATATTGAGCAGCGCCGAAGTCATCGGCGCGCTGCGCTTCTTCCTGCGCAACATGCCTGCCTGGATGACGCTGCTGGTGTGCAGCCGCAGCCTGCCGGAACTGGGCGTGGCGGACTTGCGGGTCAAGCATCAACTGCTGACGGTGGACACGCCGCACCTGGCTTTCGAGACGGAAGAGGTGCAGGCGCTGCTCGACCTTGCGCTGCCGGTGGCCATCAACCGCGAGCAGGTCGAGCGCCTCAACCGGCGCATCGGCGGGTGGCCTTGCGCCCTGCAACTGGCGGTGCAGGAAGTGCAGACCGGGCGCGGGATGGATCTGTTTCTGGAAAACCTGCAGCTCGGTCATCCCTGCATTCGCGACTACATGCGCGAGCAGGTGATGGAACCGCTCGGTGCGGCGACCCTCGACTTCCTGCAGTCGACCTGCCTGCTGGAGCGCTTCGACGCGTCGCTGGCCGATCGTCTGACCCAGGGCAGCAACGCCCGTGGCATGCTCGAACAGCTCGAACGCGTCGGGCTGTTCATGCAGCCGCTGGACGGCCTGCGCCAGTGGTATGCCTACCATCCGTTGTTCGCGCTCTTTTTGCAGGGCGAGTTGCGCATCCACCAACCGCACAAGTTGTCCGACCTGCATCTGCGCGCCGCCGAAGCGCTGCTGGCGGAAAACATGCCGGAAGAGGCCGCCCGCCACGCCGTGCAGGCCGGCTGTGCGGTGCAGGTTGGCAAGGTGCTGGAGCGCCACGGCAAGCAGTTCTATCGCCAGGGTCGCCTGGGTCTGTTGCAGCAATGCCTGGAAACCCTGCCGGAGGCGGTCATCGCCGGCTCGCCGCTGTTCACCCTGCTGCAGGCCTGGGTGTCGCAGAACTCTTACCAGTTCGACCAGGTAGAACGCTGGTTCGAGGCCGGCGAACAGGCCTTGCAGGAAAGCTGCTCGGAAGAGGACTGGGCGCGCATCGTCAGCGAGTTCAACGCGGTACGTGCGCAGGTGGCGATGAACCGCGGCGACGAGCAGCAGGCCATCACCCTGGCCAATGAAGCGCTGGCGTGTGAGCCGCTGATCATGCGCACCTCCCGGGTGGCGGCGCTGTCGGGGCTGGCCGAGGCGCACTTCGTCCAGGGGCTGCTGCCCCAGGCGCAGAAACAGTACGAGGAGGCCGAGCGCCGCGCCCGGGAGATTCGTGCCTCGCACCTGGTGGTGTGGAACCTGTGCCAACTGTCGGAAATCGCCATCGCCCAGGGCTATCTGCAGAAGGCCTATTCGCTGCAGGAGCGCGCCATCCAGTACGTCGAGCAGGCCGAGTTGCAGGCGACGCCGATCATGGAGTTCATCTACCGGGTACGTGGCCAGGTCCTGCTGGAATGGCACCACCTGGACGCCGCCGAGCAGTGCGCGCTGCAAGGCATCCAGATTCTCGAGGACGTCGGCGATCGCTGGTTCCTGCAATGCTATGCGCTGCTCGCAGGCATCGCGCACGCGCGTGGCCAGCAGGCCGTCTGCGCCGACTACATCGGCAGGATGCAGAGCATGCTGGCCGACGACGACTACCACATCGACTGGCTGGCCAACGCCCATGCGGTGATGCTCAGCTACTGGGATTCGACCCAGGACAAGGCCGCTATCCAGCAGTGGCTGCTCACCGCGCCCGGGTTGCAACGCGGGCTCAACCACTTCGCCCAGCTCAACGGCCGCAACCATATGCGCGCCCACCTGTCGCTGAAACAGCCGGAAAAGGCGCTGCCGATCCTGCGCCAGCTGCAGGCCGACGCCGAGCAGCACGGCCTGGTCATGGACCTGAATCGCAATCACATCCTGCTGGCGCAACTGCACTGGCAGCGGGAAGGGCGCCAGCAGGCGCTGGATCATCTGCAGCAGGCGCTGACGCTGGCCAGCAGCACCGGCGCCATCGGCAGCTTCCTGCGCATTGGCAAGCCGCTGATCGTCATGCTCAAGGCACTGCAACACGAGCGGCAGCTGGACGAGCTGGAAAGCCAGCGCGTGGACCGGCTGATCCAGCTGGCGCAGCAGCAGCGTGACTTCAGCCGCGCGATTCGCATCACGCTCGACGAGGCGGTGATCCAGGACATCATCAACCGCCCTGACGTGCCCGAACTGATCCGCCATTCGCCCCTGACCCGGCGTGAATGGCAGGTGCTCAGCCTGATCCACGCCGGGCAGTCCAACGAGCAGATCGCCGAACACCTCAACGTGGCGCCCACCACTATCAAGACGCACATCCGCAGCCTCTACCAGAAGCTCAACATTACCCACCGCAACGAGGCCGTGCAGCTGGCGCGCAGCCTGCTGAGCAAGATCCAGGGCGAGTAACGCCTCGGCAACCGAGAGGATAGAGCTGCCTACTCCCGGGCTCCGGCCATGAACACCCGCTCCCCTCGAGGGAGAGGGCGGGGGCACCCGGCCAGAGAGAGGGGGTGAACGTCCGGCCTCGAATTACGCCCCCTTCGTCCCGCTCGCTACGCCTGCCCTGTACGCCGAACCAATCCATGCGCAGGAGGATGTTGCGACCCTCTGCCGCACCTAGAGTGGCTGCGTGTTTCCCTCATCTCGAAGGTCAGCAGTATGAATCGCAATGACTGGTGGCGCGGTGGCGTCATTTATCAGGTTTATCCACGCAGCTTTTTCGACAGCAACGGCGATGGCGTCGGCGATCTGCTGGGCGTTGTCGAGAAGATCGACTACATCGCCAGCCTCAACGTCGATGCCATCTGGCTGTCGCCGTTCTTCACCTCGCCGATGAAGGATTTCGGCTACGACGTTTCCGACTATCGCGGCGTCGATCCGCTGTTCGGCACCCTGGAAGACTTCAAGCAGGTCATAGCGGCGGCCCACGCACGTGGCATCCGTATCCTGATCGACCAGGTGCTCAATCATTCCTCCGACCAGCACGCCTGGTTCAAGGAAAGCCGCTCGAGCCGCGACAACCCCAAGGCCGACTGGTACGTGTGGGCCGATGCCAAGGACGACGGCACGGTGCCCAACAACTGGCTGTCGGTGTTCGGCGGGCCGGCCTGGACCTGGGACAGCCGGCGCAAGCAGTACTACCTGCACAACTTCCTTTCCAGCCAGCCGGACCTCAACTTCCACTGCGAGGCCGTCCAGCAGCAGCTGCTCGAAGACATGGAGTTCTGGCTGCAACTGGGCGTCGACGGCTTCCGCCTGGATGCCGCCAACTTCTACTTCCATGATCGCGAGCTGCGCAACAACCCGCCGAATCACGAAATTCGCGAAGGCAGCATCGGCGTGCGCGTGGACAACCCTTACGCCTTCCAACAGCACATCCACGACAAGACCCAGCCGGAGAACCTTGGCTTTCTGCGGCGCATCCGCCAGTTGCTCGAGCGCTATCCGGGCAGCGCCACGGTGGCTGAAATCGGCTGCGACCATTCCCTGCGCACCATGGCGAGCTACACCGGCGGTAGCGATGCGCTGCACATGGCCTATTCCTTCGATCTGCTCACCGAGCAATGCAGCCCGGAATTCCTGCGGCGAACCATCGACTCCGTCGAACGCGAGCTGGCCGACGGCTGGCCCTGCTGGTCGATCGGCAACCACGACGTGGTACGGGTGATGAGCCGCTGGGCGCTGGGCGAGCCGGACCATATGCGCGGTCGCCTGTTCATGGCGATGTTGCTGTCGATGCGTGGCAGCGTCTGCCTGTACCAGGGTGAGGAGCTGGGGCTGGACGAAGCCGATCTGTCGTTCGAGCAACTGGTCGATCCCTACGGCATTCGTTTCTGGCCCGAATTCAAAGGGCGCGACGGTTGCCGCACGCCCATGCCCTGGCATGACCAGGACCAGCATGGCGGTTTCAGCCGCGAGCAGCCCTGGTTGCCACTGGCGGACAAGCACTTGCCGCTGTCAGTCGCCGCGCAGGAGCCGAATGCCGATTCGATGCTCAACACCTATCGCCGCTTCGTGGCCTGGCGTCAGGATCAGCCGATGCTCACCGACGGCAGCATGCACACTCTTCACCATGACGAGGCGTTGCTGGTGTACGAGCGCCGACTTGGCGATCAGACCTGGGTGTGCCTGTTCAACCTCGGCGACAGCGCGCGGCACTTCGATCTCGGTGCGTCGGTCCAAGCGCTCGATGCGCCGTCCGCTTCGGCGGTTTTCGACGGTCAGTGCGTACACTTGCCGGCAAACGGGTTCGGCTTCGCTCGCCGGCTTGCCTGAGCCTGATGATGTTCGCCGCCGCCATTCACCGCGGCGGCTGCTTGAAGGAGAACAACAAGAATGGCCAGCGTGACGCTGCGTAATATTTGCAAGAGTTATGAGGGGGTGCCCATCACTTGCGGCATCGACCTGGACATCGCCGATGGCGAGTTCGTGGTATTCGTCGGGCCGTCGGGCTGCGGGAAGTCGACCTTGTTACGCCTGATCGCCGGGCTCGAGGACATCACCGATGGCGAGCTGCAGATCGACGGCGAACGAGTCAACGAGCTGCCGCCGATGGACCGTTCGGTAGGCATGGTCTTCCAGTCCTATGCGCTTTATCCACACATGAGCGTTGCCGAGAACATGGCCTTCGGCCTCAAGCTGGCCAAGGTCGACAAGAGCGAAATCCACCAGCGGGTGGAAAGTGTGGCGAAGATCCTGCAACTCGATCAATTGCTGGAGCGCAAGCCCAAGGACCTTTCCGGCGGCCAGCGTCAGCGCGTCGCCATCGGGCGGACCATGGTGCGCGAGCCGAAGGTCTTCCTGTTCGACGAACCGCTGTCGAACCTTGACGCCTTCCTGCGCGTACAGATGCGCATCGAGATCTCACGCCTGCACCAGCGCCTCAAGGCCACCATGATCTACGTCACCCACGATCAGGTCGAAGCCATGACCCTGGCCGACAAGATCGTCGTGCTCAACGCCGGGCGCATCGCCCAGGTGGGGCCGCCGCTGGAGCTCTATCACTACCCGCAGAACCAGTTCGTGGCCGGCTTCATCGGTTCGCCCCAGATGAATTTCCTGCCGGTACGGGTCCTGCGCGCCGATGCGCAAGCGGTGGAAGTGGAGATGCCGGGCGGCAGCGCGATGCGCGTGGCGGTCGATGGCAGCCAGGTCAGCGCCGGGGATGCGTTGACGCTGGGTGTCAGGCCGGAACACTTCGTCGATGTGGAGGGGGCCGACTTCGTCTTTCATGGCCAGATCGCCGTGGCTGAACGGCTAGGTGACCACAATCTGCTGCATCTCGATCTCGAAGGGCTGGAGGCAACCATGACGGTTTGCAGCGACGGCAACCGCCGCGTGGCGGCCGGTCAATCCCATAGCGCGGGTATCGTAGCCAGCAAGTGCCACTTGTTTCGCGCGGATGGCGAAGCCTGTGCCCGTCACTACCGGGAGCCTGCGCTCCACGGCTGACGGGCTGTGGCTCGTTCGGGAAAGGGTGATCAGTGGCTGAGCTTGAGGCCCACCAGGCCGGTGCAGATCAGCAGGACGCTGCCCAGGCGGAACAGGCTCACTGATTCGCCGAACAGGATGATCCCGGCAATCACGGTGCCCACCGCGCCAATGCCGGTCCAGATGGCGTAGGCGGTGCCCAGCGGCAGGGATTTCATCGCGAGGCCGAGCAGCCCCACGCTGATTGCCATGGCGGCGACGGTCAGGCAGGTGGGTAAAGGGCGGGTGAAACCTTCGGTGTACTTTAGGCCGACGGCCCAGCCGATCTCGAACAGGCCGGCGAAGAACAGGATGATCCAGGACATACGGGCTCCAACAAGAAAGTCGGGGCCGTCCCCTGGTGGATCGCTCGGAAGAGCGGTGAGGTCGTCCTCACGCGGGCTTATTTTGCACATCGGCCCGTTTGGGGCAAGGCTGTGATGCCCAGTGGAGCGATGCACAGGCGAATTCATGCGGTCGCAACGCATAAGGCCGAACAAGTTCGGCCCTACGGTTGTGCACAGTCCGCGCCGATGCGATCCATGTAGGGCCGAATTAATTCGGCCACTGTCGGATGTATCAGATACCCTGCGGAATCTCTTCGCCGCCCAGCGCCTCGAACAGCGCCGGCAGGAATTCGCCGAAGGTCAGCATCATCAGCAGGAAGCTGGCGTCCTGCTGGCCGAGGTCGTCATCGCCACCGTCCTGTTCGGCCTTCTCCTGCAGCATTTCCTCGAAGCGCAGGCGCTTGATCACCATCTTGTCGTCGAGCACGAAGGACAGCTTGTCCTGCCAGGCCAGCGCCAGCTGGGTGACCTGCTTGCCGACTTCCAGGTGCTGCTGAATCTCGTCGCTGGTCAGGTCCTGGCGCTTGCAACGCACCACGCCGCCGTCTTCATGGGTGTCGCGCAGCTCGCACTCGTCGAGCACGAAGAAATCGTCGGCCGCCTTCTGGGTCTTTACCCATTCGGTCATGGTGGCGGGCGGGGCGACCTTCACGGTCAGCGGGCGCACCGGCAGCGAGCCGATGGCTTCGCGCAGGGTGGATAGCAGATCTTCGGCGCGCTTGGGGCTGGAGGCGTCGACCAGAATCAGCCCCTGCTGCGGCGCGATAGCAGCGAAGGTGCCGGACTTGCGAATGAAGGCGCGCGGCAGGAAGGCCTGGATGATGTCGTCCTTGAGCTGCTCGCGCTCCTTCTTGTAGACCTTGCGCATCTGCTCGTTTTCGATCTCGTCGACCTTTTCCTTGAGCGCGTCCTTGACCACGCTGCCGGGCAGGATGCGTTCTTCCTTGCGGGTGGCGATCAGCAGGAAGCCCTGGCTGGCATGCACCAGCGGCGCGTCCGCGCCCTTGCCCAGCGGGGCGACGAAACCATAGGTGCTCAGCTCCTGGCTCGCGCATGGGCGGGCGGGTTTGGCGGCCAGCGCGGCTTCAAGTGTCTCGGCATCGAAGGGGACGTTCTGGGTGAGACGGTAGACGAGCAGGTTGCGAAACCACATGGCGTTTTGAAACTCCGGTAAAAGCAAAGCGCGCATTATTCCCTCAGCGGGAACCGAGGCCAACCCTGCGCCGATGGAAACCACGAAATCGTCAATAAACAGAGGGGTTCCTAAGTCTTTGGAAGTTCTGCAATTTTTTTTGCAAAAGGGGCTTGCCAAGGTCCGGAACCCTCTCTAGAATGCGCCCCACTTCGAGAGCAAACGCAAACAAGCGAATGCACTGAATGGGTGATTAGCTCAGCCGGGAGAGCATCTGCCTTACAAGCAGAGGGTCGGCGGTTCGATCCCGTCATCACCCACCACTCTCGAGGTTTAGCGCAGCGGTAGTTCAGTCGGTTAGAATACCGGCCTGTCACGCCGGGGGTCGCGGGTTCGAGTCCCGTCCGCTGCGCCATATTCACTTCCTGGGTCCACTGAACGCCCGGAAGTATCAACAAAAGCGGCCATTGGCCGCTTTTGTCGTTTCTGCACCATGAATTCTCGTGGCGCCTCCGATTTCCTCTCACGCTTCCTTTTTGCTTGCCGGTGCCGATCGTGGCTGCGTCGTGGGTGGCATGCATAAAAAGTCCGCATCCGTTGTCGTAGCCGAGTGGCCGGCAGGTCGTCCATTCATGGCAAGGGGTTGCGAATGTCTCGAACGGAAAAACAGAAGATGCTGGCCGGCGAGCTGTACAACGCCGCCGATGCCGAATTGCAGGCGGACATGACAGCAACGATGAACTGGCTGTCCCGCTACAACGCCGCTGTTGCACTTGCGGTCGATGAGCGTCGGAAGCTGCTGGTTGAGCGTTTCGCCGCGGTTGGCGAGGGCGTGAATATCCGTCCGCCGTTCCACTGCGATTACGGCTTTAACATCAGTCTGGGCGAAGGCGTGTTCCTCAATTTCAACTGCGTGATCCTGGATGTGGTCGCGGTGACCATCGGTGACAAGACCCAGATCGGTCCAGGCGTGCAGATACTCACGGCGGATCATCCCCGCGATGCGGCGCAGCGCGAGTCGGGTCTCGAGTTCGGTCGGCCGATCAATATCGGGCGCAACGTCTGGATCGGTGGCGGGGCGATCATCCTGCCTGGCGTGACCATCGGCGACGATGCGTTGATCGGTGCTGGAAGCGTGGTGACGCGTGACGTGCCTTCGGGCAGTACGGCGTTCGGCAATCCGGCCCGGATTCGAGAGTAGTGATGCAGATCACCGAAGCGAGCCGTATCGGCCGTCGCCTGGCCGAAGCGCGGTAGCCAGCGCTCGTGCCTGCCTGATAAGCTCGGCCACTGCTTTTTTGCGACATCCCTTTCAGCGTTATAAGGAAACAGCATGAGACATCAACGTTTGGCGCCGGCGATTGCCCTGGTGGGCCTGGTTCTGGCGGGCTGCGACAGCGAGACCAGCGTAAAGCTGGACACGCCGGCGCAGAAGGCGTCCTACGGCATCGGTCTGAACATGGGCAAGAGCCTGGCGCAGGAAGGGATGGATGATCTCGACTCGACTGCTGTTGCGCAGGGTATCGACGATGCCCTGACCAAGCAGGAGCAGAAGCTGACCGACGAGGAGCTGATGGAGGCCTTTGCCTTCCTGCAGACCCGCGCCGAAGAGCGCATGGTCGAGATGAACAAGGAAGCGGTAGCGGCGGGCGAGAAATTCCTCGCGGACAACGCCAAGCGCGAAGGTGTGAAAACCACCGATTCCGGCCTGCAGTACGAAGTCATCAAGCAGGCCGATGGCGCGCAGCCGACCGCCGAAGATGTCGTCACCGTTCACTACGAAGGCAGCCTGGTCGACGGTACCGTCTTCGACAGCTCCATCAAGCGCGGCAGCCCGATCGACCTGCCGGTCGGTGGTGTGATTCCGGGCTGGGTCGAAGGTCTGCAGCTGATGCATGTCGGTGAGAAGTACAAGCTGTACATCCCCAGCGAACTGGCCTACGGCGAGCAGAGCCCGAGCCCGCTGATTCCGGCTAATTCGGTACTGATATTCGAACTCGAACTGCTAGGCATCAAGGGTGACGAATCCCAGGCGCCGACAGAAGAGCCCGCACCGGAAGCCGCCGAGCCTGCCACCGAGCAGTAATCGAGCCGCTTCACCGAACACCGCTTTCCCGCAAGGGTTGGCGGTGTTTTTGTTTGTGGGGTGTGTGTTTGGTGGGGCAGGTAGGGAGATGCGTGCCGACGCGTTGCTTTTGCTAGCAAGCTCGGAGGTGAGGTCGATGGCCCCTCTCCCCCTGTGGGAGAGGGGTTGGGGAGAGGGGTTAAGTTGCGTGCGGGCTTTATTCCCCCCCCCCCCCCCCCCCCCCCCCCCCTAGCCCTCTCCCGCCAAGGGAGAGGGGATCAGTGCGCGTGGGGCGTGGCTTTGGTGAGGAGTCCTACGGCCACAAAAAAGCCCCGGTATGAACCGAGGCTTTCAGATTTGGCTCCGCGACCAGGACTCGACTGCGCAGCAGAGCGCGCTTCAGCGCGGCCCCGAAGGGGTGAGGCCCTTGGGCCGAATAACCTGGGACGTAGTCCCAGGTGAGAGTCCCATGGCCACAAAAAAGCCCCGGTATGAACCGAGGCTTTGAATTTGGCTCCGCGACCAGGACTCGAACCTGGGACCCAATGATTAACAGTCATTTGCTCTACCGACTGAGCTATCGCGGAACTGCGGTGCGTATCCTACTGTTTGTTAAAGGGAAGTCAAGCCCTGGCGGATCAGATCACCTGCACGATGGCGTCGGTGACGTGGTCCAGGTTGTTGTGGTTCAGCGCGGCCGCGCAGATGCGCCCCGTGCCGATGGCGTAGACGCCGAATTCCACGCGCAGGCGCTCGACCTGTGCTGCCGTCAGTCCGGAATAGGAGAACATGCCGCGTTGCTTGGCGACGAAGCTGAAGTCCTGCCTGGCGCCTTTTTCGGCCAGCTGGCGGACCATGGTCAGGCGCATTTCCTGGATGCGGGTGCGCATCTCGCCCAGTTCGGCTTCCCACATGGCGCGCAGTTCCGCGTTGTTGAGCACGGCGGAAACCACGGTGGCGCCGTGAGTCGGCGGGTTGGAATAGTTGGTGCGGATCACGCGCTTGATCTGCGACAGCACGCGGGCCGATTCTTCGCGGCTCTGGGTGACCATCGACAGCGCGCCGACGCGCTCGCCGTACAGCGAGAAGGATTTGGAGAACGAGCTGGAGACGAAGAAGGTCAAGCCGGACTCGGCGAACAGGCGCACGGCCGCGGCGTCTTCCTCGATGCCGTCACCGAAGCCCTGATAGGCGATGTCGATGAAAGGTACGTGGTCCTTGGCACGCAGGACGTCCAGTACCTGTTTCCAGTCTTCGGGTAGCAGGTCGACGCCGGTGGGGTTGTGGCAGCAGGCGTGCAGCACGACGATGGAGCGCGGAGGAAGATTCTTCAGGTCCTCGAGCATGCCCGCGCGGTCGATGCCATGGCTGGCGGCATCGTAATAGGCGTAGTTCTGCACGGGGAAGCCGGCGGACTCGAACAGGGCGCGATGATTTTCCCAGCTCGGGTTGCTGATGGCGACCACGGCATCCGGCAGGATGCGCTTGAGGAAGTCGGCACCGATCTTCAGTGCGCCGGTGCCGCCCAGGGCCTGGCTGGTCACCACGCGGCCGTCGGCTACCAGGGCCGAATCCGCACCGAACAGCAGTCCCTGGACCGCCATGTCATAGCTGGCGATGCCTTCGATGGGCAGGTAGCCGCGCGGTGCATTCAGCTCCAGGCGGGCCATCTCCGCCGCGGCGACCGCGCGCAGCAGGGGAATGCGACCTTCTTCGTTGTAATAGACGCCAACCCCCAGGTTGACCTTGTTCGGCCGCGTGTCGGCGTTGAAGGCTTCATTGAGGCCGAGAATCGGATCGCGCGGCGCCATTTCGACAGCAGAGAACAAACTCATGGTGGGGAGGCTCGAAGAGAAGAGGGTGAGTGATACGGCGCCCTCGCTTCATGCAGAGGGCTGCGGGCAAACGGGCAGGATTATAGCCATCCTGGGCTTTCGTTGCGAATGGCGGGGGCGGTTTTCCTGACAGAATTGATACCCTCGGCAGCGCAGATTCCGCCAGGATCTGTCGAAATTTCGTGCGTGGCGCGCCGGAGACGCCAATAGATACCAGTCACCGCTGCTGGCTGGCAGCCGAAATGTCACAATCGGCGTTCCAGCCGGTCCGCACTTCCCAGAGGTCGTTATGTCGCAATTTGAACTGGTCACCCGATTCAAGCCCGCCGGTGACCAGCCCGAAGCCATTCGGCAGATGATCGAAGGCATCGAGGCCGGGTTGTCGCACCAGACATTGCTGGGCGTGACCGGCTCGGGCAAGACCTTCAGCATTGCCAACGTGATTGCCCACGTGCAACGCCCGACCCTGGTGCTGGCGCCGAACAAGACGCTGGCGGCGCAGCTCTACGGCGAGTTCAAGGCGTTCTTCCCACGCAACGCGGTGGAGTATTTCGTCTCCTACTACGACTACTACCAGCCCGAGGCCTATGTGCCGTCGTCGGACACCTTCATCGAGAAGGATGCCTCGATCAACGACCATATCGAGCAGATGCGCCTGTCCGCGACCAAGGCGCTGCTGGAGCGCAAGGACGCCATCATCGTCACCACGGTGTCGTGCATCTACGGCCTGGGTGATCCGCAGTCGTACCTGAAGATGGTATTGCACGTCGACCGCGGTGACCGCCTCGATCAGCGCGAGCTTCTGCGCCGCCTGGCCGGCCTGCAGTACACCCGCAACGATATGGATTTCGCTCGCGCGACCTTCCGCGTGCGCGGCGACGTGATCGACATCTTCCCGGCCGAATCCGATCTGGAAGCGGTGCGCATCGAGCTGTTCGACGACGAGGTGGAGAGCCTCTCGGCCTTCGATCCGCTGACCGGCGAGGTGATCCGCAAGCTGCCACGCTTCACCTTCTATCCCAAGAGCCACTACGTGACGCCGCGCGAAACCCTGCTCGAGGCGGTGGAGAAGATCAAGGTCGAGCTCAAGGACCGGCTGGACTACCTGCGCAGCCAGAACAAGCTGGTGGAGGCGCAGCGCCTGGAGCAGCGCACGCGCTTCGATCTGGAAATGATCATGGAACTGGGCTACTGCAACGGCATCGAGAACTACTCGCGCTACCTCTCGGGTCGCGAAAGCGGCGAAGCGCCGCCGACGCTGTACGACTACCTGCCGGCCGATGCGCTGCTGGTGATCGACGAGTCCCACGTCAGCGTGCCGCAGGTCGGCGCCATGTACAAAGGCGACCGCTCGCGCAAGGAAACCCTGGTGGAATACGGCTTCCGCCTGCCGTCGGCACTGGACAACCGGCCCATGCGCTTCGACGAGTGGGAGGCGATCAGCCCGCAGACCATCTTCGTTTCCGCGACGCCGGGACCATACGAGGCCGAGCACGCCGGGCGCGTGGTCGAGCAGGTGGTGCGGCCAACGGGGTTGGTCGATCCGCAGATCGAAGTGCGTCCGGCGCTGACCCAGGTCGATGATCTGCTCTCGGAAATCACCAAGAGTGTGGCCAAGGAAGAGCGTGTGCTGGTCACCACCCTGACCAAGCGCATGGCCGAAGACCTGACCGACTACCTCGGCGATCACGGCGTCAAGGTGCGCTACCTGCATTCGGACATCGATACGGTGGAGCGCGTCGAGATCATCCGCGATCTGCGCCTGGGCGTGTTCGACGTGCTGGTGGGCATCAACCTGCTGCGCGAAGGGCTGGACATGCCCGAGGTGTCGCTTGTAGCGATCCTCGATGCGGACAAGGAAGGCTTCCTGCGTTCCGAACGCTCGCTGATCCAGACCATCGGTCGCGCGGCGCGCAACCTCAACGGCCGGGCGATTCTCTACGCCGACTCGATCACCGGCTCGATGCAGCGCGCCATCGACGAGACCGAGCGCCGGCGCAACAAGCAGATCGCCTTCAACGAGGCCCACGGCATCGTGCCGCAAGGCGTAGTCAAGGATGTGCAGGACATTCTCGAAGGCGCCACCGTGCCGGGTTCGCGCAGCAAGAAGCGTCGCGGGGAGGCCAAGGCGGCGGAAGAGGCGGCGCGTTACGAAAGCGAACTGCGCTCGCCCAGCGAAATCACCAAACGGATTCGCCAGTTGGAAGAGCGCATGCTGCTGCAGGCGCGCGACCTGGAGTTCGAGGCGGCCGCACAGACCCGAGACGAGATCCACAAGCTGCGCGAGCGATTGCTGCAGGTATAGCCGGTTACCCCTCGACGATCGCCGTTGGCTGGTGAAGCGGCGGCCATGTTCCATGGACTCAATCCGTAAGCGATAGCTTCCTCGCGCTCGCTCGAGCGGGCGTTCGTAAAAATGATGTAATTGTTATGATATAACATGTGATAGATTCTCCAGCCGCAAACCCTGCTCCTGTCGTTCGGGCTCGGTGCGCACCAGTCATCCCCGGTTGCTTCGGAAGGCAGCCGCCACTGTTTGGAGAATCACAATGAAACTGAAGCGTCATCCGCTGGCCCTGGCAATTAGCCTAAGCTTCGTCCCCGCCGCATGGGCCGCCGATCCGGTCGAACTCGATGCCGTGGTGGTCAGCGCCAGCGGCCTGGCCAGGCAGAGCCACGAGATGACCACGCCTGCCGAGGTCCTGGAAGGTGATGAGCTGGTGTTGCGCCGCGAGGCGACGTTGGGAGAAACCTTGGAAAGTCTGCCCGGTGTGCGTTCCAGCAGTTTCGGCGCAGGCGCGGCGCGTCCGGTGATCCGCGGTCTGGATGGCGCACGGGTGAAGGTGCTGAGCGATGGTGTGGAATTGCTCGACGCGTCCACCATCAGCCCGGACCATGCGGTGACCAGCGAGCCGCTGCTGGCCGAGCGTATCGAGGTGCTCAAGGGGCCGGCGACGCTTCTGTATGGCGGCGGGGCCATCGGCGGCGTGGTCAACGTGATCGACCGCAAGGTACCCACCTACGTGCCGGAGAAAGGCTACGAGGGTGAGCTGGAGCTACGGGCCAACAGTGTGGCCAACGAAGGCGCCGGCGTGTTCGGCATCACCGCCGGCAGCGGCAACTTCGCCGTGCGCGCCGAAGGAACCAAGCGCCAGGCCGATGAATACGAGATTCCCGGCTCGCCATCCAGGCAGGCCGGTTCCTACAACGACACCGACAGCTTCACACTGGGCGCGAGCTACATCGGTGCGCGCGGCTATCTCGGCCTGGCTTACGGCGAGCAGAACAATCGCTACGGTCTGCTGGCCCACGAGCATGCCGATTGCCATACCCATGGCAGCGACTGGCACTGCGGTGGCCATGGACACGGTCATGGCCATGACGACCACGATCATGAGCACGGCGGCGTACCCTACATCGACATGCGGCAGAAACGCTGGGACCTGCGCGGCGAGCTGAGTGAACCGCTGCCGGGCTTCGAGCTGGCGCGGCTGCGCGTCGGGCACTCCAACTACCAGCACGAGGAAATCGAGGGTGGCGAAGTCGGTACCCGTTTCAACAACGATGCCACCGACGCCCGCCTGGAGCTGACCCATCGGCCGCTGTTCGGCTGGCGCGGCGTACTGGGTGGGCAAACCCTGCGGCGTGATTTCGAAGCGCTCGGCGAAGAGGCCTACGTTCCGCCGACGCTGACGCGCAACCATGGCTTGTTCCTGCTCGAGGAATACACCGCCGGCGCCTGGCGCTACGAGCTCGGCCTGCGACACGAATGGCAGGACATCGAGGCCGATGGCCGGCGCGACACCGATCACAGTGGTACCTCGGTTTCCGCAGGGGCGGTCTGGACGTTCGCGCCGCAGTACTCGCTGGGCTTCTCGCTGTCGCGTTCGCAGCGTCTGCCTACTGCCGAAGAGTTGTACGCCAACGGCCCGCATGCGGCGACCCGTACCGTCGAACTGGGCAACGTCGAGCTGGAGGAAGAAACCTCGCACAACGCCGAGATCACCCTGCGCAAGTTCGCCGGGCCTACCACCTTCAGCTTCAGCCTGTTCCGCAACGAGGTGAACGATTTCATCTACGCCGCCGACAGCGGTCATGACATCGGTGGTGGCTATCGCGAGATCGAGTACCGTCAGCAGGATGCCGTGCTCACCGGGGCGGAAGGGGAGGTGCGTTTCCAGGTCGCCGATGCCACAGCGTTCACCCTGTTCGGCGACCACGTGCGCGGCAAGCTGCGCGATGGTGGTGGCGACCTGCCGCGTATTCCGGCCGATCGTCTTGGCGTGCGCCTCGACCAGAGCTTCACCACGGCCCTGAACGGCCAGCTGGAGTTCTACCGCGTGCAACGCCAGGACGACCTGGCCGACTACGAGACCGAAACCGGTGGCTACAACATGCTTGGCGCCAGCCTTGGCTACAGCGGCTCGCTGAACCAGACCGACTACCTGTTGTACCTCAAGGCCAACAACCTGCTGGACGAAAAGGCGCGCGAGCACAGCTCCTTCATCAAGGACGACGTGCTGCTGCCCGGGCGCAACCTGACCGTGGGCGTGCGCTTGGCGTTCTGACCGAGCGAAGCGCCCTGTTGCGTTAGAGTCAGCTCAGTGGCCGCCAGCGCCGGCCTGCATATCCTGCGGCAGCGGGCGCGTCAGCAGCACGGCGACCATGCTGATGGCCAGGGCGATGCCGACGAAGTGGAAGGCGTCGTTGTAGGCCATGATCATCGCCTGCTGATGGGTGATTTCGCTGAGCCGGCCCAGTGCCGCCTGCTCGCTGCCCAGTTGCGCAGTCAGGGTGCTCAGGCGCTCGGCGACCGCCGGGTTGGTCGGCACCAGCGCTTCGCGCAGGTAGTCGAAATAGACCTTGGTGCGGCTGTCCAGCAGGGTGGCGAGCAGGGCGATGCCGATGGCGCCGCCCAGGTTGCGCAGGATGTTGAACAGGCTGGAGGCGGAACCGGCGTCCTGTGGCTGCACGTAGGCGGTGGCGATCAGCGAGATGGTCACCATGATCAGCGGCTGGCCGATCGCGCGGATGATCTGGATGGGATGGAACTGATCACCGGCGAAGTCCGGGTTGAGCGCTCCCGAGGCGAAGCTGGACAGGCCGAACAGGGCGAAGCCCGCGGCGCATAGCCATTTCGGCGGGATGATCTTCATCAGCTTGGGCACCAGCGGAATCAGGAACAGCTGCGGAATGCCCATCCACATGATCACCTGGCCGATCTGCAGGGCGTTGTACTGCTGGATCTGCGCCAGGTACAGCGGCAGCAGGTAGATCGAACCGTAGAGCCCGAGGCCCATGCCGAGACTGGCGACGCTGGTCAGGCCGAAGTTGCGCTCGCGCAGGATGCCCAGATTGATCAGCGGGTTGGGCCGCGACAGCTGCAGAATCACGAACAGGATCAGGCTCAGCAGGGCGACGACGCCCAGCTCGACGATCAGGCTCGATTCGAGCCAGTCCTTGCGATGGCCTTCTTCGAGAAACACCTGCAGGCAGCCGAGGCCGGCCGCCAGCGTGACGATGCCGGCGTAGTCGGTGCTCTTCAGCAGCTCCCAGTGCGGCTTCTTCTTCTCCAGGCCGTAGAGCAGGCCGGCGATCATCACCAGGCCTGGTGGCACGTTGATGTAGAAGATGTACTCCCAGCCCCAGTTCTCGGTGAGCCAGCCGCCGAGCGTCGGGCCGATCGACGGGGCGAAGGTCGCGGTGATGGCGAACAGCGCCATGCCCTTGGCTCGCTGACTCTCCGGCAGCTTGATCAGCGTCAGCGTGAACGCCAGCGGGATCAGCGCGCCGCCGGTGAAGCCCTGCAGCGCCCGGAAGACGATCATGCTTTCAAGGTTCCAGGCGAAGGAGCAGAGCAGGGAAGAGATCAGAAAACCGATCGACACCCAGACGGCAAGCCGACGTGCCGAGAGCAGCTGCACCAGCCAGGCGGTCAGCGGAATCATGATGATTTCCGCCACCAGGTACGAGGTGGAAATCCACGAGCCTTCCTCCAGCGTGGCCGAGAGCGCGCCCTGGATGTCCTTGAGCGACGAGTTGGTGATCTGGATATCCAGCACCGCCATGAAGGCGCCGAGCATGGCGCTCATCACGGCGATCCAGTCGCGCCGGCTGGGTTCGCCGACCGGGCGGGTCAGTGCATCAGCGGCCACGAAGGTCGACCTTCACTTCCACCGACATGCCGGGGCGGATGCGGCCCCTAAGCGGATTGTCGGGCGCGAAGGTCAGCTTGACGGGGATGCGCTGGACCACCTTGGTGAAGTTGCCGGTGGCATTGTCCGGCGGCAACAGGCTGAACTGCGCGCCGGAGGCTGGAAAGAGGCTCGCCACCCGACCCTCGATGGGCGTATCGGGGAAGCTGTCGAAGGTCAGCTCGGCGGCCTGGCCTTCGCGCATGCGGCCGATCTGGGTTTCCTTGAAGTTGGCCTGGACCCAGATGTCTTCGTCGGGCACCACCGACATCAGGTAGGCGCCGACCGCCACATACTGCCCGGTGCGCGCGGAACGCTGACCGATAACGCCGCTGATGGGCGAATGGATTTCGGTGCGGCGCAGATTCAGCTCGGCCTGCTCGATCTGCGCGCGGGCGCTGCCGATCAGGGCCTGCAGGCGTTGTACCTCCGCCTCGAGCGTGTCGACCTGCTGACGCTGGGCGTTCAGGTCCGCCCCGGCTTTCTGCCGCTGCGAACGGGCCACGCGGGCATCGGCCGACAGCGTCGTCACGCGCTCTTCCGAGACGAAACCGGGCTTGCGCAGCGCCTCGACGCGCGACAGGTCGAGCTGGCTGCGCTCCAGGTTAGCCTGTGCCGCGTCCAGAGCGGCCTGGCTGGCGGCGATCAGACTGTTCTGCTGGGTCAGGCGGCTGCGCGCCTGGGCGAGCTCGGCCTCGTGTATCGCCAGGTTCGCGCGGGCCTGTTCGAGCGCAAGACGGAAATCCCCGGCTTCGAGCGTCACCAGCAGATCGCCGCTTTCGACATGCTGGTTGTCCTCGACATGCACCCGCTCGATGCGCGCGGCCAACTGGCTGGAGACGCGGGTGATCTCACCCTGCACGTAGGCATTGTCGGTGTGCTCGTAATGGCGGCCGATCAAGAACCAGTGAGCGAACAGGGCGGCTGCGGCCAGCAGCACAAGGATCAAGAAGATGAAGAGTCGGCGTTTCAGCGTGGCGGGCATGTCTAAGCTCGTTGCCATGGAGGACAGCCGGGCAATCTAGCAGCGTTCAGCCTTGGAAATAAACTGTTACAGTTGCGAAAATTCCGTTGCATTCAGGAAACGTCGGGACGCGCTTCTTTCGCTCCGGACGCAGTCGCAGCCAGTCACGGATGCCCGCCTGGTGGAGCCGGAAGAGGTCCGCCTGCTAACATCGCGCCTTTCCGCATGCGACCTGCCCAGCCGCCGGTCGCCGTGTTCTTCCGTGGCCTGGATTCGAGACCAACATGACCACCGTCCGCACCCGTATCGCGCCGTCCCCGACCGGCGACCCCCATGTCGGTACCGCCTACATCGCGCTGTTCAACCTCTGCTTCGCCCGCCAGCATGGCGGCCAGTTCATCCTGCGCATCGAGGACACCGACCAGCTGCGCTCGACCCGCGAATCCGAACAGCAGATCTACGACGCACTGCGCTGGCTGGGTATCGAGTGGGACGAAGGCCCCGACGTCGGTGGCCCGCACGGTCCGTACCGGCAGAGCGAGCGCGGCGAGATCTACAAGAAGTATTCGGACGAACTGGTCGCCAAAGGCCATGCCTTCCCGTGCTTCTGCAGCGCCGAGCGTCTGGATCAGGTGCGCGCCGAGCAGATGGCCAACAAGGAAACCCCGCGCTACGACGGCCATTGCATGCACATCGCGCCGGCCGAGGCGCAGCAGCGCATCGCCAGTGGCGAATCCCACGTGATCCGCATGAAGGTGCCCAGCGAAGGCGTCTGCCAGGTGCAGGACATGCTGCGCGGCACTGTCGAGATCGGCTGGGACCGCATGGACATGCAGGTGCTGATGAAGGCCGACGGCCTGCCGACCTACTTCCTCGCCAACGTGGTCGACGATCACCTGATGGGCATCACCCACGTGCTGCGCGGCGAGGAATGGCTACCGTCGGCGCCCAAGCTGATCAAACTCTATGAATACTTCGGCTGGGAACAGCCGCAGCTGTGCTACATGCCGCTGCTGCGCAATCCGGACAAGAGCAAGCTGTCCAAGCGCAAGAATCCGACTTCGGTGACCTTCTACGAGCGCATGGGCTTCATGCCCGAGGCGATGCTCAACTACCTGGGCCGCATGGGCTGGTCGATGCCCGACGAGCGCGAGAAGTTCACCCTGGCGGAGATGATCGAGCACTTCGACATCAATCGTGTATCGCTGGGCGGGCCGATCTTCGATATCGAGAAGCTGTCCTGGCTCAACGGCCAGTGGATTCGCGAACTGAGCGTGGAGGCCTTCGCCAGCCAGGTCCAGCAGTGGGCACTGAATCCCGAATACCTGATGAAGATCGCACCGCACGTGCAGGGCAGGGTGGAAACCTTCAGCCAGATCGCGCCGCTGGCCGGTTTCTTCTTCGCCGGAGCACTGAATCTCGACCCAGCCTTGTTCGAGCACAAGAAGCTCGATGCCACCCAGGTGCGCCAGGTGCTGCAGCTGACCCTGTGGAAGCTCGAAGCGCTGCGCCAGTGGGACAAGGAGCGCATCACCGATGTCATCCAGGCGGTGGCTGCGCATCTGGAGCTGAAACTGCGCGACGTGATGCCGCTGATGTTCGCTTCGATCACCGGCCAGGCCAGTTCGGTCTCGGTGCTCGATGCGATGGAAATCCTCGGGCCGGACCTCACGCGGTTCCGCCTGCGCCAGGCGCTGGAACTGCTCGGCGGCGCATCGAAGAAGGAAGTGAAGGAGTGGGAAAAGCTGCTGGCGGCAATGGGCTGATTGCCACCGTCGCTGTCGCCCTCCCTGGCCGTGCATGATGTCTGCCTGTAGGGGCGAATTCATTCGGCTGCAGTACAGGGCCGAACAAGTTCGGCCCTACGCTCGGCTTCGCACGGTCTGCCTCCACGGATTTGCCGTAGGGCCGAATTCATTCGGCCACGGGGCAAGGCTTACGCCAAGGCATCGGCTTCGCCTGCAGCTGTCGGCTCGTTGCCACCCGTCGGCGGTAAGTAATTGTTCTTCTGTCGAAATTTCTTCACCAGCCAGTAAAAATTTCGTTGACAGTGCGCAGGGCCGCCCCTAATATGCGCCCCGTCCTCGAGATGGGGCTATAGCTCAGCTGGGAGAGCGCTTGCATGGCATGCAAGAGGTCGACGGTTCGATCCCGTCTAGCTCCACCAATCTCGGACAATGATTGCCACCGACCCGCCTGAAGGCGGGTCGCGTCAGAAGGTTTTGTCCCCTTCGTCTAGTGGCCTAGGACACCGCCCTTTCACGGCGGTAACAGGGGTTCGAGTCCCCTAGGGGACGCCATATTCCAGCAGCGATGCGCAAGTATCGCGAGTCGGGAGACGTTAAATCCGGGGCTATAGCTCAGCTGGGAGAGCGCTTGCATGGCATGCAAGAGGTCGACGGTTCGATCCCGTCTAGCTCCACCAATCTCGGACAATGATTGCCACCGACCCGCCTGAAGGCGGGTCGCGTCAGAAGGTTTTGTCCCCTTCGTCTAGTGGCCTAGGACACCGCCCTTTCACGGCGGTAACAGGGGTTCGAGTCCCCTAGGGGACGCCATTTTTATTGCCCGTTTTGGGCGTCGAAGGGTCATTTCTCATGAAATGGCCCTTTTTGTTTTGCGCTGAATTAATCGGCCGGCGGCGCGAGAGTCCGGCGCTTCGATGAACTCAGCCGCTGAATGATCTGCCATAGCACGTGCAGGGGCGCAGAGACGCTCGATTGCAATAGACTTGTCGCGCACTACAGCGAGCGAGAGGTAAGCATGATCTGGGACCAGCCCGACGCGTTCATCATCGATATCGAGGTCGAAGCCGAGCACATCGACGAACTCGGCCATGCCAACAATGCGGTCTACGTCTCCTGGCTGGAGCGCTGTGCCTGGCAGCACTCGCAGAGCCTGGGGCTGGGGCTGGAGGATTACCAGCGGCTGGATCGCGCGATGGCGGTGCTCAGGCACGAGATCGATTATCTGGCGGCCGCCTATCAGGGCGATCGCCTGCAATTGGCGACCTGGATCGTCCAGTCGGACCAGCGCCTGAAGATGAAGCGCAACTTCCAGCTGGTCAGGCCAGCCGATACCACCACCTTGCTGCGGGCGCAGACCACCTTCGTCTGCATCCAGATGTCGAGCGGCAAGCCGAAACGGATGCCGGAGGCGTTCGTCGAGGGGTACGGCAAGGCGCTGGTGCCGCCTTACCCGCTCGAACTCTGACTGTCTTCAGCGCTGCTCGGGCTTGCGCATCTCGGCATCGCGGCGCTCTTTGGCATCTTCGCGCCAATCTTCCTGTACTTCGTTGGTCATGCGCGGATCCGGGTCGGTACCGGTGGGGTTCTGATAGCCATGGGCTGAGGCATCGTCATCCTGCGCCCGCTGCTCCATGGTCGAATCCGTTGGCTGGTTCTTCATGTCGTCGTCATGGGCCATTGCGCCTGTTGCAACGAGGCTGGCGAAGAGGGTCAGGGCAAGCGTCGAGTTTTTCACAGGATCTTCCTCCGCGTGGTTGGGATGGTATCGTCCCTTCTTCTGATTTCGACTCGAAGCCCTCGCGGATGTTCGCTTCGAGTGTGCCAGTGCCGATGAGATAGAACAGGTTGCGCAAAATCATTCACGTCGATTGCGATGCCTTCTTCGCCGCCATCGAAATGCGCGACGATCCCAGCCTGGCCAATCGCCCCATGGCGGTCGGCGGGCTGGCCGAGCAGCGCGGGGTCATCGCCACCTGCAACTACGAAGCGCGGGCCTATGGCGTGCGTTCGGCAATGGCCTCGGCGCATGCGCTCAAGCTCTGTCCCGACCTGCTGATCGTCAGGCCGCGGCGGGAGGCCTACCGGGAGGCCTCGCAGGAAATCCACACGATCTTCCGCACCTATACCGACCTGATCGAGCCGCTTTCCCTCGATGAGGCCTTTCTCGACGTAACCGGTTGCGAGCACTTCGCCGGCAGCGCCACGCGTATCGCCCAGGACATTCGTCGGCGCGTCTGGCAACAGTTGCGCATCACCGTCTCGGCGGGCGTTGCGCCCAACAAGTTCCTCGCCAAGATCGCCAGTGACTGGAAGAAGCCCGATGGCCTGTTCGTGATCACGCCGGCGCAGGTGGACGAGTTCGTGCTTGGCCTGCCGGTCACCAAGCTGCACGGTGTGGGGCGTGTCACCGCCGAGAAGCTTCAGCGCATGGGCGTCCGGACCTGCGCCGACCTGCGTGCGCGCAATCGCCTGGACCTGCTGCGTGATTTCGGCTCCTTCGGCGAGCGGCTCTGGGGGCTCGCCCATGGCATCGACGAGCGCCCGGTGCAGGTCGAGAGCCGGCGTCAGTCGGTCAGCGTGGAAAATACCTACGACCGCGATCTGCCGGATCTGGCCGCCTGCCTGGAGCGCCTTCCCGAGTTGCTGCAGGAGCTGACACGGCGGATGGCGAGGCTCGACAGCCGTTACCGCCCCGGCAAGCCTTTCGTCAAACTGAAGTTTCACGACTTCACCCAGACCACCCTGGAACAATCCGGAGCCGGCCTGGAACTGGAGGATTACGCCGATTTGCTCGCCGTCGCGTTCGCGCGAGGCAAACGCCCGGTACGCCTGATCGGTGTCGGCGTGCGGCTGATTGATTCGCGTGACCAGGCCGAACAACTGCGATTGTTCTGAGCCGTCGGTCGGCGCAGCCTCTTTGCCTGTAGGGGCTGTTGACGTTTCGTTCGCGGCCGCGCCGGCGCCTGTTTTTACGCGAGGCAAGGCACGAGAAGCGAAGTTTGGTTATTCCAAATAAGCGACGAGTAACGCTGCATCGCGTAAAAACAGGCCCGGCCCGAAGGGTTGCGCGGGAAATGACGCCAGCTGTCGTGTAGGACTTGGTAAGGCAATGACGCGGCCGGCCGAGGCCATTACCTGCGTCCTACGCCTAACCTGGCGCCATTTCTCGCAGCAACGCGGCTCGCGACGAAGCGTCAACATCCCCTAGATAGTCCCTCATTTGCTATGCCGCTTGCTCCTGGCTCCAGCGCGTCAAGACCGCGGCATTGCGACGAGCGGTGGCGGGCGGCGCTCACGCCTGCGGACCTTTCTGCCGATAACGAAGCAGCGTCTGGCGTTCTTATTTTGACGCATGTCAACGCAGGTTTCGGTGGAGTGACAAAATTTGGACATACCCCGCCCGATGTTGTTAAAGTCGCCCCCATTTTCAGTAATGGCAATTTGCTACGACGTTTGGCTGTGTCCGAATCGCCCCGTCAGGGGCGTCCCGATGCTGCTGGACAGGCGAGGAATTCATGAGGTTGTTCTCCAGGCGCGGCACCGCCCCGATCGGCGGATTGCTGGGTATAGAAACCGGGCCGCAAGGCGTCGCGCTTGCCGTGGTGCAGCGAGATGCCGGGCAGGCGCAGCCGGTGCTGTCGCGTTGCGAATTCCTGCAAGGCGAGGTTGCCGCGCACGCTGAACTGCTCAAACAGGCCGTGGTGGCGCATGGTCTCGCTGGCATGCCGGTCAACTTCCTGCTGCATCCGGCGACCTATCAGATGTTTCTGCTCGAAGCGCCCGACGTACCAGCCAACGAGTTGCGCGATGCCATGCGCTGGCGGATCAAGGACCTGATCAGAGAGCCGCTCGAAGAGGTGGTCGTCGACTGCTTCGCGCTGCCGGAGGACGCCTATCGCGGGCGTACCCGCATGGTCTATTGCGCGGTGTTGAGCAAGGCGCGAATGACCGAATTCGCTGCGCTGATCCATCAGGCTGGCCTGAAGCTGGCCAGCATCGACATCACCGAGATGGCCTTCCGCAACCTCGGCTTGCTGGCGGGGGCACAGGCCACCAACCTGGCCGTGCTGCGCCTGCGCACCAGCGAGGGGTTGATCTGCGTGCAGAGCGGTGCGGACGTCTACATGGCGCGGCGCATCGAGCATGGCCTGCGCCAGGCTGCAGGCGACCAGTCCGGCATGACGCTGGAGATCCAGCGGTCGCTCGATTACTACGAAAGCCAACTGGGCAAAGGCTATATCAGCCGCGTGATGTTGCTGCCCATGAAGCAGGATGGCGAACGTACTTTCCAGGCGCTTTCCAGTGGGCTGGCGGTGAATCTGCAGCGGCTCGATCTGCGCGAGCTGTTTCCCGGCCAGGCCGCGGCGGAGCTGGACGAGTCGCTCCAGGCCTTCTGTATCGGCGCCGTGGGCGCGGCCCTGCGCCAGGAAGCCAGCTGATGCAGAACATCAACCTCTACCAGCGCGAAGGTCGTCGTGGCGGCGGGCCGCAGGCGGGGCATTTGCTGTCGGGCTGCCTGCTGATCGCGGTTCTGCTGGTCGTCCATGGCGCCTGGCAGGGCTGGCAGCTGCATGCGGCACGCGAGGCCGCATCCCTGGCGGAGCAACAGGCCGCGCAGGCGCAGGCCCGACTCGACGTCGTCAAGGCCGACTACCGCGAGCCGGTGCTGGACGCGCGCCTGCCGACGCAACTGGCCGAGCAGGAAGCCGAGAACCGCGAATTGCAGCGCCTGGCAGATCACCTGCAGGCGCTGGACGCGCAGCGCAGCAGCGGATTCTCGCCCTTGCTGCAGGCGCTGGCCGACCGCCATCCGCCGCGTGGCCTGTGGCTGACCCATATCCGCCTGCAGGCGGGTGGCAGCGAACTCGCATTGCACGGCCTCAGCCAGGATCAGGAGTTGCTGCCGCTCTATCTGCAGAGCCTCGGCCAGAGCAGCGCTTTCAGCGGCCGCGAGTTCGCCCGTTTCGATCTGCAGCGCGACGAACAGGACCTGCTGCGCTTCCTGCTGTCTTCCCGCGCGGGCAAGGAGGGCGGCGATGAATAAGTGGCTGCAACGCTGGCAGGCCTTCGCCCCGCGCGAGCAGTGGCTCTGTTTCGCAGTGGGCCTGGGACTGGTCGTCATGCTCTACATGATGCTGGTCGCCGACCCGTTGGCCGCACGCATCGCCGCCGAGCAGAACCGCCAGCGCCTGGCCGAGAGCCGGCAGTTGGAAGCCGACAGCACCCTGCGCGAGATCCAGGCCAAGCTGGCGGCGGACCCCAACCTGACTTACCGGCAGGCGCTGCGGAGCGCACAGGCCAATCGGACGCGGATTCTCCAGCGTATCGATGAGGAAACCCGCGCCCTGATCTCGCCGGCGAAGATGAAGGTGCTGCTGCAGGACCTGCTGCGAACCCAGGACAAGCTCAAGCTGATCGAGCTGGAAAGCTCCAGCACGCCGCTGACGCTGCCCGGCAACGTCCAGACCGACGCCGAACAGCGCAAGACGGCGCCGCTGACGTTCTATCGCCACGGGCTGCGGTTGACGCTGGAGGGCGGTTATTTCGAGCTGCTGACCTACCTGAACGCCATTCAGGCCAGCGGTTGGCGGCTGCACTGGGACAGCCTCGATTATGAAGTGGGTGAGGCGGGCGCAGGTCGTGCGCGCATCATCCTGGATCTGCATACCTTGAGTCGTGATGCGGGGTGGGTCGGTGTCTAGATTACTGATCACCGCCGGCGGGCTGCTGTCGCTGCTCGTGACGCTCGATGCCAGCGCACTCGATCCGACCCTGCCGCCTGCCAGCCCGAGCGCGACACACATCGCCAGTGACGCGGGAGCCACCCTGCGCCTGCAAGCCATCCTGCGCCTGCCCCAGGGCGCGCGTGCGGTGATCAATGGTCAATCGCTGAAAGTCGGCGAGCAGCTGGCGGACGCCCGCGTGCTGGCCATCGACCCGCATTCCGTACTGATCGAACGCGAAGGCAAGCGCGAAGAGCTGCGCCTGAGCGCCCCCATTTTCAACACGAGCCGTACCCAACCATGATGCCGACCCTTCTGCCTCGCCTCGGCCTGCTGAGCCTGTTCTGCCTGCTCGGCGCCTGCCAGACCTTCAAGGACGGTGACCAGCGGCTCTACGAGCAGAGCGAACGCCTGTTCGAAGAAAGCCTCGAACAGAGCCAGAACAAGGTCGCGCCACCGCCCTCGGTGCAGGCCGCGCTGATTCCGCCATTGGATATCGCCGGCTCGAGCGGTGCCGGTCCGCGCTTCGACGTGGCGGTCAACGACATGCCGGCGCGCGATTTCTTCCTCAGCCTGATGCAGAGCGCCGGACAGAACCTGCTGGTGCATCCGGAGGTGACCGGCAACATCACCTTCAGCCTCAGCAACGTCAACCTCGAGGAAGTGCTGGCCGCCGTTCGCGACAGCTACGGCTACGACTATCGCCGTACCAGCTATGGCTATCAGATCCAGCCGAACCAGGCGATCACCCGTACCTACGACCTCAACTACCTCAACGTGCAGCGCCTGGGCACCACCGATACCCGGGTCAGCTCCGGCCAAGTCACCTCCAGCGACAACACCGGTGTCGGCGTCGGCGGCACGACCACCAGCAGCACCTCGTCGACGGTCAATGCCAGCCAGCTGCTTACCAGCAGCAACGTGGATTTCTGGGCGGAAATCCGCGAAGTCATCGCCATGATGATCGGTGCCGAGGAGGGCAACCAGGTGGTGGTCAACCCGCAGGCCGGGCTGCTGGTAGTACGCGCTGCCAGCGCTGACCAGCAGGCGGTCGAGAACTTCCTGCGCCAGGCGCAGCGCAACCTGCAGCGCCAGGTCATCCTGGAAACCAAGATTCTCGAGGTGAATCTGTCCGACGGCTTCCAGGCGGGAATCAACTGGAGTTTCCTGCAAGGGCAGAAAGGCATCAGCCTTGGCGGCTTCGCCACCACGGCGGGCGGCGTGAACATTCCCAATATTCCCCTGGAAGGCCCGGATGGGATCGGTGGCGTCTTCGGCGCCACCTTCGACTTCGGGAATTTCGAGGGCGTGGTACAGCTTCTGGAAACCCAGGGGGACGTGCGTGTGCTCTCCAGCCCGCGGATTTCCACCTTGAACAACCAGAAGGCGGTGATCAAGGTCGGTACCGACGAGTTCTTCGTCACCGACGTGTCCACCACCACCACCTCGCTGGCTGGCGGCACCACCGCGCCGGATCTGGACATCACCCTGACGCCGTTCTTCTCCGGCATCTCGCTGGATGTCACGCCGCAGATCGACGAGAACGACCAGATCACCCTGCACGTGCGGCCCACCGTCAGCCGCGTGCAGGACCAGAACAAGAGCATCCAGCTCGGCAGCCCCGACAACGTCTTCAACCTGCCGCTGGCGCTATCCACCACGCGTCAGTCGGATTCCATCGTGCGTGCCCGCAGCGGCCAGGTGGTGGTGATCGGCGGCCTGCTGGAAAACCGCAACAGCAACGACGACGCCAACGTGCCCTGGCTGTCGAAGCTGCCCTTTGCCGGCGCCCTGTTCCAGCAGCAGCGCAAATCGCTGGAGCAGACAGAGCTGGTCATCCTCATGCGCCCGCAGGTGGTCAACGACCAGGTCTGGCTGGACGAGTTGCGCAAGAGCTCTGAATCCTTCCGGTCGACAAGGTAGCGGGCGTCATGTACGAGGCATTCTTCGGCCTGCGCGAGAAGCCCTTCGCGCTGACTCCGAATACCGGATTCATGGTCCAGCTGGCGCCTTACCAGGCTTGCCTCAATCTGCTGCGCGTGGCGCTGGCGGAGGGCGAGGGCTTCATCAAGGTGACGGGCGAGGTCGGCACCGGCAAGACGCTGCTGTGCCGCGCGTTGCTCAACGAGCTGGACCCGGAACGCTACCAGCTGGCCTGGCTGCCGAACCCGACGCTCAATCCGCTGGCGCTGCGCCAGGCGCTGGCCCATGAGCTGCATGTGGTCGATGCCCAGGAGCTGGACAACCACGGCCTGCTGGCTGCCCTGCACGCGCGTCTGATCGAACTGGCCGGGCAGGGCAAGAGCAGCGTGCTGCTGATCGACGAGGCGCAGGCACTGCCAGCCGCCACGCTGGAAGCCTTGCGCCTGCTGACCAATCTGGAGACCGAACACAGCAAGTTGCTGCAGGTCGTGCTGTTCGGCCAGCCGGAGCTCGATGCGACCCTGGCTCGCGAAGATTTTCGCCAGCTACGCCAGCGCATCACCTTCTCCTACAGGCTGCGGCCGCTGGACGTCAGCGATGCCCAGCGTTACCTGCAGGAACGTCTGGCCGTCGCCGGCTACCGTGGCGAGCCGCTGTTCCAGCGCGCTGCCGTACGCCGTCTGGTACGCGGCAGTGGCGGCATCCCGCGGCTGCTCAACATCCTTGCTCACAAATGCCTGATGGCCGCTTTCGGCGAAGGCAAGCGCCAGGTCTCGGTGCGTCACGTGCGCCGCGCACTGGCGGATACTGAAGGGGCGCGGCCAGGCTCGGCGCACCGTTTGAGCTGGACGCTGTTCGGCTGCGCGCTGTCCCTGGTCGGCCTGATCGGCGCCTGGCCCTGGCTCGAACAGTTGCCGAAGGTGCTGCCATGAGCCTGGTCAACGACATGCTTCGCGATCTCGAAGTGCGCCGTGCCGCGCCGGCCGAGCGCGAACGGCTCTCCGGTCTGTACGCCGCCAACGAAACCGCAGCCGCACGCCGGGCGGGCTTTGCGCGTCTGCGGCGTTGGCTGCTGGTGATCGCTGCGCTGGTGCTGGCGGGCATCGCGCTGGCGTTGCTGCCCGCGTGGACCTCCGAGTCGGTCGAGACCCAGTCGGAGCCCGTCACTCCGATCGTTCCGGCAAGCGCTACCACGCGCCTGCTGGAAGTACTGCCGCAGAACGATGGCTCGCGGTTCGTCCTGCAGCTGCTGCTCGATCGTGCCGTCAGTTATCAGCGCACCGATGAGGGCGGTTCCGTCAGTTTGCAGCTGAGCGGCGTCCAGCTGAACGGCGAGGCGCGCAGTGGCCGGATAGAGACCCAGGGGCAGAGTTTGTCCTGGCGAGTGGAAGCGCACGGCGATCAGGTACAGGTGCTGTTCGTCGGCCTGGCCGAGCGCCTTCAGGTGCGTGATCGCCTCGAAACGGCCGGTGATCGCTGGCAACTCTGGCTGGAAGTACCGCTGAATAGCGAGCGCACCGAGCAGGAGCCATCGCTGGCCTTGCCGGTAGCCGAACCGGAAACGCCGGAGGAGGCGAGCCTGCCGGAGTGGGTAACCCGCGAAGCCCCCGCGAACCAGCCCGAGCCGGTGATCGTCTCGACGGCCAAGGCCGCGCCAGCAGAAAGCCCCGCCCCGAGCGCAAGCCCGAGCCGCGCGACCCCGCTGGCGAGCAATATCGGTCGCCATACCCCAAGCGCGCTGGAGCAGGCGCGCCAGGCACTGCACGACGGGGATCATCCCCGAGCGATTCGTGAGCTGCAGGCCCTGCACGAGGCGCAGCCGAAAGACCCGCAGGTGGTGCGCTGGCTGGCCCGCGCCTATCTCGCGGTCGGTGAAACCCAAACCCTGCTCGCGTGGCTGCCGGCACAGCTGCAGGCGCGGCCATTCGATTCAGAACTGCGCGAACTGCTGGCGCGTGCCCAGCTGCAAGGCGGAGACAACCTCGGCGCCATCGCGACGCTGCGCGAGAACCCGCCGGAGCTGTTCCAGCACACCGCCTATCACGCCTTGCTCGCCGCGCTGTACCAGCAGGTCGAGGACTGGGCCGCCAGCGCGGCGATCTACCGCCAGCTGGTTGCCGCCCGTCCCGACCAGGCGTCCTGGCAGTTGGGCCTGGCCATTTCCCTCGAACAACTCGACCAGTCCACTCAGGCCAGCGGGCATTACCAGAGGGCGCTGCAAGGGCAGGGGCTGGACGAAAGCGCACGGCGTTTCGCCAGTGAACGGGCCGCTTCCCTGGGAGGAACGCAATGACTCAGGACATGCGCCAGCGCAAGGTTCGCCTCGGCGACCTGCTGGTCCAGGCCGGGCTGATCAGCGACGCCCAACTGCAGCTGGCCCTGCAGGACCAGAAACGCAGTGGCTCCAAGCTCGGCCGCACGGTGCTCGATCTGGGCTTCATCGACGAGGTGCGCCTGCTCACGGCGCTTTCCGAGCAACTGCAGATTCCCTTCGTCGAGCTCAAGCACTACAAGTTCGACAACCAGCTGACCCAGAGCCTGCCCGAAGCCGTGGCGCGGCGTTTTCGCGTCATCGTGCTGTCGCGCCAGGGCGATGGTTTGCTGGTGGGCATGTCCGATCCGCTCGACCTGTTCGCCCAGGACGAGATGGAACGCCTGCTCGGCAAGCGCGTGTATCCGGCGGTGGTGCGCGAAAGCGAACTGCTCGGTGCGCTGGATCGGCTCTACCGGCGCACCAGCGAGATCGCTTCGCTGGCCGGCGAGCTGGAGGGCGATCTGCAGGACAGCGATTTCGACCTCGCGCGCCTGGGCGCCGAGAGCAACAGCGATGCGCCGGTGGTGCGCCTGCTGCAGACGCTGTTCGAAGACGCCGTGCAGATGAAGGCCTCGGACATCCATATCGAGCCGGACGAAAGCGTGGTGCGCATCCGCCAGCGCATCGACGGCGTACTCAACGAACAGGTGATGAAGGAGCAGCGGGTCGCTTCGGCGCTGGTCATGCGCCTGAAGATCATGTCCGGCCTGGATATCTCGGAAAAGCGCCTGCCGCAGGACGGCCGCTTCAACATTCGCGTGAAGAACCGCAGCCTCGACGTGCGCGTCTCGACCATGCCGGTGCAGTTCGGCGAATCGGTGGTGATGCGTCTGCTCGACCAGAGCGGGGCGATGTTCCAGCTCGAAGGCACCGGCATGCCTCCGGCCATGCTCGAGCGCTTCCGCCGCCTGCTGCAGCGCCCGCACGGCATGGTGCTGGTCACTGGTCCCACCGGCTCGGGCAAGACGACGACGCTCTATGCCGGCCTGTCCGAGCTGAACAGCCCGGAAAAGAAGATCATCACCGTGGAAGACCCGGTGGAATACCGGCTGCCGCGCATCAACCAGGTACAGGTCAACGCCAAGATCGAGCTGACCTTCGCCCGCGTGCTGCGCGCCGCCCTGCGCCAGGACCCGGACATCGTGCTGGTGGGCGAGATCCGCGACCAGGAAACCGCCGAGATCGCCCTGCGTGCCGCGCTCACCGGCCACCTGGTGCTTTCGACCCTGCACACCAACGACGCACTGACTTCGGCGATGCGCCTGATCGACATGGGCGTCGAGCCTTTCCTGGTCGCCACCGCGCTCAACGCTGTGCTGGCCCAGCGCCTGATCCGTCGCGTGTGCGAAAACTGCCTCGAAGACCACCAACCCGATCCGCGGCAGATCGCCTGGCTCGAAAACCTCTACGGCCAATCGCTGGCGGGCACGCGCTTCAAGCGTGGCAGCGGTTGTCACCATTGCCACAACACCGGCTACAGCGGCCGGGTTGGCGTCTATGAACTGCTGGAACTGGACGAGCCGATGATCGCCGCGCTGCGTCGTGGCGACCCTCAGGGTTTCGCCGAAGCCGCACGCCAGCAGCCGCACTATCGGCCACTGGCCGCCAGCGCCCTGGACTATGCCATCGCCGGCATCACCAGCGTCGATGAAGTGCTGAAAGTCTGCGCCACCCTGGCCGACGATGAGGTGAGCGCGTGAACGCCCGGCCCGCGCAACGCCGCACCGCTCTTATAGGAGCCAGCTTGCTGACAATTCTCGGTTGCCCGGTGCGCCCTCATCGCGAGCAAGCTCGCTCCTACAGGTCAGGACCGCACACCGCCTTTGCTGATGGTTCCCACGCTCCCGCGTGGGAACCCCAGTGCGGACGCTCATCGTCCGAGCGTCGCAGCGCATCGCCAACGGCGTTCCCACGCGGAACATGGGAACGATCGGTACTCCATGCTTGCACGAAAACCCCCTCTCCCCTCGTGGGAGACGACTGCATGGATGCAGGAGGTAGGACGACGCAGGATGCCAAAGCCCAGGGCTGGGGTGAGGGAGTGCTCCCGCTCCCAGCATCGCGTCGTTCAGCCGCGACAGCCGCCGGAGCGCTCGCCTGATGCCCGCCTTCCGCTATACGGGTCGCAACGCCCAGGGCGCCAAGGTCAACGGCGCCGTCGAAGGCATCAGCGCCGATGCCGTGGCCAGTGAGCTGCTCGCGCGCCAGATCACCCCGCTCACCATCGAAGCCGAGCAGGTCCAGGGCGGCGCCGACGTGCTGGCCGTGCTGCGGCAAAAGCTGCGTCGCAAACGCGTCGACCTGGACGAGCTGATCATCTACACCCGCCAGATGTACAGCCTGACCAAGGCGGGCGTGCCGATCATCCGCGCCATCGGCGGCCTGGCCGAATCGAATCGCAACCTGTATTTCCGCGAAGTCCTGCAAGACGTTCGCGCCAGCCTGGAAAGCGGCTTGTCCATGGCCGTGGCGCTCAATGCGCATCCCAAGGTCTTCAGCAACCTGTTCGTCAGTATGGTCAGCGTCGGCGAGAACACCGGCCAACTGGACCAGGCCTTCAAGCAGCTTTCCGCCTACCTGGAACTGGAGCGCGAGACCCGCAAGCGCATCAAGCAGGCCACCCGTTACCCGATCTTCGTGCTGGTGGCCATGGGCGTTGCGCTGGCGGTGATCAACCTGCTGGTGATCCCCGCGTTCGCCAAGGTCTTCGCCCAGTTCCACGCCCAATTGCCCTGGGCCACCCGCGTGCTGATCGGCACCTCCAACTTCATGCGCGACTGGTGGTGGCTGCTGTTGCTCGGCATCGTCGGTGGCCTCTACGCCTTCTTCAAATGGGCGGAAACCGACGCCGGCGCGCTCAAGTGGGACCGTGTCAAGCTGCGCCTGCCCATCGTCGGCGGAATCTTCGAGCGCATCGCCCTGGCGCGCTTCACCCGCACCTTCGCGATGATGTACCGCGCCGGCGTGCCGCTGCTGCAAACCCTGTCCATCAACAGCGCCAGCGTCGGCAATCGCCATATCGGCGAAGCGATTCTCGCCATCCGCGAAAACGTCGAGCGCGGCGAAGCGCTCACCCGATCGGCTCACAACAGCGGCCTGTTCACTCCCCTGGTGCTGCAGATGATGGCTGTCGGCGAGGAAACCGGCGCGCTGGACGACCTCTTCGTCGAAGTGGCCGATTTCTACGAACAGGAAGTCGACTACGACCTCAAGCAATTGGCCGACGCCATCGAGCCGATCCTCATCGTCTGCATGGGCGTGATGGTGCTGGTCCTCGCGCTGGGCGTGTTCCTGCCCATGTGGGAGCTGGGCAGCGCGGCGCAAGGGAGGGGGTGATGACTGAAGCAGTGAACAACGAAACGCGAAGGGCAGGGCGGTACGCCTGTGCCGACACGAAAGGTGAGCAGATGAATGAAAACCAGCAGCGAGCGCATGTAATGCAGAAGAACCAGGGCTTCACCATGATCGAGCTGGTGGTGGTCATCGCCATCCTCGGCATCCTCGCCGCGGTGGCGCTACCGCACTTCATCGACTCGGCCAAGGACGCCCACCGCGCCACCGTGCGCAGCGCCGGCGGCGCCTTCACGTCGGCCGTCTCCCTGGTGCGCGGCCAATACGAACTCAACCGCAACGGCGGCAGCAACAGCTGCGTGGCCGGCAACTGCCAGATCGACGTCGCCGGTTACGGCAACGGCACGATCGACGTCAACGCCGCCGGCTGGCCGGTTGGCACCGAACGCAGCGGCAACCCCGGCGCCAGCACCAGCATGAGCGCGGATGAATGCCGCCGCCTGTGGGGCACCCTGCTGCAGGCCTCTGCTCCCAGCATCACCGGCGACCACGCGGCCTTTACCGCGACGGCCAATGGCACACGCTGTTTGTATCGCTACAACCTCGATGGGGCTGACGACCTCATCGAGTACAACGCCAACACCGGCGAAGTCTTCGTCACCTTCAACTGAACGTAAAACAGGAGCGACAACCATGAAGAAACAACAAAGCGGTTTCACCATGATCGAGTTGATCATGGTGATTGTGATCCTGGGGATTTTGGCGGCGTTTGCATTGCCGAGGTTTGCGGATTTTGGGACTGATGCGCGTGCTGCGGCGATACAGGGTGCAGGTGGAGCAGTGAAATCGGCATCTGCAATCGCTCATGCGGCACATTTGGCAGGAAAAAGCACGACGTCCGGTACTCCAGCTGTGACTACAGTAAGGCTGGAAGGTGAAGATATCACCATGGTAAACGGCTATCCAAGTGCTGCGAGCATTCTAGATGCGGCACAAATTTCCGATGAGGATTTTGATACTAATACAACGGGGACTACTACCACTGTTTCCGCAAAAAATGTCGCGGATAAAACTAAGTGTCAAGTGAGATATACAGAGGCAACCTCTATTGACGACGCTCCGGATATTTTGATTGAAGTCGATGACTGCAAGTAATGCCAGGTTAGCCATTTATAAGTAAACCATGTGGTAGGGAATGAAATCCGCCAATGCTAGAAGCCCCTGCGGTATATGGCTGGCGGGTTTCGCTGACCCGCACCGCAGCCAGCCTTTGGCTGGGTTGCCATGACTTTCTGGAGTCGGGTCGACTCCGCCCCAATCCGCTTGTATAAGAAGGGCAAGCTAATGGTTGAACGCGGTTTTACAATCATCGAATTGATCATGGTAATCGTGATCCTCGCCATTATTTCCGCTGTGGCCCTTCCGCGCTTTTTCGATCGTAAGACCTTCGATGAGCGCTTTTATTTCGAAGAGGTTCTTTCGTCTGTTCGCTATGCGCAAAAATTGGCGGTGGCGAGTGGGTGTTCAATAAAGGTTCTGGCCGATAGCGACGGCTATCGACTGACCTATGCAAAAGATTGCGGTGTTGGTCCGGCTGATCCCAAAGCCAACGAACTTGTCGCCAACCCTTCGGGAGAGGATTATCAGGGTGTTAACGAGTACGATGTAAATATTGATAAGAGCTTGTCCGTGACATTTGACTCACTCGGGGCAGCCCATCCCGCCGCTAGCGTCGAATTTTCAGGTGGGATTTTCAAACTTATTGTTCACTCCACCGGATTTATTGAGGCCACCCCGTGATCACCGGGTTAAGCACCTGCACTAAATATCCTGTAGGGGCGAATTTATTCGCCTGGCACCGAACTCCCGGATGCCTGTGGCGTGACGCCAAACACCAGAGCCTCAACCCGAGTGGTTTGACACCACGAGGCCTGTCGCACTTTCCGCATAAGCTGAACGCATACGGCCAGGCGAGTAAATTTGCCCCCCGCAAGCAGCGCGGCCTGACTCTCGTCGAACTGGTGATCACCATCGTGATCATCGGTATCGCCGCTGCCGCTCTATACAGCGCCATGGCCGTGATCGGAGGGCGTTCCGCCGATCCGATGCTGCGTCAGCAGAGCCTGGTGATCGCCGAGGGTTATCTCGAAGAAATCCTGTTTCAGCCCTATCTGGACCCGAACTCAACGAATACCGGAAGCTGCGCGGCGACCCCAGGTTTGTCCAGATCCCGGTTTGACGATGTATGTGACTACGCGAGTCTGGATGACCAGGGGGTACGGGACGCGACCGGTGCCCTGGTTCAGGCGCTGTCCGGTTATCGCGTACAGGTTTCAGTCACACAGCTGGCCAATTGGAATGGAGTGCCGGCCAGACGTATCGATGTATCGGTGACCGACCCGTCAGGCCAGCGCCTGCAACTCTCCGGCTTCCGTACCTGCTACGGCGAAGTCGATGCCAACGGGGCGGATCGATGCCCATGAAATCTGCACGAGCTTTCACGCTGGTCGAATTGATCATGGTGATCGCCCTGAGCGGCATCGTGCTGTTGATGATCACCAGCGTCATGCAGCATCCGCTACGGGCATTCGTCGACCAGACTCGCCGCAGCGAGCTGGTCGAGCAGGCGACGGTCGCGTTGAACCGCATGGCCCGCGATATTCGCCTCGCTGTACCGAACTCGATTCGTCAGTCTTCCGATGGTCGAACGCTTGAAACCCTGAACATTCTCCAGGCAGGCCGCTACGTCTCGAATCGAGCTGGCGGTGACAGTCTGCGCTTCTCCAGCGAGCCTAGCGGCTGTGAGACGAGCAATGGTCGTTGCGATGGTTTCCAGGTTCTGGACCCGGACCTGTCAGTTGCGGGTGCGCGCTGGCTGGTGATCAACAACCTGGGTGCGAACAGCGGCGGTGTGCCGACGCCGGGTGGCAATGTCTGGGCCTATGCCGATCCGGGTGTCATCACGCCCACGGGCACGACCTTCGACGCAACCCAAACCGGCAACGAAACCCTGGTTACGCTGGATCTGCCGGGAGGCGCCTTCACCTTTGTCCATGCCTCGCCACAGCGTCGCTTCTACCTGGCCGACCAAGCCATTGGCTATCGCTGCAATCCGGCCAGCAGTGGCGGGCAGCTGCTGCGCTACACCAGCGTGACGCTGTCCGCGTCGGTATCCAGTGCCGTGCCGTCCGATTCCGTACCGGTCGCATCTCATGTGACTGCCTGTAGCTTTGCCTACCAGCCCGGCAACCCACAGAGGCCTGGGCTCGTGACACTGAGTCTGACCCTGGACCGGGACGGCGAATCCATAACTCTTCAACAACAGGTGCATATCGACAATGCGCCATGAAAAAGGCTTTTCACTGATTGCTGCTCTGTTCGTGATGATCGTCGTCGCGCTGACGGTCGTTGCCATGGCGCGGCTTTCAGTCACGACCAGTGGGACGTTGAGCCTGTCGATCCAGCAGGCCAGAGCCTATCAGGCGGCCCGGGCCGGGTTGGAGTGGGGGATTCGCGAGGCTGTGAAGGACGGATCTTGCCAGTCCAGTACGAGCCTGGCCCTGGATGGAGTTCTTGCCGAATTTTCGGGAGTCGTCGTCACCTGCAAATGGCCGCCGGACGAGTACCCAGACCGCGAGAACGGAAAAGACCTGACGCTGTACACCCTGACCGCTGTTGCACAGAACGCAGCATCACCCTCGGAGCGGCCGGATTATGCATATCGAAAACTGACGGCAAAGGTCGAGAAGATTGAAAATTAACCGTACCTTTTTGATGCGCTGCTGGTTGCTGATCCTTGCTGCGATATTGCCCGGTGGCGCGCATGCGGCGAGCTATACGTTCTACTGGGAAGGTTTTTGGCTCTGGGGTGAATACAAGACCAATGCCCCCTGCACTGGCAACTGGAGTTACAGCTCCGACTCCTTCACATGCAACGGCTCCGTGAACCTGGCGCCCGGTGACACGTTGCAGGTCGATACCAGCAGGCTCAGCCATATCACCGTCATTGCGGACGGTGGGTTCGCGCTGGCGCGCAATACCATCGGTACCAGCAACAAGAACATCACGTTGAGCGCCGGCTACGGCCCGGTGACTGCGACCGGAACCAATACCATCCATGGTTCCGTCCGCTCCAACAGCGGTGCGATCACGCTGAGCGACACCGCCGTTCAGGGCTCGGTCGAATCGGTCAACGGCACAATCACTCTGACCAAGAGCTCGATCAGTTCCAACCTCAACGGTGGCGGCAGTGTAACGACGCATGATGGAACGACGATCGGCGGGAGTCTGAGCAACAACCATGGGGCGGTGAGCCTCGACGGCGGACGTGTGGGCAGTATCAACGCCGCGCAGAACGTTACCACGATCAATGGAACCGTCATCACTGGCGCACTGACTGCCAGTGGGGAGGTGACGTTGGGGGCAGGCAGCGTCGGCGGCAAGGTGAGCGCTCGGAAAGTGGTTGCCGATGACACGAACTTTAGCGGCGATATCGTCGCGACCGAGGGACTCGTTACTCTCACCGGTGGTTCGGTCACGGGAAACATCAGCAGCAATTGCTGCACCGTTACCTTGAATAGGATGCAGATAACCGGGAACGTTACTGCCCGTCAGAACAACATCATGCTCGATGGCAGTACCGTTACCGGCAATCTCGTTACTACCAACGAAGTACGGTTGCTCAACGATTCCTTCGTCTATGGCGACGTCACTGCGGCGACCTGGGGCAACACCACGATTACCGGCACCGGGCGCAGCCATGTCTATGGTGTCTGTACCCCTACCGGCACGACACCTGCGGATCTGTGCGACGGAGAGATCAAACCGGTCTGCCTGACGTCCTCACCGGATAACTTCAACCGCAGCATCATCGGCGGCGACTGGGCCGTTACCTCCCGTAGCGGCACCTTTGGCAATCCACGTATCGTCAATGGCCGGCTTCGTCTGACCGACGACAGCACCAACGTGGCGACTGGAGCGACGGTTCAACGTACCTTTCCGGCAGCCAATAACCTGATCAGTGTCACGTTCAAGTACTACGGCTATTCCACCAGGAGCAATCGCGGCGCCGATGGTATGGCGCTGATCGTATCCGACGCCCGTGTCACGCCTCAGCCCGGAGCCTATGGCGGTTCTCTCGGCTATGCGCAGAAGACCGGAATTTCCGGTTTCGCCGGCGGGTGGCTGGGTATCGGCTTCGACGAGTTCGGCAATTACTCCAACGACACCGAAGGTCGCGAGGGCGGGATCGGTTCGCGTAGCGACGCGATCGCGATTCGTGGTCCGGGAAGCGGTACCGACGGTTATCACTACTTGACGGGAACAGGCACTCTGTCGAATGGAATCGATAACCCCAGTTCGACCTCGTTAGCGGGCCCGGGGCATCTTTATCGCGTCACGATCGATTCGCGTACCAGAGGCAAGACACTGGTGACCGTCGAGCGGGATACCGGCGGTAGCGGGAGAAACTACAGCACGCTCGTGTCGGCCTATGACGTTCAGGCACACAGCACCCAGGACTCGGTACCGGATAATTTCTGGCTCAGCTTCACTGGCTCGACGGGCAGCAACGTCAATATCCACGAGCTGGACGATCTGCAGGTCTGCGCCAACCGGATGAATCCGATTGGCACCCAGATCGACCATTTCGAGATCATTGCGCCGTCTTCGGGGCTGACATGCTCGCCGCTGCCGGTCACGGTGAAGGCCTGTCTGGACTCCGCCTGTGCCCTGTATACCGAGGCGGTCACGGCTACCGCCGTATTGTCGGCCAATGGCTCGATCGTCAGTAGCGATACCCGAACCTTCATCGGTGGTAGCGGCGGTTTTTCGCTTAGCAGAACGACCAAGGGGAGCGCGACCTTGGGGATTGCAAGCTCTAATCCAGCCACCAAACCGCTCAGCCAGACCCTGTGCAAGATTGGCTCCGGCCCGCTCGGCACGAACTGTACGCTCACGTTCGCCGACTCGGGCTTCGTCTTTGATGTGCCGACCCAGCTGTCCAACAAGCTTTCGGATGATGTTCTGATCAGGGCTGTGCGCAAGGATGACACTTCGCAGCGGTGCGTGCCGGCCTTCCAGAACGTCGAGCGCGACGTGCAGTTCTGGTCGGGATACATCGATCCCTCGGCGAGCGCTGGCCGTTCGCTCGAAGTCAACGGCACCGCTGTCTCATCTGCCGAGGCATCACCCACAACGCTGAAGTTGGCGTTCGATAACGACGCACAAGCGCCGATCAAGGTGCGCTACAACGATGCGGGCAAACTGGAACTCAATGCACGATATAGCGGTAGCTCGGGCACGGGGGACAGCGGCCTGAGCATGCTGGGTTCGGATCAGTTCGTGGTAAAGCCGATAGGGCTGTGCGTCGAACCAACGGATTCGCCGGCAAAGTGGTACTGCGAAAAAGGCGATGCCAGCTGTCAGGTTTTTGTTTCTGCAGGAGATGGTTTCCCGGTGCGCTTCAAACCGGTGGGCTGGCAGGGCGATGAAGATGAAGACCTTTGCCTAGGCAATCCGACTACACCCAACTTCCGCCATGATGGCATCGCTCTGGCATCGGTGCTGGTGGCACCGACCGATGGAGTCGAGGGTACGGTAACCCTGGCTGCCAACGACCAGAATCGTTATGACCATAAGCCGACTGCCGGGGGGACGGTGCAGGATGTGAAGTTATCCGAGGTGGGTGTATTTCGCATCAGTGCCACGCCGCCTGCCGGAGGCTATCTGGACGGGGAGACGGTGGCCGGTGGGACTTCGGTGAATATCGGCCGGATCACACCCGCCTATCTCGAAGCGACGGGGGCCGGCTCGCTCAGGCCGGCCTGTAGCGCAGGCTATACCTATCAGGCGCAGCCACTGGAGCTCAGCGAGTTACCGAGCCTTACCATCACCGGCAAGAATCGTAGCGGAGTGACCACGACCAACTATGATCGTGGAGCGTTCTGGAAATTTCCGGGAGCCTGGTCGCCGCGCTTCTTTTCCAGCGTCGGGCGCGCCTCGCTCGACCAACGTATTCCTGTCGATGGTGCACCTACGGATCTGGACTGCACTTTGGAAAACAACAAGGCCAGTTGCGTCGCCGCCAGGTTGGGTGTCAAAGATTTAGAGTCACACAGCGAGACGGATACGACTGTCGGCGATGGCGCCAGAACGATGTCTGCTTCGCTCATCCTTCAGTACCTACGAGGTGCGACGCCGGACAGCGATGACAGGCTATTCGACGCCCAGATAGAGGTTTTTACCGACAAAGCGCAGCTCATCGATAGCGATGGTGTAGAAACACAGGAACACCATGAATTCAGCATGGGCGGCTCGCAGGTTCTGTTGGGCCGTTACAGACAGGAGGGGGCGACGGGATCGGAACTGAGTCCCTTGCGTCTTCCGCTTGTGCTGGAGAAGTGGACTGGCAGTGCTTTCGTAATGAACACGGATCCGACCGATGATGATTGTGCCGCTGTCAGCGATGTCATCATGCTCGATCCGAGCGGTAATTTGTCGGTCGGAGATACAACCGCGACGTTGGGAGAAGCTTCACAAGGCATCCGCCAGATTACCCTGAGTGCGCCTGGTGCGGGCAATGCCGGCAGCATACGGGTCGAGCCGCAGGTACCCAGTTGGCTGCACTTCGATTGGCTTGGGACCGGCCCGTCCAATCCCAGCGCCATTGCCATTTTTGGCGGCTATGCGGGTTCCAAGCCGCTAATCTTCCGTCGCGAAATCTACAGGGGTATGTAACGCGCGTTGTCGGCCTGGCGGGCGCATCTCCCTGGCCGGATCGCAGCTCTCTCCCCAGCGAGGGGGCGGCCTTCCGAGATTAAAGAGGGGGTTACCCCGGCCTGCCTGTACCGAGGGCCCCGAAACTGGTCGATGAAGACTATGCAGGGCATATGCCAGTTTCGGGGGAGAGGCGCTGTCACGGGTGCCAAGCTCGTAGCGCCGAACTTAATTCGGCTACAGGCCATGGAGGCCGAACAAGTTCGGCCCTACAACGGAAGTTCTATGCATGAAAAGAGTGCGATATCGGGCGATTCGCACTCTCGCGGCGCACTCAGTTCTGTTCCGGCCACACCCGGATCGGTGCGCCCTCAGCAGGCCAGAAGCGCAACTGGTCGATGTTGGAGACGTCCCAGCGTTCGACCTGCGACAGCAAATCCAGGAAATGATGTTCCTGCTTCATGATCAGCTCGGGGCACATCTTGCGCGTGCTGCCGATGTTGCTGAAGCGAATCTGCTGGCCGTCGCGCTCGTAAGTGGCGAACCAGTGGTTGCAGCCGGCATTGCCATAGACCCGGTCTTCGTTGAAGGTCAGGGAGAGCGGCGTGCGACCGATGACGGGTTCGTCGCCGATCCATTCGGCGATGTAGGTCACGTCGTTCTGTAGCGCCAGGGGCTCGACCGCGCAGCCAGCCGTGGTGAGGGCCGTCAGGCCAAGCAGGATTTGCGATTTCATTGTTGAGCTCCCTGACAACCGGGGCAAAGGTGGCGACCACCGACATTCGTCCAGCCAAGTTCGGCGATGCGTGCTTCGGCGGCAGGGGCTCGAGCGGCTTCGCCGGATTTGGCGTCCACCGCGAATTCGAAATCCAGTTGCTTGCCGCAGCTGTCGCAGTCGACCTGCCAGTTGTGAATGGCCAGCTCGCGGAAAACCGGACCGCTGGCCATGGCTGTCCATTGGCCGGGTGGATTGATCAGGTGGCGGACTTTGTCCACGATCAGGCGCTGCGACAGATCGCGGCTGCCCTTGAGGGTGACGATCAGCACGTCCCCGCTACGGATCGAGCCGCCGTTACCGGTGACCTGATAGCGTCCCGGCGCCAGCGCGCGGCATTCGGTGAGGGTGTACGCGGGATTGAGCAGGTTGTAGCGAAAATCGTGTTCGGCCATGACTCGTGATCGATTGTGAGGGGAGCAACGCGCAATGCTATCACGCTCGCGTCCGGCTCCGGCTTGGCTGCAAGGTAAAGCTTCGATACCCACCTGCCAAAACCGCACGCACTGCTTTCGTGGGAACCGCGCCCTCGCGGCCAATGCTATTTCGCTCAGGTTTCGGATATCGCACATCCCAAGGGAGAGGGCGCTCACCGCTCGACCGATAATTAAACGAACACCATACGCACGCATCCCGGCTTTTCCGGTATAGTACGCGCCGGCTGAAATCAGCCCGCGTTCAGGTGCCGCAACAATACGAAGCGCTGCTTCGGCTGCTGTCAGCTTTCGAGCTATCCTTGACGATTCATCATTCATACGTTTTCGCAAACCCCGCCGACCAGGCTGCCAGGGTGACCTTCGGGTGTTGCATGGCATGCGCAGCTTCGGAACATGGGTCTTTGCGGAGCCTCAGGAAAGACCCATGACCCAGGAAATCGGCGGCTTTGCCGCACTCGGTATTCACTCCGCCGTACTGGCTGCCATCAGCGCAGTCGGCTACGAAGAACCATCCCCCATTCAGGCCCAGGCGATCCCGGTGATCCTCGGCGGCCACGACATGATCGGCCAGGCGCAGACCGGTACCGGTAAGACCGCGGCCTTCGCGCTGCCGATCCTGTCGAAGATCGACCCGGCCCGGCGCGAGCCGCAGGCGCTGATCCTTGCGCCGACCCGCGAGCTGGCCCTGCAGGTCGCCACCGCGTTCGAAACCTATTCCAAGCAGATGCCCGGCGTTGGCGTCGTCGCCATCTATGGTGGCGCACCGATGGGCCCGCAGCTCAAGGCCATCCGCCAGGGCGCGCAGATCATCGTCGCGACCCCCGGCCGCCTGGTCGACCACCTGAGCCGCAACAGCGCACTGCTGTCGACCATCCAGTTCCTGGTACTCGACGAAGCCGACGAGATGCTCAAGCTGGGCTTCATGGACGATCTGGAAGTGATCTTCGAAGCCATGCCGGAAAGCCGTCAGAGCGTGCTGTTCTCCGCCACGCTGCCGCACTCGATCCGCGCCATCGCCGAGAAGCACCTGCGCGAGCCGCAGCACATCAAGATCGCCGCCAAGACTCAGACCGTGGCGCGCATCGAGCAGGCACACCTGATGGTCCATGCCGACCAGAAGATCCCCGCCGTGCTGCGCCTGCTGGAAGTCGAGGATTTCGACGCGCTGATCGCCTTCGTGCGTACCAAGCAGGCCACCCTGGATCTGGCCGCCGCGCTGGAAGCCAAGGGCTACAAGGCTGCCGCACTGAATGGTGACATCGCCCAGAACCAGCGCGAGCGCGTCATCGAATCGCTCAAGGACGGCCGTCTGGACATCGTAGTGGCCACCGACGTCGCCGCCCGCGGCCTGGACGTGGCGCGCATCACTCACGTGTTCAACGTGGACATGCCCTACGACCCGGAGTCCTACGTGCACCGCATCGGTCGTACCGGCCGCGCCGGTCGCGAAGGCCGTGCGCTGCTGCTGGTCACCCCGCGCGAGCGCCGCATGCTGCAGGTCATCGAGCGCGTGACCAACCAGAAGGTCGCCGAAGTGCGCCTGCCCAACGCCCAGCAGGTGCTGGATGCACGTATCAAGAAACTCACCAACTGCCTCGCGCCGCTGGTGGCCGATGCCGAAGCCAGCCATGGCGAGCTGCTCGACAAGCTGATTGCCGATATCGGCTGCAGCCCACGTGCTTTGGCCGCTGCGCTGCTGCGCAAGGCTGCCAACGGTCAGGCGCTTACTCTGGCCGAAGTGGAAAAGGAACAGCCGCTGGTACCAACCAGTGGTCCGCGTGAGCGTTCCGATCGTCCAGAGCGCAGCGGTGATCGCGAGCGCCGTGCGCCGATGCCGCTGGCCGAAGGCCGCGCCCGCTGCCGTACCCCGCTGGGTGCTCGCGACGGCATTGCCGCGCGTAACCTGCTCGGTGCCATCCTCAACGAAGGCGGCCTGGCCCGCGAAGCCATCGGTCGCATCCAGGTGCGCGACAGCTTCAGCCTCGTCGAACTGCCCGAAGAAGGCCTCGAGCGCCTGCTGGGCAAACTCAAGGACACCCGTGTCGGCGGCAAGCAGTTGAAGCTGCGTCGCTATCGCGAGGACTGAGGGTTACATAGCAAAGAAAAAGGCGAGCTGATCAGCTCGCCTTTTTTGTATCTGCCAGAACCCCAGGACCCGACAGATCCCACATCCCGTAGGAGCCAGCTTGCTGGCGATCCCGCCCCTGACGTAGGGTGGATGGCCGAAGCCATCCACGCGGGGCGGAGGGTTGCCTTCCTGCCCCGCGTGGAAAATCGCGTCGCGAGTTTTCCACCCTACAAGCTGGATCGCGAGCAAGCTCGCTCCTACAGGTCGGGTGCAGCTGACTGACCGCACAAAACCATCAGAAAAAGAACCGCAAACTTTTTCCGCCAGCGGCGCCTCCCCTAATCACATCCTTGACCTTTCAGTCAATCATTCTGGCCTAATAAAAAAGCACACAGGCTGTTCAAACTCTGAACAACGTGCTACAAACAGGCGCAAGTCAAATGATCTAGGCGCTTGAAAACGAAGGGAAAACCATGACCAAGTCGGAGTTGATCGAGCGAATCGTCACTCAACAAGGGCTGCTGTCCTCCAAGGATGTGGAGCTGGCCATCAAGACCATGCTCGAGCAGATGGCTCAGGCATTGGCTACCGGAGATCGCATCGAGATTCGCGGCTTCGGCAGTTTTTCCCTTCACTACCGCGCCCCTCGCATCGGCCGTAACCCCAAGACCGGCCAATCCGTTCCGCTCGATGGCAAGTTCGTCCCGCACTTCAAGCCGGGGAAGGAGCTGCGGGATAGGGTCAATGAGGAAGAGTAGCGTGCAGGTGTCTGCGACTTGCTAAAAGCGCGCCCTTAAAAGTTGTCATAAATCATCAATCCCGCGGAACTTTTCGGCCGCAACAGGTACAAATCCCGGTTCGCTCGCTCTGCTTTGAAGCGTATCCAGAACAAGGAATCGGGAATGGTCGTGCCTCAGCAATCCAACACAACTGACGAGATAGATCTGGTCGAGCTGTTTCGTGCGCTTTGGCGGCAGAAGCTGCTCATCATTGGCGTCACGCTCATCGCCGCGGTTATAGCCGCTGCCTACGCTTTTTTAGCAACGCCTTACTATGAAACCCGAACCTACCTGCGGCCCGTTCCGAAGAGTAACCTCGATCAGCTCAATGAAACGGGCATCTACAAGCTGACCCCCGAAGAAGCGATCAACCGGGTAGCGGGTGGCCTTTCGTCCTATGACAACCGTCTGGACTTCTTCCTGAACAATCAGGAGCTTTTTCAAAATATCCCCAAGCGGGGCGACTCGCTCGAACAGACCTTCGCGGCCTTCAACGAGACGGCGTTCGAGATGCTTCATCCCGATCCCAAGAAGACGGATAACCGCAGCGCGTTCGTCGGCCTCAAGCTCACCTATCCCAAGGGCATGGACGGTGCGTCCGTGGTGAATGACTTCGTTTCCTATGTGGTGGAACTGGAGCGCCAAGAGATTGCCGATGATCTCGAAAGCCTGATCAATAACCGCCTGTCCAGCCTGGACATGAAGATGGAAGCGCAGCGCGCAAACTACAACGCCTCCAAAGAAGCGAAGATTGCAGCGCTTCTCGAGGAGAGTGCGCTCAACCGGGCCCGGCTGCAGGACGAACTCGCCGCTTTGCGCGAGGAGCTTAAAACGCGCCGCACCCATCGCATCCAGAAACTCAATGAGGCGATTGCCATTGCCGAATCGCTTGGGATTCGTACTCCGACCACGCCGTCGGCCATGACGCAATCCACACGCAGCGGCACGCAGGTCATTCGCACCGAAGTGACCAACCAGGAGATACCCCTGTATTTCATGGGCACCGAAGCACTGGCGGCAGAGCGTGATGCCCTCGCTAACCGAGAATCGGACGATTTCATCGAGCCGCGTATTGCCGAAATCCAGTCCGAACTGGCCATGCTCGAGAATAATCGTGAGGTTGAGATCCTTCAGGAGCGAGATCAGGAAGACCTGTACCTGACCGACCTTGCCCAACTGCGTGAGGAAGCTGCACGTCTGAAAGGCATCAAGCTCGATACGGAACGGTTGCGACTGGTCCGGCTGGACCAGCTCGCACTCCAGTCGCTGAATCCCATCAAACCGAAAAAAGCCATGATCATCGCCTTAGGGCTTGTGCTCGGTGGAATGCTCGGTGTGTTCATCGCGCTGGTTCGTAGCTTGATGGTGCGTAGCGGCGAGCGCCATCCATCACTCTGAGCATCTGCCGCAAGCTCTTGGGAAGCACGCCCTCGCGGCGAATGCAGGCCGCAAGGCTTGCAATATCCTCTAATGGTGTCGTCCCGTGCTTTGATCGCTCCCATGCTCCGCGTGGGAGCGCAGCTTGCGATGCTCTGGGTGTCCCGACGCAGAGCGCCCCGGATGGGTTCCCAGCTGGGGCGTGGGAACTATCAGGTCCAGCGGTCTGCAAACAGCTTAAAACACATCGCACCGAGGTGGGGCCCCGCAGCGGCTAGACACCCCGAGGTGCCCAAAATCCTCTCGGCCTTGCAGGTTTTTGCGAGTGGCTAGCGCATTCGTCTGAAGGCGGGTGCGCACAACAGCATGGTTCCAGCTGGAATAACTTGTCTTTTGTGATCTAGGTGGCAAAATTGCATCCGTCACGAAAGAGCGGAACCTTTCCGCTCTCGTGTAGTCCCGCCTTGGCGCAGTAGTTGCGCCCCACTCAAGAAACGGAATTCGACGTGAACGCTGTGGCCTCTCCGCAAAATCTAAGCCCAGTTGCCAGTGATGAGATTGACCTGATTCAACTCATCAGCGCGCTATGGAAGCAAAAAGTACTCATCATCGCGGTCACTGCTCTGGCTGGAGCAGTCGGGCTGCTCTATGCGCTGGTCGCAACACCCTATTACAGCGTCCAGAGCGTGCTGCGGCCAGCGGCGATCAAGGATCTCGACGAGCTTAACCACCTGGGTATCTACGAGCTGTCGCCTAAACAGGCGTTGGCCCAGGTCGGAGCAGCACTCGATTCCTACGATAACCGGCTCGGCTTCTTTCGTGATAATCAGCAGCTGTTCGCTGACTTGGCCCAGCCCGGTCGCAGCCTCGAACAAACCTTTGAGTCTTTCAATGATGAGGCTTTCAAACTGCTGCAGCCCGACCCCAAGAAGGCTGAAGGCACCACGCCTTTTGTCGGTATCCAACTGACCTACCCGGAGAACATCAACGGCGTCGAGGTCGTGAACGGTTTCGTGCAGTACTCGCTGAACAATGTGCGTCAACAGATTGCGGCCGACCTCGAGACGCTCATCGGTAATCGCCTCAATCAACTGGAAACGCGGATGGATGCGGCACGCGCCAACTACGAGGCCAGCAAGGAAATCAAAATCGCCAAGCTGAGTGAGGCGGATGCACTCAAGCGCGCCCAGCTCAACGACGAGCTCGCAGCGCTGCGCCAGCAATTGAAGACTCGCCGCGATAACCGCATCAATCAGCTCAATGAAGCGATTCGCATCGCCACCTCGCTGGGCATCACCAAACCCACGACGCCGTCTTCGCTCGGCGCGGCCCAGATCACCAGCCAGGGCAGCGTGATCCGCACCGAAGTCAACAATCAGCAGATCCCGCTTTACTTCATGGGCAGCGAAGCGCTGGAGGCCGAGCGCAAAGCGCTCCTGGCGCGCCGCTCCGACGATTTCACCGAGCCCCGCATCGCTGAAATCGCCCGTGAACTCAAGTTGCTCGAGCACAACCGCCAGATCGAAGCGCTCAACAGTCGCGAGAATGAAGACCTGTTCCTGAAGGATCTTGCCGGTTGGCGTGAAGAGGCTGCACGGCTACGTGCGATGCAGTTGGATACCGATTCGCTCAAACTCGTCTCCATTGACCAGAGCGCCGTAGAGCCAAGCAGCCCGATCAAGCCCAGGAAGGCCCTGATCGTCGCGCTCGCTCTAGTGCTCGGCGGCATGTTCGGCTTGTTCATCGCGCTGATGCGTAATCTGCACCGGCCCGCACCGGCAATCTAACCATCCATCCCTCGGTACGCCGCTGGCACCTCAGCGGTGCCGAAACCCGATAGAATCTCCTTTTTAATTTTCAGCCGACTCGTGAACAGGGTGCCGCGAGTCGTTGGCACATCGTTAAAGGAATAACCATGGGCTATCCTCAAATCGAACATCACGGCGCCAAGGACGGCGTGACCGGTTCCTGTCACCAGCTCGACATGAATGCTACGACCAGTCTTCTAGTCGACTGCGGGCTGTTTCAAGGTGACGACGCTTCCATTCCGAGCGGCGAGGGCGGTAGCCGTCTACCGATCGACTTTCCGCTGGATACCATCAAGGCGCTGGTGGTCACCCATGTACACATCGACCATGTCGGGCGTATTCCCTATCTGTTGGCGGCAGGCTTCGAAGGGCCGATTCTTTGCAGCGAAGCCTCGGCAAAACTCCTGCCCATCGTTCTTGAAGATGCCTTCAAGCTGAGCTTCAGCTGCGACCAGCAGCGTATCGAGCGCTACATCGATCTGGTGGAAAGCCGCCTCGTCGCTCTGCCTTATCAGCATTGGTTCACGCTGGTAGATACCGACGAACTGAACGCGCGTATCCGCCTGCAACGTGCCGGCCATATCATTGGTTCCGCCTATGTGGAAATCGATCTGAATTATCCTCAGGCAGGGGAGAGCAAGCGGATAGTGTTTTCCGGCGATCTGGGCGCACCCCATGCGCCATTTCTGATGCCACCGCAACCGCCCGAACGTGCGGATATCCTGGTGCTGGAAAGTACCTATGGCGACCGTCTTCACGAAGACCGGCAAACCCGCCGCCAGCGCCTAGAAGCAGTCATCGAACAAGCGTTGCAGGACCAGGGCACAGTCCTTATCCCGGCCTTCAGCATCGGCCGCACCCAGGAACTGCTCTACGAACTGGAAGAAATCATCCATACGCGCTCTGTAGGCGCGAGCTCACTCGCAAATATGCTCCCTTCCGAGACCGTACCCGCTTCTGTAGGAGCGAGCTCGCCCGCGAACAGCAACACCGACCGTCCCCCTCTCCCCACCGAGACGAGGGTCACTCTCCCCACCGAGGAGAGGGCCGTCCCAATTCTCCCTCTCCCCTCTGGGGAGAGGGCTGGGGTGAGGGGAAGGGAAACTATGCCAGAGAACGAGATTACTGCCGAAAGCGCCGAGGTGAGAGGAGAAGCGGCAGGCGACACGCCCGAAACCAACTGGCCCGAACTCCCCATCATCCTCGACTCACCCTTGGCCAGCCGCTTCACTGCAGCCTACCGTGAGCTGAAACCCTTCTGGAACCAGGAAGCCCGCGACAGAGTCCAATCCGGGCGCCGCCCGCTGGCCTTTGAACAACTCATTACACTAGACAGCCACAGCGACCACCAACGAATAGTGAACCACCTGACTCAAACTGCACGCCCCGCCATCGTGATTGCCGGTGGTGGCATGTGCTCGGGTGGCCGCATCGTCAATTACCTGAAAGCCATGCTGGGCGACAAAAGGCACAACGTCCTTTTCGTTGGCTACCAGGCCAAAGGCACGCCAGGGCACGCCATCCAGACCTACGGTCCGAAAGGCGGCTATGTAAACCTGGATGGTGAACGCTTCGATATTCGTGCTGGCATTAGCAGCATCGGTGGCTACTCTGCCCATGCGGATCAGAACGGGTTGGTGGATTTTGTGACTGGGATGCAGCAGTGGCCGACTGAGATTAGGGTGGTGCATGGTGAGCAACGGGCCAAGGAGGCGTTGGCTGAAACATTGAAGGCTCGCTATATCGATGACAATAAGGATGTGGAGCTACGACTATGAGCGTGCCGGCCCTTACTCAGCCTTGTTTCGTGTGTAGGATGGACAGTAATAAAAGGATCTCTGGTAAATGAAAATTCTCGTAACCGGTGGAGCCGGTTTCATCGGTTCGGCAGTGATTCGTCACATCATCGGCAGCACGACTGATTCTGCAGTCAATCTCGACAAACTGACCTATGCCGGCAACCTCGAATCCCTGGCTGAAGTCAGCGACAGCGAGCGCTACGCCTTCGAGCATGTTGATATTTGCAACCGTGCCGAACTGGATCGTGTTTTCAGCGAACACCAGCCAGACGCAGTGATGCATCTGGCTGCCGAGTCCCATGTCGATCGTTCAATCACCGGGCCGGCTGCATTCATCGAAACCAACATCGTCGGCACCTATACCTTGCTTGAAGCGGCTCGCCATTATTGGCAAGGCCTGGACGATACGCGCAAGGCAGCTTTCCGCTTCCATCACATCTCCACCGACGAGGTGTATGGCGATCTGGAAAATCCGGAAGAGCTCTTCACCGAAACGACGCCTTACGCACCCAGCTCTCCTTATTCAGCAAGCAAGGCCAGCTCTGACCACCTAGTTCGGGCATGGCAGCGCACCTATGGCCTGCCCGTGCTGGTCACCAATTGCTCCAACAACTATGGCCCTTACCATTTTCCCGAGAAGCTTATCCCGCTGATCATCCTCAACGCCTTGGAGGGCAAGCCGCTGCCTATCTACGGCAAAGGCGATCAGATTCGTGATTGGCTGTACGTCGAAGACCACGCTCGTGCCCTGTACAAGGTGCTGACCGAATGCCAGATAGGCGAGACCTACAACATCGGCGGCCATAACGAAAAACAGAACATCGAAGTCGTCCATACCCTTTGCGACATCCTCGACGAGCTCAGCCCAGCCACAGCGGGCATGGATGGCACTTTACCTGTAGGAGCGGACTTGTCCGCGATCAGTTCTTACAGGCAGCTCATCACTTATGTCCAAGACCGCCCCGGCCATGACCTGCGCTACGCCATCGACGCCAGCAAGATCCAGCGCGAATTGGGCTGGACGCCTGTGGAGACATTCGAGACCGGCATCCGCAAAACAGTTGAGTGGTATCTGAATAACCTTGAGTGGTGCCGCCGCGTGCAGGATGGCAGTTATCAACGCGAACGCCTCGGCACCATTGCTTAAGGAAGTAACTTCATGAAAGGTATCGTTCTAGCCGGTGGCTCTGGCACACGGCTTTATCCCATCACCAAGGGCATATCCAAGCAGTTGTTGCCGATCTACGACAAGCCCATGATCTATTACCCTCTGTCTGTGCTGATGCTGGCGGGTATCCGCGACATTCTCCTGATCAGCACTCCGGACGATATTGGTAGTTTTCAGCGTTTGCTCGGGGACGGCAGCGATTTTGGTATTAGGCTCAGCTACGCAGTACAACCAAGCCCCGATGGTCTCGCGCAAGCCTTTATCATTGGTGAAGAGTTTATTGGCGACGATTCAGTGTGCCTCGTACTAGGCGACAATATCTTCTACGGCCAAGGCTTTAGTCCCATGCTGCATACAGCTGCGACCAGAAAGCGGGGTGCAACTGTATTTGGCTATCAAGTCAAAGACCCCGAGCGCTTTGGGGTTGTCGAGTTTGATGAAAACAAACGCGCTGTCACCATTGAAGAAAAACCGCTAAAGCCAAAATCAAACTATGCGGTAACTGGCCTTTACTTTTACGACAACGATGTCGTGGAAATGGCCAAGCAAGTTAAACCTTCGGACCGTGGCGAGCTGGAAATTACTAGCATCAACCAAGCTTACCTGAAGCGCGGCAGTCTGAATGTAGAGCTATTAGGGCGAGGCTTCGCCTGGCTCGATACGGGTACCCATGAAAGCCTACTGGAAGCTGCCCACTTTGTTGAGACTATCGAAAAACGTCAGGGTTACAAGATTGCTTGCTTGGAAGAGATCGCATTCCTGAATAATTGGCTAAATGCCGATGATTTGCAACGTCTTGGGAGATCGCTTAGCAAGAATGGGTATGGGCAGTATCTGCTCTCCCTTGTTGGTTAATGCTTGGTTGAGTAGTTTAACTCTAGAAATGTTTTTTACCAGGAAATGATATGGCCTATTATTCAAAAGAGAAACTTGCGGCAATGGGCTTCAAACGTTTGGGAGAAAATGTAAAAATTAGCGATAAGGCTAGTATTTATAACTGTGATCAGATTGAAATTGGTAATAACTCACGTATTGATGATTTTTGCGTAGTGTCCGGAGCTGTCAATATTGGCGCGTTTTGCCATATAACTCCGATGTGTCTAATAGCCGGTGGTTTGCCGGGGATTACTTTTGACGATTTTAGCACTCTAGCATACGGTGTTAAAGTGTTCGCACAGAGTGATGACTATTCTGGCGAAAGTATGGCAAATTCCCTTGTTCCAAGGGAATATAAAAATGAAATTTTTAAAGCTGTTACCATTGGTCGTCACGTTATAGTCGGAGCTGGCGCTATAATATTTCCTGGCGTGCATGTTGCGGTTGGATGCTCAGTTGGATCTATGGCGTTGCTGAATAAAAGCACCCAGCCCTGGGGAGTTTATGTAGGAAATCCCGCTCGTCGTATAAAAGAACGCAAGAAAAATTTGCTTGAATTAGAAAGAAAGTTTTTGGAAGAGATTAAAAATGATTCCTTTTAATAAGCCGCCGTATACGGGGAATGAAGTCCAGCACGTACTGGCCGCGATGCGCAGTGAGAAAATCTCTGGTGATGGTGTGTACGGTAAGCTATGCCAAACTTGGTTTGAAAAACGGCTGGGTTGCAGAAAGGCATTGCTTACACCTTCCTGTACACATGCATTGGAAATGGCGGCTCTGCTGATTGATGTTAAGCCGGGTGATGAGGTCATCATGCCAAGCTATACATTTGTCAGCACCGCAAATGCATTCGTTCTCCGGGGAGCTAGAATCGTATTTGTAGACATCCGACCAGATACGATGAATATAGATGAAAAGCTAATTGAGGCGGCGATTACAGATAAGACAAAAGCAATCGTACCGGTGCATTACGCAGGTGTAGCCTGTGAAATGGATACGATCATGGCAATTGCAGAGCGGAATGGTCTTTTTGTGATAGAGGATGCTGCTCAAGGAATGATGTCTACTTACAAGGGTCGCCAGTTGGGCTCGATTGGCCATATGGCCGCGTACAGCTTTCATGAAACCAAAAACTATACCAGCGGCGGCGAGGGTGGGCTGCTTATCATCAACGATGAGCAGTTCGTAAAAAGAGCAGAAGTAATTCGAGAGAAGGGCACTAATCGAAGCCAATTCTTCCGAGGGGTAGTGGATAAATATACCTGGGTTGATGTAGGGAGTAGTTACTTGCCTTCGGAGTTGCAGTCGGCATTTTTGTACGGACAGCTCGAAAAAGCTGAAGAAATCAATATAGCCAGGCTGGCTTCTTGGGAAAAATACAATGAGGCTTTTCTAGCGTTGAGGGATGCTGGTCTTGTCGAGTTGCCTACTATAGCAACCGACTGCCAGCATAATGCACACATGTTCTACCTTAAGTTCAAAGATCTTGAAATGAGAAGTCGAGTCATAACGGCTCTGAAAGAATGTCAAATTCTGGCAGTTTTTCATTACATACCTCTCCATAGTTCCCCGGCAGGTACCACTTTTGGCCGATTTTCTGGAAAGGACCGCTATACGACTTCGGAAAGCGAACGCTTGCTACGGTTGCCCATGTGGTTTGGAATTGAGGAAAGCACTATTAAAAAGATCGTGAGTGTTGTCTCAACTGCGATCGTTGGAATTGGCTCCTTAAATTGAATTCAGCTTATAGTGTATTGCTGACGGTGTTTGCACACCTTTCCAAACTATTGGTAGGGTTTCTGCTCCTAAAACTAGTGTCTTTTTACCTAGGGGCGGAAGGTTTGGGAAGGCTCGGACATTTCATGAGCCTTCTCACCATACTTAGTATTTTGGCTGGGGGGGGCATCCTTAATGGCGTAATTAAGTATGCTGCAGAATATCGGAATCAACCATTTAAGCTCGTTGGCTTTGTCTCATCTGCTGCGAGCTACTCCCTTATCTTTTCCTTACTCCTTTTTGTGCTGGGAGTCATTTTTTCCCAGCCTATAGCAGGTGTTATTTTCGGAGACGCACAGCTCTACCCATATATCATCGTGCTGGCGCTGGCACAGGTGGGTTTTTCCTTTACCAATCTCATAATTGGGGTCTGCAATGGCGTAGGGCAAAATCATATTTATGCAAAAATACAAATTATCGGTAGCCTGTTAGCACTTCCTCTGTGCTGGGCGTTGGTTGCGAACGGGGGGTTGAAGGGAGCAATTGTTGGATTGGTTTGCAGTTTACTAGCAACAGTTTTTCCAGCTTTTTTTTATAGTTTTAAAACAAAATTAAGCCGATTAGTTCGCCTGTCAGTTCGGGGTGATCATGATTTTAGAAAACTATTCCGTTATACCTTAATGCTTTTGGCGAGCGCAATTGCTTTTCCATTGGTTGAAATCCTTGTCAGACAGCATTTGATTGTTATGAGTGGGTATCAAGAGGCTGGAGTTTGGCAGGCGGCAACTAGATTGTCCTCTGCTTACACAGGGCTTTTCTCCGTTGCTCTGGCTTATTGGTTTGTGCCAATTATATCCGCAGAAAAAAATTGGCTAAAAATACACTATAAGACTATGCGCATTTTGTTTTTCGTTATGGCTGTATTTGCGTCTGGTGCTGTTGTTTTTTATTGGTGGAGAAGTTTTTTTATAGTCCTTTTACTTTCTCATGATTTCAATGGTCTTTTGAATATAATACATTTTCAACTTCTCGGTGATTTTTTTAAAATAGGCTCGTACGTAATTGGTTTCGTTGCTGTCGCTAAAGCGGCGGCAAAGCTATATATATTTGCGGAGCTTGCGCAAAGCCTACTTTTTGTTTTCTTTGCTGTGTGTTTGGAGCGTAATTATTTTGGAGCTCAAGGGGTTATGATGGGCTATGCAGTTACTTACTTTATATATTTTATGGCATGCCTTGTTGTTTTTCTTGTTTGCTCAAGGCGCTTTTGTAAGCGGGGAGTAATTGATTAACATGCTGATAATAGCTAATACTTTAGAATTCAATGGTGGTTCTACATTTATTTTACGCTTTTCCCGAGAAAGCTTGAATAAAGGAGAAAGGCTGGGGGTTTTAGTCCTTACAAATAAACCAGAAGTAAAATTGTTGCATGAGATCGAGAGGTATGCGGATGTATATTTTCTTAGTGATTTTATGAATCCTGTTTTTCAGTATTTTGATAAGACACCGTTGGTTGGTTTTTTGCCATTTAATATTTCAGCTCTTGCAGGTATTTTTAATAAGCATGGAAATAAAGCCCATGTAATGGCGGTTTTTGGTCTTTTATGGTTATGTCGGTTTGTTAAATTGACCGGTCGAAGTGTCCAAGTTTCTGTAGGTGTTTATCATCAAAATGAATTTATGTTTTCTGGAGCTGAGTATTATTTTGCGAAAGAGGGGCAGCGGCTATTTAAGCAACTTGGGCAGGATGGAGCTGTGTTTTATAATGAAGCAAATATAGAGGCTTATACACGTTTTTTTAACTTGGATTTTTCTCGAGCATCTCTTGTGCCTATTGGTATTGAGCTTCCTTCATTTATGGGTAAATTTACTTTAGGTGATGCAGGTGCCCGAAGAATTGTTTCAATAGGTAATCTTTTAAATTTTAAATCTTATAATTCGCATATTATTAACTGTATGCCTCTATTGCTTTCGATTGACCCTGCATTTCGCTATGAAATATATGGGGAAGGGCCATATGACACGGAACTTCGTGAGCTTGCTGCAAAACGAGGTGTGACTGAGGTGGTTGAATTTAGGGGGCGAATTCCATACTCTCAATTTTCGTCTGTTCTAGAAGGGGCTTTTTTATTTGTTGGGAGCGGTACGGCCATTATCGAAGCTGCTGCTGTAGGAGTTCCAGCCCTGATAGGGATTGAGTCTACTAAAGAGGCTATCACATATGGCTTTTTAAGTGATATTGAGGGTTTTTCATATAATGAACTGGAGGACGGAAGGCCACTCTTTGAAATGGCGGATAAAATAAAAGAGATACTTTTGGATGAGGCTGTTTGGAACACGGTTGCAGCTTCATGCAAAAATAAAGCAAAAACGTTTTCTATTACTAATACTGTGGATGGCTTTAGAAGTCATGCCTCGCGCCTCCCTTTAATGGATAGAGATGTAGTAGCAGAATATTCAAACCTCCACGCTTCTATATCTCTGTTTTTTTGTTCCGTTATGCATAAGCTTGGTGTTAATCGCGTTTTTGCTGATAGACGGAATCAAGGAACTATACGTTGATCGCGTATGTTGAGTTGTTGATATTGGCGCCGGCTTTAATGTCTCGCTGTAGTGGTTGGAGTGTTGTGCTTGTTTCTATTGCATTTGTGAAATATATTTGTAGTGATGATTTTTTCGCTTTTCTTCGTGTGTTTGGATTGTATGAATCATTGCGAGGCGCTTTTTAATGGTATTAAGTTTATTTGCGCTTCATAAAAATACAAAAAACTATCTCGCTGCTTTTTTTATTTCTGGCTTATTTTTTTTGGGTAGTATTCTTATTTTTCCCTTTTTTTATGGGGGGGATCAGATAGCGTATCGCGGGTTTTATGATGAGGTTGTCGGGCTTAATCTATTAGAGGCTTTTTATTTTTATAGGGAAAAGCTTGGTACCTTTGAGCCTGTATATTTTTTGTTTGTTTATTTTTGTTCAATGTTTTTTGATAAGAATATAATTTTATCGTTGGTTAATTTTTTTCTTGTTTATTTCGTTGTTCTTTGGATGCTCAGGGTTAAGGTAAATCCTTGTATATATTTGCTGCTTTTCCCTAACTTCTATTTGATGGTGCTTTTTTTTTCTGCTGAGCGCTTGAAGTTTGCTTTAGTTATTTTTTTATTAAGCTTTTTTTTTCGTGGTATTCTTCGGTATTTTTTTCAAGGTATTTCAATTTTTGCTCATGTTCAAGTTGTAATGCTGGTTGTGGCGGAAAGGTCTAGTAGTTTTGCTTTTATTTTAAAGAGGGTGGCAAGGGGGCGGCTTCCTTATAGTTCTTTCGGTTTCTTTGTGCTTTTGTTTTTTTTGTTTATTTTTCTTTTTGTTATGCGGAATCATATACTTGGTAAGTTGCCATACTATTTGGATAATGGTGGGTTTCGCTCTTTGGTTAAGCCTCTTTTATTTATGATGGCTGCGGTTTTTTATGCGAAAGATGAAAAGTTTAAAGCGTTTTTATCAAGTTTCCCCTTGGTTCTCATGTCCTTTTTTGTTGGCGGGGAGCGTATTGTTATTTTTTCTTATTTTGTTTTTATGTATTATGGCCTAAGGTATAATGGCGGTATTAACTTTGCCGTTTTGTTGGCGGGTGCATATTTTTCCTTCCGAGGAATTGATTTTATTTGTCGAGTGCTGAAGTTTGGGGACGGTTTTTATGGGGTTGCTTATGATTCTTAGATTTTCAATTTTTTCTTATAAAGATGGCAGTATGATTTATGTTTGAAGGCAAGAAGCTACTCATAACTGGCGGCACTGGTTCTTTCGGTGATGCTGTGCTCAAGCGTTTTCTCGACACCGACATCGCTGAAATCCGTATCTTTAGCCGCGACGAAAAAAAGCAGGACGACATGCGTAAGCGCTATGCCAGTCCTAAGTTGAAGTTCTATATCGGTGATGTGCGCGATTACCAAAGCGTACTCAACGCGACCCGAGGCGTCGACTATATCTTCCACGCTGCAGCGCTAAAACAAGTGCCGTCTTGCGAGTTTCACCCAATGGAGGCGGTCAAGACGAACGTGATTGGTACTGAGAACTTATTGGAAGCCGCTATCCAGAACGAAGTACAGCGAGTGGTTTGTCTTAGTACCGACAAGGCTGTTTATCCAATCAACGCCATGGGGATTTCCAAGGCGATGATGGAAAAAGTCATGGTGGCCAAGTCGCGAAACGTTGATGAGTCCAAGACGGTAATTTGCGGCACGCGATACGGAAACGTGATGGCTTCGCGCGGTTCGGTAATCCCTTTGTTTATAGAGCAAATTCGTGCCGGCAAGCCGCTGTCGATCACCGACCCGAACATGACCCGCTTTATGATGACGCTGGCCGATGCGGTAGATCTGGTGCTGTATGCCTTTGAGCATGGCAACAATGGCGACATCTTCGTGCAAAAGGCTCCCGCCGCTACAGTGGAGACGCTTGCGCGGGCGTTAACGGACCTGGTAGGTAAGCCAGACCACCCGATCAACGTGATCGGGACGCGTCACGGCGAAAAACTCTACGAAGCTTTGCTCAGCCGCGAGGAAATGGCCTGTGCCGAGGACATGGGTGAGTATTTCCGTGTCCCGCCGGATCTGCGCGATCTCAACTACGCAAAGTATGTTGAACAAGGCGAAACCAGGATATCTCGCAGCGAAGATTACAACTCGCACAATACCGAGCGCCTGGATGTTGAAGGGATGCAGCGGCTGCTGCTGAAGCTGGACTTTATGCGCGCAATCCAGCGTGGTGAGCACGCAACGCCCGAGGAGTAAGGCATGAAGGTTTTGATTACCGGGGCTAATGGTTTTGTCGGCCAGAATCTCATCGCACACTTGGGCGAACGCACCGACATTGACGTGCTGTGTTTTACCCGTGAGGATTCACTGGCGAGTTTGCGCGACCTGGTTGCGCAGGTGGAATGTGTTTTTCATCTGGCCGGAGTCAACCGCCCGCAGGATCCGCAGGAGTTTCAGGTTGGCAATACCGATTTGACTCGTGCGCTGTGCGAAGCCATCAAGCTCTGTGGCCGAAAGATTCCAGTGCTTTACACATCCTCCAGCCAGGCCGAGCTGGAAAATCCTTATGGCAGTAGCAAGCGTGATGCAGAAGAGGCGTTGCTGGAGTTGCAGACCACTCAAGGTTCGCCCGTTCACCTGTTCCGTTTACCCAATGTCTTCGGGAAGTGGGCGCGCCCAAATTACAACTCTGCGGTAGCGACATTCTGTCATAACATCGCCCGCGACCTGCCAATCCAGATAAATGATCCCGCTGCGCGCATCAGCCTTGTCTATATCGATGATGTGATTCGGTATTTCATTGCAGTAATGGACGGCAAGGTGGCTAGTGAGCCATTCGTCAGTGTCGAACCGCAGTACAGCATTACCGTTGGCGAACTGGCTGATCAGGTGCATGCCTTTCGTGATAGCCGCACCTCCATGGTCACCGAGCCGGTGGGCACCGGGCTGGTCAGGGCGCTATATTCCACCTACCTGAGCTATCTGCCGCCCGAGCGCTTTACCTACGAGGTGCCGAAATACGGTGATCCGCGTGGTGTGTTCGTGGAAATGTTGAAAACCAAAGACTCGGGGCAGTTTTCTTTTTTCACGGCTCATCCTGGCATTACGCGAGGCGGGCACTATCACCATTCCAAGACGGAAAAATTCTTGGTCATCAAGGGGCGGGCTTGCTTTCGATTCCGGCACATCGTGACTGGTGAGTTTTATGAGCTGTTCACCACCGGCGATCAGCCGGAAATTGTCGAAACCGTACCGGGCTGGACCCATGACATTACCAACGTGGGCGACGACGAAATGATCGTGATGCTGTGGGCCAACGAAATTTTCGACCGCGAACACCCGGATACCTATGCTCGCCCGGTCGGCACCGAAGCCTGAGTTGAAGGCAGGAACTGCGATGAAAAAATTGAAAGTTGTAACGGTGGTGGGTACTCGTCCGGAAATTATTCGCTTGTCTCGGGTGATGGCTAAGCTGGATGAGCATTGTGAGCATGTTCTGGTGCACACCGGCCAGAACTACGATTACGAACTGAACGAAATTTTCTTCCAGGATCTGGGCATCCGCAAGCCGGATCATTTTCTTAATGCTGCAGGTGCCAGCGGTGCGGAAACCATCGGCAACGTGATCATCGCAGTGGATCGAGTACTGGCCGAAGTGCAGCCCGAAGCGCTTCTGGTTCTGGGTGATACCAATAGCTGTATGGCGGTGATTCCTGCCAAGCGCCGCAAGATCCCGACCTTCCATATGGAAGCGGGCAATCGTTGCTTCGATATGCGCGTGCCGGAAGAGATCAACCGCCGCATCGTCGACCACACTGCAGATATCAATCTGACCTACAGCACCATTGCGCGCGACTATCTGCTGCGTGAAGGCTTGCCGCCGGACATGGTGATCAAGACCGGCAGCCCGATGTTTGAAGTGCTCAACCACTATCGTGACGGCATCGAAGCATCCGATGTGCTGGAGCGTCTGGGCTTGCAGGCGGGTAAGTTCTTTGTGGTCAGTGCGCACCGCGAAGAGAACGTCGACTCGGACAAAAACTTCCTCAAACTGGTAGATGTGCTGAACACCGTGACTGAGCACTATGACTACCCAGTAATCGTTTCCACCCACCCGCGCACGCAAAAGCGCGTGGATGCCATGGGCGTAGAGTTTCACGCCAATGTTCGCCTGCTCAAGCCTCTGGGCTTCAAGGACTACAACAAGCTGCAACTGACCGCCAAGGCCGTATTGTCTGATAGCGGCACCATCAATGAAGAGTCCTCGATCCTCAACTTTCCAGCGCTGAATATCCGTGAAGCGCATGAACGCCCAGAAGGTATGGAAGAAGCTGCGGCAATGATGGTAGGTCTGGAAGTCGAACGCGTCATGCAAGGCCTGCAGATTTTGGAAGGACAGGCTCGTGGCAATGAGCGCAGTCTGCGCTTGGTCAGCGACTACAGCATGCCCAACGTGGCCGACAAGGTAGTACGGATCATCCATAGCTATCGCGATTATGTAATGCGTACCGTCTGGAAGAGGTACTAAGCAGGATGGCTATCCGCGTACTCCTGCTCACCCAGTGGTTTGATCCCGAGCCGACCTTCAAGGGACTAGTGTTTGCCCGCGAGCTGGTCAAGCAGGGATTCGAGGTTGAGGTCGTCACTGGCTTTCCCAATTACCCGGGCGGCAAACTCTATCCAGGCTACAAGCTCAGGCTGCTGCAGCGGGATGTCATTGATGGGGTCCAGGTGACGCGGGTGCCACTATATCCGAGCCATGACCAAGGGGCCGTTGGGCGTGTGCTCAACTATGTGACCTTTGCCGCCGCCTCGCTGTTTTACGGGCTTTTTGCTGCCAAGCGTCCGGATGTGATCTATGCCTACCATCCACCGCTCACAGTAGGGATAGCTGCTGCATTGATTCGCATGTTCCGCCGTGTCCCGGTGGTCTACGACATTCAGGACATGTGGCCGGATACCCTGCGAGCGACTGGCATGTTCTCTAACGAAAAGGCGCTGAAGATCGTTTCAAGGGTTTGTGACTGGGTCTACCGCAGAATGGATCAGCTGGTTGTTCTGTCCCCCGGTTTCAAGCGTTTGCTGATTGAGCGTGGAGTATCGGAGAACAAAATCGAAGTAATTTACAACTGGTGTGCAGAGGGTTCGCTTAGCGCCCCGATAGGTGGCCTGCCAGGCGCATTTCCTAGTCCAGATAAGTTCCGCATCCTGTTTGCCGGCAATATGGGCAAAGCACAAGCTTTGGATTCAGTACTGCACGCTGCAGAACTTTTGCAGCAAAAAACTGCTGAAGTGACCTTTGTATTCCTTGGTGGTGGTGTGGAAGTTGAGCGCCTGCAGCAACTCGCGACCAACCTGGCGCTGAGCAACGTGACTTTCCTGCCTGCAGTGCCAATGTCTGAAGTAGGCAGCTATCTACTTGCTGCGGATGCGTTGTTGGTCCATCTGAAGAAAGATCCGCTATTTACCATCACAATTCCGTCCAAGACGCAGGCGTATATGGCAGTCGGTAAAGCGATCTTAATGGCTGTAGATGGCGATGCTGCAGATCTAGTACGCGACGGCGGATGCGGAAAAGTTGCCGAGTCGGAAAATCCGCAAGCTATTGCCGAAGCAGCCCTGGCTTTGATGAGCGCCAGCCAAGATGAGCGCAACGCCATGGCTGAAAACAGTCGACGCTTTTATCAGGAAAAGCTCTCTCTCAAGGTTGGAGCGGGACGCTTTGGTGAAATATTCAAAAGACAGACCTTTCAGTAAAGTTAGATTGTGCACGATTAATTGATTAATTTTATAAGAAGCTAGTATGACTATTCTCGTTATTGCCCCTCATGCCGATGATGAAGTACTTGGTATGGGGGGCACCATTGCACGCTTTGCTTCGCAGGGCCAAAAAGTCGTAATCGCTGTGATGACAGGCCATGGTGAATCTCCGCATCCCATCTGGCCTAGGGAAATGTGGGATAAGGTTAGGGAAGAGTGCCGTGCATCGGCAAAAGCGCTTGGTGCTGCTGAGGTTATCTTTCTGGAACTGCCTGCCGCCTGCCTTGATGTAACGCCTGCCTGGAAGATCAACAGTGCTGTTGAAAAGGTCATCGCACAAGTTTCCCCAACTGTAATTTATGTGCCATTTGCCTATGACTTGCACAAAGATCACGGCTCCATTGCCTATGCGGTCACCGTTGCTGCTCGACCCTATTTGAGCCGAGCGAAGACGGTGGAAAGGGTGTTGGCTTACGAGACTCTCTCAGAAACACATTTAGCTCCGCCTTACCTTGCGCCTGCATTTCAACCCAATGTCTTCGTGAATATAACTGAAACACTAGACACAAAATTGAATGCGATGCGCGCCTATGAGAGTCAGTTGCAGGAAGACCACTTGCCGCGCTCCATTGCCGCGTTGAAAGCCTTAGCTACCTTGCGAGGTACCCATATAGGTTGCAATGCAGCAGAAGGTTTTGTATTGCTTGGTGAATATGTTCGATGATCTATAAGGTATACACAAAGAGGATTGTTGATATTCTCTTCAGTTTGACGGCCTTGAGCATGGCTTGGCCTATAATCGCTATTTCGATTTTAGCAATAAAATTAAGCTCGGAAGGTCCAGTTTTTTTTACTCAGAATCGAGTCGGTTTGAATGGTAAAACGTTCAGAATTTACAAGTTAAGAACGATGTCTGTGGATATTAATCGGAAGATTAGACAAACGAGCCAAGCTGATTCAGAGGTTTTTGGAGCAGGTAAAATTCTGAGACGTCTGAAAATCGACGAACTACCACAAATTTTTAATGTGTTGATCGGCGATATGAGCATGGTTGGTCCAAGGCCCTGCCTTGAGGTGACAAAGCAAGAGATGCCTGAGTGGGCACTGCGGCGTTTTGAGCTACGGCCTGGCATGACTGGACTGGCTCAAGTAAGCGGTAATGTTTCTCTCTCTTGGCAGAGGCGCTGGGAGTTTGATGTTTGTTATGTTGAAAAATGCTCCTTTGCAACTGATGTCAGAATCATATTGAAGACGCTCTTCGTGGTGTTGTTTGGCGAAGATCGTTTTAGGAGTGCATGATGAAGATTGCGGTAATTGGAGGCGTCTCTTCAACAAGGGTTTTGATTGAAAAGCTTTTTCAGCATGGCTTCCATGAAGTGCGTGTGTGGGGGTATTCCCCTGAAGATAACTCCTTGGTTAGTGGGTGGTCCGATCTAAAAAGCGTTTGCGAGCGTTTCGGATTTCGATATTCACCTTTTTTGCGGGTGTCTTCTTGCCAAGAGGAAATTGCTCAATGTTCGCCGGATTTGATTTTTGCTGTAGGGCTTTCTCAGATAATCTCTGAAGAACTTATCAGTATTCCTCGCTTAGGTTGCATTGGCTTTCATCCTACTGCTCTGCCTAAAGGGCGTGGCCGGGCTGCAATCACATGGCTGGTATTGGAGCGTATGGATGGAGCGGCAAGTTTTTTTATTTTAAGGTCAGGGGTCGATGATGGCCCAATCGTGGCGCAAGAGCCATTTGAGGTTGACGAAAACGATGACGCAAAAAGCGTCGAGAAAAAATTACTGGTTGCAGAAAAAAAAGCTCTCGATACTTGGCTGCCCAAGCTGGCTTCCGGTGAGATTGGTGGTGTTGAGCAGGATCATTCTCAGGCCTCTTGGTATGGACGTCGTTCTCCAGAGGATGGTTGGATTGATTGGAAAGTAACTGTAGATGAGCTGCTTCGGTTAATTAAGGCGTCAACAGCGCCCCATCCTGGAGCTTATACATTCCATGAAGACTCTATAATCACCATTTGGTCCGCAGAGCTAAATAGCAGTGCTCAAAAAGGTGTAGTAGGACGAATACTGCAGGTTTTCCCAGATCAGACCTTTTTAGTTCAATGCAATGATGGCCTTTTACGTGTAACACGATGGCAGGCAACTAATTCTTGGCTGCCAAGGGTTGGCATAAGGCTTGGTTACTATACTGAAGCTGAAGTCTATCTGTTGAAAAAGAAATACTCTGAGTTGGAAGAACGTATTGCGATACTCGAAAAGCTAGCTCTAGCTGCCTCAAGTGATGCGAAATGAAAAAGCTGGCGATCCTAGGTGCTAGCGGCCATGGCAAGGTAGTCGCGGATACTGCTGAATGTTGTGGTTGGCAATCAGTAGAATTCTTCGACGATGCATGGCCGAGTATTCAAAGAAATAGCGTGTGGCCGGTTTTGGGCGATACGGTTGCTATTCTGGAAAAGCTGGCTGACTTCGATGGCGTATTGGTTGCGATTGGAAACAATCGGATTCGCTATGCTAAATTGCTTGAATTGCGGGCAATGGGCGGGCGGCTAGTGACGCTGATTCATCCCGCCGCCATCGTTAGTCGTTACGCTGAGATTGCCGAGGGAACAGTTGTATTCGCCGGTGCCGTGATTAATGCGGGTGCCGTTATCAAGCCAGGCGCTATTCTTAATACCGGATGCAGCGTCGACCACGATTGCGTGCTGGGGAATGCTGTCCATATCAGTCCTGGTGCCCGGTTGGCTGGTGGTGTGCATGTTGGCGACGAAAGTTGGGTCGGTATTGGGTCTAGCGTGCGTCAGCTGACAAACATTGGTCAGCGTGTGGTTGTGGGAGCTGGTTCAGCTGTAGTCAGCGATATTCCAAATGACATGGTTGTCGCCGGTGTACCGGCAAAAAGGTTGAGGTAACAATGCTTAATACACCGTTTTCTCCTTGGCCAAGCTTCAGCGAAGAAGAAGCCAATGCCGTTCGCGACGTGATACTTTCGAATAAGGTCAACTATTGGACCGGGCAGGAATGCCGTGAATTCGAGAAGGAATTTGCCACATGGGCCGGAACCGAATATGCGGTTGCCTTGGCTAACGGCACGGTCGCGCTGGACGTGGCGTTACAGGCGTTAGGTATCGGCTCTGGTGATGAGGTTGTCGTTACGCCACGCACCTTCCTTGCTTCAGTTTCCAGCATCGTCAATGCCGGTGCCGTACCGGTATTTGCCGACGTGGATAAAGACTCTCAGAACATTACCCCTGAGACCATTCGTGCTGTTCTAACCCCACGTACCCGTGCGGTTGTTTGTGTGCATCTGGCTGGTTGGCCATGCGATATGGATCCGATAATGGCCTTGGCGGCTGAGCATGACCTCAAGATTATTGAGGATTGTGCACAAGCCCACGGGGCGCGTTACAAAGGGAGGCCAGTTGGGTCCATTGGGCATGTCGGTGCCTGGTCGTTCTGTCAGGACAAGATCATGACAACCGGAGGCGAGGGGGGGATGGTTACTACGGATGACCGCTCACTCTGGAAGCGTATGTGGTCCATGAAAGATCACGGAAAGAGCTGGGATGCAGTGTATGAGCGCCAGCATGCTCCCGGCTTCCGTTGGTTACATGAAAGTTTCGGTACCAATTGGCGAATGATGGAAGTTCAAGCCGTTATAGGACGTATACAGCTACGACGGATGGGCATTTGGCATGCAAGCCGTTTAGCTAACTGCGAGCGTATCTGGTCTGCTGCCAAGGCTTTAAGGGGACTGCGCGTGCCAGATATTCCGGGAGCGATTCTTCATGCCGGGTACAAATGTTATGTCTTTGTCGAGCCCGGAGAATTGTCTGAGGGCTGGAGTCGGGATCGAATTCTGAATGAAATATCGGCAAAGGGTGTTCCCTGTTTTTCAGGTTCCTGCTCCGAGGTTTATTTGGAAAAAGCGTTTGACAACACGGGGTGGCGGCCTGCGAATCGTCTGGAGATTGCCCGTGAGTTGGGTGAAACCAGCCTGATGTTTCTGGTACATCCGACGCTAACGGGAGCTGAAATCGAAAAGACCTGCGCGGTGATTAAAGAGGTTATGACCGAAGCGACAGTGCGCTCTGACCTTCCCATCAAGTGAGGTAATGGTGTTAAGACTTGCAGAGAAGCTGCGTGCTCGTCTGGTACGGCTGCCACGCCGGCAGAAACGTGCCATACAGGTATCGACTGATGTGCTATTGGTCTGGCTGGCACTCTGGCTGGCTTTTTTTCTTCGTCTAGGGGAGTCCGATTTTGTCGAGCCACTTGGGGGACATGCCTGGCTGTTCGGCGTAGCACCGCTGGTCTCAATTCCCTTCTTCATCCGCTTCGGCATGTACCGAGCGGTAATGCGTTATTTCGGCAATGACGCCCTGATGGCTATCGCAAAGGCAGTTACCCTTTCCGCCCTGTTGCTTGCCTTGGCTGTTTATTGGCGCAGTGATGCGCCCAAGTTGATACCGCGTTCGATGGTATTCAACTATTGGTGGTTGAGCTTGGTCTTGATCGGCGGTCTGCGCCTGGTGATGCGACAGTACTTCATGGGTGACTGGTTCTCCCCGGATTCGCTCATGAAGTTCAAAGGTCGCGATGCGAGTTTACCCAAGGTGGCGGTTTATGGCGCCGGCGCGGCGGGAAACCAGCTGGTCGCGGCCTTGCGCCTGGGGCGCGCGATGCGTCCGGTTGCGTTCATCGACGATGATCCCAATCTGTTCAACCGCACCATTGCCGGTTTGCGAGTTTATTCGCCCAAGCATATTCAGCAGATGATCGATGAAACGGGTGCCGATGAAATTCTGTTGGCAATCCCTTCGGCGTCGCGTGGCAGGCGGCGTGAAGTGCTGGAGACGCTGGAGCCTTATCCACTTCATGTTCGCAGCGTGCCGGGGTTCATGGACCTGGCCAGTGGCCGGGTGAAGGTCGAGGATATCCAGGAAGTGGATATCGCGGATCTGCTCGGGCGTGATGCAGTGCCACCGCAGCAGGCGCTGTTCGAGCAGTGCATTATCAACAAGGTCGTGATGGTGACCGGTGCGGGCGGCTCGATTGGCTCGGAGCTGTGCCGGCAGATTCTGGCGAACAAGCCTCGCACGCTGCTGTTGTTCGAACACAGCGAATTCAACCTTTACAGCATTCACATCGAGCTGGAGCGGACGGTCGAGCGGGCTTCGCTACCGGTGAGGTTGGTGCCGATCATGGGCTCCATCCGTAATCCCGAGCGCCTGCTGGACGTGATGCGCACCTGGCAGGTGGAGACGATCTATCACGCAGCGGCGTACAAGCATGTGCCCATGGTGGAACACAATGTCGCGGAAGGCGTGCTTAATAATGTGCTTGGCACCATGAACACGGCCCAGGCGGCGGTGCAGGCCGGGGTGGCCAACTTCGTTCTGATCTCTACTGACAAGGCTGTGCGGCCCACCAACGTGATGGGCAGTACCAAGCGTGTGGCGGAGATGATTCTGCAGGCGTTGAGTCGTGAAACTGCGCCGGTACTTTTTGGCGCTGATGACGCGGTACATCACGTCAACAAGACGCGCTTCACCATGGTGCGTTTCGGTAATGTGCTGGGCTCCTCGGGCTCGGTGATTCCGCGCTTCTACCAGCAGATTCGCAACGGTGGGCCGGTGACTGTGACCCATCCGAAGATCACCCGTTACTTCATGACCATCCCCGAGGCCGCGCAGTTGGTCATCCAGGCTGGCTCCATGGGGCAGGGTGGTGATGTGTTCGTGCTGGATATGGGGCAGCCGGTGAAGATTGCCGAGCTGGCCGAGAAGCTGATTCATCTGTCCGGCCTGAGCGTGCGTTCGGAAAAGAGCCCGCACGGGGATATCGCGATCGAATTCACTGGCTTGCGGCCCGGGGAAAAGCTGTACGAGGAGTTGCTGATCGGCGATAACGTCAGTGCTACCGAACACCCGATGATCATGCGGGCCGACGAGGAATACTTCACCTGGGATGTGCTCAAGGGCTTGCTGGCTCGGCTGCTCAAGGCTGTGGAGGACGATGACTATCCCCAGGTTCGTGTGCTGTTGCGCGAGGCGGTGAGTGGTTATGTGCCCGAAGGGGAAATCGTGGATCTGATCTATCAGCAGCGTCGGGTTGGGCCAGGGGAGTAGGGGGTCTTTGTGGTGGGAGCTTTCACCCTCTCCCCCGACCCCTCTCCCGTCAAGGGAGAGGGGAGATGGAACTTGTGCCCACCCGGAGCATGGGCGCGATCAGCTGGCTTCTACGTGGGCGAGTGCCTGGCCTGTAGGAGCGAGCTTGCTCGCGATCCGGGTGTAGAGCTTCGCTTAAACCAGGTTACGGTCATGGGCCGCATCGCTGTGTGGGGGCGCGAAAGATATGCCTTCATAAGCAATTTCCGTTGATTTTGCCTCCTGATCAACTCGATCAGCCATCGGCGCGCTCGGTCGGCGGTTCCACGGTGTGATCTTCGTCCAGCAGTGCACGCCGGGCTTCAAGCCCCTGCTGAGCAGCTTGCTCGATGAAGTCGAAGACTTCCTCGCTTGCGATGTATTGGAACTGCTTGCGGCAGTTCTTCGATATCACCCCGTCATTGGAGAGGCACATCATGACTAACTTGGAGAGTTCGCTGCCTCGCACGTCAAACCTCTCGTCTACGGCTTTGTAGAGGGTGTCAAAAGCCTCCAGGAAGGCTGTCTCCTCACGAAGATCGACTTCAAGCGCATGCTTGGCCATCTGGAGTGTGAATAGCACACAAGGCGTGGCGTCCCAGTATCGGTAGAGTGCATCCGAGCCTTTGAAATCGAGAGTGATCGTGTCGGCATCGATCCACTGAACATCCCAGAAGTCCCGCACCGGGCGGGAAAAGGTCTGTAGTGTCTTGAGGTAGAGACTCTCGGCATCTTTCATCGCCACCGATACAGGCAGCAGCAGGCCATTTTCAAGCGCGCCTGCCCGGCAAAGAGCCTGGTGGATGAGAAAACGAGACAAGCGGCCGTTGCCATCCATGAACGGATGAAGGAACACGAACCCGAAAGAGATGATCCCGGCCGCAACCAGTGGATCGATCTGCGTCGGTGCCTCATTGGCGAACCGCATCAGGCTCTCCATCAATTCACGGCAGAGTTCAGGAGGTGGGGGCACGTAGCTAATCCCGGCCGCTCCCCGGATACCGCTGGCTCCGAGGTGGTTCTGCTGGTGCCGGAAAGCGGCTGCAAGATCAAACGGGTTCGTCACGGTGGAGTTCTGCAGCGCGACCAGGTAATCCTCAGTGAGCGGCTGACGATCATGGGCCTGTCGCAGCAGCTGGATGAACCGACGCGACTTGTCCTGAGTGGGCGCTTCTCGCTCGATTGCGAAGGAATCCTGGGTTTCGTGCAGGTAGGCCCAGTGAATGGCACGGTCCATCATCAACGGGGGCAGCGATCCAATGAACGCCCTGGCTCGGCCAGGGATGTCGTGCCCCAGCAGCTCGGTTATTGCCGGGGACCGTTCAACGGTGGCGCAGTAGGTGAGATCACCGAGGCCATTGAACTCAATACGCCATTTCGAGTTCCGGGCGCCGCTGCGGGTGATGTATTGCGCCGGCTCGAACAACTGGATGAACTTCCCTCGCACGGGCGCATGCTGTTCAATTTCTTTGCCGATGAACGCTTCCCATAAATAACAGGCCTTTCGGATGTATACCCCGTTTGGCGATCGCTTCAGTGCAGCCTCGAGTTCGATGGCCGGGATGCGCGGCAGCACCTGGGCGAGAATCGAAAGGTTGATTCCCTCATGCTTCAGGGCGAAGAGTACGTTCCCGAGCAGGTCATCCGCATCAGGCGCCAGCTTCGGCGGCACAGCCAGAGTGTGTGCGATCTTCTCGATCCGCGTGGTCGGCTGTACCAGGGCGGGGCATGCCACCGGTACCGCGGTGATCGGTAATCGTTCTTGCAGTAGCGCATACCCTACATTTCGCATGAACCTTTCCTTGTGCTTGGCCCTGGCCGGCAATATTTCCTTCTCTGGGAAAAGAAAATATTTAGTTTTAGAGGTTATGCCGATTTTTTATTCACTTCCAGTGCTGAGCCGGCCGTGAACCGCCCCGGGCTTGGCTGCGCATGTGTCGTGGCAGCCATCACATCGGTGGAAAACGCTGCGCGGTTTTCCCACCCTACGGATTACGCCTTCGGCTAATCAGGCTACGGTCCTTGGCCGTATCGCTGTAGGGTGGTGCCGCGAGAAATATACCGTCGAGACGCATCTTCCGTTGATTGCGCACGGTTAATTTGACGCTAACCATACAATTTCTACGGTGACTGTGGTGGATTCCTTACAGGCTTTACGCACCCTCGGCCCGGCCCCGGCCCCGGCCCCGGCCCCGGCCCCGGTTCTGCATTCGACGTTAGTGTCGATGCTGAGGGATTATAAAACTCCGAACAACAAGATCGCTCCAGAGCGCGAAGCTGGACGTCATCCGTTTTCTGGCCGATCCTTCTTCGCTCGATATATGGTCTGTTGAGTATTTCTCTCAGCTCGTGGATCGGCTCGGCTGAGGATTGTCGCCTTGGTACGAACCTGCTACGTAGGGCCGAATTCATTCGGCCACGTCTCTGCAAAGGCCGAACAAGTTCGGCCCTACGGGTGCGGGGCCGTCATGAATGTGCTTCGGTCCCACCGCTCACGGCCAGCTACGTAAGGCCGAATTTATTCGGCCACATATCTGTAAAGGCCGAACAAGTTCGGCCCTACGGGGCTGCCATGCAGATGCTTGGGTTCCATTGTAGACAGGGACAGGATCAGAGCGCGACGAGCCCCGCCTGTTGCACCAGTTCCAGCAACGGCTGCGGATAAACCCCCAGGAAGAACGCCAGCACCGAGATGGCCAGCAGCATCACGCCCCCGGCGCGCTGCCCCCAATTGATCGGGGCATCGTGGCGGCGCATGCCCGGCTCGACCAGGTACAGCGTCACCATCACCCGCAGGTAATAGAACAAGCCCACGGCGCTGCCGATGATCAGCGCGCCCAGCAACCACCACAGCTGGGATTCGACGCCGGAGGCGATCACGTAGAACTTGCCGATGAAGCCTGCCGTCAGCGGGATGCCGGCCAGCGACAGCATCATCACGGTGAGCACGGCGGTGAGGTAGGGGCGGCGCCAGAACAGCCCGCGATACTCGTAGAGCGCATCGGCATCGCGACCCTGGAAGGGGCTCGACATCAGGGTGATCACACCGAAAGCACCCAGGGTGGTCAGCACGTAGGTCACCAGGTAAACGCCGATGGCCTCCACGGCCAGGCCCTTGCTGGCGATCAGCGCTACCAGCAGGTAGCCGAAGTGAGCAATCGACGAGTAACCCAGCAGCCGCTTGAGGTTGCTCTGGTTCAATGCCAGCAGGTTGCCGATCAGGATCGAGGCGATGGCGATCAGGCTCAGCGCATCGTTCAACCAGCCGCCGCTCGTGGCTGGCGACAGTTGATACAGACGCAGCAGCACCGCGAATACCGCCACCTTGCTGACGGTGGCCAGGAAGGTCGCCACCGGGGCCGGCGCGCCTTCGTAGACGTCTGGCGTCCACAGGTGGAAGGGGGCCAGCGAAAGCTTGAACCCGAGGCCGATCAGCATCATGCCGATACCCGCTTGCACCAGTACAGACGAGCCTTGCGCGGCCAGGCTGGCACCGAGACCGGCGAAGCTGAGGCTGCCCGATTCGGCGTAGAGCAGCGCCATGCCGAACAGCAGGAAAGCGCTGGCGGCGGCGGACAGCACCGTGTATTTGATGCCGGCTTCCAGCGAGCGCTTGTTGAAGAAGGCATAGGCGACCAGCCCGTACACCGGCACCGAGAGCAGCTCCAGGCCGATGAAGAAGCCGGCCAGGTGCTGCGCGCTGACCAGCACCAACCCGCCGGCGGCGGATAGAGCCATCAGCAGATAAAGCTCTTCGCGGTTGCCCGGGAAGCCGTCGGCACCGGCTTTCTCGCCCAGGTAGGCATGAGCCAGTGTCACGCAGGCCAGTGTCGCGACCAGCACCACGGCGCTGTAGAAATAGGCGAAGGCGTCCAGCCGCAGCAGCGGCGTCACGTCCAACGGCGCGACCCGCAGCGCCGGCACTATGGACACCAGGGCGAGCGTGAGACCCACCGACGTGATGACGAAGCTGAGCCCGTGATTACGTCGCCAGGCGATGGCCAGCATCACCGCGATGGCGGTGGCGCCGGTGATCAGCAAGGGCAGCAGGGCGATGAAGTGTTGCTGTGTGAATTCCATGGCGAGACTACCGGGCCGAAACTGTTGGGGTGAAAGCGGTATCGATCCATTGCTGCACACCGTTCATGGTGGCGAGCGAGGTGTCGAACACCGGCTGCGGATAGACGCCGAGCAGTACCAGCAGCACAGCCAGCAGCAGCACCATGCCGATCTCGCGTGCGTCCAGGCCTTGCAGTAGCCCTTCGGCCTTGGTCGGTCCGAAGTAGGCGCGGTGGATCATCGCCAGTGAATAGATCGAGGAGAACACCAGACCGAAGGTGGCGATCACCACCACCCATGGGGAGTTGGCGAAGGCGCCGAACAACACCACGAATTCACCAATGAAGTTGCCGGTGCCGGGCAGGCCCAGCGAGGCGGCGGCGAAGAACAGGCTCAGTGGTGGCAGCCAGGGCAGACGCGACCACAGGCCACCCATCTCGCGCATGTCCCGCGTGTGCAGGCGCTCATAGAGCTGGCCGCTGAGGATGAACAGCGCCGCGGCCGAGAGGCCGTGAGCGATCATCAGCACCACCGCGCCCTGCAAGGCGAGTTCGCTGCCGGAATAGATGCCGATCAGCACGAAGCCCATGTGCGACACGCTGGAGTAGGCGATCAGGCGCTTGATATCGGTCTGCGCGAACGACAGCACCGCGCCGTAGAAGATGCCGAGCAGGCCGAGGCCCATGGCGATGGGCGCGAAGTCCATCGAGGCTTCCGGGAACAGCGGCAGGGCGAAGCGGATCATGCCGTAGGCGGCGGTCTTCAGCAGGATGCCGGCCAGGTCGACGGAGCCGGCGGTGGGCGCCTGAGCATGGGCATCGGGCAGCCAGGAGTGCAGCGGCACGATGGGGAACTTCACCGCGAAGGCGATGAAGAAGCCCAGCATCAGCAGGTACTCGACGCCCGGCGCCAGATCGGCCTGCAACAGCAGCTGGTAGTCGAAGGTAAGCACGCCAGTATTGTGATAGTTGACCAGCACCAGACCGAGGATGGCCACCAGCATGATCAGGCCGCTGGCCTGGGTGTAGATGAAGAACTTGGTCGCCGCGTTGATCCGCGAGCGCTTGCCTTCCGAGCTGTGACCCCAGAGCGCGATGAGGAAGTACATCGGCACCAGCATCATTTCCCAGAAGAAGAAGAACAGAAACAGGTCCAGGGCGAGGAACACCCCGACTACGCCGCCGAGAATCCACATCAGGTTGAGGTGGAAGAAGCCGACGTGGCGCTGAATTTCCTTCCAGGAGCAGAGCACCGAGAGCACGCCAAGCAGGCCGGTGAGCATGATCATCAGCAGCGACAGGCCATCGAGCGCCAGGTGCAGGTTGATGCCGAAGCGCTCGATCCAGACGTGCTTGAATTCCACCGCCCAGTTGGCCTCGGCGCCAGGCGCGGGGGCGAGCTGGTAGTTGCCGCCCGCCCACAGCCAGAGGCCGAGCGCGAGCAGCAGCGACATGGTGAGCAGGGCGATCCAGCGCGGCATGCTCTTGTCGAAACGTTCGACGAACCAGCAGAGCAGGCCGCCGATGAAGGGAATCAGGATTAGCCAGGGCAGAATCACGATTTCGAGTCCTTGCGCAAATTCAGAGCAGAACGATGCCGAGCAACAGCACGGCTCCGCCAACGATGGACAGGGCGTACCAGCGCAACTGGCCCGTTTCGCTGCGGCTCAGCAGCACATGGCTGCCCCGTGCCGTACGCGGTACCAATCCGATGGTGGCGTCGATGGGGTCGCGGCCCAGCAGGCGGGTGAGCCAGAGGTAGGGCTGCACGAAAAGCTTGTCGTAGAGCCAGTCGAAGCCCCAGGCGGCGTACCACCAGGCCGAGAGGAAACGCCCCGGCGCGCTTTGCGCGATGGCGCTGGCCACGCCGCGCTTGCCGAGGAACAGCAGCGCCGCGAGCAGAATGCCGGCCAGGGCGATGGCACCGGAGGCGATCTCCAGGCTGTGCTTGGCTTCACCACCGGCATGGCCGACGCTCTGCGGCAGCACGCCGGCCAGCGGCGGCACGATCATCGCGCCGAGGAAGGTGGATAGCACGATCAGCACCACCAGCGGCAGGTTGTGGGCCAGGCCGCGCCCGGCATGCGCCTCGGTCTTCGCCTCGCCGTGGAAGGCGATGAAGATCAGGCGGAAGGTGTACAGGGAAGTCAGGAAGGCCCCGAGCAGTCCTGCGTACAGCAGACCGCTGTGGCCACTGGCGAAGGCTTCCCAGAGAATCTCGTCCTTGGAGTAGAAGCCGGCAGTGATCAGCGGCAGCGCCGCCAGTGCCGCGCCGCCGACGATGAAGCTGGCGTAGGCCAGCGGCAATTTCTTCCACAGCCCGCCCATTCGGAAGATGTTCTGCTCGTGGTGGCAGGCGTTGATCACCGAACCGGAGGAGAGGAACAGCAGCGCCTTGAAGAAGGCATGGGTCATCAGGTGGAAGATCGCCGCGTCCCAGGCACCGACGCCCAGGGCCAGGAACATGTAGCCGATCTGGCTCATGGTCGAGTAGGCGAGGATGCGCTTGATGTCGGTCTGCACCAGCGCGGCGAACCCGGCCAGTACCAGGGTCACGCCACCTACGATGCCCACCAGCTCCAGCACGTCCGGCGCCAGCAGGAACAGGCCGTGGGTGCGGGCGATCAGGTAGACGCCGGCGGTGACCATGGTCGCCGCGTGGATCAGTGCGGAAACCGGCGTCGGGCCAGCCATTGCGTCGGCCAGCCAGGTCTGCAACGGCAGTTGCGCGGACTTGCCCACCGCGCCGCCCAGCAGCGCCAGGGTCGCCAGGGTGATCCACAGGTCGCCTTCGGCGAACTTCTGCGGTGCCAGCGTCAGCAGTTCCGGGATGTTCAGCGTGCCGAGCTGGACGAACAGGATGAACAGACCGAAGGCCATCAGCACGTCGCCGACGCGGGTGACGATGAAGGCCTTGAGCGCGGCGTTGCCGTTCTTGCGTTCCTTGAAGTAGAAGCCGATCAGCAGGTAGGAGCACAGCCCCACGCCTTCCCAGCCGAAGTACAGCAGCAGCAGGTTGTCGCCCAGCACCAGCAGCAGCATGCTGAAAATGAACAGGTTGGTGTAGGCGAAGAAGCGCGAATAGCCCTCTTCACCGCGCATATACCAACTGGCGAACAGGTGGATCAGAAAGCCCACGCCGGTGACCACGCCGAGCATGGTCAGCGACAGGCCGTCCAGATGCAGGCCGAAGGCGACGCTGAAGCCGACCACGTCCAGCCACTGCCACAGGTGCTGGCTGAACACGCCGCCCTCCGGTGGCGAGGTGTTGAACTGCCAGATGCACAGCGCGCTGATCAGCGCCGACAGGCCGACCGAACCGACACCGATCACGGCGGCCAGGTTTTCGGAAATACGCCCGCGTGAGAAGGCCAGCAGGAAGTAGCCGAGCAGCGGGAAAACGAAGGTCAGGAATAGTAGGTTCATCCGCGCATCTCGCTTGCAGCGTCGACATCGAGGGTGTTGAAGCGGCGATACAGCTGCAGCAGGATCGCCAGGCCGATGGCGGCCTCGGCGGCGGCCAGGGTGATCACCAGGATGAACATGACCTGCCCATCCGGCTGCGCCCAGCGGCTACCGGCCACGACAAAGGCCAGGCCGGCAGCGTTCATCATCACTTCCAGGCTCATCAGCATGAACAGGATGTTGCGCCGCACCATCAGGCCGACCAGCCCCAGGCAGAACAGCACGGCGGCGATGGCCAGGCCGTGCTCCATTGGAATCGAATGCATGGCTTACTCCTTCGCCTCGTGGCGGCCCAGGTGGAAGGCGGCGACCAGTGCTGCCAGCAGCAGCATGGAAGCCAGCTCGACGGCCAGCAGGTAAGGCCCGAACAGGGCGATGCCGACCTCCTTGGGGCTGACGGTGGTCAGGCCGGCCGGTGCGTATTCCGGCGCCGAGAACAAGGCCCAGAGCAACTGCGCCAGCAGGATCGCCGCCAGCAGCGACGGGCCTATCCAGACGCGCGGCGCCATCCAGGCGCGCTCCTGGCCGGCGGTATTGCGACCCAGGTTGAGCATCATCACCACGAACACGAACAGCACCATGATGGCGCCGGCATAGACGATGATTTCCAGCGCGCCGGCAAAGGGCGCGCCGAGGGCGAAGAAGCACATCGACACGGCCAGCAGTGAGGTGATCAGGTAGAGCAGGGCGTGCACCGGATTGCTGCCGGTGATCACCCGCAGCGTGGCAACCACCGCCACGCCAGCAGAAAAGTAGAAGGCGAATTCCATCAGCAGAACCTCAAGTCAGGCGCGAACTGCTCCCTCTCCCGTCGGGAGAGGGTTGGGGTGAGGGAGGAATGTCCCTGGCGGCTCCGAGTCATGGCAACAACCCCTTGACGTTGATCGGCTCGGCTTCGTTCTGCGCGGCACCTTTCGGCTTGCCGGCGATGGCCAGGCCCGAGACGCGGTAGAAGTTGTAGTCCGGGTATTTCCCGGGGCCGGAGATCAGCAGGTCTTCCTTCTCGTACACCAGGTCCTGGCGCTTGTATTCGCCCATCTCGAAATCCGGCGTCAGCTGGATCGCGTTGGTCGGGCAGGCCTCCTCGCAGAGGCCGCAGAAGATGCAGCGCGAGAAGTTGATGCGGAAGAACTCAGGGAACCAGCGGCCTTCGTCGGTCTCGGCCTTCTGCAGCGAGATGCAGCCCACCGGGCAGGCCACCGCGCAGAGGTTGCAGGCCACGCAGCGCTCTTCGCCGTCGGGGTCGCGCGTCAGCACTATGCGACCGCGGTAGCGCGGCGGCAGGTAGACCGGCTCTTCCGGGTATTGCAGGGTGTCGCGCTTGCGGAAGCCGTGGCTGAAGATCATCACCAGGCTGCGCAGTTGGGTGTAGGTGCCGTGGAGCACCGCGCCAATGTACTTGAACATCGAATTCTCTCCTTACTGGGCCGCGGCCAGCACGAGCGCGCCGGTCACCAGCAGGTTGATCAGGGTCAGCGGCAGGCAGAACTTCCAGCCGAAGGCCATCACCTGGTCGTAGCGCGGGCGCGGCAGCGAGGCGCGCAACAGCACGAACAGCATGATGAAGAAACCGGTCTTGATCGCGAAATAGAAGAACGACAGCCAGGGCAGGGTATCGAGGAAGGGGCCGTGCCAGCCGCCGAAGAACAGCGTGGTCAGCAGCGCCGAGATGGTCACGATGCCGATGTACTCGCCGACGAAGAACATGCCCCATTTCATCCCGGCATATTCGACGTGGTAACCGTCGGCCAGCTCCTGCTCGGCCTCCGGCTGGTCGAACGGGTGGCGGTGGGTGACCGCGACGCCGGCGATGAAGAAGGTACAGAAACCGAGGAACTGGGGAATGATGAACCACAGATTCTGCTGCTGATACTCGACGATATCGCGCATGTTGAACGAGCCGACCTGGGCGACGATGCCCATCAGCGACAGCCCGAGGAACACCTCGTAGGACACCGTCTGCGCCGAGGCGCGCAGGGCGCCGAGCAGGGCGAACTTGTTGTTGCTCGCCCAGCCGGCGAACAGCACTGCGTACACCGTGAGACCGGCCATGGCGAAGAAGAACAGCAGGCCGATGTTCAGGTCCGCCACGCCCCAGGTCGGGGTGACTGGCACGATAACGAAGGCCAGCAGCAGCGAGCTCATCGCCACCACCGGTGCCAGGGTGAAGATCAGGCGGTCGGCGAACGGCGGGTTCCAGTCCTCCTTGAAGAACATCTTCAGCATGTCGGCAGCCAGCTGGAACATGCCGAATGGCCCGACCCGGTTGGGGCCGTAGCGGTCCTGCCACCAGCCCAGCAGGCGGCGCTCGACGAAGCTCAGCAGGGCACCGCACACCACCACCGCCAGCATGATCACCAGCGCCTTGATGACGGCGATGATCACGTCGATCACTTCGGGAGTCAGCCAGCTCATCGCGACGCCTCCAGTTCAGTGGCCAGGCAGGTGCCGTTCAATACCGGAATGCCTTCGAGGCCGACCGGCAGGCCGACCAGGCCGAGGCTTAGGGATTCATCGATGCGCACCGGCAGCTGCAAATGCCGATCGGCGACCCGCAGGCTGAGCAGCGTGCCTTCGGCCACTCCAAGGCGCTGGGCTTCGGCTTCGGCCAGGGCGACATAGGGCTGCGGAATGCGGCTCTGGATCGGTGCGGCGAGCGCGGTGGTTTCCTCGCTGCCGAACAGATGATGCAGCGGCACCACCTGCCAGCTGCCAAGCGCGGGGGCGAAGGCGGCGGGGGCGGATTTCCAGGTCAGATCCTGGCGGGCGTCGTCGAGCAGGCGCACACCGGGGTCGCCGGCACGCAGATGACCGCCGACCTCGTCCTGGAACTTGTTCCAGGCCTGTGGCGAGTTCCAGCCTGGCGACCAGGCGAAAGGAATCTGCTGACGATCCTCCTTGCTGCCGGAATAGCCTTCCATGGAATAGGCGAACGGCGAGTCCTGGTCCTGCGGCTGACGCGGTTCGTGCACGCTGATATTGGCGCGCATGGCGGTACGGCCGCTGTAGCGCAGCGGCTCGCGCGCCATCTTCAGGCCCTTGATGCGGAACGAGGAAAGCGGCGCGGCAGCCAGAATGCCCTGCAGTTGCGGGTTGGCCGCGGCGCAATCGGCGGTGGCCTGATCCAGGTTGGTCCAGTCCACGGCCTTGCCCTGCAACGTGCACTGCAGCGCGTGCATCCAGCGCCAGCCTTCGCGTACCAGGATCTTGCCGTCGTAGTAACTGGGCTCGAAGACCTGGAAGAAGCGCTGCGCGCGGCCTTCCTGGCTGACCAGGGTGCCATCGGCTTCGGCGAAGCTGGCGGCAGACAGCACCAGATTGGCCTTGGCGGTGGTGGCGGTCTGCTGATGATCGGCGACGACGACGGCCTTGGCGGCGGCCAGTGCCTTATCCACCTTGCTTTGCTCGGCGCGGCGGTAGAGGTCGTTTTCCAGCACGATCACGGCCTCGGCAGTACCGGCGATCAGCGCATCCAGCGCGGCATCCGCGGATTCGCCACCGAGCAGCGCCACGCCGAGGCTGTTGGCTTCGGGGACGATTAGGCTGAGGGAGGCGTTCTTCTGGCGATTCTTCAGCGCCTGGGCGATGTTGCCGGCGGCTTCGATCAGGCTCTTTTCGCCCAGCGAGGCGCCGCTGATCAGCAGCGGGCGTTTGGCGGCGAGCAGAGCCTCGGCGATCCGCTGCACCAACTCGCGGGCTTCGGCTTCCAGACCGTCGACGGCTGGCGCGCTGGGGTCGATGGTGTGGGCCACGGCGAAGCCGAGACGGGCCAGATCGGCCGGCGCGGCATGCACGCTCTGTTCGGCGATGTCGTCGAGACGGGTTTCGCTGGCGCTGGCGATGAACACCGGATGCAGGGCGTTCTGGGCAACGTTCTGCACCGCCGCCACGTGCCAGTCCTGGATCTTCATCGAGGCGGCGATCTCTGTGGCCTTGCCCTTGGCGGCCTGGCGCACGGACAGTGCCATGCGCGCGGCCGTCTGGGTCAGGTCCTCGCCGAGAATGAACACCGCATCGTGGCTTTCGATGTCTCGCATCGTCGGCACCGGCAGCGGGCCGTTCTGCAGCAGTTGGCGGATCAGCCGGATATTCTCCAGCTCGTTGGCGGCGATGCCGCTGTAGAAGTTCTCCGCACCGACCAGCGCACGCAGGGCGTGGTTGCTTTCCAGGCTGGCGCGTGGCGAGCCGATGCCGATCACCCGCTTGCCGCGAAGCAGCTCGGCGGCGCTGTCCAGGGCGGCGTCGATGCCGAGCCTGTCCGCACCCAGCAGCGGCTGGCGTGGGCGATCGCTGCGGTTGACGTAGCCGTAGCCGAAGCGCCCGCGGTCGCAGAGGAAGTAGTGGTTCACTTCGCCGTTGAAACGGTTTTCGATGCGGCGGATTTCGCCGTAGCGCTCGCCGGGGCTGATGTTGCAGCCGGATGCGCAGCCGTGGCAGATGCTTGGCGCGAACTGCATGTCCCACTTGCGGTTGTAGCGCTCGGAGTGGGTCTTGTCGGTAAACACCCCGGTGGGGCAGACCTCGGTGAGGTTGCCGGAGAACTCGCTTTCCAGCACGCCGTCTTCGACACGGCCGAAATAGACGTTGTCATGGGCGCCGAATACGCCGAGGTCGGTGCCGCCAGCGTAATCCTTGTAGTAGCGCGTGCAGCGGTAGCAGGCGATGCAGCGGTTCATCTCATGGGCGATGAAAGGGCCGAGTTCCTGGTTCTGGTGGGTGCGCTTGGAGAAACGGTAACGGCGCTGGTTGTGGCCGGTCATCACCGTCATGTCCTGCAGGTGGCAGTGACCGCCTTCCTCGCACACCGGGCAGTCGTGCGGGTGGTTGATCATCAGCCATTCCACCACGCTGGCGCGGAAGGCCTTGGCTTCCTCGTCTTCGATGGAGATCCAGCTGTTGTCGGTGGCGGGCGTCATGCAGGACATGACCAGGCGACCGCGGGTGTCGTTCTCGTCGCTGTACTGCTTGACCGCGCACTGGCGGCAGGCGCCGACGCTGCCCAGCGCCGGGTGCCAGCAGAAATAGGGAACATCGAGGCCGAGGGACAGACAGGCCTGCAGCAGGTTGTCCGCCCCATCGACTTCGTAGTCTTTGCCGTCTACGTGGATAGTGGCCATTTCTAGGTCTTCTCATCCCGCTTGCGCGGGTCTGGCTAATAGGAAATCTTTCGCTAGAGGCTGAAGGCTCGAGGCTGGACGAGGTGCGAGTCGCTTTTTCGTCCAGCCTCTAGCCTCCAGCGTCTTTTAATTCGTCAGCGCCAGTTGCGGCGGTGCGTTGCTCGCCTGGGCGACGCCCGCCTCGAACTCCGAGCGGAAGTACTTGATCGCGGCGCCCAGCGGTTCTACCGCGCCGGGTGCGTGGGCGCAGAAGGTCTTGCCCGGGCCGAGGAAATCCACCAGCCGCAGCAGGATGTCCAGGTCCTGGCGTGTGCCCTGGCCGCGCTCCAGCGCGCGCAGGGTCTTCACGCTCCAGGGCAGGCCGTCACGGCACGGCGTGCACCAGCCGCAGGATTCGCGGGCGAAGAACTCTTCCATGTTACGCAGCAGCGAGACCATGTTGATGGTGTGGTCGACGGCCAGCGCCAGGCCGGTGCCCATGCGCGTGCCGACCTTGGCGATGCCGCCGGCGTACATCTGCGCCTCGAGGTGCTCGGGCAGCAGGAAACCGGTGCCGGCGCCGCCGGGCTGCCAGCATTTGAGGGTGTAGCCATCCTTCATGCCGCCGGCGTAGTCCTCGAACAGTTCGCGCGCGGTGATGCCGAAGGGCAGTTCCCAGATGCCGGGGTTCTTCACCTTGCCGGAGAAGCCCATCAGCTTGCTGCCGTGGTCTTCGCTACCGGGTCGGGCGAGCGACTTGTACCAGTCCACGCCGTTGCCGATGATCGCCGGCACGTTGCACAGGGTTTCGACGTTGTTGACGCAGGTCGGTTTGCCCCAGACGCCGACGGCGGCGGGGAAGGGCGGCTTGGCGCGTGGGTTGGCGCGGCGGCCTTCCAGCGAGTTGATCAGCGCGGTTTCCTCGCCGCAGATGTAGCGGCCGGCGCCGGTGTGCACGAACAGTTCGAAATCGAAGCCGCTGCCGAGGATGTTCTTGCCCAACAGGCCGGCGGCCTTGGCTTCATCGATGGCGCGGTTGAGGTTGCGCGCCGCATCGACGTATTCGCCACGCAGGAAGATGTAGCCGCGATAGGCCTTGAGCGCGCGGGCGCTGATGATCATGCCTTCCACCAGCAGGTGCGGCAGCTGCTCCATCAGCAGGCGGTCCTTCCAGGTGTTGGGCTCCATCTCGTCCGCATTGCACAGCAGGTAGCGGATGTTCAGCGATTCGTCGGCGGGCATCAGGCCCCACTTCACGCCCGTGGGGAAGCCCGCGCCGCCACGGCCCTTGAGGCCGGATTCCTTCACCGTCTGCACGATGTCGGCCTGGGCCATTTCGGCCAGCGCCTTGCGCAGCGCGGCGTAGCCGTTCTTCTGGCGATATTCGTCGAGCCAGACCGGCTGGCCGTCGTCGCGCAGGCGCCAGGTCAGCGGATGGGTTTCTTCGCTACGGGCGGTGCGGTTGGCCGGACCGAAGGATGCCAATTGCTTCATGACGCTCATTGATAGGCCTCCAGCAACTGGGCGACGCCGCCGGGCTGAACGTCACCGAAGGTGTCGTCGTCGATCATCAGGGCCGGGGCCTTGTCGCAGTTGCCCAGGCAGCACACCGGAATCAGCGTGAAGCGGTTGTCAGCCGTGGTTTGGCCTGGCTCGATCCCTATTTCATTCTTGATGCTGTCCAGCACGCTTTCATGGCCGCCGATGTAGCAGGTCATGCTGTCGCAGACGCGGATGATGTGGCGGCCCACCGGAACGCGGAATATCTGACTATAGAAGGTGGCCACGCCTTCGACGTCGCTGGCCGGGATGCCGAGGATGGCGCCGATGGCATCGCAAGCGCCGTCCGGCACCCAGCCGCGGGCCTTCTGCACGATCTTCAGGGCTTCGATGCTGGCAGCGCGCGGGTCTTCGTAATGGTGCATTTCGTGCTCGATGGCCGAGCGTTCGGTTTCGCTGAGGACGAAACGGTCAGTCTTGATCAGAGTGCTCATATCAGCGGTCCACGTCGGCCATAACGAAATCGATGCTGCCCAGGTAGGCGATCAGGTCCGGGATCATGCTGCCGCGGATCACCGAGGGGATCTGCTGCAGATGCGGGAAGCTGGGCGTCCGAATGCGCGTGCGGTAGCTCATGGTGCTGCCGTCGCTGGTCAGGTAGTAGCTGTTGATGCCCTTGGTTGCTTCGATCATCTGGAAGCTCTCGTTGGCCGGCATTACCGGACCCCAGGAGACCTGCAGGAAGTGCGTGATCAGGGTCTCGATGTGCTGCAGCGTGCGCTCTTTCGGCGGCGGCGTGGTTAGCGGGTGATCGGCCTTGTAGGGGCCTTCGGGCATGTGCTTGAGGCACTGCTCGATGATCTTCAGGCTCTCGCGCATCTCGCCCATCTTGACCATGCAGCGGTCGTAGGCGTCACCGTTGACCGCCAGCGGCACCTCGAACTCGAAGTGCTGGTAGCCGGAGTAGGGGCGTGCCTTGCGGATATCGAAGTCGCAACCGGTGGCGCGCAGGCCGGCGCCGGTGGTGCCCCATTCTAGCGCCTCCTTGGTGTTGTAGGCGGCGACGCCCTTGGTCCGACCGATGAGGATGCTGTTCTTCAGTGCGGCCTTTTCGTACTCGTTGAGACGCTTGGGCATCCAGTCGAGGAATTCGCGCACCAGCTTGTCCCAGCCGCGCGGCAGGTCGTGGGCGACGCCGCCGATGCGGTACCAGGCCGGGTGCATGCGGAAACCGGTGATGGCCTCGATCACCTGGTAGGCGCGCTGGCGGTCGGTGAAGGTGAAGAACACCGGTGTCATGGCACCGACGTCCTGGATGTAGGTGCCCAGGTACAGCAGGTGATTCTGGATGCGGAAGAACTCGGCCATCATCACGCGGATGAAGTCGACGCGGTCCGGCACGGTGATGCCGGCCAGTTTCTCCACCGCCAGCACGTAGGGCAGGTTGTTCATCACCCCGCCGAGGTAGTCGATGCGGTCGGTGTAGGGAATGTAGCTGTGCCAGCTCTGGCGCTCGGCCATCTTCTCGGCGCCGCGATGGTGGTAGCCGATCTCCGGCACGCAATCGAGGATTTCCTCGCCATCAAGCTGCAGGATGATGCGGAAGGCACCGTGGGCCGAAGGGTGGTTCGGGCCGAGGTTGAGGAACATGTAGTCCTCGTGCTCGCTGTGGCGCTGCATGCCCCAGTCCTCGGGCTTGAAGCGCAGGGCTTCCTGCTCCAGGTCCTGCTTGGCGGCGTTCAGGCTGTAGGGATCGAACTCGGTGGCGCGCGCCGGGTAGTCCTTGCGCAGCGGATGGCCTTCCCAGGTCGGTGGCATCAGCATGCGGGTGAGGAACGGGTGGCCATCGAAGGTGATGCCGAACATGTCCCAGATCTCGCGCTCGTACCAGTTGGCGTTGGGCCAGACGGAGACGGCGGTGGGCAGGTTCAGATCGCCTTCGCGGAGCGCGACCTTGATCATCACGTCACTGTTTCGCTCCAGCGACATCAGATGATAGAAGACGCTGAAGTCGGCGGCCGGCAGTCCCTGGCGCTGGGTGCGCAGGCGCTCGTCGGTGGCGCTCAGGTCGTAGAGCATCACATAGGGCTTGCTCACCTGGCGCAGGAAGCCCAGCACCTCGATGAGCTTTTCGCGGGGCACCCAGAGCACCGGCATGCCGGTCAGGCTGGGTTGCAGCGTGAAGGTTTCGGCGCCGAAGCGCGCGTTCAGTTCGACGACGATATCCTGGTCGTCAGCCTTGTAGGGCGGGATGTACAGAGCATTGCCTGCAGTCATGATCTCGGTCGCTTTCGGTCAACGTTTGGGTGTGCGGAGGCCTTCCGGTCGGGAAAGCCGGAATTCACACGTCGTCGGGGCTGCGCAGGTTGGTGACCTGGATACGCTGTTCGCGTCGCTGTTCCTTCTGCGACGGCATCTCGGCGCGATAGACGCCTTGATCGCCGACGACCCAGGAAAGCGGGCGTCGCTCCTTGCCGATGGATTCCTGTAGCAGTTGCAAGCCTTGCAGGAACGCCTCGGGGCGGGGCGGGCAGCCGGGTATGTACACGTCCACGGGGAGGAACTTGTCGACCCCCTGAACGACCGAGTAGATGTCGTACATACCACCGGAATTGGCGCACGAACCCATGGAAATGACCCACTTGGGTTCGAGCATCTGTTCGTAGAGGCGCTGGATGATGGGCGCCATCTTGATGAAGCAGGTGCCGGCAATGACCATGAAGTCGGCCTGGCGCGGCGAGGCACGGATCACCTCGGCACCGAAGCGGGCGATGTCATGAGGCGCGGTGAAGGCGGTGGTCATCTCCACATAGCAGCACGACAGACCGAAGTTGTACGGCCAGAGGGAATTCTTGCGCCCCCAGTTGACCGCGCCACTCAGCACGTCTTCCAGCTTGCCCATGTAGATGTTGCGATGAACCTGGTCTTCTAATGGATCGGCAACAGTCTCCTGCTGGCCGATCGGATAACGGTCATTGACCGCATCCGGATCGATCCGGGTAAGTTTGTATTGCATGTGAAGAGCCTCATTGTTTTAGCTTCGCCTGTCGCTCGCGACGGCTGGATGGCGCCCAATCGAGCGCACCCACCCGCCAAAGGTAGACAAGACCCGCCAACAGAATTGCTATGAATACGGTAGCTTCAATGAGGCCCGCCCAGCCGCTTTCGCGCACCGAGACAGCCCAGGCAAAGAGGTATAGGGCTTCAACGTCGAAGATCACGAAGAGCATCGCGACCAGATAGAATTTTGCGGAGAAGCGCAGTCGTGCGCTGCCCGTGGGAAGAATGCCGGACTCGAAGGGCTCGTTCTTGGCGCGACCCCAGGCCTTGCTGCCGAGCAGGCTGGAAGCGCCGAGCATGAATGCGCAGAGCGCAAGGACGCCGAGAATGAAGAAGGCAAGCGCCCAGTTGTGAGGCAGGCTTGAAGCAGTCATGCCGGACTCCTTTTCGGAACGGCTGGAAGGCTTTACGGCGTGTCGTACGTGTGACAACGCGTCGCATGTATTCGATGGCGCAGCATTCTAGGCCCATCGGTTGTGCAAGTACATGGTGTGCTGAAATTTTCTGAAATATTATTCTGCCGGAGCGCTGAACAAGGCGCGGTAGGTGCGCTGCCGACATTCAATTGAGACGTATCGTCGCAGGAATCGTTCGAATGTCGCCTTGACGGGCGTCATCGTTGCGATGCTTCCCGCTGGCCAAGGAGCCAGGGCGAAGAGAGCTCTGGGCGGCGAGCGAGTGCGCTCCTGACGCGGCTTGTCCGGTACTGCGCCCGTTCGGGCGTGTCGAGGTTTCGTTCACTCGGCGATTGACAGCGCCTGCCGGGCTTTTCTAAAGTTTTGCCCATGCGCCGATTTAGTCAGCTACTTGCGGGGCGCCTGGAGCCGAGGCTTCGAAATACCGCTAAAGCGCTGGTTCCGGTGTTGCCTCCCACCGCTGCCCAGCGGAATTCTCGAGGCGTGGAAATCTTCAGCATGAGCGCACAGCAAGTCTCCTTACGTCTGGCCCCGATCACCAGCGGGCCGATTCGATCCCATTCCAAAGTCCTTCTCGGCGGTGCCCACCAGCCCTCCCTGCTGCGTTACCTGGACGGCTGGCCGCATCGCAACGGCAAAGCCAGGGCGCTGCTGGTGCAGTTCGCCAGGGTGGATGAATCGCTGGCACGTTTTGCCTCCGACAGCTTCGATCTGGCGGTGATTCAGGCGCCTTCTGCCGAATCGCTGCACGACTGCATCCATGAGCTGACACGTGTGGCGCGTCAGGGGCTGATCGTTCGGCGTTAATAACCTGTAAGGACTCTTAGGGTCTGTTGCCGTTTCGTACGCGGCCGCGTACGAAACGGCAACAGACCCTAGCAGGGTGGGCAACGGCGAAGCCTTGCCCACGCGTCTGTCTGGTTATCAGCGCGCAGCCTCATCCTCCTCGCCGCAGGCCACCCCCCTGGCCTTGAACACCTTGACCACCTCGCTGACGAAGTTCACCACTAGCGTCCGTTCATTGGCGGGCAGGTCCTGAATCATTTCACCTATGGATTGGGCATGGTCGGCGATGCTGGCCGGGCCGGTGCGGAAAAGGTCACTCGGTGAGCATTCCAGAATTTCGGCGATCTGCTGCAGCCGGGGGAGCGTCGGCGATATCACGCCGTTTTCCATGCGGCTGATCGTTTCCTTCTCGACGCCCATGATCTCCGCTACCTGTGCCTGGGTTAATCCTTTGGCCTTGCGGCGGACGGCGATCACCATGCCCACCTCGTATGCCAGTCCTCTGTCCTTCATGCGCTTAGCCTCTTACGTCATTACATATGACGTTTTGAGTTATTTTCTGAGCGCGGACTCCATAAGCGAAGGACGTTTAACGTCAATATCATAGACCTTAGATATCATCTTTTTGGTTGACCCTCATCACGCCAGGAGGCGATAGTTGTGCCACTAGAGTGCTATCTAGAGCACTTCGTGGTTTGCATCGGGGGAAATGGAATGCTGGCCAACCTGAAACTGCGCACAGGGATATCGATCGTCCTCTTCACATTGATCGCGGCCCTGCTGGTGTCGACTTTCACGGCCTGGAGAGGCGCCAAGACCAGCATGGAGCAGATCCAGAACCTTTATCAGCAGGGGGTCGAGCGCGGCGGCCAGTTGCAGAAAGCTTATGCCCGCCTGTTGCGTGCCCGTGTCGGTCTGGCCGGGGCCTTTCTGGAAACCAGTGCCGGGGAGCTGGACAAGGCGCAGGCCACCCTGGTCATCACCGAGAGGCTGGTCGACGAGGCGGACACCGCCTTCGCCGCATTCAGCGACGACAGTGCCGGAAATGCCTGGCAGGCACTCGAACAGGGTCTGCAACAGACGTTCGGCGTCTATCATGCCGCGCTGGACGAGCAGCTGCAGGCGCTGCAGAGCGGTTCGCAAAGCCGCTACATCGAGGTCAACCTGAAGGCCCGCGCGGCGAACGACGACTTCGACAAGGCGCTGCAGGCTTATGAGCAGCGCATGGACAGTCATACCGCCGCGGTCATGCAGGGTGCCCACGATCGTTACGCCCTGGCCCTGACCGAGGCCATCGTCCTGACCCTCGTGACCCTGTTGCTGGCGGCTGGTTGCTGGTGGTTCATCACCAGCCGCGTGCTCGTACCGCTGCGTGAAGTCGGCAACGTCTTCGGCCGCATCGCCGAAGGTGACCTGACCAGCCGCATCGAGGTGCGCTCGACCAACGAAATCGGCGTGCTGTTCGCCTCGCTCGCCCGCATGCAGGAAAGCCAGCGCGAAACCATCGGCAGGATCACCAACTCCTCGAACCAGCTCGCCTCGGCCGCCGAAGAACTCAGCGCCGTCACCGAGGAATCCAATCGCGGGCTGCATCAGCAGCATCAGGAGCTGGAACAGGCGGCGACTGCGGTCAACGAGATGACCACCGCGGTGGACGAAGTAGCGCGCAACGCGGTGTCCACGGCGCAGGCTTCCAACGACTCCAATCAGTTGGCGCAGCAGAGCCGCGTCCAGGTGCAGGCGACTCTCGCCGAGGTGGAGGCCATGACCCAGGACATCGAGCTCACTTCGCAACTGGTACGGGAACTGGCCGAACAGGCGCACAGCATCGGCAAGGTGCTCGATGTGATACGCGCCGTGTCGGAGCAGACCAACCTGCTGGCGCTCAACGCCGCCATCGAGGCCGCACGTGCCGGCGAGGCCGGGCGCGGCTTCGCCGTGGTCGCCGACGAGGTGCGTACCCTGGCCCAGCGGACGCAGCAATCGACCGGCGAGATCGAGCAGATGATCGGCCGCATCCGCAACGGCACCGAAGAGGCCGTCGAGTCGATGACGGTCAGCACGCGCCGGGCGCAGTCCTCGTTGGATTCGACCCGTAACGCCGGCCAGGCGCTGGAGGGCATTTTCCAGAGCGTGATGCAGATCAGCGAGCGCAACCTGGTGATCGCCAGTGCGGCGGAGGAGCAGGCCCAGGTGACGCGCGAGGTGGACCGCAATCTGATTAACATCCGCGAACTCTCCACCGGCGCTGCGGCGGGCGCCAACCAGACCAGTGCGGCCAGCAACGAGTTGTCGCGCCTGGCGGTGGAGCTCAACGAGATGGTGCTGCGCTTCAAGCTTTAGGGGTTGTTGACGTTTCCTTCGAGCCGAGGCCGCAAAGAACCTCTTATGCCAAGTGCACATGAACTCATGGTCCTGACCCAAAAGGTGCTTGCCAGCCTGCTGAGCACGGCGTCCCTGGCGGAGCAGGCGACTCTGATCTGCCAGGAAATCGAATGCATTGCCCCGGATGCGATGGCCTCCATCCTGCGTGTCGACCAGCAAGGTGCGTTGCGTCCGCTGGCCGGGCAAGTCCAGGGGCTGGAGGGGCTGGCCCTCGACAGCCTGTGCGGCAACGCAGACGACGCGGTATTGGCCGATACGGCGGGCGCGACGCAGGAGTGCCTGCACGACACCGGCGTAGCACCGTGCGCGAAGCGTTTCTGGGCCGCTCCGGTACGCTCCGGCGACGGCCGGGTGCTGGCCATGCTGGTGATACAGCCGCAGGAGGCGGCCATGCCCAGCGCGCTGCACCGGAGCCTGATCGATGCCTGCGTTCCGTTCTGCGCCTTGGCTCTGGAACGGGAGGAAAGCCGCACCCGCATCGAGCGGCTGACGTTTCATGACGACCTGACCGGCTTGCCCAACCGCCGCCTGCTACAGGCCCGCGCCGGGCAGGCCATCGCCAAGGCGCAGCGCGATCGGAGCCCGCTCGCCGTGCTGGTCGTCGACCTCGACCGTTTCCAGCGGATCAATCATTCCCTCGGCCAGCCCGGTGGCGATGAACTGCTGCGCCTGGTCGCCCGGCGTCTCGGGGAAGGCCGGCGTTTCTGCGATATCGTCGCCCATCTGTCGGCAGACGAATTCGCGCTGGTGCTGCCGGGGTGCGATGCCGAGCAGGCTGCCGCCTCGGCGCGCTGCCTGCTGATGGCCCTGGGCAAGCCCTGCCGGATTGCCGGTGTCCCGTTCGGCTTGTCGGCCTGCCTGGGAATCAGCCTGTTTCCCGGCGATGGGCTGGATGTCGATACGCTGGTCCACCGCGCCGACATGGCCATGCAGCGAGCGAAGACCTGCGGGCTGGGTCGCTTCTGCTTCTTCAGCGAGGAACTGCAACGCTCGGCCCTGGAGCTGTCGCTGGAAGAGGACCTGCGAATCGCCATCGAGCGGAATCAGCTGCGCCTGCACTACCAGCCGCAGGTCTGCTTCAGCGATGGCCGGCTGCGTGGGGTGGAGGCGCTGGCGCGCTGGTCTCATCCGCGCCTGGGCGACATCTCGCCCGCCCGCTTCGTCGTCCTGGCGGAGCAGTGCGGGCTGATCGACGCGCTCGGGCGCTGGGTATTGCGCGAGGCCTGCCGCCAACTGGCCGACTGGCGCCGCCGAGGACTGGCGGTCCCGGCGATATCGATCAACCTGTCGCCCTCCAACTTCCATGACCCCGGGTTGCCGGCGACTATTGCCCACATGCTCGCGCAACATGGACTTCGGCCCGGCGAGCTGATGCTGGAGATCACCGAAAGCGTGTTGATGGACACCACCCCGGCGTTCCTGAAGATCTTGCGCGAGGTCCACGAACTGGGCGTCCTGCTGTCGATGGACGATTTCGGCACCGGCTTTTCCAGCCTGAGCCACCTGCATCGCCTGCCGGTGCAGGAACTCAAGCTGGATCGCAGCTTCGTCTTCGACCTGGAGCACGACGGCGCCAGCCGCACCCTAAGCGATGCCGTGCTGCATCTCGGCGAGAGCCTGCAGCTGTCGGTAGTGGCCGAAGGGATCGAGACCGAGGCGCAGCGGCGCATCCTGATGCAGCTGGGTTATCAGGTGGGGCAGGGATATCTGTTCTCTGCGCCCTTGCCGTCTGCAGAGTTGGAGAGCTGGCTGGCGAGCCGCTCAGCCTGAATGATCCAAGTCGCGGGATGGCTCAAAAAGGCGCAGAACGATTTGGCGTGCCTTGCTTTGGCGCACCCTAACCCGCGAGCAGGTCGTTCATCGTGATGATCTGCTCGGCTACCTGGATCAGCTTCTGTTGCCGGCTCATGGCCTGGCGGCGCATCAGCGCATAGGCCTCCTGTTCCTGGCAGTCGCGCATTTTCATCAGGATGCCCTTGGCCAGTTCGATGCGCTTGCGTTCGGCCAGCTGCTGATCGCGCGCCTGGAGGTCGGCGCGCAGGGCGCTGTCCTGTTTGAAACGCTCCATGGCCACCTCCAGGATGGGCTTGAGCCGGTGCGCCTGGATGCCCTCGACGATATAGCCGCTGACACCGGCCTGGAGGGCTCTGCGCATGGCTTCGGGAGCGTCGTCATTGGTGAACAGCACGATGGGCCGTGGCTGGCCTCGGCTAAGCCGATCCAGAGTCGCCAGCGTGGAGCGGCTGGGGGAATCGCTTTCGATCAGTATCACCTGGGGGCGTGCGGTCTCGATCTGCTCGGCCAGATCGGGGCAAGGCCCGGCTTGCTCGATGACTTCGAAGCCAGCCTCTACCAATGCGCTTCTGAGGCGACCGGCGTTCGCCGGCATGTCGTCGATCAGGAAAGTACGAAGCATGGCGTGCTCTCTCGCGTGCGGGTTCGGCAGAGTCGTTCGTCGCGCCGAGCGCTCCGAATGGAACTGTCCGAAGCAAGCCGTATGCCAGGCCGCCGGCACCTAGCGTGGATACAGCGGCGGCAATGCGCTCGAATCCTGTTCCTGACTTGCAGCCGGGAGGGGTGGCAGGTCCCGGATCGCCTGCCACAGTGCTTCGCCTTGCCAGCGCTGGCCGGTTTCGCTGTACAGGTTGCCGTTGAGCCCATCCAGGGCATCGGAAAGAGGCACGAAACGGGCCGCCATGTCCGCCAGGGTTTCCGGTTGCTGGCGCGCCCAGGCATCGAGGGCCTGACGTGTCGCCTGGCTGTCGTTGGCCTGGCAGGCGCGCTTGAGATCATCGAGCAGGCTGCGTGGCGTCGGGCCGGCCTGTAAGGTTCGCAGCACCGCAGGCTGGCGACGTGCGTAAAGCCACAGCGCAAAACCCAGCAGGGTGGTCATGGCCAGTACCAGGCTGCTCAGCTGCCAGGGCCACAGAAGTGGCCCTTCGACAGTGACGGCGGAAGCCGTCGGGGCTTGCGCCGGGCCCTGCTGAAGCTCGGGGTTTTCAGCGACATGAAGGGTGCGTGCGGCGAGTTCGGTGTGCTCCAGGCGATCTTCCCGGGTGTTCCACCAGGTGATTGCGATGGCCGGAAGCTGGATTTCGCCCGACTGTGTCGCGATCAGGGCTTCGCGCTGTTCGCGGCTACCGGTCAGGCCGGAGGCGGTCGCTTCGTTGGCCAGGCTGGGCTGGTCTGGATAGCTGCGCAGGCCGGCAACGGAGGCGGCGATGATCGGTGGCAGCTGGGTGCTGGAAAGGCCATCGGCCTTGAGCAGCAGGCTGCGGGTCAGCGAGTCGCCCGCGCGCACCTGATCGGGCTCGGGGCTCCAGGCTTCGACCAGCGTCATGCTGGCCGCAGGCAGCCAGGGAACATCGGCGGGATAGTCGGCGGGCTTGGGGAGAACCTCCAGCGGAATGGAGGGCGACTTGACCTGGGTCGATCTGCCGAAGCGCGAGCCGAACGGCAGATAGTCGCCGTTGGAGGCGACAGCCGTGGTGGCGCTGAACAGCTGGCTGGGGATGCTCAGCTGGCCGCTTTTCTGCGGGAACAGTGCATAGCGGATCTCGATGACGCCATGGCGTATGCCGTTGATGTCCTTTTCATAGGTGCGCCAGGTGCCGAGCTGTTCGACCAGCGCATCGGAAATCTGCAAGGGCGACAGGGTGCTGTCGTCGTACAGCGAAACCGAGTGGTAGATGCGCAGAGTCAGGATCACCTGGGCCTGCACGTAGACGCGATCGCGGTCGAGACTGGCGTCGATGAATATCGGTGCCAGCCTGTCACCGGCCTCCGGGGTGCCGGCTTCCTGCACCTGCAGGGTGATGGGCTGGCTTTGCAGGTCGCCCAGCCGCAGCGGCGGAACCACCACATAGCCGGTTTGCCGCGGCTGCAGGGTGACCTGCCAGCGGGTAAGGGCGACGGCTTCGCCGCCGACGCTGGAAAGCTGGTTCACCTGGCGGGTCGCGGATACCTCGAACAGCTCCTGGAGCGGTTGCATGTCGGGCTTGCCGAAGAAGGTGGCGCCCTGTGTTTCCAGCGTCAGCTCGACGGTCTCGCCGAGGCTGAGCTGTGTGCGGTCGACACGGGCGAGCAGCTCGGCGGCATTCGCCGGACAGCCGAGCAGAAGCAGGAGAAAGACAGCGGTCAGGCGCATCATCGGTTCGTTTCCTGGCGCTTGCGTTGTTCGAGAAGGAATTTGCGTCGCAGCAGTTCACCCGGATCGTCCGGTATCTGCCTCAGCCATTGGTCGGTGGCCTGCTGTTGCTCGGTGAGGGTCGGCACCTGCTCAGGCGGAGCCGGAACGCCCGGATCCTCGCCGGGCTGAGGTTCCACTACTGGAGGGGCCGACGCATTCTGCTCCGACTGCTCGCCTTCACCTTCCGTCGGCTGGCTCTGTGCGGCACTGGAATTGGAAGAGGGGGGAGCGGTGGCGGGGTCGCTCTGCTCGGGTTGGGAGCTCTCTTCAGGCGCCTGCTGAGTCTCATCGTTCTGTTCCGTTTGGCGTTGCCGCAGTAGCGCCTCGGCGATGGCCCGGTTCTGTCGCGCAGCGTCGAGATCCGGCTGCAGTTCCAGCGCCTGATCGTAGGCTTCGATGGCTTCCTCCAACTTGTCGCTGTGAACCAGCGCATTGCCGCGATTGTAGTGATCGGCAGCGCTATCGCCCTTGGCGAACAGCTCCGCGGCAGCGGCGTAGTTGCCGGCCTGATAGTGGGCGAAACCCTGCCAGCGAGGATTCTCGAAGCGTTGCGCTGCGTCGGTGGGGCGCTGTGCCTCCAATAGTCGCTGGCCCTGCTGATCGGGGCGTAGCCAGAGATCGTCGAATTCGAATGCCTGGGCCGGCGGCGGAACCAGCAACAGCAGCGGCAGGCAGAATAGCCAGCCACGCCGTGCGGCGCAGGCAGCCAGCACCAGTAGCGGCAACAACAGCCAGTGGCCCTGGTCGAGCCAGACGCTCAACTGCGTGGCTTCGCTGGCCTGGGTCGCGGCATTACCCGTCTCGTGCAGGCCCAGCGCCAGCAGGTCGGCATCGTCCAGGCTCGCAGACTGGTAGCGTCCGCCCAGCTCGTTGGCGAAGCGCTGCAGCCCCTTGGCGTCCAGTTGCGGAATCAGGATGGCACCCTGCGGATCCTTGAGAAAGCCGCCGCCCTGTTGCGCGATGGGGGCGCCCTGTTCGGTGCCGATCCCGAGTATCGACAGGCGCCAGCCACTGCCGGCCAGCAGCGAGGCGATGCCGGCTTGCTCTTCAGCGGCCAGCGTACTGCCGATCAACAGTAACTGGCCGCGCCCCTGAGCGCCTTGCTCGAGCAGCGCGAGCGCCTGGGCCACGGCGAGGTCGGCACGATGGCCGTCCTCGGGCATCAGTTCCGGCCTGATCGCATCGAGCAGGTTCTCGGTCGTGGCCAGGTCATCGGACAGCGGCACCAGCGTGTGGGCGCTGCCGGCGAAAACCACCACGGCGGTCTGTGCATCCTGGCGCAATCGCAGCAGGTCGAGCACCTTGTGCCGGGCATGTTCCAGGCGGGTCGGTTGCAAGTCGCCGGCGAGCATCGCGGGTGTCATTTCCAGCAGCACCACCAGCGGCGCGGCGCGTTTCAGGCTCGGTTGTTCCAGCTGCTGCCAGCTTGGCCCGAGCAGGGCGAGCCATGTGAGCAGCCATGCGCCGCCCAGCGCCAGCCAGGGCAGCCGGCTGTTGCGAACGCGACCGCCGGTCAGCAGCGTGTCGTGGAAGGCGACGGGAAGCAGGCGCTGCCAGCTTCCCTGCTGGCGCTGGCGATGCCAGAGGTGCCACAGCAGCCACAGTGGCAGCGGCAGGATCAGTAGCCAGAACGGACGCAGCAGGTGAGGCCAGATATCCATCATGGGCGCTGCTTCCAGTTCCAGACGTGCTGCAGCTGGGTGTGCCAGAGCCGCGCCACCACCAGCAGCAGGCTGATCAGCAAGGCGGCCGATAGCGGCCAGACGTACAGGGCCTCGGCCAGGCGGGCCTGGGTCAGTTTCTGTGCCGCCGGCTCGAGCTGGTCGAGGGTGTCGTTGATGGCTTCCAGTTCCTCGCTGCTGCGGGCGCGAAAATACTGTCCGCCGGTCTGCTCGGCGATGGCCCTCAAGGTGGTTTCGTCCAGATCCAGGCTGGGGTTGAAGCCGAACTGGCCCAGCAGCCCGCCTGCCTGTGCATCGGCGCCGATGCCGATGGTGTGGATCTTGACGTTTTCCTCGGCGGCCAGGCGTGCGGCCAGCAATGGCTCGACTTCGCCTCCGTTGTTGGCACCGTCGGTGATCAGCACCAGCACGCGGCTTTCGGCAGGCCGCTCGCGCAGACGCTTGACGGCCAGGCCGATGGCATCGCCGATGGCGGTTTCGCTACCGGCGATGCCCACTACCGCTTCTTCCAGCCAGGTGCGCACGGTCTGTCGGTCGAACGTCAGCGGCGCCTGCAGGTAGGCCTTGCTGCCGAACAGGATCAGGCCGACCCGATCACCGCGCCGCTCGCTGATGAAGTCGCCGAGCAGATGCTTGACCAGCGTCAGGCGCGTGATTTCTTCACCTTCCCATTGCATGTCGGGATAGTCCATGGAGCCCGAGACATCCACGGCCAGTAGCAGGTCCCGACCGCTGCTGGGCACCGGCAGGGGTTCGCCGAGCCACTCGGGGCGCGCGGCGGCGAACAGCAGCAGCAACCAGACGACCAGATAAGGCAGTTGCTGGCGCCAGCCGGGCAACACGGCACGGGCACGGCGCCCGGCGAGGGTTTCCAGTTCCGCCAGGAAGGCGATCTTGAGCGCGGCGTCGCCACTGTCGGCAGGCGGCAGCAGCCGACGCAGCAACCAGGGCAGGGGTAGCAGCAGGAAAACCCAGGGCCAGGCCAGCTCAAACATGCTTGCGAATCCAGATATCGACCGCCTGCTCCAGGCCCTGGATGGCCTTGTCGTCGAGCCGGCATTCGGCGCGATAGACGCCTTCGACCAGTACCATCCAGCGGGTCAGGCCCGCGGCGGGACAGCGGTTGTCCAGAAAGGCCAGCCAGGCGCGTCCGCTGAGGGTATGCGACTGGGCCTCGGGATAGCGGATGCGGCACAGGCGCTTGAGCAGGGCATTGAGCTGTTGCAGCCACTGGTTGGCCGGCTGGCCATCATAGGGTTTGCTCAGTTGCGCCAGCTCGTCGAGGGCGATCTGCCGTTGCGGTTCGAGAGGGGCCTCGGCCACGGAGTTGTCCTGGCGTTGGCGCCGCCAGGGCTTGATTCGCCACAGCAACAGGCAGCCCAGCAACCCGGCGGCGAGAAACCACCAGCCCGGCGCAGGCGGCCACCAGGATACCGGGGCAGGAGCAATCAAAGGCGCCAGCTCGTTCAGCGGGTTCATCGACGGCCCTCCGGCTTGGCGCTGAGGTATTCGCGCAACTGGGCCACCAGCTCGTACTGCGTGTTGAGCGGCATCAGGATGACGCGAAGGCGGTCGGCAAGACGTTGCCAGCGCGCCATGCGGGCCTCGCCGAGCTGGCGATAGGCCTGGCGAATGCCGGCGTCCCGGGTGTCGAGTTCCAGACGCGCGCCGTATTGGGCGAAGCGCAGCAGGCCGGCGGCGGGCAGGGCGCGATCGAGCGGATCGAAGACGGGCATCAGCAACAGATCGACATGCCGTCCCAGCAGGCTCAGTTGTTGTTCGGCGGCTTCGCTCAGGGTGCGCTCGTCGCAGAGGATCACCGCCAGGCTGCCGGGACGCAGCACTTCACGGGCACGACGCAGGGCGAGACCGAAGGCGTCCGGATCGACTCTTTGCTGGCCATCGAGATGGCGGTTGACGCGCACCAGGCGGTCGAGTAGCTGCAGCAGGCTCTGCTTGCTGCGTCGCGGCTTGATCTCATGATGTTCGCCGTTGCCGAAGACCAGCCCGCCCACCCGGTCGTTGTGGGCCAGCGCGGCCCAGCCGACCAGGCTGGCTGCCTGGGCAGCCAGCACCGACTTGAAATTCAGGCCGCTGCCGAAGAACAGGTGCTGGCTCTGCTCGACCAACAGGTAGATGGGTCGCTCGCGCTCTTCATGGAACAGTTTGGTGTGCGGTTCCTGGGTACGCGCGGTGACGCGCCAGTCGATGGTGCGAACATCGTCGCCGGGCTGATAGATGCGCACCTGGTCGAAGTCGATGCCACGCCCGCGCAGCCTGGAATGATGCAGGCCCACCAGTGGGCTGCGCCGGTGCGGCGTGGAGAACAGTGGAACCTCGCGCACCCGGTGGCGAATGTCGATCAGCTCGGCGAGCGTCACCCGGATGCCGGGCGCTTCCTCGCGCAGCTCCTCGCGGGCGGCTTGCATCAGGCCACCGCCACCACGTCGAGGATGCGTTGCAGGACCCGATCCTGATCGATGCCGGCCGCTTCCGCCTCGAAGGAGAGAATCAGGCGATGGCGCAGCACGTCGAAGAACATCGCCTGGATGTCTTCGGGGCTGACGAAGTCGCGCCCGGCCAGCCAGGCATGGGCACGGGCGCAACGGTCCAGGGAAATGGTGCCGCGCGGGCTGGCGCCGTAGGCGATCCACTCGGCCAGGTCGCTATCGAACTTGGCGGGCGTGCGGGTGGCCATCACCAGCTGCACCAGGTATTCCTCCACCGCATCGGCCATGTACAGGCCGAGAATTTCCTTGCGTGCGGCGAAGATGGCCTGCTGGCTGACGCGATGCTCCGGTGTGCTTTCGCCATTGATGGCTTCGCCCCGGGCCTGTTGCAGGATGCGGCGCTCCACCGAGGCATCGGGGAAGCCGAGCTTCACGTGCAGGAGAAAGCGGTCCAGCTGCGCCTCGGGGAGCGGGTAGGTGCCTTCCTGCTCGATGGGGTTCTGCGTGGCCATCACCAGGAACAGGGGTGACAGCTCATAGGTACTGCGACCGATGCTGACCTGGCGCTCGGCCATGGCTTCCAGCAGCGCCGACTGGACCTTGGCCGGCGCCCGGTTGATCTCGTCGGCCAGCACCAGATTGTGGAAGATCGGCCCCTGCTGGAAGACGAAGCTGCCGGTCTCGGGGCGGTAGATCTCCGTACCGGTGATGTCGGCGGGCAGCAGGTCGGGGGTGAACTGGATGCGGTGGAACTCGGCCTCCACGCCGCCAGCCAGCTCCTTGATCGCGCGCGTCTTGGCCAGGCCGGGCGCACCTTCGACCAGCATGTGGCCGTCCGCCAGCAGGGCGATCAGCAAGCGTTCGATCAGGCGATCCTGGCCCAGGATCTGGGTGGAAAGCATCTGGCGCAGGGCGATTATGGCTTCACGGTGTTCCATCGTATCGAGTCTTCCAGAGAGAAGCGGCGGGGTGTTTCAGCAGCGTGCGACGGTCGGCAAGCGCCTCGTCGATGCGAAGAACGGCATGTCCGAGCCGAGCTGGCAGGCCGTTCGAAAACGACCTGCGCTGGCAATGCCTGCCGACCCCGCCTGCGTTTTCGATAGCCTGCTGGAGGCGCCACTTTACTGCATCGATGGCCGTCTAGACTAACCTTGAACCTACGAGGTGTGGCGCCAGTCACTATCGAGTCCATTCTCACCCAGCAAGCCCAGTGGAGTACAAGATGGCGTTCTTTACAGCGGCCAGCAAAGCCGACTTCCAGCAGCAACTGCAAGCAGCCCTGGCACAGCACGTCGACGAGTCTCTTCTGCCACAGGTAAGGCGCTTCGCCGAACAGTTCTTCGGCATCGTCGCACTTTCCGAACTCACCGAACGACGCATGTCCGACCTGGTCGGCTCCACCCTGGCCAGTTGGCGCCTGCTGGAGCGTTTCGACCCGGCCGCGCCCAAGGTGCAGGTATTCAACCCGGACTACGAAAAGCACGGCTGGCAGTCGACCCATAGCGTGCTCGAGGTATTGCACCCGGACATGCCGTTCCTGGTCGATTCGGTGCGCATGGAATTGACGCGCCGCGGCTACAGCATCCATACCCTGCAGAACAGCGTGTTGCAGGTGCGGCGCGATACCGAAGGCGGCCTGCTGGAGTTGCTGACCAAGGGGGAAAGCACCGAGGACAGTAGTGCCGAATCGCTGATCTTCATCGAGATCGACCGCTGCGCCAGTGCCGCCGCCATGCGCGAATTGGAGCAATCGCTGCTGGGGGTGCTCGCCGATGTGCGCCTGATCGTCGATGACTTCGCTGCCATGAAAGACAAGGCGGAGCAGCTGCATGCCTGGCTGGGCAACCTGCAGCACACGGACGAAGGACAGCTGGCGGAAATCACCGATTTCATGCGCTGGCTGGCCGACGATCATTTCACCTTCCTCGGCTACGAAGAGTTCAGCGTGACGCAGCAGGCCGACGGCGGTCGCATTCTTTATGACGAGGCCTCGTTGCTGGGCCTGTCGCGCCATCTGCGCACCGGGCTGTGCGAGGCCGATCAGCTGATCATGCCCCAAGCCCTGGCTTACCTGCGCGAGCCCTTGCTGCTGTCCTTCGCCAAGGCGGCGACGCCGAGCCGCGTGCACCGGCCGGCCTATCCGGATTACGTATCGCTGCGGGTGATGGATGACCAGGGCAGGGTGGTCAAGGAGTGTCGTTTTCTCGGCCTCTTCACCTCCTCGGTCTATACCCAGAGCGTGCGGCGGATTCCCTATATCCGCAGCAAGGTGGCGGAGGTGGTTCGGCGTTCGGGCTTCGACGAGTCGGCACACCTGGGCAAGGAACTGGTCCAGGTACTGGAGGTGCTGCCCCGCGACGAGCTGTTCCAGATGTCCCTCGACCAGCTGTTCGATACCGCCATCGCCATCGTGCAGATCCAGGAGCGCAACAAGCTGCGGCTGTTCCTGCGGATCGATCCCTACGGCCGCTTCTGCTATTGCCTGGTCTATGTCCCGCGCGACAGTTACTCGACCGAGACGCGCCTGCGCATCCAGCAGGTGCTGGTCGATCGCCTCGGGGCCAGCGGCTGCGAATTCTCCACCTACTTTTCCGAGTCGGTGCTCAACCGTGTGCAGTTCCTGCTGCGCCTGGATCCCGCCCGGCCACTGCAGATCGATGCGGCGCAGCTGGAGCAGGAAATCATCCAAGCCTGCCGCACCTGGCAGGACGATTATTCGAGCCTGGTCAACGAGCGCTTCGGCGAAGCCCGCGGCACGGCGATCCTGAGCGACTTTCCGAAAGGCTTTCCCGCCGGTTATCGCGAGCGTTTCACCGCGCATTCGGCGGCGGTGGACATGCAGCACATCCTCAGCCTGAGCGATGAGCAACCCCTGGTAATGAGCTTCTACCAGCCGGTCACCGCGATGGAAAACCGCCTGCATTGCAAGCTCTACCATGCCGATCGGCCACTGCCGCTGTCGGACATGCTGCCGATCCTGGAGAACCTGGGCCTGCGCGTGCTGGGCGAGTTTCCGTTCCGTCTGCGAAGCAAGGAAGGGCGGGAATACTGGATTCACGATTTCGCCTTCACCTATGCCGAGGGGCTGGAAATCGACCTGCTGGAAATCAACGAGCCGCTGCAGGATGCCTTCATCCAGATTCATACCGGCGCGGCCGAGAACGATGCCTTCAACCGCCTGGTGCTCACGGCCGGCCTGACCTGGCGTGAGGTGGCGTTGCTGCGGGCCTACGGGCGCTACCTCAAGCAGATTCGCATGGGCTTCGACCTGGGCTATATCGCCAGCGCGCTGCTCAATCACACCGATATCGCGCGCGAGCTGGTGCGCCTGTTCAAGACCCGCTTCTACCTGGCGCGCAAGCTGGGCGAGGAAGACCTGGCGGACAAGCAGCAGCGCCTCGAACAGGCGATCCTGAGTGCGCTGGACGAGGTCGCGGTGCTCAACGAGGACCGAATTCTCAGGCGCTATCTGGCGCTGATCAAGGCGACCCTGCGCACCAACTTCTATCAGGCCGACGCCGATGGCAAGGCCAAGAGCTACTTCAGCTTCAAGCTCGATCCGCGCTCGATCCCGGAAATGCCGCGGCCGGTGCCGATGTATGAGATTTTCGTCTATTCGCCGCGAGTGGAGGGCGTTCACCTGCGTGGCGGCAAGGTCGCCCGCGGTGGGCTGCGCTGGTCGGATCGCGAAGAGGATTACCGCACCGAAGTGCTGGGTCTGGTCAAGGCGCAACAGGTCAAGAATGCGATCATCGTTCCGGGCGGGGCCAAGGGCGGTTTCGTCCCGCGCCGCCTGCCGAGCGGCGGCTCGCGTGACGAAGTGTTCGCCGAAGGGATCGCCTGTTACCGGGTTTTCATCAGCGGCCTGCTCGACATCACCGACAACCTCAAGGAGGGCAAGGTCGTGCCGCCGGCCCAGGTGCAGCGCTATGACGGCGACGATCCTTATCTGGTCGTGGCGGCGGACAAGGGCACCGCGACCTTCTCCGATATCGCCAATGAAATTGCCGGCCAGTACGACTTCTGGCTCGGCGATGCCTTCGCCTCCGGCGGCTCGGCCGGCTATGACCACAAGAAGATGGGCATCACCGCCCGCGGGGCCTGGGTGTCGGTGCAGCGGCACTTTCGCGAGCGGGGCATCGACGTGCAGCGCGACAACGTCAGCGTGATCGGTATCGGCGACATGGCCGGCGACGTATTCGGCAACGGCCTGCTGATGTCCGAGACGCTGCAGCTGGTCGCCGCGTTCAACCACTTGCACATCTTCATCGACCCGGAGCCGGATGCCGCGCGCAGCTTCATCGAGCGCAAGCGCCTGTTTGAGTTGCCGCGTTCGTCCTGGGCCGATTACGACAGCTCGCTGATCTCCGAGGGCGGCGGTGTGTTCGCCCGTTCGGCAAAACGCATCGCCATCACGCGGCAGATGAAACAGCGCTTTGCCATCGAAGCGGACCAGCTGACGCCGGCCGAACTGATCCACGCGCTGCTCAAGGCGCCGGTGGATCTGCTCTGGAACGGCGGCATCGGCACCTACGTGAAGAGCGTGATGGAAAGCCATGCCGATGTCGGCGACAAGGCCAACGACGCGGTGCGGGTCAATGGCAGCGAGCTGCGCGCCAGGGTCGTGGGCGAGGGCGGCAACCTGGGGATGACGCAGCTGGGACGGGTCGAATACGGCCTGCACGGCGGCGCCAGCAACACCGATTTCATCGACAACGCCGGCGGGGTGAACTGCTCCGACCACGAGGTCAATATCAAGATCCTGCTCAACGAGGTGGTGGCCGCCGGCGACATGACCGGCAAGCAGCGTGACCAGCTGCTGTTCGAGATGACCGATGCCGTCGCCGAGTTGGTACTGCATGACAACTACAAACAGACCCAGGCGCTGTCCCTGGCCGAGGATCGTGCGGCGCAGCGCAGCGGCGAGTACAAACGCCTGATCGGTGCGCTGGAAGCAGGCGGGCTGCTGGATCGGGCACTGGAATTCCTGCCCACCGATGAAGCGCTCAGCGAGCGTGCCAACCTGGGCAAGGGCCTGACCCGTGCCGAGCTGTCGGTGCTGATTTCCTACAGCAAGATCGAACTCAAGGAGGCACTGTTGGCCTCGCGGGTACCTGACGACGCTTACCTGGCGCGCGACATGGAGACGGCCTTTCCGCAACTGCTCGCCGAGCGATACCGCGAATCTATGCTGCAACACCGTCTGAACCGGGAAATCATCAGTACCCAGATCGCCAACGACCTGGTCAACAACATGGGCATCACCTTCGTCCAGCGACTGTGCGAAGCCACTGGAATGAGCGCCGCCAACGTCGCCGGCGCCTATGTGATCGTTCGCGATATCTTCCATCTGCCGCACTGGTTCCGGCAGGTCGAGGCGTTGGATTACAAGGTGCCGGCCGAATTGCAGTTGAAGCTGATGGGCGAGCTGATACGCCTGGGCCGCCGCGCGACACGCTGGTTCCTGCGCAATCGCCGTAACGAACTCGATGCGGCTCGTGACGTGGGGCACTTCGGCCCGCGGGTCGCCGCACTCGGGCTGAAGCTCGACTCTCTCCTGCAGGGCGGCACGCGCGAGCTGTGGCAAACGCGCTATCAGCGCTACACCGAGGCCGGTGTGCCGGAACTGCTGGCGCGAATGGTTGCCGGTACCAGCCACCTCTACACGCTGCTGCCGATTCTGGAGGCGGCCGACGAAACAGGGCAATCGCCAGCGCAGGTGGCGGCCGCCTATTTCGCCGTCGGTGGTGCGCTGGAACTGCCCTGGTACCTGCAGCAACTGACCGCGCTGCCGGTGGAAAGCAACTGGCAGGCGCTGGCACGCGAAGGCTTCCGCGACGATCTGGACAATCAGCAGCGAGCCATCACCGTTTCGGTGTTGCAGATGGACGGTGGGCCCGAAGAGCTCGATGCGCGCGCCGATGCCTGGCTGGCGCAGCGGCAGTATCAGGTCGAACGCTGGCGAACCATGCTCGCCGAGCTGCGTACCACCAGCGTTGCCGATTACACGATGTATGCGGTGGCCAGCCGTGAGCTGCAGGATCTGGCGCAGGGCGCGGCGAAGAGCTGAGCGCCTTTCGCCGCGAGGGTGCGGCTCCCACGAAAGCGGTGCGGTGTGCTGTTGATCTGTGGGAGCGCGGTCCCCGGTGCGAAGCTTTTGGCTTTACGGGCAGGCTGTCGCCTGCATTCGCCGCGAGGGCGCGGCTCCCACGAACGGTACGGTGTGGCCTTGATCCTGTGGGAGCGCCGCCCCCGGCGCGAAGCTTTTACCAGGCGCGTGCCGGGGCAGCTTGCAATTGGCCGGTACCGCCCTCATCTAGATGATCTTTCTCGTGTTGCGTGCATTTTCTTATGACTACCGCTCTGTCGATCAGACAGTTGACCAAGGTTTACGGTAACGGCTTCGAGGCGCTGAAAGGCATCGATCTGGACGTGGCCGAGGGCGACTTCTACGCACTGCTGGGCCCCAATGGTGCCGGCAAGTCCACCACCATCGGCATTCTTTCCACGCTGGTGAACAAGACCGGCGGCACGGTGAACGTGTTCGGCCACGACCTGGATCGCGACCCCTCGGGGCTCAAGCGTTGTCTCGGGGTGGTGCCGCAGGAGTTCAACTTCAACCAGTTCGAGAAGGCCTTCGACATTCTGGTGACCCAGGCCGGCTACTACGGCATCCCGGCGAAAGTCGCCAAGGAGCGCGCCGAGCGCTATCTCAACCAGCTCGGTCTGTGGGACAAGCGCGACGTGTCCTCGCGGATGCTTTCGGGTGGCATGAAGCGGCGCCTGATGATCGCCCGTGCGCTGATCCATCAGCCGCGCCTGCTGATTCTCGACGAACCCACCGCGGGCGTGGACATTGAGCTGCGCCGTTCGATGTGGTCCTTCCTGACGGAACTGAACCGGGAAGGCATCACCATCATCCTCACCACACATTACCTCGAAGAGGCCGAGCAGCTGTGCCGCAACATCGGCATCATCGACCACGGCCGAATCGTCAAGAACACCAGCATGCGCGAGCTGCTCAAGCAGTTACACGTCGAGACCTTCCTGCTCGACCTGAAGGAATCGCAGCTGGTGCCACCGGAGCTGGGCCATTACCCGGCGCGGCTGATCGACCACCACACCCTCGAGGTGCAGGTGGAGAAGGAGCAGGGCGTGACCGAGTTGTTCCGCCTGCTGGCGGCGCAGGGCATCGAGGTGCTGAGTTTGCGCAACAAGACCAACCGGCTGGAGGAGCTGTTCGTCTCGATGGTGGAAAACAACCTGCCGAAGGTGCCCCAATGAACGAGGAACTTCGCTCCAATCTGGTGGCACTGCAGACCATCACCCAGCGTGAAATTCGCCGCTATACCCGCATCTGGCCGCAGACGCTGCTACCGCCGGCGATCACCATGGTGCTGTACTTCGTCATCTTCGGAAATCTGATCGGCGCGCGAATCGGCGAGATGGGCGGGTTCAGCTACATGGACTACATCGTGCCGGGGCTGATCATGATGGCGGTGATCACCAACTCGTACAGCAACGTGGTCTCGAGCTTCTTCAGCAGCAAGTTCCAGCGCTCGGTCGAGGAGCTGCTGGTGTCGCCAGTGTCGCCCCACGTGATCCTCATCGGCTTCGCCCTAGGCGGCATCACGCGCGGGCTGGCGGTGGCCTTCATCGTCACGTTGCTGTCGATGTTCTTCACCGACCTGCAGGTTCATCACCTGGGCGTGACGCTGCTGGTGATCACGCTGACGGCGACCATCTTCGCTTTCGGCGGTTTCATCAACGCAGTGTTCGCGCGGAATTTCGATGACATCTCGATCATCCCGACCTTCGTGCTGACGCCGCTGACCTATCTGGGTGGAGTGTTCTATTCGATCAGCCTGCTGTCACCGTTCTGGCAGACGCTGTCGCTGGGCAACCCGATCCTGCACATGGTCAATGCTTTCCGTTACGGCATCCTCGGCGTGTCCGACATCCGTATCGGAGTCGCCATAGCCTTCATGGCGGCAGCGGCGGCGGTCATGTACCTGTGGTCCATCCGGTTGCTGAAGAGCGGGCGGGGAATGCGGCAGTAATACAGGCAGTGCTTCATCTCCTGGCCCTCTCCGAAGGGAGTGATCGTTTCACCACCTGATGTTCGGCGCCCACGCAGGAGCATGGGCACCATCAGGCATACAGGGTTCTCTCCCACGAGGGGAGGTGGCCTATGCGCCGCGCTCCATGGTGCTCTCGCAGGAGCATGGGCCCCATCAGAGATCGCTGGCTGGCTTTACGCCCGAATCGCGAGCACGCTCGCTCCTACAGAAGGTCAGGGCCGTAGGGTGGAAAACCGCGCAGCGTTTTCCACCGAAAGTCCCAACACCCAGCGCACCCTGATAACGCAACGCGCGTCGCTTTATGGGAAAAAGTCTCCCGGCGCTATACACTTGCGCTCATTTTTTGTACAGGTCCCGTCCATGCAACATCCCGCTGAACTCTCGCCGCTGGGGAAATCCAGCGCTTATGTCGCTACCTACAGCCCGCAGGTGCTGTTCCCGATTCCACGCGCGCCGAAATGGGCGGAGCTGGGGGTTACAGCCGAAACCTTGCCCTATCAGGGTGTGGACATCTGGAACTGCTACGAGCTGTCCTGGCTGCTGCCGTCGGGCAAGCCGGTCGTTGCCATCGGAGAGTTCGTGATCCCGGCCGATTCACCGAACATCATCGAATCGAAATCCTTCAAGCTCTACCTGAACTCGCTGAATCAGTCGGTGTTCAAGAGTCGGGAGCACCTGCTCGACGTGATGCGTGGCGATCTTTCGGCGGCGGCCGGCAAGCCGGTGGGGATTCGCTTGCGCAGCCTGGAGGAAGTCGAACGCGAAGGTATCGCGCCGCTGCCGGGACGCTGCATCGATGAACTGGATCTGAGCATCGATCACTACGATTCGCCGCGTGCCGATCTGTTGCGTTGCGATCTCGGGCGTCGGATCGAGGAGACCCTGCATAGCCATCTGCTGAAATCCAACTGCCCCGTGACCGGTCAGCCAGACTGGGGTTCGGTGGTGGTGGAGTATCACGGTGCGGCGCTCGAGCCGGCGAGCCTGCTGGCTTACCTGGTGAGCTTTCGCCAGCATGCGGACTTCCACGAGCAGTGCGTGGAACGCATCTTTCTCGATCTGCAACGACTGCTGCAGCCGGAGCGGCTGACTGTCTATGCGCGTTACGTGCGTCGTGGCGGGCTGGACATCAATCCTTACCGCAGCACCGAGGCGTTGACAGCCGCCAATGGGCGCCTCGTCAGGCAGTGAGCGAAGGAGGAAGGAGCGGGCAGCTGTCGAGCTCGCTCCATCCGGGCTTCGCGCCCTTTCGGCTATCGCCGGTTCATATCCCCATATTGGCCAAGGTCTGCATGATGTTGCGCAGCGTCATGGCGGTACTCGGGTGGCTGACTTCGAAGCGCTCGACGGCGAGGTTGACGCCATCGACAAGCGAGTCGTTGGATACGCCTTCGGCCTGGCTGGCCAGGCGAATCTCGATGTCGTTGGCAATCGCCTGCAGCGAGGCGCGTTCCTCTTCGGTCAGAGGCGTGTCCTGAGCCAGGTGATTACGCAGCTCGTCGAGCTGCGACTGCAGATCATGTTCCGCCATATTGCTTCCCCTCGTGGTTGTCGGGATGACGTCTGGTTTCCACCAAGGGTAAACCAGCCACCCGTGCTTGTCTGTTCCTTAGAGGCAGCGGCAGCGCCGGTAGTTTCTGGGCTGTGGAACGGAGCGAATGGATTTATACTGCGGCGCTTGGCCGCGCAGGCGCGATATTTCATCGGAACAGAGGAACCAGCGATGCAGAAGATCGACACGGATTGGTTCGGCTATGTTAGGGGCGCCCTGCTGGCCGTGGTGGCGCTCGGTGCGTCGCCGCTGCATGCGGCCGAGGAAGATCCCTGGGAAGGGGTCAACCGTGCGGTGTTTCGTTTCAACGATACGGTCGATACCTACAGCCTGAAGCCGCTCGCCAAGGGCTACCAGAAGGTCACGCCGGACGTGATCGAAACCGGCATCGGCAACGTGTTCAGCAACCTGGGCGATGTCGTCGTGCTGGCCAACGATTTGTTGCAAGGCAAGATCCGCAATGCCGGTATCGATACCAGCCGAATCCTGTTCAACACCACTTTCGGCGTGCTGGGATTCTTCGACGTGGCGACTCGCATGGGCCTGCCGAAGAACGACGAGGACCTGGGCCAGACGCTGGGTGTCTGGGGGCTGGGTAATGGTCCCTATGTGGTACTGCCGCTGTTGGGGCCAAGTACCCTGCGCGATGCCGGTGGGCGAGTGGGCGACAGCTTCCTGAGCCCTTATCGTTACATCAACGACGTTCCGGTGCGTAATACCACCCTTGGCGTCGACGTCGTCGATACCCGCGCCAGCCTGCTCTCGGCTGAGAAGATGATCACCGGCGACAAATACATCTTCATTCGCAACGCCTATCTGCAGAACCGCGAATTCCGCACCCGGGACGGTCAGGTCGAAGACGATTTCTGACAGGCGGTGGCAATCGCCCTGCATTCACTGCGGCGACGCGCTCCCAAACGGAGCGTGGGAGCGCTCATCAGTTCACGATGTCTATTGGTGCCCATGCTCCCGCGTGGGCACCGTTTTCGGGGTCGGCGCCCCGTCGAGGGTGGAGCGACGGAGCGATCAGGGCCGTAGGACGGCGTTGAGCGAAGCGATAGCCATCAATCAATTCATCGACAGAATGGCCAGTCCAAGGCCCTGGCGGCCACCGTCGAGCGGTTCGACACGCACCACTTCCGTTTCGGCATCCAGCCCTTTCAGCTCCTTGTGCTCGGACGGAATGAAGATACGAACCCTGTCGCCCAGTTGCAGGGCGGTGGGTGCCTCGACCTGCATGCCGGTGCTGGACAGGTCCAGGCATGTGCCTGAGAAGGACTGTCCGTCCTTGGAGAGGGTGATCGGCGTGTCCACATGCATCCGAATGAAGTCGCGTTTTTCGCTGTAGTTCCGGTCGCTCTGGGTCATTGTCCCGTCCTTTGCACCATGGGTTCGCAAGTTCTTATAGCCTCCGCCAAATCCCCCTGTAAAGTCGCGGACCGAGCGGTAGCGCACGGCTTGAAACGCCGGTCGTATGGGAGTACCGTCTGCGCCTTGAAAAGACCCCCTTGCTCCGCCGCGCGCGGAGCCGATGCTTTCGCCAATCATCCTGGCGGATTCGCCTGGTAGGAACATGCAAAGCCCAAGCGCGACGCTACTGATCATAGATGACGACGATGTGGTTCGAGCCAGCCTGGCTGCCTATCTGGATGACAGCGGATTCCGGGTTCTGCAGGCACCCAGCGGACCGAAAGGATTGGAGCTGTTCGATTCCGAGCGTCCCGATCTGGTGATCTGCGATCTGCGCATGCCGCAGATGGACGGTCTGGAGCTCATCCGGCTGATCAGCGAGCGTCAGAACGACCTGCCGGTGATCGTGGTGTCCGGCGCCGGTGTGATGAACGATGCGGTGGAAGCCCTGCGCCTGGGCGCCGCCGACTATCTGATCAAGCCCCTCGAAGACCTGGCGATGCTGGAGCACTCGGTGCGCCGCGCGCTCGATCGCTCGCGTCTACGGCTGGAGAACCGCCGCTATCGCGAGCAGCTGGAAACCGCGAATCGCGACCTGCAGGCCAGCCTGCATCTGCTTCAGGAAGACCAGGATGCCGGGCGCCAGGTACAGATGAACATGCTGCCGGTGACGCCCTGGACCACCGACGACTTTCATTTCGCGCACCAGATCATCCCGTCGCTGTACCTGTCTGGAGATTTCGTCGATTACTTCCGGGTCGACGAGCATCGGATCGGTTTCTACCTGGCGGACGTCTCGGGCCACGGCGCCTCTTCGGCCTTCGTCACGGTACTGCTCAAGTTCATGACCACCCGGCTGCTCTACGAGTCGCGCCGTGGCGGCACGCTGCGCGAATTCAAGCCATCCGAGGTGCTGGATCACATCAACCGCGGGCTGATCAACTGCAAGCTGGGCAAGCACGTGACCATGCTCGGCGGCGTCATCGATCAGGAGCGCAACGTGCTTCATTACAGTATCGGTGGGCACCTGCCGATGCCGGTGCTCTACGATGGAGAGAGCGCCCGCTATCTCGAAGGCCGCGGCTTGCCGGTCGGCCTGTTCGTTGACGCGACCTATGACGATTTCGAAATGGTGCTGCCGGAGCGGTTCAGCCTGACGTTGCTGTCTGATGGCATTCTGGACCTTTTGCCCGGCGACACACTCAAAGACAAGGAGTCCGCATTGCCGGAACTGGTGGCTGGTGCCGGGGGCACGCTGGACGGGTTGCGTGGCGCATTTGGCCTGGCCGCGCTGCATGACATGCCCGATGACATCGCCTTGTTGGTGCTAAGCAGGAACCTTGCATGAGTACTGGTAAGATCCAGTTCGCCGAGCAGGATGGAACCTTCGTACTGAAGTTCGTGGGTGAGATCCGCCTGACGCTCTGTTCTGCCCTCGATGCGACGATCGAAAAGATCTTCGCCTCCCTGGATTTCTCCTCCATCGTGATCGACCTGACCGAGAGTCGCAGCATCGACAGCACCACGCTCGGGCTACTGGCGAAACTCTCCATCCTGTCGCGGCAGAAGGTCGGCCTGCTGCCGACCGTGGTGACCACCCATCCCGATATCACCCGTCTGTTGCACTCGATGGGGTTCGATCAGGTATTCAATATCGTCGACCAGCCGTTGCCGTCACCCGAGCAACTGGCGGACCTGCCCAGCCAGGACCAGTCCGAAGAAGTCGTGAAGGCCAAGGTGCTCGAGGCTCATCGGATTCTGATGAGCCTCAACGAGTCCAATCGCGAGGCCTTCCGCGACCTGGTCACGGCGCTGGAGCGGTCCTGATCCCCGACGCTTGTCAGCGACTTGCAGAAGCCGCGAGCAGCGTTTCGAGTTTTTCCTGATCACGCGCGAACTGACGGATACCCTCGGCGAGCTTTTCGGTGGCCATGGCATCTTCGTTGAGACCCCAGCGAAAGCTGTTCTCGTCGATCTGCACGCGTGGTTCGGAGGTGCGGCCTGGCGACAGCTGGCGCTCCAGTGTGCCTTTCTGCTCTCCCAGCTGGCCGAGCAGTTCGGGGCTGATGGTCAGGCGGTCGCAGCCGGCGAGGGCTTCGATCTGGCCGATGTTGCGGAAGCTGGCGCCCATCACCACCGTGTCGTAGCCATGGGCCTTGTAGTAGTCGTAGATTCGGCTGACCGACTGCACGCCGGGGTCTTCGCTGCCAACATAGTCGCGGCCTTCGTGCTTCTTGTACCAGTCGTAGATACGCCCGACGAAGGGTGAGATCAGGAATACGCCGGCATCGGCGCAGGCGGCCGCCTGGGTGAAGGAGAACAGCAGCGTGAGGTTGGTCTGGATGCCGGCTTTCTCCAACTGCTCGGCGGCCCGGATGCCTTCCCAGGTCGACGCCAGCTTGATCAGCACCCGTTCACGGCTGATGCCGGCTTCGGCGTAGAGGCCGATCAGCCGCTCGCCACGTTCGATCATCGCCTGGCTGTCGAAGGACAGTCGTGCATCGACTTCGGTGGAGATGCGGCCCGGTATCAGCTTGAGCACCTCCTGGCCGACCGCTACCGCGAAGAGATCGCAGGCCAGTCCGATATCGCCTTGGCAGCGCGACATCGCCGCGTTCAGATGCTCCGTATAGCGGGGCATGCCGGCGGCCTTGAGCAGCAGCGAAGGGTTGGTGGTGGCATCGATGGGCTTGAGCCGGGCGATGGCGTCCAGATCGCCGGTGTCGGCGACGACGGTGGTGAATTGCTTGAGTTGTTCCAGCTTGGAAGTCATGAGAGCGCTCTGTCCGGTGAGTGACATGACCTTACCCGAGCCAGTCTGCCCGCTCAACGGGTGAAGGGGACGGGTGCGGACAGGGATAGGAACCGAAACTGCGCCCGGTGTTCCCTGGCTCGTATCAAATGCTTCTGGCTGGGTGTGTCATTGCATTCGCCGCATCCCTTTCAGGTCCGCATGGTTGTCGACGCGGGCCGGTTTCAAGAACGTTGAGGCCGAGCAAACGCTCCTTCTCCCCGTTGGCGAGAGGGTCCCCATCAACGACCTTCGAGCAGCTCGATAGCCTGGTCGAGCAGGGCGAGCGGCGTCTGGGTCTTGTGGATATCCACCGAAAGCAGCTGGCGAAAACGTCTCGCGCCAGGGAAACCCTGGCCCAGCCCGAGCACATGGCGGGTGATGTGGTGCATCGCGCCGCCGTCTGCCAGATGCCGCTCGATGTAAGGGCGCATGGCTCGCAAGGCATCGGCCCGGCTGATCACCGGGGAATCGCTGCCGAACAGCTGCTGGTCGACCTGCGCGAGCAGGTAGGGGTTGTGGTAGGCCTCGCGTCCGAGCATCACCCCATCGAAGGTCCGTAGATGCTCGCGGCATTCCTCGAGCGTCTTGATGCCACCATTGAGAATGATCTCAAGATGGGGAAAGTCCCGCTTCAGCTGCGCGGCGATGTCATAGCGCAGCGGTGGCACTTCGCGGTTCTGTTTCGGCGACAGCCCTTCGAGGATGGCAATGCGCGCATGCACGGTGAAGCTGCGGCAACCGGCTTCCTGCACCTGGCCGACGAAATCGCAGAGTTCGGCATAGCTGTCGCGACCATTGATGCCGATACGATGCTTGACCGTCACGTCGATGCCCACGGCGTCGCGCATCGCTTTCACGCAGTCGGCCACCAGTGCGGGATGTGCCATCAGGCAGGCGCCGATCAGGTTGTTCTGCACACGGTCGCTGGGGCAGCCGACGTTGAGGTTCACCTCGTCGTAGCCAGCCGCCTCGGCCATTCTCGCGCAGGCCGCCAGGTCCGCCGGCACGCTGCCGCCCAGTTGCAGCGCCAGCGGGTGCTCGGCCTCGTCGTGGCGCAGAAAGCGCGCAGCATCGCCATTGATCAGCGCGCCCGTGGTCACCATCTCGGTATAGAGCAGGGCATGGCCGGAGAGCTGGCGCAGAAAGTAGCGACAGTGGCGATCTGTCCAGTCCATCATCGGCGCCACGCTGAAGCGGCGGGAGGGCGAGAGGCGCCTGATGGCGGCGTGCGGTTGGCTTTGCGGTTGCATGTTCGATATCTGGGTCTACAGCAAGGGGCGGCATTGTATTCGATCAGCGCTGCCAGTTGCCGGCACGCGACGAACGCAGGCGCGATTTGCCGATCCGCTCAGCGCTTCATATCGAGGGCGGGCCTCCAAAACACAGCAAACCTCAAGGCTGTGAGTGCTCCTTCTGCAAGACAGCCAGAAATGAAGAGGCCGTTCAACCTTGCGGTCGAACGGCCTCTTGCATGCGTCGGCAAACGGTTTTCGTCAGCCCGTTACGCCTTCGCTTAACGGCTCAGGTTGTAATCCGCTGCGGCACCGGTGCCGACGATGCTGGCCGACGGCAACAGCTGGCTGATGAAGCGGTTCCAGCGGGTGATATTGGCCGGCCCGACGAACACCACGTCCTGCGGCTGCAGCGGGAAGTGCTTGGCCAGCGCGAAGGCCGTCGGTGACTTGGCATTCAGCTGGAACACCTTGGCTGTTTCCGTAGCGATGTTCTCGGCACCGCGGATCACGTAGACCGCTTCGCCATCGGCTGTTTCCTGGCGGATGCCGCCGGCCGAGCCGATCGCATCCATCAGATTGAGGCTGGTGGTCTTGAAGGTCATGGCCTGGGGTAGGGTGACTTCGCCCAGAACATACACCTTCTTCTGATCGTTGTAGGGCAGGTGCAGCTGGTCGCCGTCCTTCAGGTAGACCTGATGCAGCCAGGAGTCAGGACGGTTCAGGTCATCGAGGTTCAGCAGGTACTCGCGGCCATCGCGCTTGAGGGTCAGGCTGGTGAGGTCGGCGTTCTCGGTGTCGACGCTGGCCTGACCTATGGCTTGCACGATAGTCATGGGAGCGGTGGTGACCGGCACTTCGCCTGCGGTGTTGAAGGCCCCGGAGAGCACGATACGCTGGCTGCCGAAACGCAGCAGGCTGACATCCACCTGCGGGGTGTCGATGTAGTTGGCCAGGCGCCGCGCGATGGTCGCGCGCAGTTCCTCGATGGTCAGGCCGGCTGCGTTGACGTTGCCGATGTAGGGATAGAACAGCGTACCGTCGGGCCGTACCAGGCGGCCGTTGGCGTCGAGCTGCTGCTGAGGACCGGACGGAGCGGTCAGTTCAGGGTGATCCCAGACGGTGATGTAGAGCAGGTCGTTGGCGCCGATGCGGTAGGCGGTGGGTTTGAAGTCGAGCAGTTCCTGCTTGCTTGCGGTGCCCATGTCCGACACCACGTCGCCCTTGAGCATTTCGGGGGTTATCCGCAGGAGCTGGACGTTGCCGTTTTCGGTTTTCGCGCCTTCCTCGAATTCATCGGGATCCAGATACTGGCCAGGAGCGAATGCGCATCCCTGGAGAATCAGCAGGGAAGAAAAAGCGAGAGCGAGTGCTGGTTTCATAGGTGATTTCATCCTTGACGGAGTAGTTGTTTTTCACGGGGTGAAACGACTGAATTCACTGTTCTTGAGCGTTCGACGAAAATAAAACCGCGTTTTTCGATGCAACCGGTGAGCATTAAGCGGATATCTCCAGTACGCCATTTTTCATGAAAGCCATAAGCGCTCCTTTTGTTGTTCTTATAACCGGGAAGTGAAGATTCGCTTTCGTCCAATTCCCGGGTTGTCAGTGTGGCTAGTTGTTTTCAGGTTCTCTGGGCCTGGAACTAACGGAAACTTCGCCGCTATCCCGATTCGATATTGAAATGCCATCGAAGCGAAATAATTACAGTGAGGTAGACCGTCGCGCTTTATCTGGGTTCAAAAGCGGAAACGATCAATTTTCCGCTCATGAATCCTGTTTGGCCGGGTCGGGTTTGTGATGCCGGGCGCTCCTTTCGCGCAGGTAGGCTGGAACGATGAACAGCGCGTCATGGAGGTAACGCCTGGCCAATCTGCGCGGCTCCGAGAACATGCGATGCAGCCATTCCAGCTTGTTCATTTGCATCCATCTAGGGGCCCGCTTGATGCTGCCGGTGGCGAACGAAATCGACGCGCCAATGCAGAAACCCATCCCCGTTCTGTCACGGCTGCTTACCGCGGCGGCCAGGATCTCCTGGCGGGGCGCGCCGACCGCGTAGAAGACCAGCTCCGAGGGATGTTCACGGATGAACTGCAGACAGCGCTGGACCTCCTCGGGCCGGTTGATGAAGCCCATCGGCGGGTTGTGGTGGTGGAGCTGGATGCGCGGATAGAGCGCGCGCAGCTTCTCGCATTCGCTGGTCGTGGCGCCGATCAGCACCAGCCCCAGGCCTTCGTCGTTGGCCCATTCGAGCAGGTCCATGGTCAGATCGCTGCCGGGAATCACTTCCTCGATATGCACGCCGAGCCGATGCAGCAGCGGCAGCAGCACCCGGCTGTCGCACAACCGCCAGCGTGCCTTGGCATAGGCCTCGCGCAGCTCGTGGTTGTATTGCAGTTGGGCCAGATGGTCGACGTTAGGCGTCACCACGAAGGAGTAGGGCTGCTTCACTGCCTCGCGGATGCAGGCGAGCAGGGCCGCCTTGCTGCCGGAATAGAAGCTGACTCCAAATGCCTCATTCGTATCACTTGACACTCATCGCTACTCCCTTGAAAGCGCCTTTGATGCCGGACCAGGCGAGGCCGGGGTTATTGCGTTCCTTGATCACAGTGATCACCGACAGGAAACAGGCGGACGCGAATGCGAACGCCGGGCCGTAGAAGCGCTTGTTGAAGCGGGTGGCGGCACGGTTGCGGTAGTAGTGGTAGAAGGCCGAGCGATTGCCCAGGCTCAGCGAGCCGTAATGGAACAGGCGGCTGTCCGGGATGACCTGGATGCCGATGCCGAAGCGTTTCGCCCGGAACTGCCAGTCCACTTCCTCGGAATACATGAAATAGCTTTCGTCCATCATGCCGACTTCCCGGACCAGCGAAGCGCTGAAGGCGAGGCTGCAACCCATCAGGTAGTCGGGCTTGTCGCGCATCTGTTCCATCGCCTCGAGCGTCGACTCCTTGCCCAGCAGACGGGCCTTGCCGAACAGTGGGTAGAGCTTGCCGCCGCCATAGCACTCGAGCCGGCCGGTGTCGGCGCTCAGCACCACGGAGCCCACGAACTGCCGGGGGTTTCCCTCCAGCGCCGCGAGCAACGGCGTGAATGCATCGGACTCGACGTAGGTGTCGTTGTTGACTATCCAGAAGTGGGTCGCCGACAAGTTTTCCAGCGCCCAGCGCAACCCATAATTGTTACCGCCGGCATAACCGTTGTTCTGCGGGTTGAGCAGCACGGTCACTTTGTCCAGCGCGCGGTCGGCATGCCATTGTCGAAGGGCTTGGGCGGAACCGTCCTGCGAATCATTGTCGACCACCACGATATGGTCGAGAGTGGGACAATGCTTCAGCAGGCTTTCTGCGCAGCTGATGGTTTCAGTAGCAGCTTTGTAGTTGAGAATAAGTGCGACGTTCATGAACTTTTTCCTGGCTGCGAAGGTGACGTGCTTTCATTGCGTGAATGACGAACAGCGTGGCAATTACCGGCTGGCCATATTCGAAGAGACCGTTGAGTGGCCAGATGACGAACAGCGCCAGCATTACCGAATAGAGGAATTGCATGTCGGTACCGATGTTGCGGGCGATGTTCCGATAAACGAGCAACGACAGCGGAACGATGAGGAAGGTCAGAAACCCGAAGCGGAACAGCGTGCCGATGATGCCCACATCGGACAGGAAGAAGTGTTCGCCGAAGTAGGGAATGAAACCGTCCTGCCACATCAGCGAGAGCGAACCGCTGGGTAGCCAGTTCACCAGGTTGAGATGATCGAAGATCATGGAGACCGTCGTCGAGCGGACACCGTCTTCAATGCCGTCCAGCGCGTTGTCGTAGAACTCGATGTTCAGCCCCAGCATTTCCAGCAGGCTGGGATAGAGATAGAAGGGCGAGAGCAGAACGCACAGGGATGCGGCCCAGATGACGGCCTTCGCGCGCAGGCAGAACAGGGTGAAGGCGAGGCAGAGCACGATCAGCTGGCGCGTCTGGGTGGCGAACACCAGCGTCAGCAACAGCAACGCGGCGATGACCAGATAGAGATTCCTGTTTCGCTTGGCGTCGTTGATCGGCGATTTGCCCTTCGACCAGATCTGGATGCAGTAGAAGTAGCCGAAACAGATCAGGAACGGGCCGATGGAGGAGCGATCCGGGCGGTCGTCCGAACGAACCTCGTCGCGCAGATCGGGAATCACTCCGAACTTGAAGCACCAGGACAGGAAGGCCGCCACCAGCGCGGCGTAGATCAGGGCGCGCTCGAACTGCAGCGTGGACACCCGCTTGGACAGCAGCAGCAGCGGCACGAAACCCAGGCAGAAAAGAATGCGGCGTTCTTCGATGAGGCCATAGACGATGGGCTGGCCATAGGTGAAATAGGCGAATACGGCAGGCAGCACCAGGAACACCACCGTGCTGTAGAGGCAGTAGTACATCAGGATCCTGATTTCCCGAGAGGCTTCGTCGGCCATGGCGAGGATCAGAAAGGCGGTCAGGCACAGGCAGATGGCCAGGTACAGCTCGTTGACCATGGTGATGCCGTAGGGGTTGTGCGGGCTTTCTCCAAACACCGAGAAGTGCAGTGCGAACGTCAGCACCAGCAAGGGCAGAAAGAAGAATCTTGAAGTGATAGTGGTCATCAACCTGAGTCCTTAGGTACTGGTTCCTTGATTCCGTGGCGCCGCATCGACTGCCCGATGCGCTGCTTCGGAACTTCCCGCCTCTGGCCGCCGATCCGCTGAAGCCCTGCAGCGTCGGTGGCTCACGATCCCTTCGATCACCAGGGGCCTGCGATGGTCGACTGTTGCCTCGCCGCACAGGACGAAGCTCCCGCTTGGACAACGCCCGGGCCTGCGTGTTGCGTGCAGGCGGCTGGCAGTTCGCATTCCGGACGATCGGATCCGGCGTTCAGGAATGCGGGCCATATTCGGCACAGTCGTTGTTCAGGTTCTGCTGGAGGACACGCATCTGTGGACGGTCCTCGCCGTCGCGTGGCTCGATTGCCATGACGTAATCGCCCCAGCCAGGGCCGCCGGCCCAATAGGCGCTGGGTATGCAGTTCTCGTTCAGGTAGGCCAGCAGGTTGTTCATGGCCACCAGCAACGGCTCGGAGTTGCCGGGCACGCCGTATTCGCCGAGGAAGCCTTTCTGGCCGTGCTTCTTCAGCCACTCGACGAAGGGTCGCGCCCGCTCGACGCCGAGCATCGGATCCACGTCGGAATAGTCGGCGCGCTGGTAGCGACCCGAGGTGTCCTCGTCGAGGTAGAGATGGGCTTCGTAGACGATATTGCCGGTGGGGTCGTCGATCAGGAAATTGGCGTTCGCGCTGGGCCAGTGATAGGCGCTGGCCCAGCGATCGCCTTCGACGAAGATCAGCGTCTTGCTGTCGACCTCGCGGATGGCGTTCACCGCCGCCTGCGCCGCGCCCGGCCAGAGCCCGGCCGTGCCGTGGGGCTCGTTCATGATGTCGTAGCCGTGCAGGGCAGGGTGGTCCCTGAAGCGCTCGGCCAGCTTGCGCCACACCTTGGCATAGGCCTCGTAGGGCACTTTGCGCGTGCCGATCAGCTCACCCTGATAGCGACCATAGTTGTGCATGTCGAGAATGACTTTCTGGCCATGCTCCTGTGCCAGATCCAGGGTCTGCTCCAGCAGGCGAAGCTGCTGGGTATTCAGGCCCTTGTACAAGTCGTGCTGGACTCGCTCCCAGAGAAAGGGGAAGCGAATCAGGCGAATGTTCTTGTCGCGGTAGTACGCGAAGTGTTGCTTCTCGGGATAGAAGTAGTGCTGCCCGACCTTGCCCGGCACCACGTGCGGCGCGAAGCCGGCGCCCGACAGATTGACGCCGATCAGATCGATACCCGGTTGTTCGTCCGACGCGGCGGCCAGCTGGGAGGCGGCAAGCATGGCCACGAGCCCGAGCCGGGCGGCACGAACGAAATGCCGGAGGGAAAGACTCTTCACAGGGTTACCTTCGATGACGTGAGCGAATGGTCGGCGGTTGCCGGCTCATGGCGGACATGAGCGATCGGCAACCGGATCATCGCGGATCGGTACGGGCGGATTGCCAGGCGGGCCGCGAAGCCGGCGAATCCTTCCGCCGGCTGGCCATTACTTGCTCTGGTACTCGTACTGGTAGTAACCGTATTCGCTGTAGGTCGAAGCCTTGCGTTCCACGGCGTTGAAGATCACGCCCTTGACCAGCAGGCCGTTCTGCTCCAGACGGCGTTTGGCGAATTCGATCTCCTTGACGCCGTTGATGCCGTAGCGGGTGACCATCAGCGTGGTCCCGGCCTGGCCGCCGACCAGTGCGGCGTCTGTCACGGCGAGGATCGGCGGTGTATCGAAGATCACCAGGTCGTACATGCCGCTGATTTCCTTGACGAAGCGCGAGAAGTTCTCGTGCATCAGCAGCTCCGAAGGGTTCGGCGGCAGCTGGCCGTGGGCGATCACGTGCAGGTTGTTCAGCTGGGTTTTCTGGATGGCGTCGAACAGGGTGATGCGGCCGGAAAGAATGTCCGACAGGCCCTTTTCGCTCTGGCAGCGCATCACCTTGTGCAGGTAGCCCTTGCGCATGTCGGCATCTACCAGCAGGACCTTCTTGCCGGATTGCGCGATGACCGCGGCCAGGTTGGTGGTGACGAACGACTTGCCCACCATGGGGCTGGGGCCGGTGATCATCAGGATGTTGTTCTTGGCCTCGATCATGGCGAAGTGCAGGCTGGTGCGCAGGCTGCGCATGGCCTCGGTCGCCAGGTCGGCCGGGTCGTTGATCGCCAGCAGGTAGGAGGCGCTGCTCTTGTCGCGCTTGAAGTTGGCCAGGCGCTTTTCCAGCAAGCCCTGTTTTTCGCTGAAGGGGATCGCCGCATAGACCGGAATACCCACGCGCTCGATGTCTTCCGGGTTCTCGACGCCACGCTTGAGCGCCTCGCGCACATAGACGAAGGCCACCGCGAGGATGCCGCCGAGCAGCATGGCGGCGATGACGATCAACGGCTTGTTGGGCTTGACCGGATTCTCGATGTCCGCCGCGGCGTGGTCGATGATCTGCACGTTGCCGACGGTGCCCGCGCGGATGATGTCCAGTTCCTGGGTCTTGTTCAGCAGCATCGCGTAGGTTTCCGACGCCACTTCCACGTCACGCGTCAGACGCAGCAGTTCCTGCTGGGTGGAGGGCAGGGTGCCGATCTGCTTCTCCAGCTCTTCCTTCTGGCCCTGCAACTGATTGATCTGGTTGATCAACGCCTGGAAGTTGGGGTGCTGGCGGGTGAAGCGCCGTTCCATTTCGGTGCGCTTGAGGTTCTGCTCGGAGATCTGCTTCTCCAGGTCGACGATACGGTCGAGCACGGACTGGGTCTCGGCGCTGATGTCCACGGAGCGGTTGCCGGTCTGGTACTTGTTCAGCGCGGTCTGTGCGGCGTCCAGCTTCTTGCGCACCGCGGGCACCTGCTCGCTGAGGAATTCCAGGCTCTTGGTCGCTTCGGCGGCATTGCGGGCGACGTTCTGGTCGACGTAGCGCTGGGCGACTTCCTCGAGCACCAGAATCGCCTTGGCCGGGTCCGGATCTTCGAGGGTGACGTTGATGATGCCCGACTGCTTGCCGCGCTCACCGGCGGCCAGACGGTTCTGGTAGTCCTCGGTGGTGTTGTAGGTGCGGCTCTTGATCACGCTGAAGGTGGTACCCGGGCGTGCGACGAGCTCGGAGACGGTGATGCTGTAGTCGCCCATCACCATCTCTTCGCCGACCGGCCCCTGGACCACGACTTCGCCGTCGGGATCACGCAGGATGAAGCCGTTGGTATCCAGCGCTTCGAGCGTCAACTCTTCGCTGTGCATGTTCTCCGGGACGCTCAACTGGGTGATCTTCAGCTGTTCGCCACCCCAGGCGTAGGAGCCGAAACCGGCCGGATACCAGCCGAGTTCGCCTTCCTCGGAGGGCTCGAAGCGGCGCGCCATGAAGCCGCCGATCAGCGGGAAGTAATGCGGCTGGATGTTGATGTCCAGGTTCAGGCTTTCCACCGCGCCGCCGACCACGGAGCGCGACTTGAGCAGGGATATCTCGGTCTGTGCCGGGGATACCGCGGGTGTCGCGTTGACCACGTCGGACAGGCTGGGCAAGCCGTTCTTCGGCTCGATCTGGATCATCGCGCTGGCCATGTAGACCGGCGTGGCCAGCAGCGCGTAGGCGATGCCCAGGGCCGTGAAGAATCCGGTGATGGCAAGGATCAGCAGGCGGTTGTTGATGAAGGTGTCGAAGAGGTGGGCCAGGTCAATGTCCTTGTCCTCTTTGGCTTCATAGATAGGGCGGGGCATGGTGGTCATTGAAGTTCCTTCTTCTTATTTCAGGTAAGGAAGCCAGCTTTCGACGGATTGCGTCAGAAGGCTGTGAACATGTTCGAAGGCAGGTCTGGACTGACGGTATGGATCCGGTATTTCGATGTCGTCCAGCCATTTGCCCATGAGGAAGGTTTTGCCGTGTACCTCGGGTGCGATCTGCCGCAGGTGCTGAATGTGTCCCTGCTCCATGGCAAGGATCAGGTCGGCCTGGTGAAGCAGCTCGCTGTCGACCTGGCGCGCCCGATGACCGAGGCATTCCAGGCCGTTTTCCTGCAGGACTTCGTGGGCGGTTTTGTCCATGGGGTTTCCAACCAGGGCACCGATCCCCGCCGAACTGATCGAGCGGTTCGTTCCCTGGAGCTTTTGGGTGAGCAGGACTTCGGCAACCGGACTTCGGCAGACGTTGCCCACACAGATGATCAAGATGTTGTTGAACATGGTCAGGGTCTGTTGCCGTTTCGTCGCGCGCCGTGGTGCAGCGTGAAAGGGGCGCTTGGCGATGTGTAATGCACGGGGTAGGCCCTATGCGATCCGTCGAACGCAAATCTGATATCGGGGCGTTTCATTAGTTCATTCCTGCTGCGTTCGCAGTAATTCGCGTCGATAAGGCGTGCTGGCGGGCCGGGCGCGCTGCCCGGCGATACGTCTGGCCGTCAGTACACATCCTTGTTGAACAGCAGCGCCGGAACGGTGCGCAGGAGGATGTAGATGTCGAACCAGACCGACCAGCGTTCGATGTAGTCGAGGTCGTACTCGACGCGCTTCTCGATCTTTTCCAGGGTGTCGGTTTCACCGCGATAGCCGTTGATCTGCGCCCAGCCGGTGATGCCCGGTTTGACCCGATGGCGCGCTGAGTATTCGGACACGGCATCTTCGAACAGCACGCCGGCAGCCTTGGTGGCGGTGGCGTGTGGCCGGGGGCCGACCATCGACATGCTGCCGAGGAACACGTTGAGCAGCTGTGGCAGCTCGTCCAGGCTGGTCTTGCGGATGAAGCGTCCGACGCGGGTGATGCGGTCGTCGCCACGGGTAGTCTGGCGATCGGCGTTGGCGTCCGATTTCTCGTGATACATCGAGCGGAACTTGAATACTTCGATCAGCCGATTGTTGTAGCCATAACGCTTCTGGCGGAACAGGACCGGGCCAGGCGAGTCGAGCTTGATCGCCAGCGCGACGAGCAGCATCAGCGGGGCGGCAGCCAACAGCGCCAGGCTCGACAGGACGATGTCTTCGATGCGCTTGAACATCGGCGACCAGCCGCGAAGCGGAATATCCGAGGCGATCAGCGTCGGCAGACCGCCGACTTCGGTGATGCGCTTGTTGGCATGGCGGAAGGCGACCATGTCCGGCACCAGCAGGACATTGACCGGCAGCTTGCGCAGTTCGTCGATCACCTGGCCGATGCGGCTGTCGGCGAACCAGGGCAGCGCGACCAGCACCTGGGTGACTTTTTCCTCGCGGATCATCTGTTCCAGATCGCGGGTGTTGCCCAGCAGAGGCAGCTCGGCCAGGGTCTTGGGCAAGCGCTCCAGGCGGTCGTCGATGAAGCCCATGACGCCGGTGCGAATGTCGCGATGGTTGGCCAGGTATTCGGCAACGCGGATGCCGTTGTCGGTGCCACCCAGGATCACTGCGTTCTGCAGGAACACGCCCTTGGCCATCAGCCGGCGAAACAGCGACAGCATCATCAGCCGCTCGGCGCCGAACAGCACGGTGCTGGTGGCGAACCAGAAAACCAGGTGTTTGGCTTCGAGGTAGCTGAACATGCCCAGGCCCTGATGCATGAAGACCAGCAGGCTGAAGGCCGCGGCCCAGGCCACCAGCATGGCGCGAAAGCGCAGCAGGGTGCTGAAGACTTCCTCGTTGTAGATGCCGACCGAGTGGAAGATGACGACGCTGATCACGCCGAAGAAGACCAGGAAGGTACTGAAGGTGCCGCCGCCTGCCGGCAGGTTCCATGGCATGAACATCAGCAGCAGGAAGCCGGGCAGTACGGCCGTCAATCCATGGATCAGGCGCACGCTGGCGAGGAAGTAACCGACGAAACTGGGATGGGCGTATTCAAGGGTTCCAACGGACTGTAAGCGCATACAAGGCTCCTTCCTACGGCTATTGCTAGCTCAACTCGATTTGATCGCCGCTATCCGCGGTTTTGATGGCAGGCCGCTATCGCAGCCTTCAACCAGACAAATCCTCCGACCCTGCCCCGAGAAATGAGTTCATTGCCGGTCGTCAAAGTGCTGTAAAAATGGCGGAGGATTAAATGCGCTTATTAACCAATTGATTTGTATGGTTTTATTTGTTGTTGCGATGAGATCGAATTGACGGTCGGCTCGATGATTCGGACCAGCGGTTGCTGTGCGAATCGAGCGGGTTAAGTCGTTCCAGAGCGCCTCTCCTATCGTTCGTGACTGCGCCAGAGCTTGCGCAATAGAGGCGGGCCAGGCGCCGCGAAACGCCGCCTGGCAGCTGCCAAGACTTTTCCCGCTTGGGCGCGGTCTCAACAGCCGAATCTGAAAGGGAAGCGATGCTCATGACGGAAACCGGTGCTCTATTGATCCTGCACGGCAAACAGGCGCTCAACGAAGAAGTACGGGCGGCGGTGGCCCGTTGGCGTGAAGCCGGAAAGGAACTGGCGGTACGGGTCACCTGGGAGGCCGGCGATGCACAGCGCCTGGTGTCCGAGGCGCTCGCCGCCGGCTATCGAACGCTGATTGCCGGTGGTGGCGACGGTACCCTGCAGGAGGTGGCGAAGGCACTGCTGGACAGCGGAGCCCAAGCCGATCTGGCGATCATGCCGCTGGGGACCGCCAATGACTTCGCACGCGCCGCCGGTATTCCTCTTGAACCCTATGAAGCCCTCATGTTGCTGGAACAGCCAGCGGTGGCGGTGGATGTCGGCGAGATGGACGGCCAGCCTTTTCTCAACATGGCCACCGGCGGCTTCGGCTCCAAGGTCACCGCCAATACCTCGGAAGAACTCAAGCGAATGCTCGGCGGTGGCGCCTACCTGCTGACCGGGTTGAGTCGCTTCGCCGAGCTAGGTTCGGCACGCGGTCGGTTTCACGGGCCGGGCTTCTCCTGGGAGGGTGAATTTCTGGCGCTGGGCATCGGCAACGGGCGCCGGGCCGGCGGAGGGCAGGAATTGTGTCCGCATGCGCTGGTGGACGACGGCCTGCTGGACGTCTGCATCGTTCCGGCAGCGGAAGATACGGTTGGAACCCTGGGCACGCTGCTCAGCGGTGGTCTGCTCGGTGTCGACACCGTGGCGGTGACTACTCGCCTGGCCTGGCTGGAAGTCGAGGCGCCAGAAGTCATCGATATCAATCTCGATGGCGAACCGGCTGCGACACAGAAGATGCGCTTCGCCGCGCGCCCCAAGGCGCTTCGCCTGCATCTGCCCGCTGATTGCCCGATGCTGAGTGGCGTGCCTGATCGTTGAGTCGGTGAGACGCGTGCTCCGCTTACATGTACGAATTCCGTTGGGAGGCGAGCCCCTTGTGTGGGCGCGCCCTCGCAGCGAATGCAGGCCGGAGACCTGCCAGCAAAGCCAAGAGCTGCGCGCCGAGGGCGGCGCTCTCCCATGTAGGAGCCAGCTTGCTGGCGAAGCTTTACGCTTGAATCGCGAGCAAGCTCGCTCCTACAGATCGGGCTCGTCCTGTGGCGCTTCAGCTGCGGAGGGCACAGTTTCATTCTGCAAGGGCTCCCTCGACATTTAGTTTGCTCTGCCCGATAAAGGACCCATGGTTGCTGCCGATATCCCGGTATTCGTCATTCACAAGGAGCCGCTATGGCCAGCATGCTTGATTCGGTCGACCAACGTACCCGGTTGGTAGGGCAGAATCGCCTGGAAATCCTGATGTTCGGCCTCTCGGGCCGGCAAAAATTCGCCATCAACGTGTTCAAGGTGCAGGAAGTCGTTCAACTGCCGAAGATGACCCTGATGCCGCACCGCCATCCTTCGGTCTGTGGCGTGGTGAATCTGCGTGGGCAGACGCTGCCGGTGATCGACCTGTCGCGCGCCATCGGGCTGCGGCCGCTGGTACCGGATGAGCGCAGCACCATCATCGTGACCGAGTACAACCGTTCGGTTCAGGCGTTCCTGGTGGGCGGCGTCGACCGCATCCTCAACCTCAACTGGGAGGAGGTGCTGCCGCCACCCAGCACGGCCGGTCGCCAGCACTACCTCACCGCCATCACCAAGGTGGACGAGCAACTGGTGGAAGTCATCGACGTGGAGAAGGTGCTGGCCGAAATCGTCCCCTACGACACCAGTATCTCTGCCGAAACCCTGGCCGATCCGATCCTCGAACGCGCCCGTGGTCGCGAAGTGCTCTGCGTCGACGACTCGGTCGTTGCGCTGGCGCAGCTGCGCGAAACCCTGAGCCAGCTGGATATCACTGTGCATACCGCGAGCGACGGGCTGAAAGGGCTGAACCGGCTCAAGGCCTGGGCCGACGCCGGTGAGGTGCTGACCGACCGCCTGCTGATGGTGTTCACCGATGCCGAGATGCCGGAAATGGACGGCTATCGGCTGACCACCGAGATACGCAACGACCCGCGCCTGAAGGACCTCTACGTGGTGCTGCATACCTCGCTTTCGGGCAGCTTCAACCTGGCGATGGTGCAGAAGGTCGGTTGCGACAACTTCCTGTCCAAGTTCCAGCCGGAAAAACTGGTCGATGTGATTCGCGATCGTCTGCTACAAGACGAATCCAACTGAGCCGAAGTCGAGCACGCCATGCATCTTTCCGCACTGTATCGCTATCCCCTCAAGTCCGGTGCTGGTGAGCGACTCGACCAGGGCTGGTGTGGACCGCTCGGGTTGCATGGCGACCGCCGCTGGATGGCGGTCGATGCGGCTTCGGGCCGCTTCCTGACGCAGCGCGCGCTGCCGAGGATGGCATTGTTGCAGCTGCGTTGGCAGGACGAGAGGGCGGTGCGATTGACCGCCCCTGGAATGCCCGAACTGGAGGTCGAGGTGCCTGAACCCTCGGCGCCATTGCGTGGGACCTTCATCTGGCGCGAAGCGTTGCGCGTACCGGACTGTGGCGATCGTGCGGCCGAATGGCTGAGCCGCTTCCTCGGCCGCGAGACCCGCCTGGTATATCTGCCGGAATCCGAGGCCATCCAGATCGACCGGGAATTCGCCGCGGATGGTGAGCGCACGGCCTTCACCGATGGCTTTCCGTTTCTGCTGATCGGCCAGTCGTCGCTGGACGATCTGTGCGTGAGAATCGGCAGGCCACTGGAGATGCTGCGTTTCCGGCCGAGCCTGGTGGTCGCCGGCAGCGCGCCTTATGCCGAGGACAGCTGGAAGCGTATCCGCATCGGCACCATCGATTTTCGCGTGGTCAAGCCCTGTTCGCGTTGCGCGATTCCCACCATCGATCCTTCCAGCGCCGAGCGCAGCCCCGATCAGGAGCCGCTGGCGACACTGTTGCGCTATCGCCGGGACAAGGATGGCGTGTTCTTCGGCCAGAACCTGATTGCCGAAAGCACCGGTACCCTGGACGAAGGCATGCCGGTCGAAGTGCTGGAGTGACCGGCGCGCCTCCTCTCATTGCATCTCGAAGTAGCGTTCGTGCCACTCCACCAGCGGCTGTGGTGCGTTGAGCTTCTGGCCGTAGATCACCGAATACGCCAGCACGTTCTGCACGTACTGACGCGTTTCATCGAACGGGATGTTCTCCACCCAGACGTCGAAGGAAAGGTGCCGGGCATCGCGCAGCCACTGGCGAACCCGCCCCGGGCCGGCGTTGTACGCAGCGGAGGCGAGCACGCGGTTGCCGTTGAACTGGGCGTAGATCTGGCTGAGATAGGCCGCGCCCAGCTGCACGTTCACACCGGGATTAAGCAGCTGTTGCTGTGACGAAAAGGGAATATTGAAACGCTTGGCGGTTTCCTTGGCTGTGGCGGGCATCAGCTGCATCAGGCCGGTGGCGCCCACATGGGAGCGTGCGTCGGCCATGAAGGCGCTTTCCTGGCGAGTCACGGCGAATACCCAGCTGGGGTGGAGGTCACGTGCCTTGGCGGCGCTGACCAGGCTGTTGCGGTGCGCCATGGGAAAGCGGATGTCCAGGTCGTCCCAGTACTTCGCCTGGCTGATGGTGCGAATCGCCGGGAAATACCACTCCATCTCGTAAGCCAGCTGTGCCTGGGCGACCAGTTCGTCGCGGCTGAACAGGCGGCTGACGTGGTACCACTCGCGGCGCCCGTCGACGATCTGGCCTCGTGCGTGAAACTCCATCGCGCGGCGGATGCCCGCCGTGTTGCGCACCTTCTGCATTACCCGCGGGGCGATCGCCAGCGGCTGGTGATTGAGTCGGTAGGGTGCCTGAATGCGATCGGCGGACAGAAAACCGTAGAAGTCGCGCTCCGCCGCCACCGATTGGTAGAGCTGCGCTGCTTTCTCGCTCTTGGGCTGGGCGAGCTGCAGGCTGCGTGCCTGCCAGTAGCGCCAGCGGCTGCTGCTGGCCAGCTCCTCGGGAAAGCGCTGGGTCAGCGCATGGGCTTCGTCCCAGCGACCCAGGCGCAACAGCAGCCGGGCGCGCCATTCGCTGACCGTGTTGTCGCGCAACTGCGGATCGTAGTCCGCCATCACCTGCAGTGCGCGGGCATCGGCACGCTTGGCGAAGGTCAGGCCGATCTGCCGGGCGATCGCGACTTTCTCGTCATCGGAAAACGACATCCGTCTGGCGTAGCTCTCCAGCAGCCCGAGCGCCTGCTCGGGGTCCTGGCGGGCGAGTCGGCGCAGGCCAACGGCAACGATATCGCCCATGGTCGAAGTGGCGGGCGCGAAGCGCGCGGGGTTGCTCAGCATCTGCGGCTTCTGGGCGACGTCGACCAGCAGTTCGCCCTGGGACTTCAATGTGGGCAGGTTCTTCGCCAGGAAGCTGGCCAACCCGTAATTGCCGCTTTCGACGGCAAGCTTGGTCCGTTGCCAGCGCAGTTCTTCGCTGAGCTGGCCCGCTGCCGTCCAGCGCTCGAACAGCGGATCACAGGCCTCATGCTGGGATTTGCCGACCAGCCAGAGGCGCTCGGCGGTGGCGTAGCCCTGCTGCGGATAGCCGTTTTCCAGTTGATAGCGGCCAAACAGACAGTCCAGTTCGGTGAAATTCATGGCCGGATCGTAGTGCTCGACGAAGGGCTTCCAGTCGCCCCGGGCAGCCAGCAGGCGCAGCCAGCGCAATTTCATCCAGCTGGCTTGGGGCAGATCGCCGTGTTCGGCGAGAAATTTCTCCACCTCGGCGTTGCTGGCGGTCTTGAGCCGTGCCGTCAGGTCGTCGTAAGCCAGATAGGGCTCGAGTGGGTAATCGCGCAGCGCATTGGCATATCGGCGATACGGGCCGCTGTCGCCACGAGCCAGCGCCTGCTTGGCTTCGTCATAGTACTGACGCTGCTGGGCGAGGCTGGCGGCTTGGGCGGTTTGGACGGCAAAGGCAGTGAACAGGAAGCAGAAACAGATACTGGAGAGTCGACCGCGCATGAGACTTCCGAAAACGGGAGGCAGAGAAATTCTGCGGCTAGCTTAGCCCGGCCAATCGGCCAGTTAAACGAGGATTCGCGACTTGAAACAAACAAAGCGAATCTTCCGACGAGCGTAGCTTCGGCAGGGCGGCGAGCACGTGAAGAGGCAGCATTAACCATTGTGAAGCGGGTATCGGATCGGGCCGGATAGTCAGGTCTTTTTCAGGCCGGCAGGTAGTTTCCGCACAGCCTGCTAGAATGCGCGCCCTGTTTCCCGGAGGTAGCCATGACCCTGCTCAAATTGACCGATGTGTCCCTCGCCTATGGCGCTCATCCCTTGCTCGATGGCGTGTCCTGGCAGATTGCGCGAGGTGAGCGGGTTTGCATCATCGGCCGTAATGGCACCGGCAAGTCCAGCATGCTGAGCCTGGTCAAGGGCAGCCAGTTGCCCGACGACGGGGATATCTGGCGTGCGCCAGGACTGAAGATCGGCGAATTGCCACAGGAATTGCCCCGGGCCGACGATCGTACCGTGTTCGACGTGGTAGCCGAGGGGCTGGATGGGGTCGGGCAACTGCTTGCCGAGTATCACCACCTGAGTCAGAACATCCGCGACGATGCCGATCTGGACAAGCTCATGCACGTTCAGCAAGCGCTCGAAGCCAAGGATGGTTGGCGCCTGCAGCAACTGGTGGACAGCACCCTGAGCCGGCTGCAACTGCCGGCCGACAAGACGCTCGCCGAGCTGTCCGGCGGCTGGCGGCGGCGCGTGCTGCTGGCCCAGGCGCTGGTTTCGGAACCGGACCTGCTGCTGCTGGACGAGCCGACCAACCACCTGGACATCGGTGCCATCGCCTGGCTCGAGGAGGCGCTGACCGGCTTCAACGGCGCCGTATTGTTCATCACCCACGACCGTGCATTCCTGCAGAACCTGGCCACACGCATTCTGGAGCTGGACCGCGGCTATCTGATCGACTGGAACGGCGACTACGCCAGCTTTCTGGTGCACAAGGAGCAGCAGATGGCGGCCGAGGAAACCGCCAACGCGCTGTTCGACAAGAAGCTGGCCCAGGAAGAAGTGTGGATTCGCCAGGGCATCAAGGCCCGTCGCACCCGCAACGAAGGCCGCGTGAGGGCGTTGAAGGCCCTGCGTGCCGAGCGCAGCGAGCGTCGGGAAAAGCAGGGCAGGGCGACTTTCCAGGTGGAAACGGCGGAAAAGTCCGGCAAGCAGGTGATCGTAGCCGAGCACGTGACCTTCGCTCACGCGGGTGGCGAGCCGCTGGTGCGTGACTTCTCGTTGGTTATCCAGCGCGGCGACCGCATCGGTCTGCTGGGGGCCAACGGTACCGGCAAGACCACGCTGCTCAAGCTGCTGCTCGGTGAGCTGCAACCGAGCAGCGGCAGGGTCGAGGCTGGCACCCGGCTGGAAGTGGCGTATTTCGACCAGCTGCGTCACCAGCTCGAACTGGAAAAGACCGTGGTCGACAACGTCGCCGAGGGCCGTGACTTCATCACCATCGATGGCCAGAACCGGCATGTGCTGAGCTATCTGGGGGACTTCCTGTTCAGCCCGCAACGCGCCCGGACACCTGTGAAGGCGCTGTCTGGCGGTGAGCGGGCACGGTTGTTGCTGGCCAAGCTGTTCAGCAAACCCGCCAACCTGCTGGTGCTCGACGAACCCACCAATGACCTGGACGTGGAGACGCTCGAACTGCTCGAAGAAGTGCTGCTCGGCTTCCCGGGAACGGTATTGATGGTCAGCCACGACCGGGCGTTCCTGGACAACGTGGTGACCAGCACCCTGGTGTTCGAAGGCAACGGCCTGGTGCGTGAATATGTCGGCGGTTATCAGGACTGGCTGCGTCAGGGCGGCTCGGCAAAGCTGCTCGGTGTTGCCGATGCCAAGGAAACCAAGGTGGAAGCTGCACCGACCAAGCCGGTGGAGGCGCCTGCATTGGCCGAGCCGGCAGCGCCGAAGAAGAAGCTCAGCTACAAGCTGCAGCGAGAACTCGAAGCGCTGCCCGGAAAAATAGACGCAGTCGAAAAAAACATCGCGGCGTTGCAAGCGGAAATTGCGCAGCCGGCGTTCTATCAGCAGACTGCCGCGGTTACTGGCGAAACGATATCGCGCCTGGAATCGCTGCAGCAGGAGCTCGATCAGTTGCTGGAGCGTTGGGCCGAGTTGGAGGAGTAGGCGAAAGGCCCGTCTCGGGCTGATTGCTACCGGTGGGTGCGAGAGTTGCTGGAAGGGAAGAGCCGATATCGAACTGCCGGGCTATGACTTGGCAGGCGTCCTCCTGAGATGGATCAATACGACCCGGGTGGACGCGTAGTCTGATGTCGGCATCAACAGTCATGCTGGAGTGTTAATGGCTATCGAATATCGCATCACCCTGGACGATGAGCATGAGTTCAGCTACCGGATCGAGCTGGACCGTGCCTTTGATCACGAAGGTGCCGCACAGGCACCGAAGTGGACCCGGCTGGAATACCAGCAATGCAACAATTGCCCCCTCAGCCGCGATCAGTTCAGCCACTGCCCGGCGGCGGTCGATCTGCACCGCGTGATCGAGGATTTTCAGGGTTTGCCCGCGGTGAAGAAGGCCCAGGTCTGGGTACGCACGCCGGAGCGTGAGTACAACAAGCTGGTCGGCCTCGACGAAGGCCTGCGGGCGCTGCTGGGGGTGATCATGGCGACCAGTGCCTGCCCGTTGCTCAGCCGGCTCAAGCCCATGGCCAAGCAGCATCTGCCGTTCGCCAACAATCATGAGTTCGTGCTGCGCACGGTGTCGCTGTACCTGGCGCGGCAGTATTTCAACCTGCGTGAAGGGCGCCATGCCGACTGGGAACTGCGTGGGCTGGTGCGTTCGTTCCAGCAACTGCAACTGGTCAATCAGGCGTTCTGGCAGCGTATTCACGGCACCTGCCACGCCGACTCGAACCTCAAGGCCTTCCTGACGTTCTTCTCGATGGCATCCAGCCTGACCTGTTCGCTGGAGACCCAACTGCAGAAAATTCGCCCGCTGGTAATGAGCGCGGGCGAAGAGCGGGAAATAGCCTGAACCAGGAATTCTCGATTCCTCCCTCTCCCTCAGGGGGAGAGGGCTGGGGTGAGGGGCGCTTTTACATAGCGCCTCCAAACTGACTCGGGAACGCTAAAGCCCGTTCAAACAGGCCCCGGCACCGGTTCCAGCATCGAATCCGTTACTCCGGTTTTGCCAGGCGCACGGCCAGTACATCGCAAGGTGCACCGTGCAGGATGTCGTTCGCGGTCGATCCGAGTAGCAAGGCCAGGCCATGGCGACCATGGCTGCCCACGACGATCAGGTCGCAACCCTGTTCACGGGCCAGACGGTGTACCTCCTGACGAGGCTGGCCGTAGGCGAGGTGGCGCTGTTCGCTGGTCAGACCGGGATACTGATCGGCAAAACCATCCATACGCTCGCGAGCCTGGTCGAACTGCTGTTGCTGCAGCAGCGACAGATCCATGGGCACGTCGCCACCGAACGCCATGGCCATGGGTTCGATGATATGCACCAGGGCCAGCCTGGCTCCGCTGGCGGCGGCCAGCGCCTGCGCCCGTGCGACGACCGGATGACATTCACTGGTCAGGTCGATGGCGACCAGAATGTGCTGGTAGGTCATGATGACTCTCCTGGAGGTTATCGGTTGGATAAGTATGGCTTCTTGCCGAGCCTGCGTAAGGGATGAAGCTGTAACCGGATGAGATTTATACGGCGTCGATCGAGCGATGACCAGCGCCGGCTCACCAGCGACTGCCGGGAAATGGCCGGTGACTGCTATCATGGCCGTCGTTGTCGCCGGTGACTCGGCCGGTTTGCCAAGAGATCGTCATGTTGATATTTGCCAATGATTACCTGCTCGCCTGGGCTGCCTACGGATTTGCGGCGCTGGGTTGCCTGCTGGTGTGGTTTCGGATCACCCGTCCGCTGTGGCGTGCCCTGCGCGAGCCCTTGCGGCTGATCGTCGCGGTGTTGCTGCTGAGCCCGACCATCGTCGATCCCGCCAGGGAGCTGTTCGCACCCTCGATTGCCATCACTGCGCTGGACTTGCTGTTCAAGGTAGGCACCAATGCCTGGCGGGCCGTGGCGGACCTGGCCCTCTACGGGCTGATTGCGTTTGCACTCTATGCGCTGCTGGTCGCGATCCGCTGGCCCATCGAGCGCCGTATCCGCCAGCGTCGCGCGCAAGCGGTCGATGAAGACACACGTACGTTGCGTGAACGGCTCCGGGATGACGAGGACGATGATGAGTACCCATCCGTTCGCTACCCCAGCAGAATCGAACCGCGGCTGTAGCCGTTCCAGGCCGTCCGGGGCTGCCATGTGCCACCAAGATGCGAGGGATATAGAGCATGTGTGAGCTGCTCGGCATGAGCGCCAACGTACCGACCGACATTCACTTCAGCTTCACCGGGCTGATGCAGCGCGGTGGGCGGACCGGGCCGCACAAGGATGGCTGGGGTATCGCCTTCTACGAGGGCCGCGGGCTGCGCCTGTTCCAGGACCCGGTGGCCAGCTGCGAGTCGGAAGTGGCGAAGATGCTCCAGCGCTATCTGATCAAGAGCGAAGTGGTGATCGGCCATATCCGCCATGCCAATGTCGGCAAGGTGGCGCTGGTCAATACCCATCCCTTCGTCCGCGAACTCTGGGGACAGCACTGGTGCTTCGCCCATAACGGCCAGCTCGCCGATTTCAGTCCGGCACGGGGGTTCTACCAGCCGGTGGGCGATACCGACAGCGAAGCCGCCTTCTGCGATCTGCTCAACCGCGTGCGCACTGATTTTCCCGAACGCGTCGATGCCGAGGACCTGCTGCCGCGCCTGCTCGAGGCCTGCGCCGGCTATCGTGCTCGGGGCGTGTTCAACTGCCTGCTGAGCAACGGCGAGTGGTTGTTCAGTTTCTGCTCGACCAAGCTGGCGCAGATCACCCGCCGTGCACCCTTCGGACCCGCGCAATTGAAGGATGCCGACCTGACGGTTGATTTTCAGGCTGAAACGACGCCTGACGATGTGGTGACCGTGCTCGCCACCGAGCCATTGACCGATAACGAGGAATGGATCGTTCATCAGCCCGGCGAATGGACCTTGTGGCGCCTGGGTGAATGCGTTGCCCGCGGGCAGGTGGAAACATGCTGAGAAGCTATCTGCGGCTGACCCTGTTCGCCCTGGGGCTGCTGGTTGGCGTGCAGGTGCCAGGCTTCATCGAGGCCTATGCCCAGCACGTCGAGGCGCGCCGACTGGAGGCGCAGCAGGGGCTGCAGGGCTTCCAGGAAACCGCTCGGCGTTTCTTTCATGGCGACCTCGATGTGCTGGTGGAGCATTACCGCACCAGCGAAGACCCGGTCTTCCAGAGTGATGCACAAAGCGTGAGTGTGCTGGTCGAGCGTGCCCGTCTGCTCGAGCGCGAATGGCAGGCCATGCAGCGACCCTGGTACGCACGGGCATGGCACGTGGCATTCGCCGGGGAGCCCCGCCTGCGTGGCGAAGTATGGAGCGGCTACCGCTTCCAGGTACTGCTGGCGCCGGAGGCCATCGCCTGGGGCATCGGCTGCGCGCTGGCGCTGGCCTGGTTGGTGGAAAGCCTGCTGCTGGCGTTGAATTATCCGTTTCGCTCGAAGCGGCGGCATGGGCGCAGGCTGTATCGCTAAGTTCAGCCGCCAGTTAGCATTCAAGTTGCCGACGACCAGTTCTGCTGGCCGTGCGGCTTGATTTTAATCGTTCAGTTCCTGCGGATGAGCGTCTCGAACTTCGAGGCGTCCAGATGTTTGCCGAAACGACTGAAGGCCTGGCTGACCTTTGAATCGGACATCAGTCCGGTCATAGCAACTTGTCCCAGAACCTCGAACCCTTTCTGCATGGCGCTGACACCTTCGTATTGAAGCGCGTTCTGCGTCTGCTCCAGACAATCTCCGGTCAGCAAACGCTCAAACAGCATGGCGATCGAATAATCCATCTGCTCACGCTGTGCGGACGTTACGCTGGAAATATCGGAAACTGATGGATGCTCGCTGGCAGTGGCGAACACCCACCGTATGAGCTCGGTTTTGTCGGTCGATGTCGTTGCGCCGACCAGGCAACGGCTGAGGTCGTCGGCATAGATACCAGCGTGCGCGCTGGAAAGCATCCCCAAGGAAAGGGCGAAAGTGAGAATTGGTTTTACTTTCATGAAAGCGGCTCCAGACTGAGTTCTGGAACGCGTGGCACGGCTATCCATTTCGGGTTCCCTCCCTCGTTTATGAAAGGCGTTACTTTGCCAGAAAACGCATGCCTTCTTCCAGCCCGCTCAGGGTCAGCGGATACATGCGGTCTTCCACCAGTTCGCGGATGATGCCGGTGGAAGTCGTATAGCCCCAGGTGTCCTTGGGATAGGGGTTGATCCAGATGAGCTTCTTGTACTTCTCCATGAAGCGTTGCATCCAGACGTAGCCGGCTTCCTCGTTCCAGTGCTCAACGCTGCCGCCCGGCTGGGTGACTTCATAGGGCGCCATCGCCGCGTCGCCGACGAACACCACCTTGTAGTCCGGGCCGTACTTGTGCAGCAAATCGAGCGTCGAGGTGCGCTCGGAGGTGCGGCGGAAATTGTTCTTCCACACCGATTCGTAGATGAAGTTGTGGAAGTAGAAGTATTCCAGGTGCTTGAACTCGGTCTTGCAGGCCGAGAACAGTTCCTCGCAGACCTTGACGTGGGCGTCCATCGAGCCGCCGATGTCGAACAGGATCAGCAGCTTCACCGCGTTGCGCCGCTCGGGGCGCATCTGGATGTTGAGCAGGCCGGCATCGCGGGCGGTGTGGTCGATGGTGCCGTCGATGTCCAGCTCGTCCGCGGCGCCCTGGCGGGCGAACTTGCGCAGGCGGCGCAGGGCGACCTTGATGTTGCGCGTACCCAGTTCGACCTGGTCGTCGAGGTTCTTGTATTCGCGCTGGTCCCAGACCTTCACCGCGCGGCCCTGGCGCTTGCCGGCATCGCCGATGCGAATGCCCTCGGGGTTGTAGCCGCCGGAACCGAACGGGCTGGTGCCGCCGGTGCCGATCCACTTGTTGCCGCCGGCGTGGCGTTCCTTCTGTTCTTCCAGGCGTTTCTTGAATTCCTCGATCAGCTTGTCGAGGCCGCCCAGGGACTGGATCTGCGCGCGCTCCTCGTCGCTCAGGCTGCGCTCGAACTCCTTGCGCAGCCATTCCTCGGGAATCAGCGCCTCCAGATGCTGGTCGAGGCTCTGCAGGCCATTGAAGTAGGCGCCGAAGGCCCGGTCGAACTTGTCGAAGTGGCGTTCGTCCTTGACCATCACGGTGCGCGCCAGATAGTAGAACTCGTCCATATCGGCGAATACCACGCGGTGCTTCAGCGCATCGATCAGGTCGAGCAGTTCGCGCACCGACACCGGTACCTTGGCGGCGCGCATTTCATTGAACAGGCCAAGCAGCATTGCAGAACCTCTGGGCGCGGCGATCAGCTGCTGCTGTCGCCCTGGTGTTCGGGAAGCCCGTCGCGAATTGCGTACCAGTCGGCCTTGGAGCCGACGAAGATGTGCGATTGCGGCGGTACGGGCAAGGGTGAGTCGAGCGTGCCCACGGCGACGCCGAGCTCATGCTCGCGGTTGTCGACGAACTGCAGGTTCGAGCCGCAGCGGATACAGAAGGTGCGCGTCACGTGTTCGGAGGAGTGGTAGACGCCGAGCTGGTCCTTGCCGGACATGAAGTGGAAGGCCTCCAGCGGCACGCTCGCGTAACTGGCGAACGCGGCGCCGTGGGCCTTGCGGCACATGCTGCAATGGCAATGGGTCAGTCCGTCGATGGGGGCGTCGATACGGTAGCGCACGACACCACACAGGCACTTGCCGGTGTAGGTTTGCATGGTTCTTCCCTCCAGTTACAGGCCGCTGTAAAACTACCTGCGTTGGCAATACTGCGTTAAAAACGACCTCAAAATGCTCATTTACACTAGTAAACTCCGCTTTTTCGGTCGTTTTTGCCTTGTCTTGCCTGCCTCGCCTACGTTTTTCAACGACCTGTCAGTGACGTGCCGGCTCCCAAACGGAACCGGCTGCAATCAGCGGCTGGCGCGGCGACTCATGAAGGCCAGGCGTTCGAGCAGCATCACGTCCTGCTCGTTCTTCACCAGGGCTCCGGCCAGCGGCGGAATCGCTCGCGTCGGGTCGCGCTCGCGGAGTACCGCTTCGCCGATGTCGTCCGCCATCAGCAGCTTCAACCAGTCGACCAGTTCCGAGGTGGAGGGTTTCTTCTTCAGGCCCGGAACCTTGCGCACGTCGAAAAAGACGTCGAGCGCTTCGCTGACCAGCGAGGGCTTGATGTTCGGGTAGTGCACGTCGACGATGCGCTGCAGCGTCTCGCGATCGGGGAAGGCGATGTAGTGGAAGAAGCAGCGGCGCAGGAAGGCGTCCGGCAGCTCCTTCTCGTTGTTGGAGGTGATGATGATGATCGGGCGCTGCCTGGCCTTGATGGTTTCGTTGGTCTCGTAGACGTAGAACTCCATCTTGTCGAGTTCCTGCAGCAGGTCGTTGGGGAACTCGATGTCGGCCTTGTCGATCTCGTCGATCAGCAGGATGACGCGCTCCTCGGCCTCGAAAGCCTCCCAGAGCTTGCCCTTCTTGATGTAGTTCTTCACGTCGTGGACCTTGTCCACGCCCAGCTGCGAGTCGCGCAGGCGGCTCACCGCATCGTATTCGTAGAGTCCCTGGTGGGCTTTGGTAGTGGACTTGATGTGCCAGGTGATCAGCTTGGCGCCGAAGGATTCCGCCAGTTGTTCGGCAAGCATGGTCTTGCCGGTGCCGGGTTCGCCCTTGACCAGCAGCGGGCGCTGCAGGGTGATCGCCGCATTGACCGCGAGCTTGAGGTCGTCGGTGGCGACGTAGGACTGGGTGCCTTCGAACTTCATCGGAAAATCCTCAAAGGGGTAAGCCGGACAAGGCCGGCTGGCAATCGAAAGGGGAGACTATACCGTGCGGTCGCCAAGCTGAGAACGTATGCGACCTATTCAGTCACTTGATGATGGCGCGTCCGGATATGGTCACGTGCTGGGTGCCTCGCTGTGCGGAACGAGCTGCCGCTCACTCCTCTTCCAGCTCGAGCGAGCGCTCGAAGCGTGCCGTAAAGGCCTGGACGAAGGCATTACGCAGGATCGCGATGAATGCCTGGAAAGGGCTGACGTCGGCACTGCGTGTACTTCCGGACAATTCGATCCGGGTGGCGAACTGATCCTTGCGCTGATTCTGCAGGACTTCCTCGGTTCCGCCGACCACGGCTTCCCAGAGGCCGCGGAAGAAGCCCTTGTCCTCGGCCTCGATGTCCTGCCTGAAGTTGAACACTTCCACGTTGTGCAGCAGCGGCTTGATGTACCCGCCCAGCTGACTGTCCTTGGCCTCCACTTCGAGCACCAGGTCGCCGGAGCCCTTGGCGAAATCGAAGCTGCCGTAGGCATTGCTGAAATCGTTGAGCTTGGTCAGGTCGAGGTCCGTCATGCGCAGGCTGACCTGGAAATTCTCCCAGTCGGTAAAGGGGTCGAAATGGGCGCGGGCTTCCATGGGCGCCTGGTTGAACAGCTTGGCGGTGCCCTCGAAGGTGGCGACCCGCTCGCCCTTGGCATCGGCGCTGTTGGTCAGGTTGTACAGGCTGGCGTCGACGGCGCTGGCATAGACATGCACGGGCGGCTCGGCAGTGAAATTGCGGAACGAAAGCTGACCGTCCACCACGCGGATCTCGTTGAGCGTGATGGGCAGCAGGGCTTCCAACTGGTCGCGCCAGTCCACGCCGTCGCCGGTCTGCGACTCGCCTCGCTCGCCACCATCGACGAAGTTCAGCTTCGGTTGTTCGAAGACCACCACGGCGACAACGGCCTGGTTTCGCCAGAGTTCACGCCAGCTCACGGCGATGTCGATCAGTGGCGCGTCGAGCAGCGGGGCCTGGACCTGCTTGTCCTTTTTCTCGATGAGCAGCCCATCCAACCGATAGGCGCCGCGCCACCACGCCAGGTCGACATCTGCGACCTGGCCTCGGTAATCGCCCATGTCGGCCATCTTGTCGTTCAGGTAGTTGCGCACCAGGTGGGGCAGGGCCGTGTGCAGCACGATCAGGAAGGCGGCCAGCGCAAGCAGAATCCACAGAGGCAGTCGGTAGCGGCTTTTCATCTCGTCCCGGTCCGTTCATGGCTTACTGGATGGACCCGAACCTGCGCGCGGGAGTTCGGCTGGACTAGGCACGCATCAGGGCATAGGCTCTGATTCTGTTTTTTTCTCATCGCAGGGACACATCATGAGCCGCATCTTTGCAGACAACGCACGCGCCATCGGCAACACGCCGCTGGTGATGATCAACCGCCTGGGTCCCAAGGGCGTGACCATCCTCGCCAAGATCGAAGGCCGCAACCCGGCGCATTCGGTGAAATGCCGGATCGGCGCGGGAATGATCTGGGATGCCGAGGAAAACGGCTCCCTCAAGCCGGGCATGACGCTGGTCGAACCCACCTCCGGCAATACCGGTATCGGCCTGGCGTTCGTGGCGGCGGCGCGGGGCTACAAGCTGATCCTGACCATGCCGTCTTCCATGAGCCTCGAGCGGCGCAAGGTATTGAGGGCGCTAGGCGCCGAGCTGGTGCTCACCGACCCGGCCAAGGGCATGAAGGGGGCGATCGAGAAGGCCAGCGAGATCGCGGCTTCGGACCCGAACCTGTACTACATGCCGCAGCAGTTCGAGAACCCGTCCAACCCGGCGATCCACGAGAAGACCACCGGGCCGGAAATCTGGAACGACACCGACGGCAGCATCGACGTGCTGGTCTCGGGTGTCGGCACCGGCGGCACCCTGACTGGCGTATCGCGCTACATCAAGCAGACCAAGGGCAAGCAGATCATCAGCGTGGCGGTCGAACCGACCGGTTCGCCGGTCATCAGCCAGACGCTGGCGGGCGATGAGGTCAAGCCCAGCCCGCACAAGATCCAGGGCATCGGCGCCGGCTTCGTGCCGAAGAATCTGGATCTCTCGCTGGTCGACCGGGTCGAGCTGGTCGACGACGAGGAAGCCAAGGCCATGGCTCTGCGCCTGATGCGGGAGGAGGGCATTCTCTGCGGGATTTCCGGCGGCGCCGCGATGGCCGCTGCCGTGCGCCTGGCCGAGCGTCCCGAGATGCAGGGGCGCAACATCGTGGTGATCCTGCCGGACTCGGGCGAGCGTTATCTGTCGACGATGCTCTTCGCGGACATCTTCGGCGAGCAGGAACTGCAGCAATAACGTCGCGGCCGGGCCCGCGTGTGCGGGTTCGGCCCTCTGGCATGCCCATGCTCGGGTTCCCATCGTGTGCAGGACGCCGTCATGATTCAGCAAGCGCCGGATACCGAGATCGCCCGAGAGATCCTGCTCGGCTTCGATGATTACCGCGAGCATTTCCGCTTGATCACCGAGGGCGCCAGGACCCGCTTCGAGCGGGCCCAGTGGCAGGAAATCCAGCAGGCCTCTGCGGCGCGCATCGCGCTATACGAACAGAAGGTGGGCGAGACCTGCCGACACCTGCGTGCGACTTTCCCCGAACAGACACTGTTGCGCGTGCAGTTCTGGCCGCAGATCAAGAGCGCCTACATCGAACTGATCGATCCACGCTTCGACGATGAACTGTCCGAGACCTGGTACAACTCGATCTTCTGCGGGCTGTTCAGCCATGACTGCATCAGCGACGAGACCATGTTCATCCACACCACTCGACCGCCGAGCCGGCACGAGCACGTGGCGCAGACGCGTCGTTATCGGCCGATGGGCGATCTGCGAGGCATGCTGGAAGGGATTCTCGATGATTATGCGTTCGACGTGCCCTACGCCGACCGAGGCGGCGATCTGCAGAAGCTCGAGGCACAGTTGCAGGCCTCGTTGCCTGATTGGGTGTGCAAGGACCCCGAGCTGACCGTCGAGCTGTTCGCTTCGGTGCTTTATCGCAACAAGGGTGCCTATCTGCTGGGGCGCCTTTTTACTCGCGACGAGCAATGGCCGCTGGTGATCCCGCTGTTGCATCTGGAAGGCACGGGCATCGTGGCCGATGCGCTGATCACGGATGAGGCGGAGGTGTCGATCATCTTCTCCTTCACCCGTTCCTATTTCATGGTCGAGGTGCCTATCCCGGCCGAATTCATCGCCTTCCTCCGGTGCATCCTGCCCGGCAAGCACATCGCCGAGCTCTACACGTCCATCGGCTTCTACAAGCAGGGCAAATCGGAATTCTACCGGGCGCTGATCAACCATCTGGCGACCACTGACGACCGTTTCGTCATGGCGCCCGGCGTACGCGGGATGGTGATGAGCGTGTTCACGCTGCCGGGCTTCAACACGGTGTTCAAGGTCATCAAGGATCGTTTCTCGCCCATCAAGAGCGTCAACCGGACGAACGTGGTGGAGAAGTATCGCCTGGTAAAGAACGTCGACCGGGTAGGGCGCATGGCCGATACCCAGGAATTCGCCGACTTCCGCTTTCCCACATCCAAGTTCGATCCCGAGTGCCTCGCCGAGCTGCTGGAGGTCGCACCTTCCACGGTGCAAGTGCAGGGCGATACCGTCCTGATCCGCCACAGCTGGACCGAGCGGCGCATGACGCCACTGAATATCTACCTCGAGCACGCCAGCGAGCAGCAAACGCGCGAAGTGCTGGAAGACTATGGCCTGGCCATCAAGCAGTTGGCGGCGGCGAACATCTTTCCCGGCGATATGCTGCTGAAGAACTTCGGCGTCACCCGCCACGGACGCGTGGTGTTCTACGACTACGACGAGATCTGCTTTCTCACCGAAGTGAACTTCCGTTACATACCCGAGCCGCGCTATCCCGAGGACGAGATGGCATCCGAGCCCTGGTATTCGGTGGGTCCCAACGATGTGTTTCCCGAGGAGTTTCCGCGCTTTCTGTTCGCCGATGTCCAGCAGCGGCGTCTGTTTGCCAAACTGCATGGCGAGCTGTACGACGCCAACTACTGGAAAGGGCTGCAGGACGCCATCCGCGAAGGCAAGGTGATCGACGTATTCCCGTATCGCCGACAGCGTGCCTGAGGATGCCGTTGCATTCGCGCTGAACGCCTGCCAGACGCGCGGGTCGCATTTCATAGGGCCAGATGAAAAAGCCGTGGCTCAACATTGACGCAGCGGCTTCCCGTTCGATGAGTTATGCTGACGTCAGGCCCCAGATGGCTCACAAGACCCGTATCAAGCAGGAGGGTTCGACCATGAAAGCGTGGCTCAATCGTGTGTGCTGGGAACTGGCAGTGGCGCTCGGTTTCATCGAACCGCCCCGTCCGCAGCCGATACCTGTACGTGCCGAACGCACGAAGTCGGTGCCGCCCCGGCATTGATCGACAGGTGGGGTCGTTCTCAGGCGCCCCCTCGATGACTGTTTCGCCTCGCTCGATGAGTCGAGCGGGGTGAAACTGTGTTTTCGAAAAGCAGTTTGCCGTTCGAATCGGCGTTCTCTGGATATTTCACCGGGCGCAGTCTGTACGCCGGAAAACCGTGATTCCACGTGCAGAGGCCATTCCCGCTCGGTATGGAAGCGCTGTCATTGCCGACCCGGTTAACGGCCTGAGGAGAATTCATGTCCCGCCCGCAATGCCCCCGTTGCCAGCGGCCCCTCAGCCACTGCCTGTGCTCGTTGATACCGTGCCTCGATAGTCATACCCATGTGCTGATTCTGCAGCACCCGGACGAGTCATCCCATGCACTGAATACCGCGCGACTGGCGGCGCTGGGCTTGCGTAATTGCGAACTGCGCGTTGGCGAGGTCTTCGATGATCTACCGCTCGATGACGTGCCGAGCTATCTGCTGTTCCCAGGGGACGATGCCGTGCCAGTGGCGAACCTGGCCGGGCATGGTGCTGCGTTGCGGCTGATAGTGCCGGATGGTACCTGGCGCAAGGCGCGCAAGTTGCTATACCTCAACCCACGGCTGGCTGCCCTGCCGCGCGTCGCTTTGCCGCCTGGGCTGGAGTCGCGGTATCGGCTGCGCAAGGCACCGGCGTCCGGAGCGCTGTCCACGGTAGAGGCGATCACCGTGGCCTTGAACATCCTCGAAGGTGCAGGGCGTTTCGATGCGCTGTTGCGGCCTTTCGAGGCCTTGATCGAGGGGCAGATCAAGGCCATGGGTGAAGGGGTCTACCAGCGCAATCATGGCGTCAGCGCGTAGGAAGAGTCCGCTGGCGAAGGATGTACAGCGTGACCAGCGAGGCGCTGATCAACATGCCGACCCTCGCCCAGAAGAGCGGGACCAGCCAGCAGGACACGCCGATGCTCAGCCACATGGTGGCAATGGCGTAGATCTTGGCCTTGAGGGGGATGCCGTTGCCTTCCAGATAGTCACGAAACCAGGGTCCGAGACGTGGGTGGGTGACCAGCCAGTCGTAGAAGCGCCGGGAACTGCGCACGAAGCAGGCGGCGGCCAGTAACAGGAAGGGTGTGGTGGGCAGTACAGGCAGGAAGATGCCGATCACCCCGAGTGCGACGCTCAACCAGCCGATGCCCAGCAGCACGTAGCGTGCTACCGGGTTGCGATACGTCGGGATATCGCGATGGGCCAAGGCGGGTTATCCCACGATCAATGACGCCGCGGTTTGAGCAGCGCAGGTTTTTCCTCAGGGGCGTGGCAGATCAGATAGAGGGCGGTCAGGATCTCCGGAATCTGCGAAACCATCTCGTCGACGAGGTTGGCGTCTGCGGCGATATCGGTGAATTCGGGCTGTTCGTCGAACAGGCCCGAGCCGACCATGATCGGCAACAGCAGCTCGCTGACCTCCTCCTCGGACTCTTCGAACCAAACGGCTTCGCGCATGAACACGCCTTCCATGAAGCCGATGCACCAGCCGCGCAGATCCGATTCATCCGGCTCTTCGCCGAGATCCAGGTCGCAGGGCAGCTCCATGTCTTCGTCGCTGGCCAGCTGTCGGGCGATGTGCGCCTTGAGCTGTACCAGCGTCGCTTCGATCGCTTCACGCTCGGTATCGTCGGCGTACTGCGGCGGTTCGGCGAACAGCGCGTCTATCCATTCGCGTTCTGGCACCTGCTCGGAGCAGATGCACAGCGCTGTCAGATAGCCGTGCGCGGCGATGTAATCCAGCGCTTCTTCATGCAGGTCATCTGCATCCAGAAACACTTGCAGGCGGGCGAGTTGCTCGGCGAAGGACATCGGTGGCTACCTTGAATGGACGATGGCGGTGATTCTAGACGAGCCGCGGGCTGCAAGCTACCGAATGGGCGTGGCCAAAGGTCATATGGAGCATCTGCCGGTTCATCAGCCCGCCGTACGGTCCGGTTGCGCCTGAACTTGGCGAACGCCTCGCGTATACTGCGCGCCTTGTTTCGGAGACCGGCATGCTCGACCAGGCACAGCGCATACTCAAAGACGTATTCGGCTACGACGCCTTCCGTGGCAACCAGGGCGCGATCATCGAGCGGGTTGCCCAGGGCGGCGATGCACTGGTGCTGATGCCCACCGGCGGCGGCAAATCGCTCTGCTACCAGGTACCGGCGCTGTTGCGCGAGGGGCTGACCGTGGTGGTTTCGCCATTGATCGCGTTGATGGACGATCAGGTAGCGACCCTCGAGGAACTCGGCGTTTCGGCCGTGGCGCTGAACTCCACGCTGAGCGCCGATGACCAGCGCGAGATCGCCGAGCGGCTGCGTCGCAACGAAATCAAGATGCTCTATCTGGCACCGGAACGTCTGGTCCAGCCGCGCATGCTGGCATTCCTGCAGCGTCTGCAGATCGGTCTGTTCGCCATTGATGAAGCCCATTGTGTATCGCAGTGGGGGCATGATTTTCGGCCCGAGTACCTGCAACTGGGCCAGTTGGCCGAATTCTTCCCGGCGGTGCCGCGCATTGCCCTGACTGCCACCGCGGACAAGCGTACCCGCGAGGAAATCGTCCAGCGCCTGCATCTGGAAAATGCCGAGCGCTTTCTCTCCAGCTTCGACCGGCCGAATATCTTCTACCGCATCGTGCCCAAGGAGCAGCCGCGCAAGCAGTTGCTGGGCTTTCTCGCCGAACGGCGTGGCGATGCGGGTATCGTCTACTGCATGTCGCGCAAGAAGGTCGACGATCTCGCCGCGTTCCTGACCGAGCAGGGCTTTCCTGCGCTGCCCTACCACGCGGGGCTGCCCAACGAGCTGCGTGCCTTCCATCAGAAGCGCTTCCTCAACGAGGAAGGCCTGATCATGGTCGCCACCATCGCCTTCGGCATGGGAATCGACAAGCCCAACGTACGCTTCGTCGCGCACCTGGATCTGCCCAAGTCGCTGGAAGCCTATTACCAGGAAACCGGGCGCGCCGGACGCGACGGCCTGCCGGCCGATGCCTGGATGGCCTACGGGCTGCAGGATGTGATCTTCCTCAAGCAGATGCTCAACAATTCCGAGGGTGACGAGCGCCACAAGCGGGTCGAGCAACACAAGCTGGATGCCATGCTGGCGCTGTGCGAGGAAACCCGCTGTCGGCGCCAGGCGTTGCTTGCCTACTTCGACGAAGTGCTGCCCGAGCCTTGTGGCCATTGCGACAACTGTGTCGACGGCGTACAGACCTGGGATGCCACCGAACCGGCGCGACAGGCCTTGTCGGCGATCTACCGCAGTGGGCAGCGCTACGGCGTCGGGCACCTGGTGGACGTGCTGCTGGGGCGTGACAACGAGAAGATTCGCAATCCCGGCCATCAACACCTGTCCGTCTTCGGCGTCGGCAAGGGCATGTCGGAAGGGGAGTGGCGTTCCCTGTTTCGCCAACTGGTGGCGCGAGGGCTCGCCGATGTCGACCTCGAAGGCTTTGGCGGTTTGCGTCTGAGCGACAGTTGCCGGCCATTGCTGCGCGGCGAGGTGAAACTGGAGCTGCGTCGCGAACTGGCCAGCAAGGCGCCCAAGTCCTCCGCCAGTGCTGCCAGCCAGTTGGTGCGCAGCGAAGAGCGCGAAACCTGGGAAGCGCTACGCGCCCTGCGCCGCAAATTGGCCGAGGAGCATGGTGTGCCGCCTTACGTCATCTTCCCCGACGCCACACTGTTGGAGATGCTGCGCAGCCAGCCGAGCTCCCTCGCCGACATGGCGCGCATCAGCGGTGTCGGCGCGCGCAAGCTGGAACGTTACGGACAGGCTTTTCTCGAAGCGCTGCAGAGCAGCGGGGCGGCAGTCAAGTCGCCTGCAGACGTGCGCCATGAATTGATCACCCTGGCGCGCGCCGGGATGACGCCGGCACAGATCGCTCGCCAGCTCGATTGCAGCGAGAAGAACGTCTACGCGATGCTGGCCGAAGCCATTGGCTCGCAGCAACTGAGTCTCGAACAGGCGCTGGATCTGCCGGAGGACCTGCTGGAAGAGATTCAGGAGGCTTTCCTCGATGGTGAAGGCGAGTTGCCTCCGGTTGCCGCCGTGGCAGAGCGCTTTGCCGGGCGCGTTCCGGATGCGGTGCTCTTCTGCGTGCGTGCGGCGCTGCAGACGGAGTTCGAACTCTAGGGCGCGCGAGCAGCGAGCATAAAACTGAAACATTTCCGTCGGTGATGATGCTCGCTGGCGACCAACGCAGTCTTGCCTGCATGCCGGAGCTGTGGTTAGCTCGCTAATTATTAGGTTTTGCAGGAACGCGCGCGGCATGTACCCGGAGCAACATCGATTCGCCATGCAATTGGCGCAACTTTCGCGAGGATGGCGCGCGGAACTGGATAGACGGCTGGCTGACCTCGGATTATCCCAGGCGCGATGGTTGGTGCTGTTGCATCTGGCGCGCTTCGATCACTTGCCGACTCAACGTGAGCTCGCCCAGAGCGTGGCGGTGGAAGGGCCAACTCTGGCGCGCCTGCTGGACAGCCTGGAAGCCCAGGGGCTGGTGCACCGCCAGCCCGCGCCAGGGGATCGCCGAGCGAAACTGATTACCCTGGCTGCGCCGGCGCGTCCGCTGATCGAGAAGATCGAGGCGATTTCCACTCAGGTTCGGCAGGAGGCATTCGCCGGTATCGATGAGGAAGAGCTGCGTAATTGCCAGCAGGTTCACGAGCGGATACTGGCCAATCTGATCAAGCGCTAGTCTCGCATCCAAGTGATTGGCGAGGGGCTAGCCGTTCTGCGTCGTTTCCGGTTGGCCGAGCCAGAAGCGGGTGATCTGCGGCAGGTCACGCAGATAGTTCACCAGGTCGGGTGCGCCTGCCAGTTTCAGACCCTCGCCGATGGCGTTGGCGATCGGCTGGCGTTTCTCCAGCAGCAGAAGTTCCGAATTGCCAAGGTTGCGCAGCAGCGTCAAGCGGGCGTAAGGCACCTTGGTATCCAGGATCAGCCTCATGAAATCGCGATTGCTCCAGGCTTCGGCAGGCATGGTGATCGCGTGGTAGTCGTTGTCGAGTCTTCGCAGGCCCGCCGTGTCGAGACGGTAATCGGTCAGCTCGCAAGGAAGTAATACTTCCAGCCCCCGCAAACGGGCATAGGCGATCGCACAGGCGAAGGCTTCGGCATTATGCTCGCCGGCCCAGTACAGCCGTTCTCCCAGCCAGCTGGCCTGACGTAGCTCGATCGGGGTGTTGCTGGCGAAGCCGGGCAAGGCGTTGCCGAGGGTGCGCAGGAAATCCTTGTAGCTGATGACGCGCAGCTGGCGGCAGCCTGGCGTGGCGGCGAAGGCTTCGAGGGTGGCGTAGCGGGTGTCGTCCGGATTCTGCCCGCTCAGGCCGTCGATCTGGCGCAGGTCGATGGCGGGATAGAGGACGCTTTCCTTGCGAACCAGGCGGGTCAGCGCGGCATGTGCCCGCGCTTTGTCTTCCTGAATCGGCCCGGAAAGCGCGCCGCGCGGCAGGTCGACGATCCGCTGCAGACAGGGGCCGTCATGCCAGAAAATGCTGGGTTGCGGCGCGGACAGCGGCGCAAAGGGCAAGCGCAGACGGCTGGCAAGCTCGAGCGTCTGACGCGGCGATGTACCGGTCAATCCGAGGCGTTGCGCGAATCTGCTGATACGGGAAGTCACGGACGGCATAGGCTCGAGCAGGCTCACCATGATGAATGAGCTCGTTGGGCGATGCGCGAAGTTTGGCAGACCTGTCGCGTTTGCGCACTGGCTTTGCGGGTTTTACCCGATTGGCTGGCCGCACAAGGCTGCACGAGACAACGATCGAGGCAGGGCTGATGTGGCAATATTGCTGCGTTGATCAATGAGGAGCCTCCATGCCAAGCCTCTTGCTGGATATCGCGCTACCCGCGGACAAGCTGCTGGCTGTCTACCAGGGGCGCGCCAATCGAATCCTGATCACGAGCCGGGAAGGAAGAAGCGTCAGTCTGCCGGCCCACCACTTGCGCCCGTTTCTGACAAGTGAAGGGGTGTTTGGTTCCTTCGAAATCGAATTTGGCGATCAGGGTAAGCTGATCGCGCTGCGGCGTCTGGCTTGAATGTGGGCCTTCAGGCGCTTCAAGCCGCTTGCGATGCCGCTGAAATACCCGGGTGGCTGCTATACTTCGCCGCCACTCTTTCCATAACTCTAGGTTGCGTATGTATAACCTGGCCCGCCAGTTGCTGTTCAAGTTCACGCCTGAAACCTCCCATGAACTTTCCCTCGATCTGATAGGGGCAGGGGGCAGACTCGGGCTCAATGGCCTTCTCGCCAAGGCGCCGGCCAAGCTGCCGGTTCGAGTGATGGGACTGGAGTTTCCCAACCCGGTCGGGCTTGCCGCGGGCCTGGACAAGAATGGCGAGGCCATTTGCGGCCTGTCGCAGCTGGGGTTCGGTTTCGTCGAGGTCGGCACGGTAACGCCTCGGCCGCAGCCGGGTAACCCGAAGCCGCGGATCTTCCGGCTGCCGGAAGCCGAGGCGATCATCAATCGCATGGGGTTCAACAACCAGGGCGTCGATGCCTTGCTGGAGCGGGTGGACGCGGCGAATTTCAAGGGCGTGCTGGGCATCAATATCGGCAAGAACTTCGATACACCGGTCGAGCGCGCCGAGGCCGACTATCTGCACTGCCTGGAAAAGGTCTATCACTATGCCAGCTACGTGACGGTCAACGTCAGCTCGCCCAACACGCCCGGTTTGCGCAGCCTGCAGTTCGGCGACTCGCTCAAGCAGCTGCTCGACGCCTTGCGCCTATGCCGCGAGGACCTCGAGATGCTGCACGGCAAACGGGTCCCGCTGGCAATCAAGATCGCCCCGGACATGACCGACGAAGAAACCGCTCTGGTAGGCGAGGCGGTGTTCCAGGCGGGCATGGACGCCATCATTGCCACCAACACCACGTTGAGTCGTGAAGGGGTTGCCGGGCTGGCCCATGCCGATGAAGCCGGAGGGCTGTCGGGTGCGCCGGTGCGGGAGAAAAGCACGCATACCGTGAAGGTGCTGGCCGATACGCTGAGTGGGCGCCTGCCGATCATTGCAGCCGGTGGGATCACCGAAGGGCGGCACGCGGCCGAGAAGATCGAGGCTGGTGCGAGCCTGGTTCAGCTGTATACCGGTTTCATCTACAAGGGACCGGCGCTGATTCGTGAGGCGGTGGATGCCATCGCGGCGTTGCCTGCTCGGGGTGGAGTGTCTCGCTAGGCCCGGTGGGGCTCCCTGAGGGAGCCCCGGGCTTCAAGCCCGCCGCCCGGATGGGGCGTGCCGTTTGAAGTCGGTTTGAAGGGTAATCAGCCGACTGCGTGGAGTTCGTTCAGCTTGTGCAGACCGGCAGTGCCGGTCAGACCGTCCCAGTTGTCGCCGCGACCCTCCCGCCAGCCGTTGATCCAGGCTTGGCGAACTTGAGGATGGGAAAAAGGACAGAGGTCGCGGGATTTGCCGTGTATGCCATGCTGGTAACCGCGTAGAAATGCTCGTTCCATCGGATCACGCTTGAGTCTTCTCATTGGGTATTGCCCTCAGTGGTTGACTGGTGTTCCTGTTGGCCTCATGGCGAGGCTCGGCAGATAGACTGCCAGCGAAGCCCGCTGCCGGCGTGGCGGGGTTCTACCGGCATCGTTGCGATGCCGATCTGAGTGGTGTTCTAACCCAATGCATCAGAGGCTGGAATGATCGTTTTGTCATAAGCAAGTCATCAAACTATGTTCAGACCCATAAGCCATGCGCTATGAGGCTTATGGCGACTCGATCCCGCCGACGCCTGCCCGAATCGTTTATTTCCTGGAAAAACCATGACTGACCGCCACGAACTCATCCTCACATGTCCCAAAGGGCTGGAAGGCCTGCTGCTGGACGAAGCCACTGCGCTTGGCCTCGAGGAGGTGCGTGAGCAAACCGCCGCGATCCGCGGGTTCGCGGGGCTGGAGGTGGCCTATCGGCTGTGCCTCTGGTCGCGGCTGGCCAATCGCGTGTTGCTGGTGATCAGCCGCTTCGCCACCGAGAACGCCGAGACCTTGTATGCCGGCGTCCACGCGGTGGACTGGGCCGAGCACCTGGAGCCGTCCGGTAGCCTGGCGGTGGAATTCAGCGGGCGCGGTTCGGGCATCGACAACACGCACTTCGGTGCGTTGAAGGTCAAGGATGCGATCGTCGATCGGCTGCGCACGAATTCGGGCGAACGTCCCAGCGTCGACAAGCTGAATCCCGATCTGCGCGTGCATCTGCGCCTCGACCGCGGCCAGGCGGTGCTCTCACTCGACCTGTCGGGGCACAGCCTGCATCAGCGCGGCTATCGCCTTCAGCAAGGCGCCGCACCCTTGAAGGAGAACCTTGCAGCTGCGGTGCTGATCCGCGCGGGATGGCCACGCATCGCCGCCGCCGGCGGGGCGCTGGCCGATCCCATGTGCGGGGTGGGTACCTTTCTCATCGAGGGGGGGCTGATGGCGGCGGATATTGCGCCGAACCTGCGTCGTGAGCGTTGGGGCTTCAGCGCCTGGCTCGGGCACGTGCCGGCGCTTTGGAATCGTCTGCATGCCGAGGCCCTGGCCCGTGCAGAGGCCGGACTGGCCCGACCACCGCTGTGGATTCGCGGCTATGAGGCCGATCCGCGCCTGATCCAGCCAGCCCGCAACAACGTCGAGCGCGCGGGGCTGGCCAGTTGGATCCGGATCTATCAGGGTGACGTGGCGACTTTCGAACCGCGTCCAGATCAGAATCAGAAGGGCCTGGTGATCTGCAACCCACCCTACGGCGAGCGCCTGGGTGACGAGGCGAGCCTGGTCTATCTCTACCAGCACCTGGGTGAGCGTCTGCGGCAGGCCTGCCTGGGCTGGGAAGCCGGCGTCTTCACCGCGGCGCCGGAACTGGGGCGGCGCATGGGCATTCGCAGCCACAAGCAATACGCATTCTGGAACGGCGCGCTACCGTGCAAGCTGTTGCTGATCAAGGTCGAACTGGATCAGTTCGTCACCGGCCAGCGTTCGGCGCCGAATCAGCGTCCGGCCGAGGCTGAGCAGGCCGTAGAGCTGGCGCTTCTCAGCGAGGGCGGGCAGATGTTCGCCAATCGCCTGCAGAAAAACCTGCGTCAGCTCGGCAAGTGGGCGCGTCGGGAGGGCATCGAGTGCTATCGCTTGTACGACGCGGACATGCCTGAGTATGCCCTCGCCATCGACCTGTACCGCGACTGGGTGCACGTGCAAGAGTACGCACCGCCACGTTCGATCGATCCGGAGAAAGCCCAGGCGCGGCTGTTCGACGCGCTGGGCGCCATCCCCCAGGCGCTGGGTATTCCACGTGAGAAGGTCGTGGTGAAGCGCCGCGAACGGCAGAGCGGTACGCGCCAGTACGAGCGCCAGGCCAGTCAGGGCGAGTTTCTCGAGGTCAGCGAAGGCGGCGTCAAGCTGCTGGTCAATCTCACCGACTATCTGGATACCGGCCTGTTTCTCGATCACCGTCCGCTGCGCCTGCGCATCCAGCGCGAGGCGGCGGGCAAGCGTTTCCTCAATCTGTTTTGCTACACCGCCACGGCGACGGTGCATGCGGCCAAGGGTGGGGCGCGTAGTACGACCAGTGTCGATCTGTCGAAAACCTATCTGGACTGGGCACGGCGCAACCTGTCGCTCAACGGCCTGTCCGATCGCCAGCGGCTCGAGCAGGCGGACGTCATGGCCTGGCTGGCGGAGGATCGCAGCGAATACGACCTGATCTTCATCGACCCGCCGACCTTCTCCAATTCCAAGCGTATGGAAGGTGTGTTCGATGTGCAGCGCGACCACGTCGCCTTGCTCGACCTGGCCATGGCGCGCCTGGCGTCAGCCGGTACGCTGTATTTCTCCAACAACTTCCGCAAGTTCGTGCTCGACCCGCAGATTGCCGAGCGCTATGCCGTGGAGGAAATCACCCAGGCAACTCTGGATGAAGACTTCAGGCGCAACGCCAGAATACATCGCGCCTGGAAGCTGCAAGCGCGTTGAGCAGGAGCTGCGCCTGATGCGGCTGTGCTCGCGCCCATGCTCCCGCGAGGGCGCGCAACGTCGCGGCTGGGTTCCCACGCAGGAGCATGTGAACCATCAAGCCCCACCGCATCATCGCGGGAGCTCGCGCTGCCGCGGTGCCAGCTATCAGCGTTGCGCGGTGTTTGCGCTAGCCGGTCGGTTGTAGAGGCTGAGCAGTACCTGATCCAGAATGGATGACGCGCCCCAGGGGCGAGGGTGATTGAGGATGGCGACGACCGCCCAGGTGTTGCCATCATCGTCGCGGCTGTAACCGGCAATGGCGCGAACGGTATTCAGGGTGCCTGTCTTGATATGTGCCTTGCCGGCGACCTGGGTGTTGCGCAGGCGCTTGCGCATGGTTCCGTCGACCGCCGCCAGGGGCATCGAGGAAATGAACTCCGCGGCGTAGGGGCTTCTCCACGCGGCCTGAAGCAGGCTGGCCAGCTCTCGCGCACTGACGCGTTCGGCGCGCGATAGGCCCGAGCCGTTCTCCATCACCAGGTGCGGTGAAATCAGGTCTTTTTTCGCGAGCCACTGGCGGATGACGCGTTGTGCGGCCTTGGAATCGTCGCCATCGGCCTCGTTTCGAAACTCCGCGCCCAGGCTCAGAAACAGCTGCCGGGCCATGGTGTTGTTGCTGTACTTGTTGATGTCGCGAATGATCTCCGCGAGATCGGGCGAGTACGAGCGTGCCAGCAGCCTGGCATCCTCGGGCACCTCGGCGACGCGATCCTTGCCGAGGATTTTTCCGCCCAGCTCCTTCCAGATGGCGCGTACGGTACCGGCGGCGTAGGTCGGGTGATCCAGTAGCGAGAGGTAGGTCTGCCCGCTGCAGCCGGCCGCCAGCTTGCCAGTGACCGTCACCTTCACACCATCGCCATCAGTCACGGGGCTGTAGCGTATGTCCGGCCAGGCAGGGCATTTGCCACTGGGCAGGGCTTGGACCCGGTTGTCGATTCGCACATTGGCGATCGGCGGTTCGACGGAAATGCCGATCTTGCCGCTGTCGTTGCGTACGGCGAACCTCAGCGCCTTGAGGTTGATCAGCAGCGAATCGGGGCCGACCAGATAGGGCTTGTTCTTGTCGCCGCCGTCGTCATCGAATATGGGTAGTGCCGGCTGGATGAAGTGACTGCGATCGAGTATCAGGTCGCCGCTCACGGTTCTGACGCCATTGGCGCGCAACTCACGCAACAGCAGCCAGAGTTTCTCCATGTTCAGCTTGGGATCGCCGCCACCCTTGAGGTACAGGTTGCCGTTCAGCGTGCCATCTATCAGCGGCCCGTCGCCGTGGAACTCGGTCTTCCACTGATGATTGGGACCGAGCAGCTCCAGGGCGGCATAGGTGGTGACCAACTTCATGGTCGAGGCCGGGTTGACCGAGACGTCGGCGTTCACGAACGTCGGCGTGTCATCACCGTTGAGCGGTAGCATCACCACCGAGAGTGCGTCGCTCTCGATCTTGTTGGCCGCGAGCGATTTTGCGACACCAGGCGGCAGCGTCTGGTTGACCGGCGCGGCGAATGTCGGCACAGCCAATGCTGTCGTGAGAATGGCGGCAGTGAGATGACTCAGGAAGTTGCTCATCAACGGCGCCCCAGGTGAATGGGACAAAACAGAACAGGTGTCATGGCGTTCCCTACAGCGTTCAGGGAAAAAATTACGGGCCATTATGCCCATACGCGGAAAGCGAGATACAGCCGTCCGACAAGCGTAGCCGGCCTGGCTGTGATGTTGCCAATGAAAGGTAGCAGTCCCTCGCCCTGATCGCACAAGCACGGCGTTGCTGTTAGAGTGCGCGCCATCATCCAGCGACAAGAAGGACCGATTCAAATGGCTACAAATCGCTCGCGCCGCCTGCGCAAGAAACTCTGCGTCGACGAATTCCAGGAACTGGGCTTCGAAATCAACCTGACCTACCGCGAAGGCGTCGATGCCAAGGCGGTGGATGAGTTTCTGGAGGCGTTTCTAGATAACGCCATGGAGGCTAACGGGCTTGGCTATATCGGCGGTGAAGACTACGGTTTCGTCTGCCTCGCCCGCCGCGGTTCGGTCACCGAGGAGCAGCGCAACCAGGTCGAAGCCTGGCTCAAGGAGCGCAGCGAGTTGTCCGAGTACACCGTCAGCCCGCTGATGGACGTGTGGTATCCCGAGAACGAGATCAACGCAAAGGGCTGATCTCGTCGTCCTTCCGTGCATCGTTCGTGGCAGGGGCCGTTGCGGTGGTCTTTCGGCTCGATGGCCGTCTGATCAGCCGCAGCAGCCCTGTCATCAACAGACTTACCGAAAGTGCCAGCCCGACGCCGATCGTCGCATTGATCAGGCGTATCTCGGGCAGATACCAATCCTGAGCCAGAGTTTCCGCCAGCAGCAGGAAGCACAACGTGGTCTGCAGCACGAACAGGCCATAGTGGTGGGCCTGGAATGCTCGGCTCAGTATCACCAGCGGCAGCATGATCATCACCATGAGCGGCGGGTCGGCCAGGCTATGGCCCATGTAAATGAGTACGGCCGCGGCACCCAGCACCCCGAGGCTCGCTTGCAACGCACGCGCGAAGCTGCGCTGAAGATTCATCTGCAATGTGGTGAATACGGCCAGGGTCAGCCAGTAGCCACGTGGCAGTTGCGCCAGATTCACCACCAGCCCCCCAAGGGCTGCAGCCAGGATGTAGGTGAGCGCATGCATTCGCCATTGACGAATCGGCGTACGGCGCGCATGTCGACGCAGCACCTTCATCAGACTCATGAAACGCGGCATGTAGGGCCACATGCGCAGCCCATGCAGACCGCGAAGCCCGAATGCGAGCAACGTCACCCATAGCCCGCCGAGTGCGAACAACACGGCGATGGCCTGGGGGTTGTTGAAATCGGCGACGCCGCTTTGCCCCTGGCCCAGGCACAGGCAGATGGCCAGGCCGATGCCCAGCTTGCCGGCCTCGGTGCCGTAACGTTGCAGCCAGGCCAGCAGCAGTCCGTAGAACGCAAACAGCCCCAGACTGACCATCGGCAGTGTGGCGGCCCAGAAGCCCAGCCCCGCGCTGCAGGCACCCAGCGCGATCAGCAGAAGCATGCGCAGCATGCCCAGACGATGCAGCGGATTGGCCTTGGCTGCCTGGAAGGCGCCCACCGTCGCCCAGAGAAATCCTGGATGGCCGCTGAACAGGCCAAGCAGCAACGGCAATGCACACCCCAGCCCCGCCACCATGGCGGCGCCCCAGGCGGGGCGGCCGCGCTGCCAACCCAGAATCTGTCGGAACGATCTTTTCATGCGGCTATGTAGGGCTTGAGCGCCCGGTCATTTCGCTGGCCATTTCGGTGGCGTAGCTGTCGGTCATGCCGGCGATGAAATCAATCATGCGTACGAATGATTTGTACAGCGGCCAATCCGGGTCGGGCGCGTTTGCGCCAAGCAGGTCGAGAATGCGGCGATTCTTGAACGAAGGCGTGCGCCCGCCATGCTGCTCCAGCGCCGCGCCGCAAAAGGCATTGAGCAGGATCTCGAGTGTGGTGTAAGCGCCGATCTCGTGAAGCGTCTTGCGCTTGTCCTGGAAGATCTTCTCGCGTGCCATCGCCTTGGCCTGGACCACGCATTGCTTGGCAGGGCCATGCATGTGCTCCACCAGATCGCCTGCGAGCTGCCCACTGAGCAGCGCATCCTGCTGTTCGACGAAGGCGCTGGCGGCGGCATTGGTCAGGTGCTCGATAGCCTTGCCGCGGAGGATCGCCAGCTTCCGTCTGCGCGAATCGTTGGGGCCAAGTTGCCGGTAGGTCTCCGGAAGGTCATCGCCGACTAGCGCCAGCAGCAAGGCTTCCACCTCGGTATAGTCGAGCAGCTCCATCTCGAGACCATCTTCGAGGTCGATCAGGCCATAGCAGATATCGTCTGCCGCCTCCATCAGGTAGACCAGTGGGTGGCGCGCCCAGCGTTGTTCCTCCAGTTTTGGCAGGCCCAGCTTCCCTGCGATCTGTTCCAGTAGCGGCAGCTCGCTCTGGTAGCAGCCGAACTTGTGCTTCTTGTAGCCCAGCGCCTCGGCGTGGCGGGAAGTCCACGGGTATTTGAGGTAGGTGCCGAGGGTGGCGTAGGTCAGCCGTGTACCGCCGTCGAACTGGTGGTATTCGAGTTGGGTCAGCACACGAAAACCCTGCGCATTGCCCTCGAAATTGAGAAAGTCGGCGCGCTCTGCATCGCTCAGGTCGTCCAGCCAGCCGCGTCCGGCGGCCTGCTGGAACCAGTAGCGAATGGCGTCCTCGCCGGAGTGGCCGAAAGGCGGGTTGCCGATATCGTGGGCCAGGCAGGCCGACTGCACGATCATGCCGAGATCGGCCGGGCTGCACCATTCAGGCATCTCCTCACGCAGCACCTCACCGACACGCATGCCCAGCGATCGCCCGACGCAGCTGACTTCCAGCGAGTGGGTCAACCTGGTGTGGATATGATCGTTGCTGGAAACAGGATGGACCTGGGTCTTGCGTCCAAGTCGGCGGAAGGCTCCAGAAAAGATGATGCGGTCGTGGTCCTTGTGAAACGGGCTGCGACCGAGTTCATCGGTGCTGTGCACGGACTTTCCAAGCCGTTCACGGGTGAGCAGGGTGTGCCAGTCCAAGACTATCTCCATATTGCCTTTAGTGTTGCAGCACGAAGGAACGCTCGCAGTCTGGGGCCGACGCGCAACTCCGTTACCCTGGCATGCCAAGGCGAATCATCTGCGTTGTCATGACATGGGTGAAGCTACCATAAGCATCGTTGTGACGAGCTGCAGTATCGCATCCTTTCGGTATCCCAACCGCTACCGCAGCTTTTGTCGTAGCTTCTGTTGGCCTTTGATCAGCGGATACAGGGTCAACGCGACGCGCGCCAACTGACCGACTCGGCCCAACCGCCGGCCAAACAGGGCCAATATCATGGTGGCGGCAATCACGACAGGGCCTTTGCCGGGCGAATGTTCGGATGATTCGCTCTTGGACGTCATCATGCTTTTGACCTGCCGCAGCGGATGCGCCAGGGGCTGCGAGTGATAGAGCAATTGCTGGCGATGCATCTCCATGCGCAGCCGGATCAGCTCTTTGCGCATGCCCGTTTCATTCGAGGTGCTCAAAGGACGGCTCATGGTAGTAGGCGCTCCCGATTGCGCTCGAGTTCTTCAAGGGTCGCCTTGAATGGTGTGGCACATTCCTTGGCGAGCTTCAGCGCACGGACGATGCAGGCGATCAAGATCACGGCATAGATCGCGCAGAGCACCAGGATCGCCGTGATGCGATGGTCTTCCCAGAAGGCAATGACGATAGCAGCCGACAGGCCGACCAGAATCAGTAACCCCAGGATCAGACTCACCCCCGCGAGAAGAAAAAGTCGGAAGGTCCGAACCTTTTCTTCCTGAACCTCGATGCCGAGCAGTTCCAGATGGCCCTGCAGCAAGCCGACGAACGCACCTCCCAGCTTTTTCAGTGAAGGTTTCGGGGCCTCTTCGCCTGGCTTGGCATCCATTGACTGCTCTCCCATCAGCGACGCGTGATCAGGCCAAGCAGAAAGCCGACGCCGGCGGCGATGCCAATGGACTGCCAGGGGTGGGTATGCACGTATTCTTCGGTGCATTGAATGGCAGCCTGGCCCTGATCGCGCAGCGAGCCTTCCTGGGTCATCAACGCTTCCTTCGCCCTCGCGAGGTTCTCATTGATCTTGCCGCGCAGTTCCTCGGTCTGGCTGCCAGCCGTTTCCTGGGTGTGCTTGAGCAGGCGCTCGGTATCGGCGATCAGGGTGCGAAACTCCTCGATCAGCGCATTCTGCGCCGCCTGGAGGTTGCGGCGGTGGGCGGATTTGTCGATCAGCGGAGTGCTGCTTCCGGTGTTCGCGTCGGGGATAGGCGTGTTGTCGTTGGTGCTGAAGGTGGATTCGGTCGACATCTGCTGCTCCTCATTGAGTCATGGGGACAAAAGGTCCCGCTGCCTCAGGTTTCGAGCATGGCGACGGCACAAGGTTCCGCTTGGCGTGGCGGTGGGATGGTTGGATAGAAGAGTGTGGCAGTTTTGAATGCATACAAGAAAAAGAAAACCCGCCGAAGCGGGTTTTCTTTTAACGGGACCGCAAAGCGGAATTCCGTTTTTTACATCAGCGGGATGGTGTAGCTGACGATCAGACGGTTTTCGTCCATATCGTTGCCAGCACCATTGCTGCGGAAGGTGGCGTTACGCCATTTCAGGTTCAGGTTCTTCAGCGCGCCTTCCTGGAAGGTGTAGCCGATATCGGTGTCACGCTCCCACTCTTTGCCGTCGCCATTAGCTCCGAAGTCTTCGCCGGAGAGATAGCGGGTCATGAAGGTCAGGCCGGGAATACCGATGGATGCGAAGTTGAAATCGTAGCGAGCCTGCCAGGACTTCTCGTCAGCTTGGGCGAAATCACCAATCTGTACGTAGTTCACCAAGAAGGGGTCGATGTTACCGCCCACATAGGCGAAGCCGGTATCACCGGACATCTTCTGGTATCCCAGACCGAAGCTATGGCCGCTGAGCGAGTAGGTGACCATGGCGCCGAAGGCCTTGTTATCGACGTTCGTGTTGCCATCGTCAGTCGAGCGCTGGTAACGCAGATCGGTCTTCAGCGATTGACCTTCGGAGATCGGCAGTACGTGCACAAGATTCAGCGCATGCTGCTTGTAAAACTCTTCGAGGTTGCTGTAGTAGTAGGATGCGCTCAGGTCCTTGGTGACCTTGTAGGTGCCGCCCAAGTAAACGAACTCATCGGATTCGACGTTGGTAATGCCGGTAATGCCTTTACCGGCAGTATTAACGCCCATGTCTTCGTAGTTGGTGGAGTTTCGGTCATTGATCTGATCGATATAACCCAGATCCAGAGTCAGACCATCGATCTCGTTGGAAACCAACTGGGCTCCGCGCATTGCTGCAGGAAGCAGGCGGCTGTCGCTGGTGGCAATCGCAGGGTTTTTCAGTTGCAGAGTGCCGACTTTCAGCACACTTTTGGAGATTTTGGCCTTGGCGGTCAGGCCCAGCTCCGAGTAATCATCCGGTGCGCCGGAAGCGCCAACCGGAAGAAGGCCGGTTCCGGTACGGCGGTCAACACCGCTTCCGCCCGAATCAAGTTTGACACCCAGCAGGCCGAGTGCATCTACACCAAATCCTACCGGACCTTCGGTATAGCCCGACTCTACGCGCAGCAGGAATCCCTGCGCCCATTCGTCTTGCTTGGACTGAAAAGTAGTGGATGTGGCGGAGTTATCCTGACGATAGTCACGATTGAAATAGAAGTTACGCAGTTCCAGGCTGGCCTTTGTATCTTCGAAAAAAGCAGCTTGAGCCATGCTAGGAATGGCCAGTGTTGCTCCCAGAGTGGCCAGGGCCACGCCCCGGGCGATGGGGGTCTTGAGCATTTCTTGTTCTCCTCGTTGGATGATGCTCTGAAGTCGCTCTTTACGGCGCTATGCAATTAACCATCACATAGAACTTTCGACCCTTAGACTTTAGTCGTCTGGGTCATGCCGTCAATGTATTGAGCGCTTTCGTCACACCCACCTTATGCAGGCGTAACTACTAATGCGCGATTGATACTTATCGCCCGACGCTCTCCGTCGTCGTGACCGCCGTATCCTAGCGTTTTGCTGGCATGGAGTCGAATGTGGCGAAAAAACCCTTCGATGAGTGAGCAGGGCTTCACACTTTTCGGTGGCTGGAATCGCTGCCGGATGTTGGCATTCAACACACTCGGCAACTGCTAGAATGGCGACGTTCATGACAAGAGCCATTGATATGTTGCCTGAATGCCAGCTGTTCGGAACTCTGGGTTGCCATCTCTGTGAGCAGGCGGAGGCGGTCGTGATGCCGCTGGTGGAGCATGGACTGCTGGTGGAGTTGATGGATATTGCGGACTATCCCGAGTGGGTCGAGGCGTACGGATTGCGAATTCCGGTGCTGCGGCGTGTCGATACGGGCGCGGAATTAGACTGGCCGTTCGAGCTGGAACAGTTGGTCTGGTTTCTGCGCGACTGATAGCGGCGCCTCAGGCGCCGGATATCGGCAAAGTTCGTTCGAGCGTAGGAGCCAGCTCGCCGCCGATCCGATAGTTGGCATTCGTGCCATACGCAGTGAGGCACGTCTCGAATGCTGATCGCAAGCAAGCTCGCTCCTACAAGGCGCAAAAAAACCGACCATAAGGTCGGTTTTTTGATTCTCGATAATTATCGAGGCGGGATTGGTCGGAGCGACTGGATTCGAACCAGCGACCTTCTCGTCCCGAACGAGACGCGCTACCAAGCTGCGCTACGCTCCGAAGATGGCGCGCATTTTACAGAAAAACTATTGCTCGACAAGAGGTTAGCCCGAGCTTTTTTAAGATTCGCTGAAACGCGCGGCCTGGTAGCGGCTGTCAGAGGTCCTTGACGGTGCGTACCTGGTCCTTGTTGACCTTGCCTGGCTTGCCGTCGAGCGCTTCGAATTCATAGAAGCCGGAATCCTCGTCATATTCGGGGCGGTCCAGGGTCGGTATTTCCCGACCATCGTTGAGTGTGATGACGCTGGGGTTAGAGCAGCCTGCCAGCACCAGGACGCTGGCTGCCAGTAGAAGTGCGGGTATCATTCTGGAGTTCATGACCGTTCCTTTTATCAGTGGTGGCTACCGTTCTGACGACAGCGTAGCGGTCTAAGTTCCGGGGGTTCCCTCAGGTCTGGGCAAGCAGCTCCGGCGTGTTGAGATTGGCCAGGCGCGGGTCGCTGGGGCTCAATTCAAGGCTGTCGGCGCCAAGCCCCAGCAGGACATCCCGATTGCTGCGTGCGCCGTTTTGCCACGCCATCTCGATAAAGGGGGCGATGCTCAACGGGATCATGCAGAACAGCGGTTGCCATTGTTGCCCCTGGCGCAGCATCAGCGGTCTTTCCGGCGCGCGGAAGGCGGCTTCGTGAAGACTGCTCAGCAACGGGTGGTCGATCAGTGGGGCGTCGCAGGGCAGTACCATCAGCCATTGATTGCGGGCGGCGGCGAGCCCGGCGCGGATACCGGCCAGGGGGCCAGGGAAATCCCGCTCCTGGTCGCTCACCAACTGATCGGCGAAGTCGGCGTACTGTTGATGGTTGCGGTTGCAGGAGATGATCAGGTCGTCCGTCAAAGGGCGCGCCACGGCATGCAGCCAACTGACGAGGGGCTGGCCGCGCCAGATGACGAGTCCCTTGTCCTGTCCTCCCATGCGGCTACCGCGGCCGCCGGCCAGGAGCAGTATCGAGCAGGAGGGCAGTCGAGTCTTGATCATGAGCGGGTTCCGTCAAAAAGGGCTGTGATATAACACCCGGCTCGTGTGCTAACAACCGGATGCCTTTTTATGAGCCACCACGCCGAACAGACTTTCGTTCCCCTGAATATCGCTGTGCTGACCGTCAGCGACACCCGTTCGCTTGAAACCGATACCTCGGGGCAGCTGCTCGTGGATCGACTGACGGCTGCTGGGCATCGGCTCGCTGAACGTGTGTTGCTCAAGGATGATCTGTATCGCATTCGGGCGCAGGTTGCTACCTGGATCGCCGAGGAGGTGGTTCAGGTGGTGCTCATCACCGGTGGCACGGGATTCACCGGGCGCGATTCCACGCCTGAGGCCGTGGGCTGCCTGTTGGACAAGCAAGTGGATGGTTTCGGTGAGTTGTTCCGACAGATATCCCTGACGGATATCGGTACTTCGACAGTCCAGTCGCGCGCCCTGGCGGGGTTGGCCAATGCCACGCTCGTTTGCTGCCTGCCCGGTTCCACCGGCGCGTGCCGTACCGCCTGGGATGGCATCCTCGCCGAACAGCTCGATGCTCGCCACGGTCCGTGCAATTTCGTCGCGCATCTGAAGCAGGCCGAACCCTGCGGGACTCGTTCGTGATGGCGGGCGCGACAGGGCTGCTTTCGGTCGAGCAGGCGCTGGAGTTGCTTTTGCAGCAGGCTGATGCAACGGTCATCCGAGAAACTGAATCGGTAGCGCTGGCGGATGCCGAGGGGCGGGTATTGGCGCAGCCGCTGACCGCAGGCATGGACCTGCCACCGTGGCCCAACAGTGCGATGGATGGCTACGCCTTGCGTCACGCCGATCTGGGCGAGGCGCCTATGCGCGTCTCACAGAAAATCTATGCAGGGTTGCAGCCAGAGCCGCTCGAGCCGGGGACCTGTGCACGAATTTTCACCGGCGCGCCGATGCCAGAAGGGGCCGACAGCGTCGAGATGCAGGAGAATACCGAGGTCCTGGCCGGCGGCCGGGTGGTCTTTCGGCAGCCGATTCGTGAAGGCCAGCATGTGCGACCGCAAGGCGGCGAGGCACGCCAGGGCGAAACGATGCTGCATGCCGGGGCTCGGCTTGGGCCGGTCGAATTGGGGCTTGCAGCCTCGCTGGGCGCTGCGACGCTGAAAGTGACACGCAGGCCGCGCGTGGCGTTGCTTTCCACCGGCAACGAGCTGGTCGAGCCGGGGCAGCCGCTGGCGCCGGGGCAGATCTACAACAGCAATCGCAGCCTGCTCCAGCACTGGCTCAAGCGGCTGGGCTGCGAGGTGCTGGATGTCGGTATCCTGCTGGATGAGCCCGAGCACATCCGCAACTGCCTGCAATCGCTGGGCGAGGTGGATCTGATTCTCTCCACTGGCGGCGTATCGGTGGGCGAGGCCGATTTCCTCGGCCAGGTGCTGCGTGAAGAAGGCGAGTTGACGTTCTGGAAACTCGCCATCAAGCCGGGCAAGCCCTTGACCTGCGGCCGCTATCGCGGTGTGGCGGTGATCGGCCTGCCGGGTAATCCCGCGTCGACCCTGGTGACCTTCGGCATGCTCGCGCGGCCTTATCTGCTGCGCCGAATGGGCGCTGTCGAAGTCGCTCCGCTCGGCTTCCCGGTACCGGCCGGCTTCGCCTGGCCCAAGCCCGGAACGCGACGCGAGTACCTGCGGGCACGGATCGAGCAGGGCCGGGTGACGCTGCACGCCAATCAGAGTTCAGCGGTGCTGCGTAGCGCCGCATGGGCGCAGGGGCTGGCGGAGGTTCGTGAAGGCAGCCAACTGAGCGAAGGTGATCTGGTGACCTTCTATCCTTTCTCCGAACTGTTCGACTAACGGCGCACTCGCTCAGAAATATCGAGTTAGAGCCTGTGCAATGCACAGTGATGCGCAGCACAGGCTTGCTCGTCATACGGCTGAGCCTCAGCGCGCGGTGGCGCGACAAACAAATCGCAAAACTCATTGTCTACTTTTTCCGTCCGCCGCCCCCGGCGGATCGGATGCAGGCCCTAGTCTAGACAAGGAGAACTGTGATGCAGGAGAGAAACGCCTGGGTCGATTACGCCAAAGCCATCGGAATCATCCTCGTCGTCTACGGGCATGTGGCGCGCGGGGTGTTCAATGCGGGCCTGCCAATGGACGAAGAGCTTTACGTTCTGGTGGACAGCATCATCTATAGCTTCCACATGCCGTTGTTCTTCTTTCTGTCGGGTCTGTTCTTCTATGACTCGTTGGTCAAGCGCGGCACGGGCGGGCTGATCATCAATAAAGTGGACACCATCGTTTATCCCTTCATTGTCTGGTCGCTGTTGCAGGGATTCCTCGAGGTAATCCTGTCGAACTACACCAATGGCAACGTGACGGTTGCCGAAGTGCTTTCGCTGTTGTGGTCACCACGCGCGCAGTTCTGGTTTCTTTATGCGCTGTTCCTGGTGTTCGTGGTATGCGCGTTCGTCTACGCCAAGGCTGATCGCCGTTACTTCCTGCCGTTGCTTCTTGCGTTCGCAGTGCTCTATCTGTTCAAGCAGGATATTTCGGTGAACGCCATGAGCCGTTTCATCGTAAGCAACGCGGTGTTCTTCGCGCTGGGCATCTGGTTCAACGAGATCAAGGCGTTCTTCCTGGCGCGCAATGCCTCGTTAACGCTGCTTTTGGGCGTGCTTTTCCTGGTTGGCCAATACCTGTTCCATTTCACCTTCGGTCTCAACTGGACGGTTGGCGGTCTGCCGGCACTGGCGCTGGCAACGGTTTCGATTTTCTTCACGATCGCCCTGTCGATGTGGCTGGGGCGCTGGAGCATGAACTGGCTGTTGTTCATCGGTGCCTCGTCGATGACGATCTACCTCATGCACATCCTCGCCGGCAGCGGGGTGCGGGTCATCCTGAGCAGCTTCATGGGCATCGATTCCATTCCGGTCCATCTGGTGGCGGGCACATTGATCGGGCTCGGGGCACCTTTGGTGGCTCAGGTAATCATCCAGCGCTACAACCTGTACTTCCTGCTGACGCCGCCGAAACTGGTATCCGCCAGCCGTTTCCGCGTGCGTAGAGCCGCGGCGCAGTGAGTTGAGCCTGTCGCTGAGCAGCTGTGCCCGTCGCAGTTGCTCAGCGAGAGCCCTCGTCGAGATCTTCCCGGCGCCTGTTGTGGGAACGCCGCTTCCTCTTGTGACTTCTGCGGCGGTCGGGCGGGGCGGATCGAAGGGGTTTCCGAATCAGCTGCGTTGCACCCAGGCCGGTGAGCACGCCAACGATATTCACCGTCATGTCGCCCAGCGAAGCGGTCCGGGCAGGTGATAGCGCCTGCAGCAGCTCGATCGAGGTGGCTCCGATCAGAATGCATATGAGCAGCAGGCCCAGTTTGACGCGGGGAAAGGCCAGGTGTGCCGTGAAGGTCAGCGTGGCGAAGCCGATCCAGTGATACAGCTTGTCGGCGCCCTGGTAGAGCTGATTGTTCGGTGAGGTTTTCAACGCCATCACCAGCAGAACCAGCAAGGCCAGCCAGAACGGCGCCATCCTTAAAAAACTTCGATACTTCAATGATCTGCTCACTTATTACGACGGAAAATACTGAAGTCGTGGCCGGCGTCCTCAGGCGCTGGCCAGAACTTGATTCCGCTTCACGCACCGAGAAGATGCGGAAACCTGCGGGCAAGGCGTTCAGCTATGGCGAGTCATTTGCCCGAAATCAGCGAACCCCAACCAAGTGTTTTTAGCCGCAGTTGATGCGTTGGATGACCAGCTCCCCATTGGTGGAAAGGTTCAGTCGCTGGGCATTGTATTCCAGCGTCACGACATCCTGCGGCCGGAGCACGCGGGCCGTCTGCGCACCTGATTGCTCTCGGGCCTGTTCCAGCAGCGCCGGGCTGGCTGTCTTGCCGACAAAATTCTGGACGGCTTCTGCGTTGCAACTGCCCGGCCGGGCCGAAGGCGCCTGTGTTTGCGGCTGCGATTGTTGGCATCCCAGAAGTGCAAGGCTGGCAAGCAGCAGGGTGGTGGTAGCAGATACGACGTGCATGAAATTCTCCTGTATGGCGAGCTGCGCTCTGGCTTCGTTCTGGTTGATGAGGCTCACAGGGTGCATGCTGGAGCGGCGGAAGGGAACCAGTTTGATGTCGATATCGTCTTAATCGCGGTAGTCCTTCGCATTGCGCCAAGGCCGACAATAAAAATGGAGTTCGCCATGTTCAACTCATCCTTGATGAAACGAGTAGCCAGCATCCTGGCCGTCATGCATTTCCTGTTGTTCGCTCAGATCCCTCTGGCCCAGGCGGCGATGATCGGTACGCCCGAGGTGATTGCGGAGCAACAGCAGCAGGTCGACCGTCAGCAACTGCTGACGATGCTGGATGACCAGAAAGTGCAGGACAAGCTTGTATCCATGGGCGTGGATCGCGATCAGGTCGAGCAGCGCATCAATAGCCTGACGCCGGCCGAGCTGGCGCAATTCAACCAGCAACTGGATCAGGCACCTGCCGGTGCAGGCGTGGTCGGCATCATCGTCTTGTTCCTGGTGATCTTCATCATCACGGACATGCTCTGCGCGACCAACATCTTCAACTTCATCAACTGCATCAACCGTTGAACCCGCGGTTTCTGATACTGCTGTTGTTCGGCCTGCTTGGGGCCTGTGCACGTACGCCGGTCATACCGGTAGATAACGGTGCGCAGCTGCCCGAGCGGGTAGAACTCACGGAGGTTCCTTTCTTTCCCCAGCAGGATTACCAGTGTGGCCCGGCTGCACTGGCGACTATGCTGAACCAGCGCGGCATCGATACCGCCCCCGAGCAACTGGTGGAGCGTGTCTATCTTCCCGAGCGTAAAGGCAGTCTGCAGGTAGAGATGGTGGCCGCGGCCCGCGCGCATGGTTTGCTCGTCTATCCACTGCAGCCGAAGTTGGAAACGCTGCTGACGGAAGTGGCGGCGGGCAATCCGGTGCTGGTGCTGCAGAACCTGGCGTTCGATCGCTGGCCGCAATGGCATTTCGCTGTGGTGGTCGGTTACGACCTCGCCGAGCAGCAGATCATTCTTCGTTCCGGCACTACCAAGCGCTGGGTGGGCAGCTTTCGTCAGTTCGAGCGTAGCTGGGTGAAAGGTAATCGCTGGGCGGTACTGACCCTCGAGCCCGATCATCTGCCTGCTTCCGCGCAGGAAACCGTCTGGCTGGCGGCGGCGAGCGACCTGGAGCAGACCGGCCGGGTGGGTGCCGCGCAACGAGCATACCAGGCGGCCGGTGAGCACTGGCAAAGCGGATTGCCCTGGTTCGCCCTGGCCAACAATCGCTACAACGACGGTGAGCGGTTCGCAGCGGAGCAGGCATTGCGCACCAGCCTGGAAAGGGATGCGCGCTTTGCACCGGGTTGGTTCAATCTTTCCCAGGTACTGGCGGAGCGGGGGTGCGCGGCAGCCGCTGCGGATGCGCGTGCCTGTGCTGCTCGGCTGGCACCGAGCGATGAGCGTTTCGCAGCAGCAATTCCCGAAGCGAGCCAGGCCGATGGAAGTTGCCAGGCACCACCGCGTTGCCCGGCACAGTGAGCTCGAATCAGAATCCCAGCCTGTCTCGCAGCGAGTAGTACATCGCACCCAGCGCGCTGAGCGGAACGCGCAGAGTCTGGCCGCCGGGGAACGGATAGTGCGGCAGGCTGGCAAAGGCATCGAAGCGCTCGGCCTGTCCGCGCAGTGCTTCGGCGAGCACCTTTCCCGCCACATGGGTGTAGGTTACGCCATGGCCGCTGCAGCCTTGGGAATAGTAGATGTTGTCGCCGATGCGTCCGACTTGCGGCAGGCGTGACAGCGTCATCAGGAAATTGCCGGTCCAGGCATAGTCGATTTTCACATCCTTCAGTTGCGGGAAGGTCTTGAGCATTTTCGGCCGGATGATGGCTTCGATATCGGCTGGATCACGTGCACCATAGACGACGCCACCGCCATAGATGAGGCGCTTGTCCGCCGAGAGCCGGTAGTAGTCGAGCAGGTAGTTGCAATCTTCCACGCAGTAATCCTGCGGCAGCAACTGGCTGGCCAGTTCCTCTCCGAGCGGCTCGGTGGTAATCACCTGGGTGCCGCATGGCATCGATTTGGCGGCGAGCTCGGGAACCAGGTTCCCGAGATAGGCGTTGCCTGCGACCACGACGTACTGGGCGGTCACGCTGCCGCTGGCGGTGTGGACGACTGGATTCGCACCGCGCTCGATGCGGGTCGCGGGACTCTGCTCATGGATCACGCCGCCCAGCGACTCCACCGCCGCGGCTTCGCCGAGGGCGAGGTTGAGTGGATGGATATGGCCGCCAGTCCGGTCGAGCATGCCGCCGATGTAGCGATCGCATGCCACCACTTGGCGTATGCCTTGTTCGTCGAGCAACTCCAGCTCATGGTGGCCGTAGCGTGCCCACAGCGCCTTTTGCGACTCCAGGTGTTGCATCTGCTTGGCGTTGAAGGCAGCGAAGACGCCGCCGTCCTTCAGGTCGCAATCGATGCGGTAGCGGGCCACGCGCTCGCGAATGACCCGGCCGCCTTCGAACGCCATGGCGCCGATGAGACGGGCCTGCTCGACGCCGACGCTGCGCTCGATGGTGTCCAGGTCGCGGCTGTAGCTGTTGACGATCTGGCCGCCGTTACGCCCAGAGGCGCCGAAGCCCACTCTGGCCGCTTCCAGTACTACGACACTGAAGCCGTGCTCGAGCAGGAACAGAGCGGTGGACAGGCCGGTGTAGCCGGCGCCGATCACGCAGACATCCGCCTGTTTCGCCTCTTCGAGCGCCGGGCGCGCGGGGGCGGGGTTTGCCGTGGCTGCGTAATAGGAAGAAGGATAGGGTGTGTTCGGCATTTCGAGAGCACCGTTGTTAATATTTGACGTCGATGCTACCCGTCTGCGAATGGGCTCGCCAGGCGCACACGATGCTGCTTTTTCAAAAATTACGAATATCAGTGAGTTAGCGAAAAAAAGCTTGACTCCTCTCGGCGCATCTTTAGAATGCGCGTCCATCGGAGGCACATAGCTCAGTTGGTTAGAGCACCACCTTGACATGGTGGGGGTCGTTGGTTCGAATCCAATTGTGCCTACCAATTCCGAAAAAAAAGGGTCGCGCTAGCGGCCCTTTTTTATTGCTCGACTTGTTGAGGGGCGGGCAGTTAAATAGTCGGTTTCGTTCATTCTCCAGTGACTTCGGTTCGTGTCGGTCGGCCTTCGGGCTACTGCCATCGTGCGGCAGAGCAGACCCGCGGATCGCTTTCCTGGCTCATCCCAACCCACGTGGCCTTTGGTAGGGGTCACCACTAGGAGAGGAGGCGCCATGCCCATCATCACTCTTCCTGACGGCAGTCAGCGTTCGTTCGATCACCCCGTTTCCGTTGCCGAGGTCGCGCAATCCATTGGCGCCGGGCTGGCCAAGGCGACCCTGGCCGGCAAGGTCGACGGCAGGCTCGTCGATGCCTGTGACCTGATCGAGCAGGATGCGTCGTTGCAGATCATCACGCCGAAGGACGAGGAGGGGCTGGAAATCATTCGCCACTCCTGCGCGCACCTGGTGGGGCATGCGGTCAAGCAGCTCTATCCGACCGCCAAGATGGTCATCGGCCCGGTTATCGCCGAAGGCTTCTATTACGACATTGCCTACGAACGTCCTTTCACGCCGGAAGACATGGCTGCCATCGAGCAGCGGATGAAAGAGCTGATCGACCGGGACTACGACGTCATCAAGAAAGTGACACCGCGCGCCGAAGTGATCGAGGTGTTCCAGTCCCGTGGCGAGGAGTACAAGCTGCGGCTGGTCGAAGACATGCCCGACGAGCAGGCCATGGGGCTGTACTACCACGAAGAGTACGTCGATATGTGTCGCGGGCCGCACGTGCCTAATACACGCTTCCTCAAGTCCTTCAAGCTGACCAAGTTGTCCGGTGCCTACTGGCGTGGCGATGCCAAGAACGAACAGCTGCAGCGTGTCTACGGCACGGCCTGGGCCGATAAGAAGCAGTTGGCTGCTTACATTCAGCGCATCGAAGAGGCCGAGAAGCGGGATCATCGCAAGATCGGCAAGCGCCTGGATCTGTTCCATACCCAGGAAGAAGCGCCGGGCATGGTCTTCTGGCATCCGAATGGCTGGACGCTCTATCAGGTGCTCGAGCAGTACATGCGTCAGGTGCAGCGCGAGAACGGCTATCTGGAGATCCGCACGCCGCAGGTGGTCGATCGGGTGCTCTGGGAGAAGTCCGGGCACTGGGCCAACTACGCCGAGAACATGTTCACCACCGAATCGGAAAGCCGCGACTACGCGATCAAGCCGATGAACTGTCCGTGCCACGTCCAGGTGTACAACCAGGGGCTGAAGAGCTACCGCGAGCTGCCGCTGCGTCTGGCCGAGTTCGGGGCCTGTCACCGCAACGAGCCTTCCGGTGCCCTGCACGGCATCATGCGTGTGCGTGGCTTCACCCAGGACGACGCGCACATCTTCTGTACCGAAGAGCAGATGCAGTCCGAATCCGCTGCGTTCATCAAGCTGACCCAGGCGGTCTATGCCGATTTCGGTTTCCAGGATATCGAGCTGAAGCTTTCCACTCGGCCGGAAAAACGCGTCGGTTCCGATGAGCTCTGGGATCGCGCCGAAGCGGCGCTGGCCGCAGCGCTCGACAGCGCTGGCCTACCATACGATCTGCAGCCGGGCGAGGGCGCTTTCTATGGTCCGAAGATCGAGTTTTCGCTGAAGGATTGCCTGGGGCGTGTCTGGCAGTGCGGTACGCTGCAGCTCGATTTCAACCTGCCGATCCGTCTTGGTGCCGAATACGTCAGCGAAAACAACGATCGCCAGCATCCGGTCATGCTGCATCGGGCGATTCTCGGCTCCTTCGAGCGCTTCATCGGCATTCTGATCGAGCACTACGAAGGCGCGTTCCCGGCATGGCTGGCACCGACTCAGGCGGTGATCATGAATATCACCGACAAGCAGGCCGAATTCGCTGCCGAAGTGGAGAAAACGCTGAATCAAAGCGGCTTCCGTGCCAAGTGCGACTTGAGAAACGAGAAGATCGGCTTTAAAATCCGCGAGCATACCTTGCTCAAGGTTCCCTATCTTCTGGTTATCGGAGATCGGGAGGTCGAGACACGATCCGTTGCAGTGCGCACCCGCGAAGGCGTCGATATGGGCTCCATGCCCCTCGATCAGTTCGCGCAGCAGTTGGCGCTGGCGGTTTCCCGGCGTGGTCGCCAAGAATTGGAGTAATCACTATTAAGCGTGAAATGAGACAGGATAAACGAACTGCACCCAAGGCCCCGATCAACGAGAATATCTCGGCACGCGAGGTTCGATTAATTGGGGCAGAAGGCGAGCAGATTGGCATCGTCTCTATTGATGAAGCGCTGCGTGTGGCCGAAGAAGCCAAGCTGGATCTGGTGGAGATTTCTGCCGACGCTAATCCGCCTGTATGCCGGATCATGGATTACGGCAAGCACCTGTTCGAAAAGAAGAAGCAGGTCGCAGCAGCGAAGAAGAACCAGAAACAGATTCAGGTCAAAGAAGTCAAGTTTCGTCCAGGGACGGAAGAAGGGGACTACCAGGTCAAGCTACGCAACCTGGTGCGTTTCCTGAGTGAAGGGGACAGGGCCAAGGTTTCCTTGAGATTCCGCGGTCGTGAGATGGCGCATCAGGAGCTGGGGATGGAACTGTTGAAGCGGGTCGAAGCCGACCTCGCCGAATACGGTTCGGTCGAACAGCATCCGAAGATGGAAGGACGCCAGCTGATCATGGTCATCGCTCCCAAGAAGAAAAAGTAACCACCAGGGCACTGGCAGGCCTTGCGGTTATTTGTAATCACCCACAATGTGGAGTACCGAACATGCCAAAGATGAAGACTAAAAGTGGTGCTGCGAAGCGCTTCAAGAAGACTGCTAACGGTTTCAAGCACAAGCACGCTTTCAAGAGCCACATCCTGACCAAAATGTCTACCAAGCGTAAGCGTCAACTGCGCGGTACATCCCTGATGCACCCGTCTGACAACGCAAAAGTAGAGCGCATGCTGCGCGTACGTTAATCGGTCAAGAACAGAGGAATAACTCATGGCTCGTGTTAAGCGTGGCGTCGTAGCTCGTCGCCGTCACAAGAAAATTCTGAAACTCGCCAAAGGCTATTACGGCGCTCGTTCGCGCGTGTTCCGTGTTGCCAAGCAGGCGGTAATCAAGGCTGGCCAGTACGCCTACCGCGACCGCCGTCAGCGCAAGCGTCAGTTCCGCGCTCTGTGGATCGCCCGTATCAACGCTGGTGCTCGTCAGAACGGTCTGTCCTACAGCCGTCTGATTGCCGGCCTGAAAAAGTCGTCCATCGAGATCGATCGCAAGGTTCTGGCCGATCTGGCAGTGAACGAAAAAGCGGCGTTTGCTGCGATTGTCGAACAAGCTAAGGCTTCTCTGGCTTAAGCCCCTCGACAATCACGGATCCTCGGATTCGTAGCTGCGTCACCGATAGGGGAAGAGCCTTGTGCTCTTCCCCTATTTCGTATCTGAAGAGGGGCTTTTGCAAAAGTGCGCATGAGTGGCGGTTTCGCCAGGATCAGCGCGGTTCTGCAAGAACCTCTGGAGGTTGTACATGGAAAACCTGGATGCACTGGTCTCGCAAGCCCTCGAGGCGGTGCAGCGAAGTGAAGACGCCGCGGCCCTGGACCAGATCCGGGTTCAGTTCCTTGGCAAGAAAGGCGAGTTGACCCAGTTGATGCAGACCCTGGGCAAATTGTCGGCAGAGGAACGTCCAAAGGCGGGGGCGGTGATCAACGCCGCGAAGAATCGTGTGCAGGACGTGCTGAATACTCGCAAGGCCGAGCTGGAGCAGGCTGCGCTGAGCGCCAAGCTGGCAGCCGAGCGCATCGACGTCACTCTTCCAGGGCGTGGTGAGGCTTCCGGCGGACTGCATCCGGTGACCCGCACGCTGGAGCGCATCGAGCAGTTCTTCACCCATATCGGCTACAGCGTCGCCGAGGGGCCTGAAGTCGAGGACGATTACCACAACTTCGAAGCGCTCAATATTCCCGGCCATCATCCGGCCCGGGCGATGCACGATACCTTCTATTTCAACGCCAACATGCTGCTGCGCACCCATACCTCGCCGGTGCAGGTGCGTACCATGGAGTCGAAGCAACCGCCGATCCGCATCGTCTGCCCGGGTCGGGTCTATCGTTGCGACTCGGATATCACCCATTCGCCGATGTTTCATCAGGTCGAAGGGCTGCTCGTCGACGAGGACATCAGCTTCGCCGATCTCAAGGGCACCATCGAGGAGTTCCTGCGGGTGTTCTTCGAAAAGCCCCTGGGCGTGCGCTTCCGGCCTTCGTTCTTCCCTTTCACCGAGCCGTCCGCGGAAGTGGACATGCAGTGCGTGATGTGCAGTGGCAAAGGCTGTCGCGTGTGCAAGCAGACCGGCTGGCTGGAAGTGATGGGCTGCGGCATGGTGCATCCGAACGTGCTGCGCATGTCCGGCATCGATCCCGAGAAGTATTCCGGGTTTGCCTTCGGCATGGGGGCCGAGCGCCTGGCCATGCTGCGTTACGGCGTCAACGACTTACGCCTGTTCTTCGATAACGACCTCAGGTTCCTTGCGCAATTTCGCTAGGCACTCGAAACGGTCAACGAGAATTCTTTAGGAGAGCAGGATGAAATTCAGTGAACAATGGCTGCGCACTTGGGTAAACCCGGATGTTTCGCGCGACGAACTGGTCGCGCGTCTGTCCATGGTCGGCCTCGAAGTGGACGCCGTGACTCCTGTTGCCGGCGAGTTCAGCGGTGTGGTGGTCGGGGAGGTGCTGAGCACCGAGCAGCATCCCGATGCCGACAAGCTGCGCGTTTGCCAGGTCAGTAACGGTGCGGAAACCTTCCAGGTGGTTTGCGGAGCGCCCAACGTGCGTCCTGGCCTGAAGATTCCATTCGCCATGATCGGCGCCAAGCTGCCAGGTGACTTCAAGATCAAGAAGGCCAAGCTGCGCGGCGTCGAATCCAACGGCATGCTGTGCTCGCAAACCGAGCTGCAGGTGGGCGACGACGACAGTGGGCTGATGGAGCTAGCGGCAGATGCGCCTGTCGGTCGGGATTTTCGTGATTATCTGGGACTGGATGACGCGACCATCGAGATCGGCTTGACCCCCAACCGTGGCGATTGCCTGTCGCTGGCGGGGCTGGCCCGTGAAGTCGGTGCCATCTATGGCGCTGACGTTTCTCAGGTGGCAGTCCATACGGTCGCCCCGGCCCACGATGAGACACGTCCGGTGGAAGTGCTGGCGCCCAAGGCCTGCCCGCGTTATCTCGGCCGAGTGATCCGCAACGTCGATCTGTCGCGCCCGACGCCGCTGTGGATGGTCGAACGCCTGCGTCGTTCGGACATCCGCAGTATCGATGCCGCCGTCGATATCACCAACTACGTCATGCTCGAACTGGGCCAGCCGCTGCATGCCTTCGATCTCGCTGAAATCAATGGTGGCATTCGTGTGCGCATGGCCGAAGAGGGCGAGAAGCTGGTCCTGCTGGACGGGCAAAAGGTCAGCCTGCGTGCCGATACGCTGGTCATTGCCGATCACCAGCGTGCCTTGGCCATCGCTGGCGTGATGGGGGGCGAGCACAGTGGCGTCAACAGCGGAACGCGTGATCTGTTTCTGGAGAGCGCCTTCTTCGACACCATTGCCCTGGCCGGCAAGGCCCGCTCCTACGGTTTGCATACCGACGCCTCACATCGTTACGAGCGGGGAGTGGATTCGCAGCTGGCGCGAAAGGCAATGGAGCGAGCGACCGCCCTGTTGCTGGAGATCGTTGGTGGCGAAGCCGGCCCCATCATCGAAGCGGTTAGCGAGGCTTCCCTGCCGAAAGTGGAGCCCATCAGGCTGCGTGCCGAACGCATCGAGCAAATGCTCGGCCTGCAATTGCCGGCGGTCGATGTGGTGCAGATGCTTTCCGCGCTGGGCCTTGGCGTAAGCGATGAGGCGCAAGGGAGCTGGTTGGTGCAGATTCCCAGCCATCGATTCGATATCAGCCTGGAAGTGGACCTTATCGAAGAGCTGGGGCGGCTGTACGGATATGACCGCCTGCCGGTTCGCTATCCACAAGCCCGCCTGGCGCCCGAGGCCCGCCCCGAGGCACGTGCGGAACTGCCAGCGCTGCGCCGGTTGTTGGTCGCCCGTGGCTATCAGGAGGCGATCACCTACAGCTTCATCGATCCCAAGCTGTTCGAGCTGTTCACGCCTGGGCAGGCGCCGTTGCTACTGGCAAATCCCATCTCGGCTGATATGGCGGCGATGCGTACGTCATTGTGGCCGGGGCTCGTCAAGGCGCTGCAATACAACCTCAACCGCCAGCAAACACGTGTGCGTCTGTTCGAAAGCGGGCTGCGTTTCGTGGGTCAGCTCGATGTTCTGAAGCAGGAGAGCATGCTGGCGGGCCTCGTTTGCGGTGGCCGCTTGCCCGAGGGCTGGAGCAACGGGCGCGAGTCGGTGGATTTCTATGATGTGAAGGCGGACGTGGAAGCGCTTCTGGCTTCGGCGGGTGGCGCATCGGCTTACGCCTTCGTGCCTGGCGAACATCCGGCGCTGCATCCGGGGCAGACTGCGCGTATCGAAAAAGACGGTCGGCTGGTCGGTTTCGTTGGCGGGCTGCATCCGGAACTGGCGAAGACGCTGGATATCGATCAGCCGGTGTTCCTCTTCGAGTTGCTGCTCGAGGAGCTGGCGGAAGGGCGGATGCCTGCCTTCAAGGAATTGTCGCGCTTCCCTGAAGTACGCAGGGACCTGGCCGTACTGGTCGATCGCAATATTCCTGCCGAAGCGATCATGCAGTGCATCCGCGAAGCGGCCGGCGAATTCCTCACCGAGCTCAAGCTGTTTGATGTTTATCAGGGCAAAGGTATTGATCCGCTTAGCAAAAGTATGGCAGTAGGCTTGACCTGGCAGCACCCTTCGCGCACCCTGAACGACGATGAGGTGAGCGGTGCACTGCAGCAGATCCTCAGTACTCTGGAAGAAAGGTTCAACGCCACGTTAAGGAAATAGCGTATGGGGGCTCTGACGAAAGCTGAAATGGCCGAACGTCTTCATGAAGAGCTAGGCTTGAATAAGCGTGAAGCCAAGGAGCTGGTCGAGCTGTTTTTCGAGGAAATCCGGCAAGCGCTGGAGCATAACGAGCAGGTCAAGTTGTCCGGTTTCGGCAATTTCGACCTGCGCGACAAGCGCCAGCGCCCCGGGCGCAACCCGAAGACCGGCGAAGAAATCCCGATTACGGCACGGCGCGTCGTGACGTTCCGTCCCGGTCAGAAGCTCAAAGCCAGAGTCGAAGCCTATGCTGGAACCAAGCCATAACGACGAGCTTCCGACGATCCCGGGCAAACGCTACTTCACCATTGGCGAAGTCAGCGAGCTCTGCGCCGTCAAGCCCCATGTGCTGCGCTATTGGGAACAGGAGTTTCCCCAGCTCAGTCCGATCAAACGCCGCGGCAACCGCCGCTATTATCAGCGCCAGGACGTGCTGATGATCCGGCAGATACGGGCTTTGCTGTACGAACAAGGCTTCACCATCGGCGGCGCGCGCCAGCGCCTTTCCGGCGACGAAGCCCGTGACGATACCACTCAGTACAAGCAACTCATCCGCCAGACCATCACCGAGCTCGAAGAGGTGCTGCAGGTCCTTCGAAAATAACTTCAACACCAGCAAAAATGTTTCACATTTCAGTCAGTTAATGTATAGTTCGATCCGCTTTCAGCAGTGCTGATAGCAACAGTCGGGGCGTAGCGCAGCCTGGTAGCGCACTTGCATGGGGTGCAAGGGGTCGAGTGTTCGAATCACTCCGTCCCGACCAAATAACATAACGGGATCAGTAGCTTACGGCTCTGGTCCCGTTTTCGTTTCTGGCCTCGCGCAAAACCTGCGCAAAATGCGCGCAAAACTATCCGGCGATCTCCGCGATATCCAGGTCAGGCGTTGCGTCTGACCAGACAACCTCGGCATGGTCCCGCTGGTAGTTCTTCGTCATTTCCTCACTGGCATGGCCAGCTATCTTCTGACCGTCCTTGCCTGCTTTTTTGTAGAGGTGCAGCGATAGGGCGCGTATCTCGTGGAACCCTGGCTGTTCCTCTTCCTTCCAGTCGGCATAGCAGCCGGCCGCCTCCCGGGCCTCCTTGAACGCCCGCGTCAGATACCGCTCTTCAACTTTCGTCCAGTGCTCTTTCTGCTCGGCCTGCTTTTGCCGCTTGCGCTCCGGCCTGCGGTGAATCAGAAACGGGGAGGGCACGTTGTCCCGGCATCGGCTCAGCACGGCCTGCAGCTGTGGGGTCACCGCGAACCGGATCCATGCCGCGTCGCTGGCTTTCGCCGTCTTCTGCTGCACGACATAGAGGTAGCCGTCGCGCACATCGTCGAATCGCATCGCGAGAATGTCCGTTCTCCGCTGGGCAGTTATCAGCGCTAGGTCAATCGCGTTCTGCAGCCAGGCCGGAGCCTTCGCGCGAATCGCTTTGAGTCCTTCGATCGTGTGCCGCTTGCGTGTCTTCTTCTCGATTCGGCTGATGGTGCTAGCCGCTGGATTATCAGGACACAGCCCCTTCGCCGCGGCGTGGTTGAATATGTCGATCAGCAGCGCCCGCGCCTGGTTGGCCGAGCGAGGCGACAGCCCGTCCAGCATCTCCGCGACCATCCGGATTGTTATCTGGTCAACTGCCTTGCCGTCGAACGCCTTCCGGAACTGACGGAAGCGCACGGCGTAGAGCTCAAGTGTGCCTTTCGCTAGCTCGCGGGGCGGCAGGACTTCGCGCTCATAGTGATCGAGGAACGACGCGAACAGATCAACCTCGACGCCTTGCACCTGGGCAACCAAGTCAGCGCCTTGCATGAAGGTCAGGTTTAGCTGCTTGGCCGCGTCGATTGCCTTGATCCGATCGTCCCCAAACTGGAACCACTTCCCATCCGTCGGGCGCCGATAGCGGTAAGTGCCACGGCGCGCATCCATGTAAAGGTTCTGCGGCAACCCCTTGTTGCCTTTGCTCCGTGGCCTTGGCGCCATTACGCTGCCCCTTTCAATACCATTGCGACCAGATCATTCGAGCCTGACTTGCTGAATGCTGTCCAGTCTACATACCAGAGTTTCCCGATCTGCTCGCCGGGCAGCTGGCCGTTGCGCAGCTGCATACGGATAGCCTGTGGGCACATCGGCGTCCCGTTCTCGCCCCAGCGTCGGCGCTGGAACTCACTGATCTTGATCAGTTCCTTCATGTCTATCTCCTCCCGCATATCGGGTTAGGCGGCTGATACCTGCTCAAACTTGCAGAGCCAGCGGCGGGTTCCGGTAGCACTGTCGTCTTGCCCTTCAGGCTTCACCTGATACGTGGCCGCTGAGTGCTCGGATAGCCCGGTTATGGTTCCGATCTCGTTACGCACATTGCACTGGACGCGAGCACCAACCGGGAATGGCGGCTGAATATCATTTACAGCTACCCATTCCTTTTCAGCCTCACGCAGCGCTGCATCAACCAGCCAATCAACTTCGTCCAGCGCCTCCATGTCGTCGCGCGAGGTATCCCAGTAAGCCCATTTATCAAGTTCCTTGGCCAGCTCGTATCCGTCCATTCCGTGGCGGTAATGCTCGGCGATGGTTGCGGCATCGGCGTCGATCTTGGCGGCCACAACTTCGGCGGCGGCAAGAATCATTTCCTTGGTGACGGTGGGGCGCTTCGGTTGAATCTCAGACATACGAACTCCTTTCCCGCCCGACTCTCGCCGGCAGGTTGTGTGTATGCTGTCGCTACTTGAGCGGAGCAATTAAATGAAGGTTACGAAAAGCCGTTTGGAGTGGCTTGTCATCGGTGCGAGCTATGGGCTGGTGTTGTTGGGTGTGCTTCTGTCTTGGCTAACTCAGGACCCGACTTGGATGAGCCGGGCAGGATCACTGCTAATCGTGCTGGCAATCCTGGTGGCTTCAATCAAGCTTGATGAGGTTCTCGGGGCTCACATCAATAAGTTCAGGCAGCGCAGCTCAGAAGATCAAATGAACGCTATAAGGGACCAACGCGAAGAGTTTCACGGGGAGAAGCTTGGCCCCCAATACGAGGCGGCCCTAAAAGCGCAAGTGGACAAAGCAACGACCGACATATTTGCGACGTACATCCAAAAGCGTGTCGTCCAGATGAAGGCATTTGAGGTCAAGTTGTTGGTTGCCGGAACGCTGATCAATGGCTTCGGCGACAAACTGATGGTTTGGACTTGCCTAGTTCAGTGAGTTGCTCGCTCAACCTCGAACGCGATAGACCCGCACTCGCACGGAGCTGGTACGGGAACAGGGGTAGGGGACGCATACGACTTGCCGCAGCGCATGCAGCGCCAGGCTGTGCTGGTCATGGGCTTGCCGCCTATACGGTCAGGCTCGCCCAGGATGCGGCGTAGGTCGTCTTCGTTCATTCCTTTGGGACAGCAATGGAGACGGACAGACTCAGCGGTTCAGGCCATCCAAGCGGCATCCCATCCTTTCGGATCAAGTGCGGCGGCTGGTCGTCCATCATGCACATCGGCACATCACCAGCGCCGCAGCTCTTGCAGCCGTGCGATATGCCCCGGCAAATCGGGTGCAGGCGCACATGGCCGCTACGGCACTTGTTGTTTGTGCCGTCGTATTCGGAGCATGGGGTAATCTCTCGCATATCACGCCTCCTTCGCAGCCAGGGCGGGCGCTTCGCCATCAATCAGCGCATCTACCGCAGCGTTGATGTTTCCGCCGAAATCATCCAGATCGACGCGCAGCAGGTTGAGCCAGTGCGTGTCGTCGCCCTGGAGGCTGACGTAGCGCCACCGCTCTGCATCCTCCCGCAGCATTTCGACCTTGGCGCGGAGTTGGTCCCGCTCGGACTCTACTCGTGCCCATTTTGACCGCAGCCTATCCCGCTCGGCGGTCACGGCTGACAGGGCGGCGAGGTGATCTGACTGGTGGACGAGCGCGGTGCCATCAGCAGTCCCCATCCGCGCCTTGGGGTCGAAGTCCACGCAAAGAAGCATGTCGTTGTCATAGACAAACGCGGCCACGACCTCCACCCCTTCCGCCTCTGCGGGCTGGGCAGGTCGCATGGAACATGGGCACGTCTCAACGGTGCTGTATTCATAGATCACGCCTTCGCCGTTGCAAAACGGGCACGGCTTCAGTTCATCACTCATGGCTTTCTCCTTGGACTGGAATGGCCGTAACCGTCACATCCCAGCTCTTGCCGTCACCGGTGATAATGAATCCACCGCCGTGATGCTCAGCCTTCTGGAGGAGGCACTTCATGAAGTCGCTGGTCACGTCTTGCCGCGATCCCTCTGTAAGTTGCGTTCCTGCCTTGTTTGTGTGCCCGGCCATGATTCGACCGCCGAGCGCGGTGACCTGCATTCGGATTGGTTTCATCACTCACCTCCTTGGGCGGATAGGGCTGCGTTCAACCTGAGAACCTCAGCCGCATGGTCCGACCATCCGCGGTCGTACTCAGCGCTCACAGAGGCAAGAGCGACAGGCATCACCAGCTCCGGCTGCGGGGCGGTCTGGGCGATGGGGGCTGCGTACAGATCACGTACCGGTATGCCAGCGGCCTCGGTGTTCTTCCGGTGATCCTTAATTCGGTCGCCGCCGTTCCACCACTTTCCGTCCTGATAGAACTGCCAGCTCACCGGCTGCTGCTCGGCCTGCGCGGGGCGGGCGTACAGCTCATAGACGGGCCAGCCTTTGCCACGCCAGCGGTCAGCCACCTCGCGGTCGTATGTGGTAGCGGACTTGTCTGTCAGGTGGTCATCGGTGTACCAGCCGACTGGCTCCCGATCATCCTGCGCCGGGGCTTGCTCTACTGCCGCCTGCCCATCCCTGAACCCCTGCGCTGCGGCTGTGGCCATGTCGACGGCGGTGAAGGTGTCGGTGGGCTCGTCCTGCTGGGATAGGGCGGCACGAATGGCCGCCTCTTCGTCAGGCTCAAGAATAATTCGGCCGCTGCTACCGCGCGGCGTCTTCAGTACGCTCATCAGCAAGCCGCGCAGCCTGGCGTTCTCTTCCATCACATGCTCTGCAATGGCTGGGTGAATTGGCTTGTTCATGGTTCGCTCCTTGTTTAGCGCATACACGTACAGGTGCCGATCAGCTTTCCGCTTGATCGGCAGTAGGTCGGTCTGTTCATTGGTTCGGGTATCGGATACGGTCGGGGGCCGGCATGGGGCCGGAAGGAGGACTGAAATGCCGGTATATAAGGAATTGATCAGGGAGCTTTCTGCGAGCGGATTCACCAGTAGCGGCCAGATAGCTAAGGGGCGCATCTATCGAGCTATTCCAGATGGTCCGTACAGCTGCGAGACGAATGAAACGGTCAGAGGCGTTAAGCGCCCAGCGGCACAATTCGAAACAGAAGAAGAGGCACGCGCCGCGCTGATAGAGTTCTGGGAGGAATGTGAGCAGGCCCTGAAGAAATCAGGCATGCCTAACTGGCAGACGACTTACGGGTAGCGTCTACGCTGCGGCTCTCCCGTACCGATCACGGTGAGCCGCCAGCCATGCACACCGATGGCCGATGCGCGAAATCCCGTAGGGGCACACCGCGTCGGCCGGCGCGTTCCAGCCTTGGCGCCACGCCGGTTCGAATTTCTGCGAGTGCAGGTCGAAGGTCTTCATGCCATCTGCTCCAGTGCCCGGCGGGCGAATGCCGCCAACTCTCGCTTCGGATCGCGGCGGCGCTTGAGTACGGTCGTCGGGTCGTGCCAGCGCTTGCGCTCAATGGGCTTCACTTCGCGGAAGCCTTCGACCTGCTGGATGGGTACGCCTGATTCGGCGACGAGTCGTGAAAGCCAGGCAGCATCTTTCGCCCGGCCCGCTGGGGTTAGGTTGCAAAATGTCATGGTGTGTACCGGGGAGGAGGGCGCGCTGGGCGCCCGGTGGGTCAGTACTGCACGCCGTAGCTGTCGTAGTCGGGCATTGAGTTATCGGGCTGACGTTGCGTCTGCGGCGACTGTTGCGAGCGCTGGTTATGCTGAGGCCGTTGCTGCTGGGTCTGCTGACCGTCTGGCCTGCCGCCGAGCAATTGAAGGGTGCCGCCCATGTCGACCACGATTTCCGTGGTGTAGCGCTTCACCCCATCCTTTTCCCATTCACGCGTCTGCAGACGACCTTCGATGTAGCACTGCGATCCTTTGCGCAGGTATTCGCCCGCTATCTCTGCGACCTTTCCGAAGAACACCACTCGATGCCATTCGGTGCGCTCCTGCTGCTGGCCGGTCTGCTTGTCCTTCCAGCTGTCACTGGTCGCCAAGGTGATGTTCGTCACCGCGTTTCCGTTGGGCGTGTAACGCGTTTCTGGATCACCACCGACGTTTCCGATCAGGATGACTTTATTGATGCCTCTGGCCATGGTGGCTCCTGGGTAGTTGGATCAGGCAGCTATGCCCATGACCCGATTCATCCGCTCTTCGAGCAGTTCGTAGAAGGTGGTGACGCGCTCGCTGATCTTTCGAATCATGGCTTCGTCGCGATAGGCGCGCTTGACGAAGAGGGGCATGCCCGGCCAGTAGGACACGAAGTCGATCCACTCGCGATCCGAAACCCATAGGCCGCCTTGGCACTGCGCGATGTGCTCCTTCGGGATCTCGTCGGCCAGGATCACGCCGACCTGAAACTTCGGAAGCTTGGTCTTTATCTCGGTGAGGCCGTTGGCGCCGACCAGCGAGTCCGGCGAGTAGCCGATGCCGTGATTTAGGATGATGGCCACCTGTTCCGTGGCGACCTCTTCGCGCGACTCGTACAGGCCGCGGGCAACGGCTTCCAGCTCATGCCCGCGCTCGGTGTGGCGGTTACCGCTGAACGGGTCTGCGGCCTCGCCAGTGATCCGCTCGCCGATCAGCGTGTCCATGTAGGTGAAGGCGCCGGCACCGAATCCGGCTTGCCCTTTCCCGTTGACCAGCAGGCAGTCCAGTTCGGAGCAGGTCACGATTCCAAGGCGCAGAGCCAGCCAATCGGCCGACCCTTGCTCAACGTCACGAATGATTTGCACTGGACGCCTCCTTGGCCTTGGCCGCTGACTTCGTGAGGGCCGCGAGCACATGGTCGAACATGGCCTTTTCGACAGATGCCGGCGTGCCGTGGAGCGCTGCGAACGACTCCTTGGCCTTGTCGCTGCATTGCTCCAGTAGCATGGCCAGCTGTGCGGCCTGCACCGAGGTAACGCGCGCCGTTACGACCGCGCCGTTACCGTCGTCGTCTTCGCCGGTAGTGGTGAAGTTCAGCAGGGCTCCAGCCGTGTAGCGCTTGCCGTAGCTGACACTGGACGCCACCGCCTGGACGCCGTTCTTGTTGCCGCTTACGTCGGCGGGCAACAACAGCGATGTGGTTTCCCGGTGGCCTGCCCTATGGCTCAGCACACCCTCAACCTCGATACCTTTGTCGTTGCGCGGCGTGCGAAAAGTGATCGCGAAGCCGTGTCGAGCCAGAACCGGCTTGATGACCTCATTGATGTCTTCCCAAAGCGCGTAGGTGCTTTGGATGCGGCCGTTCTTGTCCTTGATGCCGCCGCGCTCACCGATGACGGGCAGCTCTTCCTGCATCTGAGCCAGCGCCTCGTCGTACTGCTGCTTTGCCTGCTGAGCCTGGAAGCGCTCGTGCATCGCCATCAACCGCTCCATCTTGTCGATGTCCGCGTTCGGGCTCATGGCGACTTGCTGGATGATCTGCAGGATGGTGGCCGACTCGCCGGCCTTCGTTACGGCAGTGTTCTCCTGCCGCTGGGCAATTGCTGTGTTCATGGCTGCCTCAGTAGGTAATCGACACGCTGGGCACTTCGCCCTTGCGGATCATGTTGATGATGGCCTTGGCCTGTTCTTCGGTGACGCCAGCCGCCATGAATGCCTCTTTGATGGAGGTCAGCACTGCAGTCTTGTGCGCAATGTCCGCCTCGCGGGCCTTGGCCTCGGCTTCTTGGCGGGCCTGCTCGTCGGCCTGGCGCTGGCGTTCGGCTGCTGCTGCGCGCTCGGCGCGTTCGGCGGCGTCACGCTCTGCCTGCTCGGCCCGGCGCTGGGCTTCCAGCTTCTCGCGCTCTGCTTGTTCGGCCTGCAGCTTCAGTTCCAGCTCGCGGCGTTCTGCTGCGGCCTTGGCGTCTGCTTCACGCTTGGCTGCTGCGTCACGCTCGGCCTGTGCGCGCTGCTCTGCTTCGCGCTGGGCTTGCTCGGCGGCTTCCCGGGCGATGCGCTCCTCGCGCTCCTTCTGCTCGCGCTGGGCGGCCTCGGCGCGGAGGCGTTCGAGTTCGGCCTGTTCGGCTTCGTACCTCTCCCGCGCGACAAGCGCTTCGCGTAGTGCGGCCAGGGCCTTGTCCTTCGCTCGCAGCGCCTCGGACTCGAATTCCTCCCAGCTCTCATCGATGGCCATGGTCTCCAGCCACTCGATGTTCTGGCACAGTTCGGACGAGTCCAGGTCGCGGCACTCCAGCCGCAGATTGATCTGGTCGATGGCACCCTGGTGCTTTGCCTTGCGAGCTTCTTCTGCCGCCTCCCACTCAGTCAGCGGCGCCCGCACCTCATCGCGCAGCTTGTCCATCTCCTGCACGAACTCGCGCAGCTCGGCCTCGATAGCCTTTGGCATCTCCTTGATGCGGCGCAGGTAGTCGCGACCAGGCTTCTCGACCGCCGTCTTGCTGCGGCTGACCTGGGCGGCGAGCGACGCGATCCGCTCGCGGCCCTTGCGGGTGGTCAGATCAGGCACTTCATTGGCCGCCTGTTCGCGAGCCAGGGCGACGTAGGCCGTCAGCTTGTTGTGGCCGTAGATGACGGGGGCTTTGTCCGCGCTGATATCTTCCAGGGCGATCAGTTGGGTTTCCGTGGACATAGAGAATCCTTGCCGCGCCAAGCGCAGCGGTATGAGCAGCGGTATGAATTGAAAGGAATGGATCAGGCGAACAGGCGTTCAACCATCCACATTGCTGCGATAGAGAGGCCGAACAGGGCAAGGGCGCCGAATGCGAGCATGGCGAGCCAGGCGGCGGCGAAGGAGTGGCGGTCAGATTCAACGCCCATGCATCACCTCCAGCTGCTGTGCCCTAACCAGCGCCGCCCGATGGCTGACGCAGAAACCCGCTGTTTTGCCGGTAACCCTGTCGTGGATGTGCCACATGTTCCCGACGTTGCAGGCTTGAAAGCGGGTTATGATTTCTTCGAGTTGCTCATCGATGAGCGATTTGACGGGGGAGGTGGTCATGGCTGCTCTCCTTGCAGGGCGGCGTCGATGGCGGCGTCAATGTCGTCTGCCTCCCATTCGTCATCTTCGAACTTGTTGTGCGCCGGCTCTGGCAGGTTGAATGTGATCCGGTAACCGACGAAGTTGTCTCCGTCGCAATCAGTGCCGAGAGAGACGTCTGCATGTGAGAATCCGCGATCCCGCAGCCACCGATATCGCTCGGCATCCTTCTTCAGCGCATCCCGCTCAGCGAGAAGGGCTTCGATAGCTGCGTCGTGGTCGGATGCCAGAACGACTACGGCTGACGGCCCCCATCCAGTTATCTGCGAAATGCCTTCCGGATGAATCGTGTACCGCTTCACTTCCTTGCTCATGCCGCTTTCTCCTGCTCTGCCAGCCGCCGCGCGGCCTCCTGCTCAACGAACTCCGGCTGACGCTTGCCAATCATCCAGGCAACGTCCTGTAGCGCATCGGCCAGCAGAGGGTTTGTCTTGGCGATATCACCCCTCAGGCGCTCCCAGTTTGCGGTCAGGCTCAGCTGGAGAATCATCGCGGCGGTCAGCTTGAATGCCATCGCTGCGTCGAGGTGCTGGACGCAGTGCTCGGCGCAGGCGTCGATAACTGCCTGCTCGCCACTGTCGATCTGCTCCACGATGGCTTCCTCGATCAGCTCTTTCGGGCCGATGCTGTCTGGCGGCGTGGCGTTGTCCCTCGCGAATTGCCCAGCCGAAAAGGCGCGGGCGTTGCGTAACGCTGCGTTCATGGGGATTCCTCGCTATGGGTGCTGGTTGACGCGCTTGAACTCGACGACCCAGACCCAGGGGTTTGAATCAAAGTCGCCGCCGGTCTGACGCCAGAGCTGGGCGAATGCTGCCTCTGGATTGATGAAAGCCGGGCCGCCTTCGTCCGTGGCGAACCACATGCGATGGTCGCGGTGAATGCCTTCGGCTGCCGCCTGCTCATAAGTGATGGCCTGCAGGCGCTCGACGCGCACGTCGGTGATTTCGAGCTGGATCCGCGAAGCCCAGCGGGGCATGTGGATGCTGGGCTTCCAACGGCACTGCATGTCGCCGTCCGGATCAACGAATTCGCACGAATCACCGCTCGCGCGATAAGCGCAATGCGCCGGGTTCTGGTAGCGCGACATGTCCTTCCACCAGCCCGGGTCGGCACGCATCTCGTCATCGCTTAAAAGCGGACCTTGCCACGTCTCGCGCACCCATAGCCGGTCACCTGGCTGGCCGAACGGGCAGCATTTACCGGATTTCTCCAGCAGGCGCATAAGCACGGCCGGGTCGCCTGACCACGGCTCGATGCTGCTATCAGTAACCATCTGCGGGGCGGGCTTGATCGCGCGCCGCGTCACGGTCTTGCGACCTTCGAGGATGGCGCGAACCATCGCGCCGTTGAACAGAATCGGACGCTCTTTTTGCTCAGACATAAGCTCTCCATGCCGCGTCCAGCGCAGCGTTTCGATTGAGTAGTGAATGGCACCCACTGCAAAGCCCCCGTCCTGTATCGCAGGACCAGTGAGGTACAAGGGGAGGCTTTGCGGTGAGTGCTGGGGTAGGAAGGCCGCTATCGGCGGCAAGTCGGCCATCCCAACGGGTAAAGCTGTGGGTAATCCCGTAGATGGCTGCCGGGGTTTTACGCAATCAGGGCACTGTCCGGCTGATCCCTGTCGCAGATACCCGTTTCCGGTCCGCTGCGCTCGGATGTGATGCGCTATTTGGTGCGGGCTGCAAGCATGGCGTCGGCCTGGCGATACGCCCATTCGGCAACTTCCTGAATCGACGAATCATTAGGCAGAGGGTTTGCCGTCCACCCCTGCATCGCCTTCGCTGCGAAATAATCGCGAAGATCCATGCCGGAACTGGGAAGCGTTCTCCGTATCTCATTGCCCGAAATAAACTTGTTTCCGCCTTCGCATGGAAAGGCCGGACCGCCAGTTTCACTCGCCATCTATCTCATCCTCTTATGTGCTGATGGGTGCCCATGGGGCGGTTATGCAGCCAGCTGGGCTTCTTCCAGCCGCTGAATCCGCACAACGGTCTGCGCCCTGGGCGCATCAGGCCGGCGAACCGGGCGCATCTGTTGGATGTTCCCGCCGCCTACCAGCAGGGCGAGCACAAGCGGGGCGATGATTCCGCGCCGCACGGCCTCAAGGCACAGGCCGCGAATGGTCCGCTGCATCCCCAGCTTGAAGCGCGCGGTGTCGAGCTGCTTTTTGATCGTCGAAGGGCTGCAATCCATGCGGCGCGCAATTTCTTTCGCCGTCATGTCCTTCGCCGCGTAGATC
>NZ_RFFL01000090.1 GCF_003696285.1 Stutzerimonas nitrititolerans
AGGGAGCTGACCATTTCGGGTGACTACCCGAACCTGTCGCCAGTGAGCGCCGACGTGGTAGGCCAGGGCCAGGCTGAAACCATCACCAGCAGCGAGTCCGGGACGGCAATCTATGACGTCGGCAACTGGGAGTTCGGCGCCTTCGCTCAGGGGGTTTCCGAGGGAAACTACAGCGTCATCGTGATCGACCAGGCGGAGACCGGCGCACCGTTCCCTCAAGGGCATATTTTTACGCTGCCGTATTCGGGGCAGCGATCGGCCACCCGGCGTCGCGTGGTGGGCGGCTACTTCGACGGCGAACGGATCGCCGAGGTGTGGAGCGAGGACGTCGACACCGATGTGTACTGGCGCACCGCATCATGGGGCGTCACCAGCCAGATCGTCAC
>NZ_RFFL01000091.1 GCF_003696285.1 Stutzerimonas nitrititolerans
CTTTAAATTCCAATATAAATGATACACATCACACATATTGTTCAAAACTTGTTTGGCAATCGTATTATTTCGGTGCAGGTAAAAAGTCTGTAAATTCAACAGGTGTTTATCACTACTTTAACCCATATAATCTTCCTAAAAATATTAAAGGAGCTAAAAAAGTTAAAACATTTTTCTAAAATCAAGCAATCATGTAATCTAAAATAAAAAAGCAAGCGACTACGATAATTGATAGTCGCTTGCTTTTTTATTGTTCTTTCAATCGTTTAATCGCATTTTTTAATGGGCGATCATCACGATATGTATTGAAGTTCATAAATGCTGTACTATCAAAATGTTGTAATAAATGATGAAAAACATCATTTTCTTGTCTC
>NZ_RFFL01000092.1 GCF_003696285.1 Stutzerimonas nitrititolerans
GAGATTCGCATTGCGCACTACGACGTTCAGGGCGCCATGGGCAACGGAAAGCTGGTCCAAGACTACCCTGAGATGTTCCGCGACGTGACGGTTAGCCAGAAGCAGCTGCGCGACCTTGGCGTCACCTATAAGGACCCGTCCCATCTGAAGATCATTAGCGGTGACGGGCAGTCCATGTCGCCGATCATCCAACATCTGGACCCAATGATCAGCGACGTCAGCATCCGGGAATACACCGGCGACGGGATCTACGCCTTCACATGGCAGGGTCACTTCTACATCAAGAGCCTGCAGATCGCGGACGAAGACCATTTCCTGATGGTCTCGGCAAACGAAACGCTATACCCGCCCAAGAAAATCAGGATCGATGACAC
>NZ_RFFL01000093.1 GCF_003696285.1 Stutzerimonas nitrititolerans
AATCAAACATCATAATTTTTATGGAGAGTTTGATCCTGGCTCAGGATGAACGCTGGCGGCGTGCCTAATACATGCAAGTCGAGCGAACAGACGAGGAGCTTGCTCCTCTGACGTTAGCGGCGGACGGGTGAGTAACACGTGGATAACCTACCTATAAGACTGGGATAACTTCGGGAAACCGGAGCTAATACCGGATAATATATTGAACCGCATGGTTCAATAGTGAAAGACGGTTTTGCTGTCACTTATAGATGGATCCGCGCCGCATTAGCTAGTTGGTAAGGTAACGGCTTACCAAGGCAACGATGCGTAGCCGACCTGAGAGGGTGATCGGCCACACTGGAACTGAGACACGGTCCAGACTCC
>NZ_RFFL01000094.1 GCF_003696285.1 Stutzerimonas nitrititolerans
ACAAGCCGCGCGCTGTCCCGACCGATACGCCAAGCGCTGTCGCTCCTGACCTGACCGCGTCGATCGATGCGGTGAAAACCATTCTCTCGCAAATTGGAGGCACACATGCCTAGCGAAAACTTCGAAGCACAGGTCAAAGAGCTCAACGCTTCTCTGACCAAAATCGGCGACCAGATCAAGGCTCAGGCCGAGCAGGTCGAAAAGCAAATCAAGGCGTCTGGAGAGATGCAGGGCGAAACACGCGCCAAGGTCGACGAGATCCTGACCAAACAGGGCGAACTGCAGGCCCGTCTGCAGGAGGCAGAGCAGAAGCTGGTCAACGCCAGCAAGGGCGTCGGAGAGCCCGAGCGTCCGAAGTCGGCAGGC
>NZ_RFFL01000095.1 GCF_003696285.1 Stutzerimonas nitrititolerans
ACAAGCCGCGCGCTGTCCCGACCGATACGCCCCGCGCTGTCGCTCCTGACCTCTCCGCCGCTTTGCAGGCGGCAAAAGAACTGACCTATATCCTCAAAGGAGAATCGCAATGAGCGACTTCGAAAAGCAGTACAACGAACTGAGTACCAGCCTCAAGCAGATCGGCGATCAGATCAAATCCCAGGCTGAAGCCAGCCAGAAGGAGATATCCCGCCACGGCGAAATGCAGGCTGAAACCCGAGCCAAGGTCGACGAAATGCTGACCAAGCAGGGCGAGCTGCAGGCCCGTCTGCAGGAGGCCGAGCAGAAGCTGGTCAATGCCAGCAAGGGCGGCGGAGAGCCCGAGCGTCCGAAGTCGGCAGGC
>NZ_RFFL01000096.1 GCF_003696285.1 Stutzerimonas nitrititolerans
TGATATTAAAGGAATTTCATTTGGTTTCTTAAACGAAGAAAATTATAATTTAGAACAAGAAAAGGAATCAATAAAAAAAGGCGACTTTGATTACAGCATAGATTACAATACTACATTTAAACCATTTGAATATAAGGGTAAATATTATTCTGGTTTAGCTAAAGTAACAAGTAATAAATTAGACGATGAATTACAAGTAAATAAAGTATTGATTACTGAAGTTAAAGACAAGAATGAACAAATCACATTAGATGATAAATCACAATTTGATGATAATCATATAATTAATTATGAAGATACAAATGATGGAAAAGCAGAACAAAAAGAAGAAGATGAAAGTGTAGATAATTTAT
>NZ_RFFL01000097.1 GCF_003696285.1 Stutzerimonas nitrititolerans
CAAACGAAGCGCCCAGCAGATCGCTGCACTCTACAAGCAGCGCTGGCAAATCGAGCTGTTCTTCAAATGGATCAAGCAGCATCTGAAGCTCAAGCACTATTTCGGCTGTTCGGAAAATGCCGTGCGCCTGCAGATCTACAGTGCCCTGCTTGCGTTTCTCTTGCTGCATGCCTACCGGCGGCACTCATGTGCCACCGGCAGCATTTATGAGTTTGCCACTCAGCTTGCGTATAGCCTGTTCGAACGGCCAGCGGCGATGCTCAAAGCGGCTGAGCGACGACGTAACCAGGCGAAGCTGAGGATCGCCATGGGAAGCCTTCAGCTATGAACAATTTTCCCCGGACACTAGTG
>NZ_RFFL01000098.1 GCF_003696285.1 Stutzerimonas nitrititolerans
TGTGTCACGTCAAGCTGTTTTTGAAGAAGTTTTTCTTTCTTCTCAACCGCTTATGCCTTCGATCGACCGGAGCCTCTCGTCGGCGGGAGGCGCATTCTACAGCGTTCAAAACCGCTGTCAACCGCCTCTTTCACCGCCTTCGATCGAACCGACCGAAGCGCCAACCGGACTCAACCACCGCCCTGTCAGCCCGGCGCATTCTACTCGAATTCGCCGTCCGTGCAAGCCCTTATTTTAAGCTAACTTCTTGATTTACAAGAGGTTTCGCCAAGGGCCGGCGCCGGAGAAGGTGCGCATTATAGGCCCTCGAAACGACACGTCAA
>NZ_RFFL01000099.1 GCF_003696285.1 Stutzerimonas nitrititolerans
TGGTCTTCGTCCTCGAGCAGGCCGGGGAATTTGCGTTCGGGCTGATCCTGGCCAAAGCCGAGTGCGCGCAGGATGTCGACGTGCACATTCGATAGCTCTGCCTCATCCGCGCTTTTGGCGAACTGGACTTCGATCTCATAGGTGCGCACCCGTGTCGCCTGAAAGCCAGCGACACTCGTCTTGGTGTCTGCCTGGGGGCGAATCAGCGCCAGCGGCATCGGCGCCTTGTCGCGCGGCTTATCGGTGGGGCCATACACGCGCTGGATTTGCGTGAGGTAGCCGTTGGCTGGGTTGATCTGTTCCAGCCTG